>JANOPA010000014.1:0-83361 GCA_031421635.1 Betaproteobacteria bacterium | reverse complement strand
GCAAAGCGAGGCGACGGAAAATGTTAACTAAAATGAGTGCTGCGCAGAGGGTGAAAATGACTCTGCGTTGGATTCGCCATCTGCCGCGACAAATACCAGCATTCGCTGGATCGAGGTCGAAGCGATTTGCGCTCTTGACCCCACCACTATTTACTAAGCAGCTTGTTTACGATAACAGACATAAGAGTATTTTCTCGCTGACGATTCGCGATTTGGTGGACTATCAAGTGATCGACCAGATTTTTGTAAAGCATGATTATGGGCTTAGAAAGCTCACCAGGCACACCGACATTGAAGCTTTCTACAGTGCGATTCTAAAGCACGGAAAAACACCCGTGGTCATCGACTGTGGCGCGAACAGCGGAATGTCGGTGAAGTATTTCACCCAAACCTATCAGGACGCGAGCATCGTTGCGATTGAGCCTGATCCAGATAACTTGGCATCGGCGCGAAAAAACAATCTTGGCGATCAAGTGAAGTTTTTGTTGTGCGGGATTGGAAGCGAGGATACGCGCGCGGACATTCGAGATCCCGGCGATGGAAATTGGTCTTACAGGGTTGAAACCAACGCCACTGGATCAACTCAAATTGTATCCGTTAATACCTTGCTCAAGGATTTTCAGGACGACCGTTTCGTTCCTTTTCTCATCAAGATTGACATCGAAGGCTTCGAAGAGAACCTTTTTCAAAAGAATACTGAATGGATTGATCGATTCCCGATCATCGTCATTGAGCTGCATGATTGGATGCTTCCTGGGCAGGGAAATGCTCGATATTTTCTTAAAGAAATCTCTAGTCGGGATCGGGACTTTGTGTTCTATGGAGAGAACGTGTTTAGTATTTCGAACACGCTACTTGGACGCTAGGAACTAGTTTCTTTATTATTTCCAACTTACTTGAAACAGATAAATTGCTGATTAAGCCGCCTTTGCAAGAAAAAATGCTCGTGGGTTCCCAGGCTGCGCTTCTTTTGAGCCTGTTCTTCCTTCCCCTTAGTACGGCCGGACTAAACATTGGTGTCGTGTTGTCTCTGGTTCTGTGGTTGCTTTCTGGCACGGTCAAGAAAAGCTTGCGGATGGGTTGGCGCAATCCTTTGGTTCTCGCTTGTTCAGGACTTTTTGGGCTATTGCTGGTGGGTGTCTTTTACCCTGGAGTTCCCTGGAAGGATGCCTTGCACGGGCTTCTCCCTTACCGAAAGCTAATCTTCGTTATTCCCTTGTTGTTTTTGTTTTCACAGCCCTTCGCTAAAGCCCACGGCCTGAGGCCGTACCTTTTGGCGATGGCCATTACTCTGGCTTTGTCTTACCTGCACAGCGTTTGGCCCTTTGAATGGGCATTTCATTCGAGACGGGGAGAATACTGGGATCATGCGATCTTTAAGCACCACATTATTCAAAATATGTTTATGACGTTTTTGGTGGTGCCTTGGGTGATTTGGAACCACCAGCGTCCTAAGGCGTTTAAAAATTTCTTGTTTTGGATAGGACTCATTGTCATTTGCTTCAACGTCTGGATTATGGTCCATGGGCGCACGGGTCATCTTTGCTTGGCGATGGTGCTGTTGTGGTTGATCTGGTGTTATGCACCCACTCAACAGCGCACGAAGATGTTGCTAGGTTCGATCGTTTTGGGGGTGGCCTTAGGCGCTTTTTTGTTTAGCAGTCAAACGCGCTTCTCAAAAATTGCAGAGGAGATAAGCATCTATGAAAAAGGGAAGCTCGAGGGTAGTCCAACGGGACAACGCCTCGAATTCTGGAAACAAAGCTACGCCGCGTTTAAAGAGAGACCAATTTTAGGCTGGGGTACAGGTAGCTATAGCGGCCAATACTGCAAACGGGGCGCATCAAAACTTAGCTGCGAAATTGGAGCCTACAACCCTCATAATCAATATGTTTTTTTGGCAGTACAACTAGGTGTAGTCGGCTTACTGGCCTACCTTTCATTTCTGGTCTACCTGTTTGTCCAAGCTCAAAAATTGCCCTTGTCCGCCAAGTTTATGGCAGGCTCGACGCTCCTCATGCTAGCAATTCATTCACTATTCGATTCACCCTTGTTTGTCGTAACTGAAGGGCATTTCTACATTTTGTTACTGAGTTATGCCTTTGCGTCGTGGCCTACTCAAGCCGTGCTCCCAATCACGGCCACTAACGTGAATGAAGGCTTGCGCGCTTAAGTAGCCGCAAAAGGACTCTTTACGAGATCGTTATTGAGTCTCGCTTTTTACCTCGTCGGGCGAGCCAGAAAATACTTGAAAAAAGTATAGCGCGCTCCCAACCAGGCCAATTGCAGACCACCCAGGCCATCCAGAAAACCCAAGCGGAACACGTAGCTGCGCAAGAAGGCGAAGAAGGCATGTGAAAGTCCCGGCATCAGCCCTCCCCGGCCCTTCCTGGCAAGTTCTTGAGCAGCTAATTCAGCGTAGCGGCGGTACTTGCGATCACCCTCTGTGTAGTCTGCGACAGAGTCGTGCCAAAGAAGTCCCTCAAGTAACCCAACCGGCCCGCGGACCTGAACGCTTTCGTGGACTAAAACCTCAGAAAATCGCCCAGTCTCTTTTTTAAATAGGCGCACAGGCCGGTCTCGCCCCCAATCGCCATGAGTGATGGGTTTGCCACAGTATAGATTTAAACGCTTTACGCGATAGGCGAGCGGTGCAGATGAATCATTCGCTTGGAGAACCAAGGCTGCGGCCATGCTTTTTAAAAGCGCTTCGTCTGGCCATTCGTCTGCGTCGATAGAGAACACCCAATCGAGACTCACTTCGTCCAGAGCACGATTTTTCTGGTGGCCAAATCCCGGCCAGTCAGTTTCGATCACTCGCGCGCCGAGCGATCGCGCCAGCTGTACGGTAGCATCGCTGCTGCCGGAATCCAGCACAATAATTTCTTGAACACTTTGTAAAGGTCGCAGGCAACGCTCGATATCATTGGCCTCATTTTTGGTAATGAGTATCACGGAAAGCGGGAGCATTATTGGAGGATCCTTCAAGTAAACCCACCAATGTTAACCTATGGGATAGTCCACTCTCGCACTCCGACCCGCCGCCAATTCGGTATTGATCTTATGGGAAAAATTGCTTAGCAAACCTCGTCTCCTCGTGCGTTTACCCAATTGGATTGGAGATACGCTCATGGCGCTACCTAGCCTTGCGGCCTTACGCGAACGCGGCTTTGAGCTGATCGTGATTGGCAAGGCCTGGGCGCCAAACTTGCTTCAGGCCTTCCCTGAAAAAGTCGAAATTTATCCCAAGAAGTTCCTACAGCGCGTGGGCTTCCTGCGTAGGCTTGCACAAGCGCATCAATGCGGTTCGATTCTGCTCTTCACGAATTCGTTTTCCTCGGCGCTCGAAGCCAGGGCTGCGGGCCTCGCAGCCATCGGGTTCAAACACGAGTCGAGAACTTTGCTGCTTTCAGATCGTCTAGAACAGGATCACAATATTCACCAAGTACGCAGGTTCTGGCTTTTGGCGCAAAAGGCCGTGTTAGTTTTTAAGGCTGGGGAGCCGCTGGCTACAAAGCCTCCCGACAGTATCGTTTTCCCAATTTCCGAGTCGATTCGAATTTTAGCTTTGCAGCGCGTCAAACACTTAGGTGGCCCGTACATTTTGCTTTGTCCTTTTGCAACAGGAAACATTAAGGGAGTCTCCAAACTGTGGACTTCTTACACAGAGCTCATTGAGCGATGTCGTCAAGATCCAGCCCTGCAAGCACTCCACTGGGTAGTTTGCCCCGGCCCCAACGAGGCCCTACAACCCAGCCTGGAAGCGCTGTTCAAACGCCCTGCGAATTCCGACGAAAATCGCGATCTTCCGAATGTACAAACCAAGCAGCTCGGGCGTCTATGCGTCCTGAAAAATGTGGGTCTGCTGGAGTACGCAGCACTGATGGAGGCAGCCCATTGCGTGATCGCCAATGACTCGGGCCCGTCTCACTTAGCTGCACTCGTTGCAAAGCACCAGATCACGATTTTTGGTCCTGGCGACCCTGCTGAAACCGGTCCATGGAGCCAGTCTGCAACGGTTCTAGGCGGCAAGGGAGTCTGGTCAAGCGTTGATCAGGTGATGTCAGCGATCCCGGCACTCTCGGGAACGGCGGCTCGGCCATAAAGACGGGCATAGATCCCACCTTTGGCTAAGAGTTCGGCGTGCTTACCTTGCTCGGCAATTCGGCCTTGCTCAAGAACCAAGATTCGGTCCGCGTGTTCAATAGTAGACAGGCGATGGGCCACGACGATGGTAGTGCGACCCTTCATCGCTTTTTCAATGGCTCTTTGCACAGCCTGCTCAGTCAGATTATCCAAGGCCGAGGTGGCCTCATCCAAAATCAAGATAGGGGCGTTTCGGAGCAAGGCCCGAGCCAAAGCAAGTCTTTGCTTTTGGCCGCCCGAAAAGCGCGCGCCACGCTCACCAACACTGCCCTCCAGTTGGCCCGGAAGTTGTGCAATCGCCTCTTTGAGCTCGACCTCTTCGAGTACTTGCCAAAGCCGATCATCGCTCACTTGAGAGCTCATGCCGAGGCAAAGATTATGTCTCACAGATTCATTGAAAAGCATCGTGTCTTGACTCACCAAGGCCATGTGCTGGCGCAAACTGAGTAACGAAACCTGCGAACAATCGACACCGTCAATGAAGATTTTGCCGTGCGTCGGCTGGAGCAGCCTCGGGATGAGATTAATGAGGGTCGTTTTTCCCCCACCCGACTCTCCGACCAAGGCCAGCACTTCGTTCGGTTGAATCAACAGGTCGAGATTGACAAGTGAATCTTGCTCGGCCGCCTCATATCGAAAACTCACCCCGCGAAACTCGATGGCTCCTTGGACGTTTTGCAATTCCAGTCCGCCCGGCTCAATCTCGGGCTGACGATCAATCAGCTCGAATACCCCTTCAGCGGCGGCGATACCGCGCTGCAATTGCTCGTTAATATCCGCTAAGTGCTTGAGGGGAGCCAGCAGCATCAACATGGCCGTAATAAAGGACACAAAGCCACCCACCGTGGTTTCATTGCGTTGGGTTTGCAAAAGTGCAATCGTGACCACTGAGGCAACCGCAATCGACGCCAAGAGCTGAGTGATGGGTGCGGTCGCGCCACTGGCAATCGTGATTCGCATGGCGAAGCTACGCAGTTTATCGATGGTCTTGCGAAAGCCCGCTTCGACCTGATCGTACGCTCCAAACACTTTGATTTCTTTGTATCCGGCGACCGCTTCGTTCACTACACGTGTCAACTCGCCCGTGTACTCCAAGCTTGAGCGATTCAGCTCATGCATGCGTCGACTATAAACCCTCACAATCAAGGCCATGATCGGTACAAGCACCAAGACGATCAAAGTGAGCTTCCAATTCAAGTACAGCAGCCAAGCAATCAAACTGAGAACAATGAGACTGTCCTTGATCGCCACGGTCACCACCTTGGTCGCCGCCATCGTCACGTTGCCCACTTCAAAAACAATTTTTGAAATCAGCAAGCCGGAAGCGTCACGCTGGAAATTCTCGGCGGGCAAGCGCATCATCTTTGAGAACATCTCGCTGCGCAGGTCGATCAGCATCTTGTTGGCTAACCAATTCATCGCATAGTTGCTCAAAAAGCTAGCGATGCCGCGCACCAGAAACATCCCGACTAACGCCGCAGGGACATACCAAAGCGGGAAGCCGGTTTTGTTGACGAAACCATTATCGAGAAGCGGCTTGAGTAGCGCAGGAAACAGTGGCTCAGTCAACGCCGCAATCACCATACTCAGCAGAGCCACCACGAAGGCGATCCGATAAGGCTTGGTGTAGCTCAAAAGGCGCTTATAAACAGCGAAGCTTGAAGTCACAGGTTTTCAGGAAAAGATGAACCTGCGAGTTTAACCGAGAGTTAATCGACGCTTCTCGAAGAGCTTTAAGGAGCGCCGCACGACCTCTTGGAAAAAGTCGCTAAAATATGTCAATGATTCTCGATCTTGATGGCCTCTCGCGGCTTCCCTCTCGCACCACGCCCTACGAGCACGTGGTCATGCCCAACTTTATCAAGCTGGAGCACCAAGCGCAGGTCTTGGCAGATTTTCCGGCGATTGCCGATGCAGGGCTCTATACGCCGGACGAGTTGAAAATATCCGGTCATTTCGCGCTCGCCATGAATGAGCTGATGGGCGAGGAGTTTGAGCGATCGATGTCCAAGGCCTTCAGTCTCGACCTTTCAAAATACCCTAAGGTCTATACGGTTCGCGGCCATACCCGAGCCAAGGATGGCAACATTCATACGGACAGCACTACAAAAGTCGTCACGGTGCTGGTTTACTTTAACGCGAACCCTTGGCCCCAAGAAACTGGTCGGCTAAGAATCCTGCGCAGCGGTACAGATTTAAGCGACTACACCGAGGAGGTACCTCCCAGCGGCGGCATGCTGCTAGCCTTTAAAAGGAGTGACAAAAGCTGGCATGGGCATCCTCCTTTCGAAGGTGAACGGCGCGCCATTCAACTCAACTGGGTCACTTCGGACTGGGTGGTGAAGAAGGACGAATTGCGTCATAAGCTTTCGGCGAAGCTAAAGTCCATAAAGCGGGGCTTAGGCTGACGTTAGGCCAGGGATAGGCCGAAGATCAGCAACGGCTACAACGAACCCGGGCACGAGGCCTGTAATGCGCGCTCCAATGCAGCGTTTACATCGGCTAGTGCCGGGTACTGTCCTACACCGCCAAGACTCTCTGTGAAGCCGCGCCCAGTCACGCCTGCAAGTAATGGATCAAAGTCACAATAGATTCCGACCGTAGGACGTTCCAGCCCTGCCGCTAAATGTGTAAAGCCTGTGTCCAGTCCCACCACCACGTGAGCTTCAGACAAGACACTGGCCGCCTCAGCAACCGTCAGAAAGGGCGGCACCTGCCCATCGAATTGTGACGCGAGGTGCTTCGCCATCACTTCTTCTTTGGTGCTTCCCCAAAAAACAACGACCTGATGGCCCAGTGCTCGTAGACGTTGCCCAATCGCGATCCAACGCTCCTCTGGCCAATGTTTTTCTGGGCGACTGGCATGCGGAATCAAAAGAGCAAAGCTCTCAAGACCGGAAAGACGTTCGGGTCGCCAGGTGCTCGGTGCGACTTGAAGGCGATAGTCGGGCCTGCTAGTGGGAAGATCGTACCCGAGGAGGGCGGCGGCCATCGCGCGCGATCTTGGCACCAAATGTAGCGACTTACTCACCTGCGCCTTTCGACTGTAAAACAATGACGACAAAGGCTCTCTCAGGCCTTGCCAAGCGAAGCCGCACAATGGTCCGTTGGCCATTGCACCAAGAATCACACTTTTGGCAATCTGGCCCTGAAAATCTAATACAAGGTCATATTGTGTCGCACGTAGGCCTTCACGAAACTCGGAAAGCGCACGCCGTGTTTCACCTTTCCAAAGTGTTTTTCGCCACTTTCGCCACGTCGCAGGGAACACCTTGCGGACGCCGGAATGCATAAGGGCAATCGAGGCAAAAGGTTTTTCGACCAGCCAATCAATTTCAATGCCAGGGACCTGATCGACCATATCGCTGATCGCGGGCAAGGTCAACACCACGTCCCCCATCGAGGTCACCCGAACCACAAGCACTCGCATACCGAGATCTTCTATCCGGCTTTGCGTTCGGCAAGCAGCGCAGGATTCATGCTGGCATCGTTATACATTTTGAACTGACGATAGACTTTGAAGTAGGCGTGACCGGCTTGAGTGTCTGCCAGCAGTTGGTCCAGGCAAGTTCCGAGATCTTGTCTTTGTTCGAGTAGCCTGGCCAACTTAACACCGGTATTCTCCAAAAACTTTGCGTCCACGTCTTTGCGTCGCAGTTGCCAGCTCATCGCTTTAATCTTCAAGGCCATAATCGACATTCGGTCAATCATGCTTCCGGCAGTTTCGCTATTAAGTCTGGCTCCGGGCTTTGCCAGACTGACGGGGGAGCTAGTGCCTGCCGATTCTGCAGCGACCAAACCCAAGGCAATCAATAAAAACTCGTCAACACGCTCAGTCGCATCATTTCGAGCCTGATTAAAGCCATCAATATGACGCTTGTTGAGCGCAATCTCCGTCGCACTGACTTGGGTTCGCCGAGCCAGGTCTTCTTCGTCCCACAGCAGGCAATTGTTGCGATGATTTTCAGCAATCCAACGCCAAACGTCTTGGCGTGCCTTAAATTCATCGAGCTCTTCCTTGGGAGGCCAGGAGGTCTCAGCTAGTCGTGCATCATGAAAGGCAGCAACACTTTGACAATTCACTGCTCGCGCATCATCAACAGGGTGATCAGATTTTTGATTTTGGGTCATTGTTTAAGTTCAGCGAAATGCATGCAATTTTGGTGATAGGTGGGCGAAACTTTTTCAATCTCGAAGTTCAATACTCCACTTCCACGGAGCAAGGCTTGAGTCGCTGGGCGAGCTCGTTCACGAGGGCCGGATCTGCTCGAACTCGCCAGGCGTCGCCGAGCTGCAAACTACAGGTGCCACAAGCGTCCTGAATATCAAGAATCACCGGCAAGGCCCCCAAAAAGGGGCTCAAAACATTTTTCAAGCTGAGGCCATCCACGCCGTTATGGGCCTCGCTCATGCGAATACGCAGAGCTTTGCCAAATTCTTGACGCGCCTGCCCAAGATCGAGCACCCGATCCACATTGATACGAAAACCACCCGAATACTCGTCCTTGCTGATCTTGGCTTGAATCACCAACAGCTCGTCTTCACGAACAATGCTTCTATGTTTTTCATAAAGCTCGTTGTACAAAGGTATTTCCATAGACCCACTGGCATCGTCCAACATCACCACCAGCATCTTCCCGCGTCGTGTCATCTGTGTACGTAGCGAGGCCACGATACCAGCGATCCACACGAGTTGCTGGCCGGGAGCGATATCTTTGAGTTTTGTTCGCGCAAAGCGGCGCACTTCTCTTTCGTGCTCCGTAAAGAGATGCCCACTCAGGTAAAAGCCGAGTGCCTGCTTTTCCTCTTGCAAGCGTTGTCGCTCAATCCAAGCGGCGGCTTCGATCCATTGCGGGGCCGAACCGGAAGAAGGATCGTCCTCACCAAACAAACTGACCTGATTGATCGAAGCCAATTGTGCATCGGCCGAGTCCATGGCACGCCCCACATTGGCCAGGAGTTTGCCACGGTCCGCATTAATGCTATCAAATGCACCGGACCGTACCAGTGCTTCAATGGCACGACGATTGACCTGTTTACGGTCAACCCGAGCACAGAAATCGAACAAGTCTTTAAAGGGTGCCTGCTCACGGGCTTGGATAATATTGAGCACCGCATTTTGGCCGCAGCCCTTGACGGCCCCCAGGCCATAGCGAAATGAGGCCTTCACTCCAGGCACGTCCACTGGCTCGAAAAAGTATTGAGAATGGTTCACATCTGGACCCAACACACGCACCCCGTTCGTCTTGGAGTCCGCGACAAAGAGTTGCACTTTGTCGGTATCGTCCATATCGGCCGATAAGGTCGCTGCCATGAATTCGGCGGGGTAGTGAGCCTTCAACCAAGCCGTGTGATAGGTGACCACCGCGTAAGCTGCGGTATGCGACTTGTTAAAGCCATACTCGGCGAACATCGCCATCAGGTCAAAGAGCTGATTAGCGAGTGCTTCGCTATATTCCTTTTTCTTGGCGCCCTCGACAAAAATACTTCGGTGCTGGGCCATCTCAGCGGCATTTTTCTTACCCATGGCACGGCGCAGTAAATCGGCACCACCCAGGGTATAACCACCGATGGTTTGAGCAATCTGCATCACCTGCTCCTGATACACAATCACGCCGTAAGTCGGCTCAAGTGTTTTCTGAAGATCAGGATGGAAATAATCAATCTTTTGCTGACCCTTTTTTCGCAGAATAAAGTCGTCAACCATGCCTGAGCCTAGCGGCCCGGGTCGGTACAAAGCGAGGACGGCGATGATGTCCTCAAAGCGGTCTGGTTGAAGCTTTTTCAAGAGCTTCTTCATCCCGTCACTTTCCACCTGGAAAATGGCATTGGTATTGGCATCGCGCAGCACTTGATAGGCGGCCGGATCGTCAAACTTAAGCGTTTGTAGATCCAGGCCTAACTCAGGGTGGCGGTTGGCGATATAGCGAACTGCCAAATCGATAATTGTTAAGTTGCGCAAGCCCAAGAAGTCGAACTTCACCAAGCCTACGGCTTCGACATCGTCTTTGTCGTACTGGCTTACGACCGTCGAGTCAGCGCCAGGTTGCTTGTACAGGGGGCAAAAATCAGTCAGCTTGCCCGGCGCAATCAAGACACCACCGGCATGCATTCCCACATTACGAATTAAGTCCTCGAGCGGTCTGGCCAGGGCCAAAAGCTCACGCACTTCATCCTCATTTTCTTCGCGCTCTTTGAGTAAGGGCTCTTGCTCACGTGCTTTCTCCAGGGACAGAGGTTTATTCTGTACAACAGGAATGAGCTTGGAGAGTTGATCACAAAAGTTATAGCCCATGTCGAGCACTCGACCCGCATCTCGAATCACCGCCTTGGAGGCCATCGTACCGAAGGTGGCAATTTGCGAAACGGCTTGTGCGCCGTAACGCCGCCGTACATAGTCAATCACTTTATAGCGATTGTCCTGACAGAAGTCGATATCGAAGTCGGGCATAGAAACCCGTTCAGGATTCAAAAAGCGCTCGAAGAGTAAGGCGTAGGGAATGGGGTCTAGATCGGTAATGCCCAAAGAAAACGCCACTAAAGATCCAGCCCCCGAGCCGCGCCCAGGTCCCACCGGAACTTCGTTTTTCTTAGCCCAATTGATAAAGTCGGCCACGATCAGAAAATAGCCCGAGAAACCCATCTCGACAATCGTGTCGCACTCAAAAGAAAGCCGTGCCTTATAAAACGCCTGATTTGACTCGCGCACCGTTGGGTCAGGAAATATTTTAAGCATGCGCTCTTGCAATCCCTGCTCTGAAAGCGTGCGCATATAGGCATCCAAGGGCTGCCCCTCGGGCGTCGGAAAGTCGGGCAAGAAGGCCTTACCCAAGGTCATCGTCACACTGCACATTTCAGCGATGCGCACAGAGTTTTCAATAGCCTGAGGTAAATCAGAGAAGAGCTGAATCATCTCCGCCTGAGTCTTGAAATACTGCTGATCACTAAAGCGCTTATTGCGCCGGGGATTAGCGAGAATCTCGCCCTCCGCAATACAAACACGCGCTTCATGCGCGCGAAATTCTTCGTGCGCAAGAAACTGAACCGGATGAGTCGCCACCAAGGCAATGCCCAACTTGGCCGCAAGCTTTGTGGCCTGGCGCACGTGTCGTTCGTCCTGCTCACGACCGGCGCGCTGAACTTCAAGGAAGTAGGCGCCAGGAAAACGCTTCAACCAAGCCTGCGCCAAGGCTTCAGCCGCCGCTTCACGGCCTGAATTCAAGCTTTGACCGACATCACCATCAGCGGCCCCCGAAAGCACGATCAAGCCCAGGTTGCCCGAAACATCGCCTTGATCAAACCATTCCATCAAGAACTCACCGCGACCTCGATACTCATTTTCGATCCAGGCCCGGCTCAGCAACTCACAAAGGCGCAAGTATCCAGTACGATTTCTTGCGAGGAGTAAGGCCTTAAACGGACGATCCCGCTCTTTAAGATTGGTGATCTGAATATCCACGCCTAGAATGGGCTTGATGCCCTTGCCGCGCGCTGTCTTGTAAAACTTGATCCAACCAAAGGTGTTACATAAGTCAGTAACTGCTACCGCTGGCTGACCATCTTTTAGAGCGGCATCCACCAAACCATCCAAGCGGACGATGGAATCAGTGACGGAGTATTCGCTGTGGACTCTTAAATGCACGAAGTTCATCACAGCATTTTACTAGCCTCCTCAACAGGACTCTTATAATGCGGTCCCATGCTCCTCAATCTAGCAACTTATCGGTTTGTCGACCTCCAGAATCTGCCTGAGCTCAAAGCCCAGTTCGAAGCATGGGGTCAACAGTTTCAACTGAAGGGAACCGTGCTTCTCGCTGACGAAGGCATCAACAGTTTTATTTGCTGTACGCTTGAATCTTTTGAAGGGCTTCAAAAGAAACTGAACCGTGATCCTCGTCTGGCCGGTCTAGACTGGAAGGAGAGTCTTTCAGAAACCCAGTCGTTCAAGCGCTGGAAGGTCAAAATTAAACCCGAGATTGTCACCTTTAAAAAGGACGGCATTCGCCCTGGGCAAAAACGCGCAGAGAGTGTGGCGCCCACCACTTTGAAACGCTGGTTGGATCAAGGCCATGATGACCAAGGCAAGCCCGTCCGGCTTCTCGATACTCGCAATGATTTTGAAGTCGCCCAGGGCACGTTCGAGCAGGCACTAAACCCTGACATTCAAAAATTTAGCGATCTGCCCGTCTGGATCGCAGAGCAAGGCGAGAGTCTTAAAAACGAGCGAATCGTAAGCTTCTGCACAGGCGGGATTCGCTGTGAGAAATCCGCTTTGTACATGGCGGCACAAGGCTACGACAACATTAGTCAACTTGAGGGCGGTGTTCTGCGCTACTTTGAAGAAGTCGGCACCGACCACTGGCGCGGCAGCTTGTTTGTGTTTGATGATCGACGCGGCGTAGACCCGGCTTTGAAACCTATTAAAGAAGCAGATCAAAAAGAAGTCGATCAGATTGCGGGTTCAACATTTGAAACCGCACTTCGTGCAGCGCCATCCATAGCGACTTCGTAAGCGTTTCTTGAGTCCCACTAAAGTTCCGCCTCTTGTCCAAGCCAGCGATTTGCTCGGCGTAGAGGGCGTTTTTACCGATATCGACGACACACTTACAAAAGACGGCAAACTCAGTGCAGCAACATTTTCGGCACTGTGGCGTTTGCGCGAAGCAAGCATTCCTGTGGTTCCAGTGACGGGGCGATCCTACGGTTGGGCGCACATGATGTTGTCACAGTGGCCGGTGGAGGCGGTCATCGCCGAAAGTGGTGGCGTTTATCTTCATCGCGAGGCTTCCCCATTTGGTTTGAGTGTAGCGACCAACCCAAACCCAACAGTGCCGGCTCCACTTAAGGTCGTGTTTTTTGACACTCCCGTTCGAGTCGCCGACGAGCGCAAGCGCCTCATGGCAGTCTGCGAGCGAATTCTCCTGAACTACCCATTGCTGCGCTTTGCAAGCGATAATAATTTGCGGCAAGTCGACGTTGCCATCGACTATTGCGAGGATATTCCGAGAGTTCAGATGGCGATCGTCCAAGAAGTTATTCAAGCTTTGCGTAGCGAAGGATTTCAAGCGCGCAACAGCACGGTTCATATTAATGCTTGGCACGGCCTCTTCGACAAAGGCCCGATGGCGCTCAGATATTTGAAGGAAGTCAGGATCCTCGCGAGCAAACAAGCGCAAGAGCGCTGGGTATTCATCGGCGACGCACCGAACGACCGTTCAATGTTTGCACTTTTCCCAAAATCGGTTGCGGTGGCGAACATTCAACCTTTCTTAGGGGCGTTGGGAGAGGACGGCCCCAAATGGCTCACGCGCGCAACACACGGCGAAGGTTTTGTGGAGTTTGCACAATTACTCCTGCAATCTCGGCATTCAGCAAAAACGTGAGAAACTCCCTACCCATACCGACGAACGGTCTATAAAGTTCGATCTATGGACGGCGCTATCACGTGGAAGCGGTAGCGCATTCCGGTTAGTTTGTTTTGAACTCCTAGGTAATTTTAAAAGCTCGGCCCCTGCCGGGCTTTTTTTTGCTTGTTTCGCACAGAATTCGTTGACCGAAGTTTGCATTGGGCGCTTTCAATCACTTCGTATTGACTTACGTCAACTAGTTCACGTCTCGCCCAAAACACGGCGTCACACCCGTTAATTAGTGCTCTTTAAAAATTCGTATCCAGTTCAACAATGGAGACAAGCCTCCTCAACGACAATACAAAATGGATCAACAATGAAAAAGCTCTCCTTTTCAAGTCTCACCCTCCTCATCGGTGCTCTAGTGTCTGCTCAGGCTAGCGCTGGAGTTGTATCAGCAACGGCTAGTAATGTTGCGCTGTGCGGAGCTGGAGTAGCAATTAGCACCAGTGCGCCCTCTTCAAGTGGGACTGCCGCATCCAACGCCGACTGCACCGTGCGAGTTTTCAACGAGGCTCAAAACACATCATTGATTGGGAGCCTGATCAACGACCCGATCAATCTTATTCCAGGAACAGGCATTCTTACTGCGCTTGTCGGCACAGTCGCGGCGGGCACTTTAGTCGACTCTTTCATGATTGACTATCAGCCATCCACCATTTTTCAAGGCGTCCAGGGCAACGTCACATTCTCACAAAAGATTCTCGCCGTGGTCTATAACCAACCTGGTTTTGGTGCCACAAGCTTTTTAGGAAACACGAGTACTGCGTATTCGTACGGCGGCCTATATGGCATCGAACCCGTTCTTGGGGATCAGCTTTCGTTCTCCGGCAACACTCTGAATTTCCGATTTCTGACCTCGTCGCTGGGCAGCGGTGACCACCTGAGAGTTATTACCGAAGTGCCGCTTCCGGCCACTTTGGCCCTACTCGGTCTGGGTAGCCTTGGACTATTCGCCAGTCGTAGAAAAAGTGTCGGCCACGCACAGAAAAATTAAATAAGCACTCATCGAGTGAAGTGAGTCACACTAGTTTTTGGGCGACGCTTGCAATGCGAGCGCCGTAAGAAAAACCAGTGTCGACGTCGCCCTGAGGTGGGCTTTGCTCAGGCGGGAGATTATCCGCCTGGGCCATCACACCCACGCTCGAGCCCAAGCGATTCAATGCATTAGGATCACCTGGCTTGGCGCAAGGTGGCAGGCCGGTACCCACCCATATCATTGAATGCTGCATCGCCAAAACATTAAAGTAATTTAGGGTTGAGAGCTTGTCGCCACTCATGTTGAGTGAACATGTAAATCCGCCTGCAACCTTGTCCTTCCACCCTTGCGTAAACCAAACTTTCGCACTCGCATCCGCAAAAGCCTTGAAGGGAGCACTCGCGCCTCCCATGTACGTGGGCGCACCAAAGACAATCGCCTGGGCGCGACTCATCTCTTCCCAATCGCTGTCCTTCAAGACAGAGACGTCAATGGAGACGGCCTGGGCTCCTTGTACTGAACGCGCTCCCGCAGCCACAGCGTCAGCGATTTTCTTGGTGTGACCGTAGCCAGAGTGGTAGGCAACCACCACCTTGATTGATTTTTGATTCATGAGTTTTCCGTTTGTTCTTCGATATATTCAACTATTCGGGTAGATCAAAAACGAGCACTTCGGCATCCCGACCGGAGCTCAAAGATAGGCTCGGCTCATCTTTCATCATTAATGCGTCGCCTGCCTGCAAAGACCGTCCATTCGCAATGAGCTGGCCTTTGATTAAATGAACGTAGGCTATTCGCTTGGCACCAAGATCCAAACGAGCCTCTTCCGCTCCATCAAATAAACCAGAGTAAAACTTCGCATCCTGCTGAATCGTCACCGAGCCGGCCTCGCCATGCTCAGACGCCACGAGCCTGAGCTGACCGCGTTTAGAGGCTTCATCAAAATGCTTTTCCTCGTAGCCCGGTGGATTTCCACTCTTGCTAGGTTGAATCCATATTTGAAGGAAGTGTGTCTCTCCGGATTTCTCGTGATTGGACTCGGAGTGTTGTACACCGGTTCCAGCGCTCATTCTTTGTACATCCCCAGGACGAATCACGGAGCCGTTGCCCATACTATCTTGATGGGCCAAAGCACCCTCCAACACATAGCTGATGATTTCCATATCGCGATGGCCGTGGGTACCAAAACCGGTGCCCGGCGCGATCCGGTCCTCATTGATGACCCGTAAGGGACCAAAGCCCATAAAGTTTGGATCGTGATAACCGGCAAAGGAAAAGCTATGAAAAGATTTAAGCCAGCCGTGATCTGCAAAGCCACGCTGGTTGGATGTGCGAAGGTGAATCATTTGAGCTCCTATCTTAATCGTCAACTTGAGCTAAAAATTGCCCAGAGGAATCATCATAATCAATTTATGACATCAAAATAGCGCTATTATTAGAACGTATTAATCAAAATATTTGATCTTTCCAAAAAATGCTGACTCTCGACGCCATCGTCGCCCTGGACATGATCGCCCGCAAGGGCAGCTTCGCGGCTGCCGCCGAGGCGTTAGGAAAGGTACCCTCCGCGCTTTCTTACCAAATTCGCAAGCTCGAAGATGAGTTGGACGCCCTGATTTTTGATCGGCGCCAACGGAAGGTCACCCTGACGACTGCAGGTGAAATGCTTCTCGCGCAGGGCCGAGAATTACTCAATACCGTTGACTTGATCCAGGCGCAGGTCAAAGAGTTGGCCAGCGGTTGGGAGCAACATTTAAGAATCACATGCGATGGTGCGCTTCCTTTGTCTCAGCTACACGCTCTCGTTAGGGATTTTGATCGGCTAGCTTGCCCGACTCAAATCACTATTCAACAAGAGGTGTTGGACGGATGCTGGGAGAGCTTGCTTGACTCGCGCTGCGATCTATTGATTGGAGCGCTCGAAGATGCACCAAGTGAAGTCTTTAGCTCAGGGCAAATTAGCGTCAGAGCGTTTGGCAAAATCGATTTTGTCTTCTGCATGGCACCCGATCACCCTTTGGCGCAAAGCGATGCTGGCAAAGCCTTAGCGCCAGAAGACCTTCGAACCCATCGCGCGGTGGCAGTGGCCGATAGTGCTCGACGCCTTAAGGCACGAACGACGGGACTGTTAAGCGGCCAACCAGTATTGACCGTTGCCACCATGAATCAGAAGCTTGAGGCACAAATCGCGGGCTTGGGCATCGGCTACTTGCCCAAATATCTCGCGCTCGCCCATATCAAATCTGGGCAACTCATTGAAAGAAGAGTGGCCGAGCCTAAGCCTTCGTCCTCGACCACCTACGCATGGAGGCGCACGCGGCCGGGAAAGGCCCTGAGTTGGTGGCTCTCCAAGCTGGATGTTGCTCAGGTTCGAAGACGCCTGCTGCTTAGCCCGCTCGGCCCTTCGTTATGAGCGCTAGCTCTACCTACGTCGGTCGCTTTGCACCCAGCCCAAGCGGCCCTTTACATCGCGGCTCCTTGGTGGCTGCCATGGCCAGCTATCTCGATGCCAAGGCACATGGCGGCCGTTGGTTGTTACGCATTGAAGATATCGATCAGGGACGTAGCCGAGTTCAGACCAGTCAGCAAATTATTTCAGATCTATTGAAGCTTGGGTTTCAGATTGAACCTCATCCCTGGTATCAGTCGCAACGCGGGCCGCACTATCAAAGGGCTTTCGATAAGTTGCAAAGCATGCGTCGAGTTTATGCCTGCATCTGTAGTCGCAAAGAAATTGCAGATTCAAGAGGTCTGAATGCAGTCCAGGTCGGCTCACACCGGCTCGCAGTGCACAACTCGTCGATGGCTTCAAGTGTGTACCCCGGCACCTGTCGTAAGATCTTTGAAGCAGGCCAGTCGCCCCCAATTCAAGCGGTACGGGCATGGCGGCTGAAGCTTGATCCGGCCCTGATTGAATGGCAAGAGGGTGCCTGGCTAAGACCTCATGTTCTTGCCGATAATGCTAGACGTGCAGGAGTGGAAAAATCGAATTTACAGCGCGAGGAAATTACGTGCAGGGTAGGTGATTTCGTGATCGCCCGGCCAAGCAGGCCCGGCGATGACGAAGGTTTGGAATGGACCTATCAGCTCAGCGTTGTCGTGGATGATGAAGAGTCGGGAGTCAGCCATGTTGTGCGCGGCATGGATCTCTTGGGATCAACGAGTCGCCAAATTTACTTGCAGAACCTGCTGGGCTATCGTCGCCTAATGTACTGGCATTGCCCTTTAGTGCTGGAGCCGAACGGTCAAAAACTATCCAAGCAAAACGGCGCGCAGGCAATCAATTCGGATCTGGCCCTGCCGACTCTCAACCGGGCCTTGTCGGACCTTGGTCTAACCGGCTTTTCAAGCAGTCGATTATCCGGGATGACTTTAACGCAGTTTTGGGAGTTAGCGCTTGGCCTATGGCGCGAGCGGATGCTCGCCACGAGGCCCGATATTAATTAACGCTTCCCACCCAATAAAGCAGCGACTGGGGCATTTGAGCGACGGACACCCGTAATCGGCCTTGCGGCCACTGCCGCAACGGCGACTGCAGCCTCCGCATTCGGCTGGTTGCCAGCTTGCTCACTATCGTAAGGTTGGTAGAAAAACGGATCGTTCGAAAATCCGCTCGACTTGGTTTGTCTTGCGTTTGTTTGACGAGGCTCACGCACTTCACGCTCGCGTGCTCTTGGTTCTCTTAGGGCACGTTCGGCAGATGGCACCGCTGGAGGTGGTGCCATCTCAAGCGATTCAATCAACAATTTGCTTTTGGTCAACTTCTCGATATCGGCCAAAAGACGTCCGTCTTCCGAGGACATGATCGACAAGGCCATGCCGCTCGCCCCGGCCCGACCAGTGCGTCCAATACGGTGAACATAATCTTCCGGAGAATAGGGCAAATCGTAATTGATGACTGCGGGCAACTCGGCAATATCCAGGCCACGGGCTGCGACATCGGTAGCAACCAGCACGCGAATCTTGCCACTCTTGAAATTATCCAAGGTCACGAGACGATCTTGTTGTGACTTGTCACCGTGAATGGCTTCGGCATTCATTCCTAACTTTTGCAAATGCCGCGCCAAGCGCCCACAGCCAATCTTGGTGTTCGAAAACACAATCACCTGACTCAGGGCATGTTTATCGATCAAGGTGGCGACGGCATTGCGCTTGGCATCGGCCGTAGCAACTTTGTACACAATTTGCTGAACGTTTTCGGCTGTGGCATTACGGCGCGCCACTTCGATCGTCAGAGGGTCGGTTAGGAAAGTACCGGCCAATCTGCGGATCTCATTCGAAAAAGTAGCCGAGAACAATAGGCTTTGACGTTTAACCGGCAAGGCGCGAACGATTCTTTGCAGATCCGGCAGGAAGCCCATATCCATCATGCGATCGGCTTCATCGAGTACCAGTACTTCCACCTGACTCAGATTTACCGTCTTCTGTTCCATGTGGTCGAGCAAACGGCCCGGTGTAGCCACCAGCACTTCGCAACCCATACGCAGCGCGGCCATTTGAGGCTTGATATCAACGCCGCCAAACACCACGGCGCATTTCAGCGGCGTGTGCTTAGCGTAGTCGCGCAAGTTTTCAAAAATTTGGTCGGCAAGCTCGCGGGTAGGAGCGAGTATCAGTGCGCGCACCGGATGGCGAGCAGGCGAGGTGCTCGTACTGGCATGGGGCATAAGTCGCTGCAACAGCGGCAAACCAAAACCAGCGGTCTTACCGGTACCGGTTTGAGCGGCACCCATGACGTCGCGGCCTTGCAAAACCACTGGGATGGCTTCGGCCTGAATTGGAGTGGGTATTTGGTACCCCATCTCGGTGATGGCTCTGAGGATCGAATCACTCAGGCCAAAATCTTGGAATGTTGTGGTCAATGAAATCTTTAAAAATCAATTCAAGGGCGGATTTTAGGGTCTTTTCCCTGTCTTGAGGTAAAACGGTTGAAGCTTTCTTTGCGTTTACAGCCAATTTCGACGACTTTGTTGGTGTTTGGCGTCTATTTAAGGGCAAAACCACAATATTCCGCCCTAAATTGTCACTTATCTTTTTCCGGGGATCAACTTCCATTTGCCCGAGCGGACTAAAAGCACTGGATATACAATCAGTGTCTTTAGCGACTTAAAGACTGGCCCAGCTTGTCGACCCCAAAACCATCACCCCTCGTTCTTCTTCCCCCCACGCTGTGTTTTTTGGATGTGGAAACCACGGGTTCATCCGCACAAAAAGGCCGAGTCACCGAGGTCGGGATTCTTCGCGTCGAGAATTGGGCCGAGGACAATCCCAAAGTCACGCGCTGGTCTAGCCTGATCAATCCAGAGCAAAGCATTCCCCTGGAGATTCAATCACTCACCGGTATTACTCCTAGTATGGTCAAGGACGCTCCGGTGTTTTTAGAGGTTAGTGAAATCATCGCAAGTCTTTGTGCGGACGCGATTTTCGTCGCCCATTCTGCGCGCTTTGATTACGGATTTATCAAGGCTGAGATGGAACGTGGCGAGCGCTCATTTCATGCCAAGACACTATGTACTGTGCGCCTCTCGCAAGCCCTGTTCCCGGATCGCAGCCCGCACTCATTGGATGCGGTAATCAGCCGTCACCAGTTGCCGTGTACTCAGCGCCACCGTGCCTTGGGCGACGCTGAAGTGCTGTGGGAGTTCATTAAAGTATTGATGCGAGAGGAGTCGCACGATGAGCTCAGCATGGCCATGAAAAAGATCATGCGTCACCCTAGTCTGCCCGCGTACTTGCCGACAGATCAGCTTGAGCGCATCCCGAAGACGCCCGGTGTCTATAAATTTTTTGGGCTTAATCGTCACCCACTTTATATCGGTAAGAGTATCCATTTGCGAGATCGCGTAAGCGAGCATTTTTGCGTGGACCATCGCTCGGAGCGCGGCATGCGCCTTGCCAGTGAAATTCGCCGTATTGAATGGGAGCAAACCGCCGGAGATTTCGGTGCGCGGCTACGTGAAATAGAGTTGATTAAAACCGAAATGCCCGCCCACAACGTTGCGCTAAGAAAGCGCACGCAAACCACCTGGATCAGCATTGACACTCATAGCGCACGCATCATGTACTACCCGTGCAATCAGGCTTTGCCGGAAGCTGAGGAGAAGGATGAACCAGAGTCTTACTTCGGTCCTTTTGCCTCAAAGGCGAGTGTTAAGCATCACGTGACCGAGCTTGCGCGCAAAGAGCAGATTTGTTTGAAGACCATCGGCATTGAAAAGACCTCTAAGGCGGATCAGTTGGCCGACCCTAACCGCCCTTGCTTTAACTTTCAAATTCAGAAGTGCCTGGGTGCCTGTTGCGGGAAAGAGTCCTCAAAGTCACTCGCCGCAAGACTCAAGCATGCCTTAGAGCTGAAACGTCGCCCGGCGTGGATTTGGAACGAGGTGAAAATTATTGAAGCCGCTGCCAACTACTCCTGCCCGAGAGTGCATCACTTCAAAAATTGGCAATGGATCGGCAGCAGCGCCACCGAAGCTGGCGATTTAACCACAGAGGATGAAACAGTCACGGCCTGGGGCACTGTTTCGGACCCGAGCTTCGACATCAATGTTTACCACCTCGTGTTGCCCTTACTCAAGAGTGCGATGCAAAATGGCGCGACGCAAAGTGGCTGTATCGTGTCTGCACTGAATCCCACTCTAAGTCAGGGAGGTGGTCCACGGACCGATCAGGCCGCTTTAAGGCTTGAACTCACAGGCGACAGCCTGTAGTACCTCACCACTTGAGGTCTGCATAAACGCAGCCAATCCAGAAAGCTCAATCCTTTGCCCCTTGGCAAGCGTAACCTTGGTTTGACCGGTCCGGCTCTCCAGCTTCAGGAATTCACGCGCCACTCGATCATGGCCCAATAGCTCGCCACGGTTCTCGCCAGCATTCACTTTGGTCTTCAGCGCATTCTCAAAAAGCACGACATGTAATTGCGCACTTTGATCGCTGTTAGCGTTAAAGAAAACATGCACATCACTGTCTAGCTTGCCTGCCTTGGCATCAATCTCGATGTGGGCCCGGGATGGCTTGTCATTAATTTGCTTCACCGCTTGTAAAAACGCGTTCGACGAGTCCCAGTTTCGAAAATCCCGACCAGCCAGCACAATTTGCGGCGTGTACACCCCGGAAACGCCGCGCTGCCGAGCATAAGCATATTGACGCTGAGTGTAAGCGGCCTTGGCAAAACTATCCTTCCAACCAATGTAATCCCAGTAATCAACATGAAGGGACAAGCCCACAGCCAACAACTTTTGATTAGGGACCTGCACTAGGGCGCTGAGCCAACGATCAGCCGGAGGGCAAGAGCTACAGCCCTCAGAGGTAAAAACTTCGACGAGCGCCTGGGTCTGAGCCGGGCTCACTGCCTTACAACTCATCACCTGTGCATTCACAAATACCGGAACGGCGAAAAAAATTGCAGTCAAGCAGAGCGTCAAGCTCAGCGGCCTCAAAGGTCTCGCCCCTTCTGTCCTCATTTCCTTCTCGCTCAAGTGTATCCCTGTGACAACCCGGGGTTTACTGCAAGTCGGTCAGTGCCAGGAGGCGAACCTTACAAGGCTTGAATCGTGGAGTCGATGAGCGCACGGGCAATGCTGAGAGGCGGTGGTAGTTGAGGCAAATTCTCAGGCAAATACCAATGCGCCTCCGCAATTTCGTTGAGATCGGGGTTTAAGTCCCCCGATACCCAATGGGCTCGAAAGGCAATCATTAATGAATTTGGGAACGGCCAACTCTGGCTTCCGAAATACTCTAGTCGATTAACCTCAACGCCGACCTCTTCGCGGACTTCGCGCACCACGGCCTGCTCGATGGTCTCGCCCGCTTCCAAAAACCCCGCCAAAGCACTAAACCGACCGGGAGGGAAATTGACTCCGCGAGCCAGTAACAACTCGCGCCCTTTGCATACCAAGACCATCATCGCGGGAGAAATTCTCGGGTAGACCGTCAACTGACAGGCCGGACATCTCTTGGCGCGTTCACCGGGTGCGATTGTCGTCGGCGTCCCGCAGGTGCCGCAAAAGCGATGCGTGCGATCCCATTCGAGCACCTGCACCGCCCGCATCGCCAGGGATAGAGATAAGTCGTCCAAGACTCCAAACCAGGAGCGTAAGCCTCCCAAGCGCCAGGGGTTCGCCAAAGCCGTCGTTTCGAAATCGTCCGCAAGCCCAACTGCAAAATGGGGGCGTCCATCCAAGGACCCCATGCAATGCACACGCTCGGCATGAAATCCGGCATCTCGGTAGCGACTCCACGGGAAAACCTCGGGCGACTCGCTCAGGTTGATATATTGATCTTGGTGGAATAAATGGACTAGCGAATCCGGCTCAAAGGCAAGATCGAGACGGGGTTCGAAGTGATTGGGGCTCAGCAACATAGGTGGCGCGCAATAAAGTAGAAGGATCCAAAAATTAGATTACCACGGCAATTAGTTTTAATAATTCATATTCTTTTCATTGTATTCGCCAAGTATTTGTGAATCCCGAGGTTTCGTAAGATTTGACGCTGAGGAGGGCTAGACTTTGCAGATCTGAGTATTGGGTGGGGGGCTCTCGGCGCCGCTGCTTGGCGAACAAAACCGCTCAATTGCGCAGTCACTTGGGTTTTCGGAAGTGCCAATTGCACCGATGGAACGGGTCGGTGTGCTGTTCACCGAGAGCGCAGCGGACGAACCGCCCTTGGCCTGAGCCACGGGTTGGATTACTCGTAAATTTTTGCGTTCCGGCTGCCTCGTTAAGTCGTTTTCACTATATAATAAAAGTAACCATTTGGTACATTAATGGGCATCTCTCGCTTCATCGACTGATGTAGGCCCGGGTTCCATGAGCAATGGCCGGATATTTTGGAATCGGATATTTGCCTAAGGGCCTCGTTAGCGCTACTAGTTTGCACTTCATTGCGCATTGCAAGGAATCAGAAATGCTTGACAGTTTTATTACACGGTACTGCAGATGGCTAGATTATTTCATTGCCGCCGCCTTGGCTGTGATGGTTGTTTTAGTCTTTGGAAATGTCGTGTTGCGCTATGGCTTTAACTCGGGTCTCAGCACATCCGAAGAGCTGTCTCGATGGCTGTTTGTCTGGGTCACATTTCTTGGCGCGGTTTCAGCACTTAAAGATCGCGGCCACTTAGGGACCGATATGTTGGTAGGCAAGCTTGGCTCGACGGGCAAGAAGTTTTGTCTGGGAATCTCCTACATCATGATGCTCTTCGTATGCGGCCTTATTTTTAAAGGCTCTTTTGAGCAAACCAAAATCAATTTCACCAGCACTAGTGCGGCCATGGAGGCTTCGATGGCTTGGTTTTACGGGTCGGGAATGGCTTTCGCAGTTCTCGGCGGATTGATTATTTTTCGCGACCTTCTTAAGCTTTTACAGGGTCGTTTTTCTGATACCGAACTTCAGACTTTTAAAGCTTCCGAGGAGGAAGCGATAAGTCCAAACGAACTAGGGGCAAGCAAATGACGATTGCCGTATTTCTGGGGTCCTTGCTGGGTGCAATGGCCCTTGGTATTCCAATCGCATTTTCGTTGATGCTTTGCGGTGCCGCGTTGATGTGGCATCTCGATATGTTCGACGCTCAAATCTTGGCGCAAAACGTGATCAATGGCGCTGACAGCTTCCCGTTGCTAGCGGTGCCTTTCTTCATGCTTGCGGGCGAGGTGATGAACACGGGCGGCTTGTCACGGCGCATTGTGAATTTCGCAATGGCTATCGTGGGGCATATTAGGGGCGGCCTTGGCTATGTCACGATCATCGCCGCTTGTGTTTTGTCGGCACTTTCGGGCTCGGCCGTAGCCGATGCGGCGGCCTTGTCAACCTTGCTTTTACCGATGATGATCGCCGCCGGCCATGATCGAGCTCGTTCCGCGGGCCTTATTGCTTCAGCAGGAATTATTGGCCCCGTGATTCCACCGTCAATCGGATTTGTCATTTTTGGTGTCGCTGCGAACGTTTCAATCTCAAAGCTTTTTCTGGCCGGTATTTTCCCAGGAATCATGTTGGGTGCGGCTCTTTGGGTAACCTGGTGGTACCTGGTACGCCAGGAAGTAACTACGACCCCCCCAAGAAAATCGCTTGCGGAAGTAGGACGTGCCTTGCGTGAAGCAACCTGGGCTTTAGTGTTGCCAGTCATCATTATCTTCGGCTTGAAATTTGGAATCTTTACCCCGACCGAGGCTGCGGTGGTCGCAGCCGTCTACGCCCTTATCGTGACCGTCTTTGTGTACCGGGAAATCACGATTAAGCAACTGGTTCCTGTGTTCGTCAGTGCAGCAAAAACGAGCGCCGTTGTGATGTTTCTCGTGGCGGCGGCCATGGTGTCCGCGTGGCTGATTACGGTTGCGCAGTTGCCTGACAAAATTGTTGCCCTGCTAGAACCTCTTCTAGGAAGCCCGAAGTTGTTGATGGTGGCCATTATGGTTCTTGTAATGGTCGTCGGCACCGCGCTCGACATGACACCGACTATTTTGCTACTTACCCCGGTCCTCATGCCGGTGGTCAAGGCCGCGGGCATCGATCCTATTTACTTCGGTGTTCTATTTATCATTAACAATTCGATTGGCTTAGTAACACCGCCGGTGGGCACCGTGCTCAACACCGTCGCGGGCGTCGGTCGAATACCGATGGACGAAGTGACGAGAGGAGTAATTCCTTTCATGATCGCCGAGTTTTTTTTGATGTTCCTATTGGTCGCCTTCCCAGAATTGGTGATGGTGCCGGCCCGTTGGTTCTACTAGCCTGAGAAAACCAAAATACTCTAACGCAAAAACTTTTAGGAGACTTGTTATGAAACGAATGATGATTAAGGCAACAATGGCGACTTTGGTCATGGCCGCTTTTGGCCTGACCCATGCAGCCGACATCAAAGAGCGTACGATTAAATTCGCCACGCAAAACCCCAAAGGCCATCCACTTGTTATCGGCATGGAAAAGTTCGCGGAAGTGGTTGCGGCCAAGTCCGGCGGCAAGATTAAGGTCACCCTTTTTCCGGGTGGCGTGCTCGGCGGCGACGCTCCGACAGTATCTGCCATGCAAGGCGGAACTATTGACATGGCGACGATGAATTCGGGCATTCTGGCGAGTCAAGTGAAAGAGTTCGCCATTTATGACTTCCCCTTCATGTTCGCTAATGAAAAAGAAGCTGATGCCGTCGTCGACGGTCAATTTGGCAAAATGATGCACAACCGCCTCCCCGAGAAAGGCCTTGTAGGTCTGGGCTACTTCGAGCTCGGCTTTCGGAATATGACCAATAGCAAGCGGCCTCTTGTGAAAGTGGAAGACATCGCAGGCTTAAAAATTCGCGTCATCCCTAACCCAATCAATTTAGATTGGGTCAAGGCTTTAGGTGCCAATCCGACCCCCCTAGCCTTTCCAGAGGTCTATGCTGCGCTTGAACAAAAAGCAATTGACGGTCAGGAAAATCCCTTGACTGTGATTACCGCCAATAGACTGTATGAGGTGCAAAAACACTTGGCACTTACTCGTCACGTCTACAACCCGCAGTCAGTAATCATTAGTAAAAAAACATGGGATACTTTGTCGGGCGATGAAAAGAAAATTTTCGAAGAAGCGACACTTGAAGCCATCAAGGTACAACGCATCGCCTCACGCAAGCAAACCGCCGATGCAATCGATCAACTCAAGAAAGCAGGCATGCAAGTCACTGAGTTTGATGCCACAGAAAGTAAGAAATTACGCGACAAAATGAAACCGGTGATCGACAAATATGCGGAGTTGGTCGGCCCCGGCATCACCAAGGCTATGCAGTTGGAACTGGCGAAACTACGCTAATTAAAAGAAAGGTGTTCGATGAAAATCCTCATGCTTCACGGTATCAATCACAACATGTTCGGCAAACGTGATCCGGCTCAGTACGGAACCGTCACCCTTGATGAGATCAACACAAGCCTCTCGAGCTTGGGCCGTGAGCTGGGGGCCAGCATTGAACACTTCCAGACCAATTCGGAAGGCGAAATGTGTGATCGCATTCACCAAGGCTTCACAGACAAGGTGGATGCGGTTCTCATCAATGCGGGCGCCTGGACCCACTACAGCTTTGGCATCCGCGATGCGCTCGCCATTTTGACTTGCCCGATTGTTGAGCTGCACATGTCCAATATTCATGCGCGTGAAGCGTTCAGACATGTCTCGGTATTTGCTGAGATTGTGAAAGGTCAAATTTGCGGTTTCGGCGTCGACAGCTACCTACTGGCATTACGCGCAGCAGTCTCTGCGGTAAAAACAGGATAGAACTGCGTTGATTACCGGTAACACCTCTTTCATCGCGCACATCGGCTTTCCGACATTTACGTTTAAGTCACCGATGATTTACAACCCGTATTTCGAAGCGATTGGGGTGGACACTATTGTGGTGCCCTTTGCCTGCGAAGCGCTGGACTATACGGACTTTTTGAAATCGGTCTGCAAGTTGAAGAACTTTAAAGGTGCGCTGATTACCATGCCCCATAAAGTGGCGACCCTCTCACTTTTAGATCACTTCAGCGCGGCTGTTCAGATCGCAGGCGCTTGCAATGCGGTGCGCGTCAGCGCCGCCGGTGAACTGGAGGGGGATATGTTTGATGGAGAAGGTTTTGTACGAGGTATAAAACGCAAAGGGTTCGAGCCAGTTGGGCGCTCGGCCCTCGTCGTCGGTAGTGGCGGTGTAGGTTCGGCGATTGCAGCCGCACTCGCTAAGGCCGACATTGACACCTTATGTTTATTCGACGTCGACGACGGAGCCAGCATCGCCCTCGGTCACAGGCTAATGAGACACTACCCAAAACTCAAAATCAAAACCGGAAGCAACGACCCGAGCGGCATCGACCTCGTGGTCAATGCAACTCCTCTGGGCATGCGCCAAGCTGACCCTCTGCCGCTCGACATCAGAAAACTATCAAGCGCCTCCTTTGTGGGCGAAGTCGTGCTCAGTGCAGAGCCCACCGCCTTTCTTCAAGCCGCCAGCGCCCGCGGCTGTAGCGTTCAAATAGGCGCGGACATGCTTTTTGAACAAATCCCCGCCTATCTAGAGTTTTTTGGCCTGCCGACCACCACCCCGGCGCGGCTTCGAGATCTGGCTCAAGTCTCAGCCTAAGGGCGTGGACTGCACAAGGCATCCGAAAATGGACCGATTTCTCGCCGGTCGTTGTTCACCTCCTTCTACCGCTCGCGCTCCAGGCACTCCTTTCAGAAAATAAAACGACAGTTTTGGCCAAGGAGCAGCGCCCCAAAAGTCCGTTCGTCTGCACTTACTCCACGTTGATCGCTCACTAATTCGCTAGCCATTGATGGGCGAGCGCACTCGACTCAGAATAGACCTATCGGAGCCCTAGGCGCGCTTAGACGCCAGGCCCACTGTACTAGCTAGAGGGAATTGAGTGACTGAACATCGTCTTTCGATAGATGACGGCAATGCCATGCCGGTGCTGCGCTCGCTGATCAGCGAGCCGCTGGCTATGGCTTCGTCGACTGCACGCATCAGCGTGAGCTGCCAGGCTCTTTTTCGTCTCGAATATCCGACGCTTCAGGACATGCTTTGCCTTCGAAACAAGGTGCTCTTTTGCGACCTTGATCATCTAGCGGTCTATCTAGATCGTTACGGCCTGCGCTCGCAATTCCTGTCGGCAAGGGAGGTGTCGTTTTGAACAAACTGATCAAACGGATGTGGCGCAGCCCGCGTCTGGCCCGAGTACTCCTCGCAGTCAGCGCGCCTGCCTTGATCACGGTTTTGTTCGCACCGCTTTGGGCCATAGCATGTAGCTTGATCGCTGTGCTGGGCGCCGCTGCCTTTATTTACGCCGAAGTTTTATCGCCTAAATTTGTACAAAAAAGCATAAAAAAGAAGATCAAAAAAACAGCCCCTGCCATATCAGTAAACGCGAGTTCTACGGGTGAGATTGAGCCCACTCTCACTTCATTATCACAAACGACTCCACACCCACAACAAAAAATCATCGACCGCGCTGAGCCCGAACTCGGGATTGAAACAGATTTTCTACCAAGCAGGTTTGGTGCCCACGCGATACAAAGCAAAGAGTGGTCGAACTATGCTTGGAAGGCGCTCGCCAGCAGCAATAGCGCTCAAATCGAGATTCGCTCAGTGATCAACATTTCCACCCATTCGGCACTCGAACTTGCCAATAGTATTCGCGAGATCGAACGAAATCAGGACACTCAGAACCACCTTTCTAAGACTCTATTGGAATCAACCAGCACACGAAACGACCAACAGGCTTCACTCTCGGACCTGGCCCTATTGGCTTCCACAATTCTTAAGCGGCAGAACTACCAGTTGCTAGATAACGCCGAGCATGCCGCGCGTCTGATCGAAAAGCAGCAAGCCGCCATGACGACTGCAGCTCGTGCGGACGACCTACTCGGAGAAGCAGATATAGCCGCCAAACAAATGGCTTTGAACGTCATGGGCTCCGGCTTGGACCTTGAAAGCCCTATCGAGATCGGCGCACAATCTTCCAACACCCTAGATCCGTGGAGTTTTCTAAAAAATCATCGAAGGACACTGCAAGAACTAAGAGCAGACGTCGAAGAGATCCGAACTGCGCTGAGCCAAGTTACTATGGACATGCAAAGTAACCTCACAAGTCTCATGCACACGGCGCAAAAAGAAAGCACCGAAGTGGCCGCAGTCAGCACAGCTATTCAACAGAAACTCGATGAAACCCGAAGTACCGTCAAGGCGCTCAACGAACTGAGCAAAGACACCGAGTCACATATTCAAGCCTCAATTGTCGCCATGCAGTATCACGACATCATGACGCAAAAACTCACTTCAGTAGACGCCCTTCATCTTGAAGCCATTGCAGTGCGGACTCGCAATCTCATTAACGGGTCCAACCTCCATGCGGCCCCAGAACCACTTGTGGTCGATCTCGTCGGGGCCAGTCATCGCCTCGCACAGCACGGTGCGACTGCGAGCCAGCGCACATCATTCGAACAAGACCTGTCGAGAATTGAGCGTGAAAAAGCGTCTCCCAGTTTGAAGGCATCCAACCATGTCGATCTGTTCGCCTGAAAGGAGTAAATTTTGGCAAAAATACTTATTGTCGACGACTCAGTCACCATGCGCCAAATGGTTGTGTTCACGCTTGAAAAGGCGGGCCATGAAGTCCGCTCCGCTGTCGACGGCGAGGCTGCGCTGGACGCTTGTAAAACGGAGCCTTTCGATCTGATTATTACCGACATGAACATGCCGAACATGAGTGGCTTGGACCTTATCAAGGCCTTACGGGCTCAGCCAAGCACTCAGGCCAAACCCATCTTAGTACTGACAACCGAGGCGGGATCCAACATGAAGGCCGCGGGCCGAGCGGCAGGAGCCACAGGATGGATCGTGAAACCCTTTAACCCACAGGCACTGATTGACGTGCTTCCCCGAGTCTTAGGGTAGAAAACTATGGCAAGAATTATGATTGTTGATGATGTTGCGTCCATACGCAATATCGTAGCCTCCGTCCTCCAGAAATTTGGACACCGAGTTTTTCATGCAAGTTCTGGGGAGGAAGCTCTGACCATCGCCAAAGGTCGACGAGTTCACTTGGTGATCACCGATATCAACATGCCAGGCATGGACGGGATCACTTTGATTCAGCGTCTGAAGTTAATCGAGCATTTCAAGAACACTCCAATCGTGGTGCTTGCCAAAGGAGCGAAGGACGAGAACATTGAAAAGGCAAAACAAGCCGGTGCAATGGATTGGATCGCCAAGCCCTTCACGGAAGAGTCCTTAACCAACAAAATCAATCAGATTCTGGTTGATCAATATGTCAATTGACTTAAGTCAATTTCACTCTGCATTTTTTGAAGAAGTGCTTGACTGCCTAGATCAAGCCGAAGAGGCATTGCTTTGCATTGAAAAGCAAGTCCCAATTAACGAAAGCATTAATGCCGCATTTCGAGCAATTCATTCGATCAAGGGTTCTGCAGGAACGCTCGGCTTTAATCAAATGGCAGAGTTTGCGCACGCACTTGAAACCGTTCTGGAAACCTATCGACGTATAAGTGGCGCCTCCCACCTCAAACTCAACGATGAGCACATCAGTCTTTTCTTAAGTGCCTTAGATCTTCTGCGCTCAATGGTAGGTAGTGCCCAACAAAAGCAGGGCGATGTTTCCACTCAGCGTGTCGATGCACTTAGTCGGAAGCTGAATCAAATTCAAGAAGCTCTGGACGCTAGCGAAGCTCTCTCAAAGTCAACATCCTCTTCTGATTTCAGGCGAAAATCAGGAACACATAAATTCGTACTGCGCTTTCGACCTCATCCTGGCATGCGAAGCTGTGGCAACGACCCTCTGCGTTATCTAGACAATCTTGCCGAACAAGGAACACTTACAACAACGGCTTTATGGGACGAGAAAGAGGTTATTGCCTGGGAAAATCAAGCTCCAGGCTACGCCACGGAGCCGAACTTTCTGCATTGGTCAACCATTCTGGAAACCACTCGTTCCGCGCAAGAGATTCGCTCCCTATTCGAATGGATCGACGACCTTTGCGATCTTGAGATTACGGAAGTTCAAGAAAACGACGACGCCAATATCGATGAGCCTACCGCGATCCAAGTCGAGCGACGACGAGAGCAGCGCGCCATTCAGGTTCCAAGTGAAAAAATTGATTTACTTCTTGGCCATCTCGCAGATCTGGCCATTTTTCAGGCCGAGCTTGAAAGCAAGGTGATCGATCAAGAAGTTATTGAACTCTTTGAGCGTCTCGGTCGGCAAACTCGACAACTTCAGGACGCAATTCTTTCCATGCGCATGTCGCCCGTCACGACTTTGTTTAAGCGCTTTGAGCGAGTCGTGCGCGACGCTAAAGTTGAACTCGGCAAACGAGTCCAAGTCATCATTGTCGGTGAGCAAATCGAGCTCGACAGCAATATCATTGAGCGTCTGATCGATCCTGTCACTCACTTGATTCGCAACGCATTGGATCACGGTTTAGAGTCACCCAGCGAACGCATCTCCTTAGGAAAAGCAGAAACCGCGACCCTTCGCCTTCGGGCTGAACAGCGCGGCGCAAGCTTCGTACTTCACATTGAAGAAGATGGACGTGGATTTGATATTCAGGCAATTCGTACCAAAGCAATCCAGAAAGGTTTGGCGGACGAACACACACCGCGCAGCGACGCACAATGGGCGGAGCTAATTTTCTCGCCGGGCTTTTCAACCGCTGCTCAGGTCGATCATTGGTCGGGTCGAGGGGTCGGCTTAGACGCCGTAGCCGAAGCGATCAAGTCGCTTAATGGTGAACTACAGGTCCACAGCACACCCGGACGGGGGACTTGCTTTTCAATCGTCCTGCCCCTCACTTTGGCTTTGACCGATGCGCTCATCGTCGAATGCGACGGCGAACAATACGCAATCCTGCTGAGTTCGATTTCCGAATGCATTCAACTGCACCCTTCCGGCTTGCAAGAGCTGCCGAATGGCCAAAAGCTTTTCCCGCTCCGCACCGCGCTTGTCCCGTATGCACACCTCGCCGATCTGATGGAAACGACACCCTTACATCCGGCACCCGGATCACTCCTGGGCATTGTTCTACGCAACGGTGACGATCTAAGCCTACTGGGCGTGCATCGAATTATTGGTGAAAAGCAAATTGTGATCAAGAACATCGAGAAAAATCTTGGGCCTGCAAAGTATTGTCAAAGCGCGACCGTACTCGGCGCTGGGAAAATCACTTTCGTCTTGGATTCGATCGCTCTTGGTCGAACCATTGGCACCGCGCAACTCGTCACAGCGTAACCGACCAGGAAAAAAGATGCTCAAGATCTCCGTTCACGCGACCCAACCGTCACATCCAGAGGACTCGATCATGGCCAAGCCGACCGACCATGCTGTTAGCCAATCATTCCTGACCTTCAAGGTCTCGGGCCATACCTACGCCGTTAGCCTGCTGCAAATCCGGGAAGTTCGAACCGGCGCCCACCTGACGCGAGTAGCCCACGCACCCTCCTATGTTGTCGGCGTCACCAGTCTTCGCGGTGAAATTGTTCCAGTGATCGATCTCAAGGAGCGCTTCAATCTGAATCGTGAAAAGGTCGCAGGTCGCCAGGACCTGGTGCTGATCAGTGAGCTTGAGTCTCGGAAAGTCGGGATTCAGGTGGATAGCGTTCTAGATGTCATCAGCATTCACTCGGCCGCGATTCAGACGGTTCCCCGAACCACCATGGCGATTGATATTCGGTATTTAATTGGAATGACTCAGCTTGGAGAACAGGTTGTGCTCCTGATTGACTTACAGAAGGTCCTCCAACCCGAAGAACTCCACGCGGTGGCACGAGTCACTGAAGAGGCGACATTCTCATGAGCCTGATTCTTGATGATCAGGCGTTCGCATCCGTTCGCAGCTTACTTGGAAAACATGCCGGGATTGAACTGAACCCGAGTAAGCGTCAAATGGCTTCGAATCGCTTGAGCCGCCCGATGCGCAGCCTAGGCCTTACCAAGCTTGCGGACTACGTCGACTTGGTCGAAAAAGATCGAACCCAAGTCGAAGGTTTCGTCAACGCGATGACCACCAATGTGACCTCATTTTTCAGAGAGGCTCACCACTTCCCAATCCTGGTGGATCATCTCAAGGAAAACTTTTCCAGCGCCAAGATTTGGAGCGCGGGATGCTCATCAGGGCAAGAGCCTTATTCCATACTGATTGCTCTAACTCAGGCCTACCCCAGTCTACTTGATCGCAAGCAAGCCTTCGTGTTAGCAAGCGACATTGACACCCACGCACTAAGCCTCGCGAAGCAAGGTATCTATTCGAAGTCCGAGCTCCTCCATCTCAAGCCTGGACTGATCTCAAAGTATTTCGACTCGATCAATCAAGCCCAAGTTCAAGTCAAACCCGAGCTGAAACGACTCGTCGAGTTCAAGCCTTTTAATCTGGCCGCCAAGGGAAGCGTTCTCCCTTGGAAGCCTCTTGACGCTGTCTTCTGTCGTAACGTCATGATTTACTTTAATACGACCACACAACGTCAGTTTGCAGAGTACGTCGCTCGTCACTTGAAAATGGATGGCCTGTTTTTCACTGGGCACACGGAGATGCTCATTCACTCCGACGAATTATTCCAAAGCCGCGGTCGGACCGTGTTTAGCCCGCGTCGAGCGCTATGAAACCGCATCGCTTTTTTGATCGCGAACATTCCAGTTGGGTCCGTCGACTCCTGCCAGGTGAGTTTGCAACATCGCGAAAAGCGTCGTCTGAAGGTGTCAATCCCAAACCCTCCGAAGGCCTAATGACGGTTCTTGGCTCATGTGTCGCGGTTTGCCTCACGGACCAAGCTGCAGGCTTGATCGGCATGAATCACTTTATGCTTCCCGCCCAACGAGAGATTGGCTTGCCTGAGATATCGAACGCGGACCCGACCAATCGAAACGCGCGCTACGGAAGTTACGCCATGGAACTTCTCATCAATGAACTCTTGTCCCAAGGTGCCAAGAAGGATCGGATGCTGGCCTGGATTTTCGGGGGAGGTCAGATCCTCACTGAACTCACCAATGTGGGACTGTGCAATATTCAATTTGCAGCGCAGTACTTAAGGCAAGAGAGGATAAAGCTACGTGGTCAAGACACTGGAGGGATTTTTGCACGCAGACTCTATTGGGCCACCCAGCTCAGCCAACCTGAGTGCCGCCATATCGAAGTAAGCTTGAACCGCGTCCAGCACAGAGAAAGCCGCCACGCAGCGGCCTTAGTGCAAAGCAGCACCACTCTAAAGCCCGACATCAGCCTCTTCGAAAAATCCTAAGATGGATGCACCTGTCAAAGTTCTGATCGTAGACGACTCAGTAGTCGCGCGCGGTGTGATCGCCAAGATCCTAAGATCGAACCCCGAAATCTCCGTCGTCGGCTTTTGCCAGGACGGATCAGAGGTCGTTGCAGCAATTGAGCGTTTAGGTCCCGATGTTATTACCCTTGACGTCGAGATGCCACACCTGAAAGGGACGACAATCCTCAAGCATGTCCTCTCCAAGTGTCCTATACCCGTCATTATGGTATCCAGCATGACTCGGGAAGGCGCTCAAATTACCTTGGATTGCCTTGCGCTTGGAGCACTCGATTTTGTGCTCAAACCAGGGCTGCAGCCGCACACACGCACCCTCTCAGATTATGCCGAGGAATTACTGATCAAAGTATACGAAGCGGGACACGCTTTTAGATCGAAGCGCATTCGTCAAAATCTAAGCGATTCAAATGCGAGGATTTCGGCAGCGCAGACGCGCCTTCGCAAGGCGCCTGCCGCGGCCTCCACTCTTGCTCCCCGATCACAAGCGATTCTCGCTATTGGCGCATCCACTGGGGGTCCAAGCGCGGTCACAAGCATTTTAGAAAAACTGCCCGCGCACTCCCCTCCTATCGTGATTGCCATTCACATGCCCACATCCTTCACGACCCTATATACCAACCGGCTCAGCCGCTCGGTAAAGGCCATCAGAGTGAAACTCGCGGAGCACGGCGAGGTACTTTGTCCAGGAACCGCCTACATCGCTCCAGGGGGTTGCCATTTTCAAGTGCATCGGCGGGAGTCGCTGAATGTTTACGTAAAACTGGACAAGCCCTTGCCCTCCGATCTATACAGGCCGTCCATCGACAAACTATTTTCTTCAGTCGCCCTTGCTTTTGGTGATGCAAGCTTGGCCTGTGTGCTCACGGGCATGGGACGTGACGGTGCTAACGGTACTGCGGATATTTTTACGAGCGGCGGCTACGTGCTTAGCCAAGACGAGCCAAGCTGCGCCATCTATGGTATGCCTAAGGTAGTGTTTGAGAACGGCCACTCGCATCGGCAAATTAGTCTTCAAGATTTTCCTCAAGAAATTATTCATACACTTAGTCAACGGTTCTCCTCATGAAACATGATCTTCACAGTAAGCCAGATCACATCACAAAAGATTTGATCGGCAAAGGCCATGACGGGCACGAAGCCCTTCAATATCTATTAGCGAGAATCACCGCTCCCATGGTCTTGCTCTTGTCAAAGGCAGGTGTTGCCTTTGGAAATGCCGTGGTCGGCGTGATGATGGTGCTTTTCTTCGGTATGGCTTCACTAGGCATAGCAGACACGCATCCCATGCTGTTCAGCTTATTTGCGGCCTTCACGATTTATGTGGCATTTTCAGTGCAAATGCATATGGTTGAAGTTCGAAAAACTTCCCAAAGAATTTTTGAAAAACTCACCAACGGGCGTTGGTCAGCACAGCGAGAGCCAGATCCGAAATACATCGTGCAACACCTGACCTACAAGCTACATTCGAGAATTCAACAGTTGGCAGGCTCGACGCGACAAGCTGCCAACGAAGTGGCGGGTTCATGTAAACAACTCGACAGCAACACCGCAGCCTTGTCTCATCGTGCCGAAGAAATCGCAAGTATGTTGGAGGAGAGCGCCTCTGCGATGGAAGAGTTTTCAGCGACCGTCGAACGCAATATGGTGAATACACAAGAAGCGGCCAAGCGGGCTGAAAAAGCGAGTCATCTTGTGCTCTCTGCTCAAGGTGCGTTGGACAGCTTACTGGACACCATGGGCGACTCCTCTACCGAGTCGATGAATGTGATGGGCTCTATCGCCATGATTGAGGACATTGCGTTTCAAACCAACTTATTGGCGCTCAATGCGGCCATCGAAGCGGCTCGCGCTGGCGAGCATGGCCGTGGCTTTGCCGTAGTCGCCACCGAAGTGCGCAAGCTCGCCCAGCGCGCCTCTCTCGCCGCCGCGGACGCAAAGCTCATAGTCGGCGAATGCTTGGAAGAGCTGTCCTCGAGCCGCACGTCAACAGAAGCGGCATCGCAGTCCATGAAAATAATTTCAGACCTGGTGGCGCAAACTCATCAGTTGATTCAAGACATCGCTTCGGCGTCAGCCGAACAAACCAGCGGCTCCGAACAGATCAAGGCAGCCGTCGAACAAATGGCCACCATTACACAGCAAAATGCTGCTGCTGCCGATGATATGGTGAGAGTCAGTGCCATCACCAACAAAGACGCGCTTGGTTTACTCGCAAAGATCGATGTCTTTGGAGAGGATCGCTTTAAGAACACGGACACCGTTGTCGGCCTGGTGAAGCAAGTCATTCAAGACATCGAAGAACGAGGGCTTCAGGAAGTCTGCGATAGCATTAATCTCTCCAACGCCAATCCGAGTCTGGACCAGTGTGAACACGCTGTCGCGATCTGGAGCTTTGATGGGCCTTGCCTCGCCCATAGCGCGATTTCAAACATCGTCGGAAAAGATCTTAGTAACGATGCCCGTACCCATTTGCCCGTCGACATTGAGATTATCCGTAAACAACTCCGAACGACGCAAAAATCCTGGCAGGTCTGTAAGGTGAAGCTTCCCGCAAGCGGGAAGATTGTGGATAAATTAGTCTACGCCCAGTTGGTTCAAGGCCATGAAGCCTGTGTCACGGCCGGCGTTTTTGAGCGGGAGCATGATCATGCGTAAAACTCTTGAAATTCTTGGCTGGCCTGTCTTGAGGGTCTACCAGCGCTTTGGCCTCACTGCATTTGGACCCATCTGTAGCGCCTTCATTTTGATCACCTTACTCGCCGTAGCGATTTTTCCTCCGGGTCAATTTAGAACCGCGCTTGTGGTGGGTCTATTGATTGCCGGGACCTACCTTTTCCTTGGATTCGCTTACTACCGCCAACGGCATTTGAGCATCGGCGCCGATTTATTGAAGCGCGCCTTGAGCGGTGACTGGAAATTTGACGCCAAGGATATCGACAGCCGGTGGCGCAACCAAGGCGTGGTTCCCTTCGTTCTTGGATATGCTGAGCGAGTTAAGGTATTGACTGACGAGACCGCAAGGATCGCGGAAAACCTGCTCCACAACAGCAAGCAAACCTCGCAGGACGCCAATCGATTGTTGACCCAAGCCGAAGAAATCGCCGCGATGCTCGAAGAAACTGGCGCAGGTCTGGAGCAGTTCACCGCGTCAATTGAACGAAATGCACAAAACTGCCGTGAAGTCAAAGATCTCGCCAAACAATCAACGGAGGCTGCCTATGCGGGAGCCGATCAAGTGATCGCAATTAGCAATGCAGTCAACGAAACAGGTCGTAAGTCCCAAAAGGTGATTGCAATTATCGATCTGATTGAAAGCTTCGCTACGCAAACCAATATGCTTGCGCTAAACGCGACCATCGAGGCCGCGCGCGCAGGCAACAACGGTCGAGGCTTTGCGCAGGTCGCGGATGAAGTCAGAGCGCTTTCCAATCGAAGTGGCGATGTCGCCAAAGTCATCCGAGAGCGCATCACTTCGGCCACCCGGCAAATTCAAGGTGGGATGGTCGCCTCCAACAACAGCGCCAAAATTCTTGAAGATGTTCTACTTCAAGTCGCACAGGCACAAGATCTCATCGACGACATCGCTAACGCCTCCAGCGAGCAAAGCACTGGTGTTGGACAGATCAAGAGTGCGGTCGAGCAAATGGCCAACCTCACACAGAGTAACGCAAGTGCCGTCGATCAAGTTGCAAAATTGGCGGCGGGTCTTGAGCAGGAGGCCTTCGCCTTGGATCAAAGTCTAGTCGGGTTGAAGGCCTCGCGCTTTAATAGCCGCGAGGCCTGTGTTGAACTTGTCCAGCGCGCAGTGGCCGAGGTGACGCGCCGGGGCCCAAGCGCCGCTGCCGCCAAATTCAACGACCGTGAGGCCGGATTTCATAAACGCGACCTGTTTGTTGTGCTTTCCGATTTTCGCGGGTTTTTGTTGGCCCACGGTGGCGAGCCGACGCTAATCGGCACCGACACCTTCGAGCTGACCGACGCCAAAGGATTTTTTTATGTCAAGGCCGCGATCACCGTGGCTCGGGATCAAGGCAATGGCTGGATAGATTACGAAGTCCGTAATCCGGCCACTGGGCGGGCCTCTCTAAAGAGCACCTATCTTGAGAAAGTTCCGGGACTGGACTACTGGGTGTGTTGCGGAGTTTTTTCAGACATTCGAAAAGACATAAGAGAAACCTCTTTGGCCTGAACTTTCACGAGGAATACAATGCTGAAAATTCTGTCATTACCGAGACGCCGTCCAGCCCCATGACTCCAAAACAAATCGACCAACTGAATATCACCGAGACCATTAACAACTGGGCGCTGTGGCGAGATGCCGGCGATTGGGAGCGTTTTCGCACGGTTTGGCACAGCGATGGTTGGATGTGCGCCACTTGGTTTCAGGGTACTGCGAGCGATTTCATTGAAATCAGTCGCAAAGGTTTCGAGAACGGCGTCTCAATTTTGCATTTTCTGGGCGGCACGACCATTGACGTGCAAAACCAACGCGCAATTGCTCAGACCAAAATGACTATTAATCAGCGGGGTCTGGCGCATGGCGAGTTGGTTGATGTAGTGTGTACGGGTCGCTTTTATGATTTTTTCGAAAAGCGTTCTATCGACGGACAGGATTGCTGGCGCGTAGTTCGACGTCAACCCATCTATGAAAAAGATCGGATGGATTCCGTCGACCCAAGCGTTCTCATGAAGCTGAATGACGAAGTCCTCAAAGGCTTTCCTGAAGGCTATCGTCACCTAGCCTATTTACAAACTGAGCTCGGTTTCAAAGTAAAGCGCGACATGCCAGGTTTGCGAGGGATGGTGGTTGAATCCTTGTATGCGCAAGGCAGGAAATGGCTGCGAGGCGAGACGCCTGATTTCTCCTAGTGCAGTCTTATTTCTGCTTCTTCAGACACTTTGAGGTTACTAAAGTGCAGGCAATCAGAACTTGTCGTTGAATCTGACTCTTGGAAGGTCGAATGCAGGTACGTCAAGTAACAAGGCCGAGCCGGTCTTGTCGCTAAGTGCCATCGCGGCGGACGGAGTTTCCGAGCTTTTCGACTCTAACAGTGTGCTTGCTTCGTCCTCCCATTCTGATAATGGCCAGGTCCCAAAGATCGGATTATTAGTATCCAAAGCGCGAGCTCGGTCCAAGCGCCAGCCTTTGCACGGTCCCTCGCGAACAACTTCTGGATTAATAGTCGTCAAATATTCATCGACTTTGGACTGTGCATTTTCCGCTTGCTCAGCTAGGCGGCCCATTCTGGTGCTTTGCATCGCCGGATGGCGAACCTGACGAGCAAACGTAGGTCGACATCCTCGGCGTCCCTACAGCCAGCGAAGGACTTAGTGACCCGCCGCCCGTTTTTACACTCTCTTTACAACCCGTTGCTCAATCTCATCCCCGTTTTTACACGGTGTCCAGCAAACTTTGGTCATTCATTTGACGAAGGAGTTATTCATGGATGCCGTGTATCTCGCCGCAATTGCAGGGCTGTGGACAGTATTGGTTTTGCTGACCTTTGGGTTTAACAACCTCGAAAAAACAAGCGCAGCCCGATCATGAACAACCTCGCCGTGCTTTACGGTTTTGCGGGTATGTGCGCCCTCATTTTATTCGCTTACTTAGCTTATGCGCTGATTCGCGCTGAGGAGTTCTGATGAGTATTAAGTCATGGGCTTTGCTGGCCGTCTATCTCGCTCTATTGGGCATCGTTGCTTGGCCGCTGGGTGCTTGGCTGGCCCGTCTAAGTTCGGGTCAACTTCCGAACTGGATGCGGAGGACAGAGCGACTATTATTCAGCTTGGCTGGCACTTCGTCTGACCACTCGATGTCATGGTCGCAGTATGCATTAGCCGTACTAGCTTTCAATGCTATTGGTGTGTTCGTGGTCTATGGCATGCAGCGTCTGCAAACCTGGCTACCACTGAACCCAGCGGGCATGGCACCGGTCTCGCCGCACTCGGCGTTCAACACGGCAATCAGTTTTGTGACCAACACCAATTGGCAAGGCTACGCCGGTGAATCCACCATGAGTTATTTAACGCAAATGCTGGCACTTACTGTTCAGAACTATTTTTCCGCTGCCACCGGGATCGCCGTCGCCTTTGCACTTATCCGTGGTTTTGCTGCTCAATCCACACGCGTGGTGGGTAATTTTTGGGTGGACGTTACCCGTATCATCGCTTGGCTACTGATGCCGCTATCAGTGCTATTGGCCGTCTTCCTTGTCGGACAGGGCGTCATTCAAAACTTCGACCCGTACCGATAAGTGAACACCTTGGAAGTTACTAGTTACCAACAGCCAAAAAATGGCACTGACGGGCAAGCGCTTAAAGACGCGCAGGGCCCACCGGTCATGGAAGATCTGAAAGCCGAAAAGCAGACTTTGGCCATGGGACCAGTGGCTTCTCAAGAGGCCATTAAGATGATTGGCACCAATGGCGGCGGCTTCTTCAACGCCAACTCGGCCCACCCTTACGAGAATCCGACGGCGCTCAGTAATTTATTGCAAATGCTCGCCATATTTCTCATCCCCTGCGCCTTATGCTTTGCCTTCGGGCGCTTGGTTGGTGATCAGCGCCAGGGGTGGGCGGTGCTCGCTGCCATGGTCGTGATGTTTGTGATCGCCGTAACGGTCATTACACCAGCCGAACAAAGCGGCAATCCGCTGCTCAGCACCCTTGGGGTAGATCAGACCGAGAGCGTCATGCAGGTCGGCGGGAATATGGAAGGCAAGGAAGTGCGTTACGGCATCACCGCCTCAAGCTTGTTTGCCGTGATCACCACGGCAGCTTCGTGCGGCGCGGTGAACGCCATGCACGACTCCTTCACACCAATTGGTGGCATGGTACCCATGGTGATGATTCAGCTCGGTGAAGTGGTTTTTGGAGACACAGGCAGCGGCCTTTACGGCATGCTCCTTTTTGCCATTCTCACCGTGTTTATCGCCGGACTAATGATCGGTCGGACGCCGGAGTATTTGGGTAAAAAGATTGAAGCCCATGAAATGAAACTGACCTCAATTGCGATTTTGGTCAGCCCGATTCTGGTCTTGCTGGGCACGGCGATTGCAGTCATAGCCGCCGACGGCAAAGCCGGGATCAGCAATCCGGGTGCGCACGGCTTTTCCGAAATTTTCTATGCCTTTAGCTCCGCGGCCAACACCAACGGCAGCGCATTTGCGGGGCTATCGGCCAATACCCCATTTTACAACTGGATGTTGGCTTTGACGATCTGGTTTGGTCGCTTCGGCGTCATCTTGCCGGTGCTGGCAATTGCCGGGGCATTGGCCGCCAAAAGCCGCCTACCTTTGACTGCAGGCACGATGCCTACCCATGGCCCGCTATTTGTCGTTTTGCTCATCGGCACCGTGCTATTGGTGGGTTTACTTAACTACGTACCAGGGCTAGCTCTAGGCCCAATGGTTGAGCATCTGATGCTTTGGGTTGGGCATTGAAGCATGTCATCAAACATCGGAACTTTTGAGGTGAATACAATGCAAACAAAAACTTTTCTTTCGATCTTTGACCCGGTGCTCCTCAAGCCCGCCATTAAGGCATCATTTCGCAAGCTGAGCCCAAGTGTCCAGTGGCGTAACCCCGTCATGTTTGTGGTCTACATCGGTAGCATTTTGACGACTGTACTGGCCGTACAAGCTTTCCAAGGCGTCGGGGATGCTCCCTTCGGCTTCATCGTTGCCATAGCGACCTGGCTCTGGTTCACAGTGTTGTTCGCAAACTTCGCGGAAGCCTTGGCAGAAGGCCGTAGCAAGGCCCAAGCCGAGTCGCTTCGCAGTTTGAAAAAGCACCTGGGCAAAAAAATTTATATCCGCTACAGAAGATATTTTTTACGGAAGAACTTGGTTACCTGAAGAGGCGCTCAACTTGCGTAAAGGGGATGTGTGCCTCGTTAATGCAGGCGACATGATTCCACTGGATGGCGAAGTGATTGAAGGTGTGGCCTCGGTGAACGAGAGCGCCATCACGGGTGAATCCGCGCCTGTTGTACGTGAGTCGGGCGGGGATTTCTCGTCCGTGACCGGTGGTACCCAGGTGCTGTCCGACTGGCTGGTCGTACGTATTACCGTGAATCCCGGCGAATCGTTTCTTGATCGCATGATTAGTACGGTCGAGGGCACCAAACGCCAAAAGACGCCGAATGAAATTGCACTAACTATTTTGCTGGTCGCACTCACTATCGTATTCCTGATGGTCACCGTGACCCTCCTACCGTACTCGCTGTTCAGTGTGGAAGCGGCCAAGGCTGGCACGGCCGTGAGTCTCACAGCACTTGTTGCCTTACTGGTGTGCCTGATTCCTACAACCATCGGAGGCCTGCTTTCTGCGGATGGGGTGGCGGGCATGAGTCGAATGATGCAAGCCAATGTGATCGCAACTTCAGGTCGCGCAGTCGAAGCCGCTAGCGATGTCGATGTCCTGTTGCTAGACAAGACCGGTACCATCACTCATGGAAACCGTCAGGCCAGCGCTTTCTTTCCGGCACCTGGAGTGAGCGAGCGTCAACTGGGTGTTTGCGTCATGCAAGCTTCACAGGCCGACGAAACGCCCGAGGGACGCAGCATCATCGTACTCGCAGAGAAGATGGGCTTTACTCAGCCGCTAGCAGGGCCTGGGAATTCCTGTGGATCCATTACCGAGATTGCATTCACTGCCCAAACCCGTATGAGTGGTATCGACCGACAACAGCTGGACGGTCGCGTTTTAAAATTGCGTAAGGGTGCGGTTGATGCAATTAGAAGACACGTCGAAGCACTAGGTGGTGTGATGCCTCCCGAAGTCCTACGTGCGGCCGACGAAATAGCACGTCGCGGAAGTACTCCCCTGGCCGTCGCGAGTGACCTCACCGTGCTCGGCCTAGTAGAGCTGAGGCCACGCCTGAAGATAAGCTCAAGCTCATTCGTAAGTACCAGGCAGAAGGTCGCCTTGTCGCTATGACCGGAGATGGCACCAATGATGCTCCGGCACTTGCACAGGCCGACGTAGCCGTAGCCATGAATAGCGGCACGCAGGCGTCCAAGGAAGCCGGCAATATGGTGGACCTAGACTCAAACCCCACCAAACTGCTAGAAATTGTGGAGACCGGGAAGGCCCTACTGATGACACGCGGCTCGCTCACCACGTTTTCAATTGCCAACGATGTCGCCAAGTATTTCGCCATCATCCCCGCAATTTTTGTAACCACCTATCCGCAGTTGGCCGCACTTGACGTTATGCAACTGGGCAGTCCATCTTTAGCGATTTTGTCGGCCGTAATTTTTAATGCCTTGATCATTGTTTTTTTGATTCCTTTAGCGCTCAAGGGCGTCAAGTACCGCGCTATTGGTGCCGCGGCGCTGCTTCGTCGCAATATGTTGATCTATGGGTTGGGGGGATTAATCGTGCCCTTCTTTGGGATTAAAGCCATCGACCTGGTGCTGGTGGCCTTGCATCTAGCCTAAGCCAAGCACTATTTTTAAGACTTTGAATGGAACTGAAATGAAAACCGCTATGAACACCTTTTTAAGGCCAGCACTGGTGCTTTTCTTCGTACTCACTCTTGTGACCGGTCTCGCATACCCACTGGTCGTAACCAGCTTCGCGAAGGCGATATTTCCCGTGCAGGCGAGTGGCAGCCTAATTTTTCGCGAAGGACAAGCGGTCGGCTCGACGCTGATCGGACAGCAGTTTGTGGACCCAGGACATTTTTGGGGACGACCCTCGGCCACCGCGCCTATGCCTTACAACGCGAGCGCCTCAAGTGGCTCGAACCTTGGTCCATTGAACCCTGCGCTCATCGACTCTATAAAAGGGCGGATCGAGGCCTTGCGTAGCGCCGATTCTGGCAATAAGGCACCTGTTCCAGTCGACCTAGTGACGTCTTCCGCCAGTGGTCTCGATCCTCACATTAGCCCTGCTGCGGCACGCTACCAAGTAGCCAGGGTCGCCAAAGCTCGCGGCCTGGCTGCCGATACGGTTCAGAACTTGGTGGACTCGCCGACGGAAGAGCCGCTCCTCAATTTTATCGGTGAACGTCAGATCAATGTGCTCAAGCTCAATCTTGCCTTGGCGACGCTTCGCCCGCCAACCCGGTACTGCTACTCCTACATTCCTACTCCCCGTAGTGCTACTCTTGCGCGTCGATAACGATATCCTCTGAAAGGCTCTCACTCTTGGCGAGCAGGCAGGACTCCCGGCCCGACCCCGACCAGTTGCTTGCCCAATTGAGCGATGAGTCGGTTCGGCCAAAGGTTAGCGAGCTAAGTATCGGCGAATTGTCCAGCGGCATACTTCGCAGGGGCAAGGTAATAATTTACTTCGGTGCTGGGGCGGGAGTCGGGAAGACTTACGCTATGTTAGATGCCGCACAACGCGCTGCGCGGGCTGGCCGGGAGATCCTGGTCGGCGTAATCGAAACACATGGTCGTATCGAAACCGCGGAACTCCTGTCGGGTCTCAAGCAATTACCGCTGCGTGCCTTGCCCTCCTCGGTTGGTAGCCGTTTGGAGTTCGATCTGGACGGAGCCTTGGCGGCCCACCCGGACGTTTTGCTGGTTGACGAACTTGCACACAGTAATGCCAAAGGTTCGCGCCACCCAAAGCGATGGCAAGATGTGCAAGAACTACTGGCCGCCGGTACCGAGGTATGGAGTGCTCTCATTGTTCAGCATCTAGAAAGCCTTAACGCCACAGTAGGGGCGATTACCGGAATTCGCGTGCAAGAAACCATACCGGACAAGGTATTGGAACGCGCCGATGAAATCATCCTGGTAGACATTACGCCAGACCAGTTATTGGCACGCCTCAAGGCCGGGAAAATCTACCTTCCCCTGATGGCCGAGCGTGCTGCCCAGAATTTTTTCGAAAAGGCAATCTGATTGCGCTTCGCGAGATTGCGCTGCGCCGTACTGCCGAGCATGTGGAAGGCGATGTACGCAGTTACCGCAATAAGCAGTCACAAGGCGCGGCCAGTGCTGCGATAGCATGGAGCACCTCGGGTGCCTTCCTCGTCTGTGTTGGCCCCCACGATGGGGCCGAACATGCGGTGCGCAGTAGTGCCCGCCTGGCTTCGCAACTTAACGTCAATTGGCATGCAATTTATGTAGAAACCCCCGCACTTCAGCGCTTACCTTCGGCGGTGCGCGACCGCACTTTAAGCGTACTTAAGTTAGCCGAAGAACTTGGCGCAAGCACGGCCGTAGTGTCGGCTGACAACATTGCGGTCGAACTCCTTCGACAGGCTCAGGCGCTGAATTGCGCTACCTTGGTCACGGGCCGTCCTCGTGCGCGGCGCTGGCAAGCGCTGCGGCGCTTGATTCAACCAACCATCACTCGCCAATTGGCCGAATTAGCACCCTCTCTCGATATTATTGAAGTAGGCATTGCCGCGAGCACGCGTCAACTTCCCCAGATGGTGCCTCGTAATCATCAAGAAGGTGAGGCATCGCTTTCACGTTTACCGGAGGGGCGCTTCGGTTGGCAGCGCTACGCCTTGGCAGCGGCGAGTTGCGTTGCGACGACGCTCCTGGTACTCCCACTGCATCCACTGCTGGACATCGCAAACATCGTGATGCTATTTCTGCTTTATGTGGTTATGGTGGCACTAAAACTCGGACGCGGGCCGACGATGCTTGCAGCCGTGTGCGGCGTGGCCTCATTCGACTTTTTCTTTGTAGCCCCCCGGTTTTCTTTTGCCGTCAATGACGTGCAATACCTTGTGACCTTTGCCGTGATGTTGTTTGTGAGTTTACTGATTGGTCAACTCACCGCACGTCTACGTTTTTCAGCTCGCATCTCCGCCAGTCGGGAACGACGTGCACGAGGCCTATTCGAATTAACTCGAGACTTATCGGCGGCTCTTCAAGCCGTCCAAATCGTGGACCTCGGCAAAGCGGCGGTCGATCGTACTTTTGGTGGTCAAGCCATAGCGTTGCTGCCTGATGCCACCGACAAATTGGTTTTTGGTGACAATTTGCCCGACTCGATTGATACCGGCATTGTTGACTGGGCCTATCGCCATGGCCAGCGTGCGGGCCTTGCAACATCTACTTTGCCCGCTCATGCTTGGCACTACGTTCCTTTGCAGGCCCCGATTCGTATTCGGGGCGTGCTCGCGCTCCAGCCCGCCCAGCCGCGCTGGCTGCTCATCCCAGAGCAGATTCAGCAGTTGGAAACGCCTGCACGTCAAATCGCGATTGCGATTGAGCGCGCGATCTCTCGACGCGAACCATCAAGAATCAGGCGTTTGCCAATATTCCGGTTTGGATATCGACAGTACTGGGTCCGATGACCTACTTTGCGATGGCTTGGGGGGTGGCACACCACTCTCTTAGTGGTTGGCAAATGCTAGGCGCTGGCCGTAGCTGTGCTTGGCTTTCGGTGTTGCCGCTCATCCCTGCTGCGCACGAGCTATACCACGCTCGCGGTCTCACCCTCTATAACTTCGCGCCGCGCGCGGTCTGGGAAACGTCCATCCATGCTCAAAGACTCAATAGCGATGCGCTTGAAAAACGCGGGCTGGGACGCTGGTCGATTCAGCATATGTTGTGGCTGGCGATCTTGCGCAATCCCTGCGCATTGAACCGGAGGCTCGCACCATCGCCTTACAGGCGGGCCAAACGCTTTTCCAGGCAGCCTTGGATCACGGCGTTGCCTATCCGCATAACTGTACCGTAGGAACGTGCGGCACGTGCAAATCCAAACTCATCCAAGGGAAAATTCGCTGAGCTGTTTGACTCGATGCTCGGGCTTATTACCAGCGAAGATCGCACCATTGATCGCCCCAATTGAGGTGCCCACGATCCAATTGACTACGAGGCCGCGCTTTTATTTGACCCGTCATTTCCACTCGTCATTTCTCATCGCTGAGGTCATAGTAGCACCGGCATAAGTCGACAGTTTCATGACAGATTCGTGACAGATTCGTGCAATCACTAAGCATTAAATTCGAGGTCATGACACATGAACCTTTGCGCGAAGCTTTGCTTCGTTATTACTCGACGCTTCTTGGAGGCTTACTTCAAGCCTCCCTATTCTTCGTTTTAAGCACGTCGGCAATCGTACGAGCAGAAGAGCCTCGAACATCGGTCACCTGGGAAAACATGCGGGCATTGATCAGAAAGAGCAATCCCGAAATCCAAATTGCGCGCCAATCAACCGAGGCAGCCCAGGCCGATCTTGAACGTGCCGGTCTTAAACCCAATCCGACCTTGACCTTGTCTGACTCCTCGTGGAAATTCAATCGTAGCCCACTCGGCTATGCGACGGACGTCAGTGCAAGAATCGATCAAACCATTGAGCGCGGTGGGAAGCTTAGACTTCGCCAAAAACAAAGCACCGCACTTTTTGAATCGACGCAACTCGAGTTACTTCGCGCGGAGCGACAGATAATGACTCGACTTGCCTCTTCCATTGTAGACTTGGACAGCGCCCGCCTCAAGCTTAAGGCCTCAAGGGAAATTTCTGCAACACTGGAACGAGCCGCCGCGATCGCACGCAAGCGGCTCAGCGCCGGAGACCTGTCCGAAGTGGCTGCAGATCGTGTGAGTACCGATGCCATTAGAGCACTCAACGATATCACTCTCGCCCAGGGCGATTTGCTCGACGCCGAGCAGGCACTAAAACTTCTCTTCGGAGCGAACAGGCTTTCCGGGCAAGATTTGCAGAATATTGATGTCAATACCCTGCCCGCTCCTCCGGTAGCCGAACTTGTCGTCAATGCCGATGAACCCTCTGTAACAGTCGACCCGCGCACACCTGAACTCCTGGCAGCAAAGCGGCGCGAAGCTGCCGCTCAGGCGGGTGTCGAGCTTGCCCAATCCCAGCGTACACGAGATGTTAGCGTCGGCCTGCAAGTTGAAAAACAGCCTTTCACTGGGGGGGCCTTTTTGGGAGTTTCGGTATCGTTTCCCTTACTCATCTTTAACGACTATTCCGCCGATATTCGAAGGGCGAGCAGCGATCAAATTTCGGCCGAACTTGACACGCGTAGGCTTGAGTCTCAAATCCAGTCAGATCAAGTGCGCCTGCGCTACGGTTTGAGGCTCGCCACGGAGCGCGAAGTCCGGTTACAGGATCAGGCGTTACCCGTGGCGGTGAGAAACTCCAAAGCCGTCGAATTTTCATTCCAGCGAGGTGCGGCCTCAGTACTGGAGGTACTCGACGCCGAACGAACGCTTCGAAGCGTGCAAATCGAAGTCATCAGCGCAAGAGCTGACCGGCTTCGCACCGCGACCGCATTCGCACTTATTTTAGATCCTAGCCTTCTTGGCCATGAAAAACCCACTCCTTGAAAACTCCAAATGATCATCGCTAAACGCTACACCGTAATTGCGCTCACTGTCGGCGCGTTCGCCGTGGGTGTTGCCTCCACTTGGTTCGCACTGAGGGCGGGGCAGAGCTCCTCGGCAATCGCGGCTACTGTTTCCGCTCCAAGTTACGTGGCTACACCAGCATCTGCACCGCGCGAAGATAATGAAGCTCGCGACATTGTGGGTTTAAGCGAAGCGAGTCGCAGCGGACGAATTCAAACCGAAGCACTGAAGATAACCGCCGTGCCGCAGTCCGGTGCCTTGCCTGGGAAGATTGTGCTCGACGAGAACAGAACCGCACGGCTATCGGCCCCCGTCACTGGACGCGTTCTAAAACTATTCAAGGAGCCTGGTGACCGGGTCGGCGTGGGTGACATACTTGCCACCATCGATACGCCCGAACTAGCAGGAGTGCAGGCCGAGGCCAGTAAAGCCCAGGTGGAGCTGGGGCTCAAAACCTCGGCGGCGCAGAGAATGCAGGAGCTATATTCGGTCGGGGCCGTTGCGCTTAAGGAGCTGCAAGCCGCACAGGCCGAGGCAGCGGAGGCTCAAACCGAGCTTGATCGCACACGCAACCGCCTGCGCCAGCTCAATAGTCTGGGACGCAACAGCAGTACCTATACCTTGCTCAGCCCAATTGCCGGCAGTGTGACGGAACGTGCCGTCACGGTGGGTCAGCAAGTGCGGGCTGAAGAGGCCTTGAACCTCTTTGTCATTTCCGATTTGAAGCATCTGAACATGATTGTTGATGCCCCTGAGGGGCAGATTGCCCAGTTCGCCGTCGGGCAACCCATTCAACTTTCACTAGACGACAAGAGCAGCGCTTCCCAAGCGGACGACAAAAGCAACAGTTCAAGCCTTTTAGCTGTTATTAGTCGAATTGGACCTTCGGTGGACCCACTCACCCGTCGGGTTCAAGTACGGGCAAATGTCAACAACGATTTAGGCAAGCTTCGCCCGGAGATGTTTGTCAGGGCCTTCAGCACCGATGCGCGACAAAGGATGGCACTTGAGCTACCCGTGACCTCACTTGCGGCGCGAGGCTCCGAGTCGGCAGTATTTATCGAACGCGAACCGGGTCAATACCAACGCATTCCTGTCGCGATTTTGGCGCAACATCCTGAGAGGGCTTGGATTGAACCCCTGCCAGGCAAGTCGGTCGCGGCTGGCGCTAAAGTGGTGACCCAAGGCGCCCTCCTTCTTGACAGTGAGATTGCTTCCCGATGAGCAGTTCTCCTTCGAATTCCTCCGGACCCATGAGCACGGTGGTTCGCCAACCCGTCCTGATTTTACTCGCCGTGATCGTGTTAAGCGTCATTGGCGCTTTCATCGTCGTTGACCTTCCTATCGAAGCCTTTCCGGACGTCCAGGACACCCAAGTTCAAGTCATCACCCAAGTCCCCGGCCGGGCTCCCGAGGAAGTTGAGCGCTCAATTTCCCAACCGCTTGAGCGAGAGCTTGGCGGAACGCCTCGAGCGACGCGTATTCGCTCGGTCTCGATCACTGGTTTGTCCGTGGTCACGGCCACCTTCGAAGACGGTACCAATGACTTCTTCGCTCGGGCGCAAGTACTTGAGCGCATTCAAAATGCCACGCTTCCAGCCGGCATACAACCTCAACTCGCCCCGCTTTCCAATGCCGTGGGTGAGGTATTTAGGTATGTCATTCAGGCACCGGCGGCCATGCCAAGGGATGAAATACGGGTGCTGCAAGACTGGCTGATCCGGCCCGCTTTGCGCGTCGTACCGCAAGTTGCCGATATTGTGAGCTTTGGAGGGTCCGTTCGCGAACTCCAAGTCCGGGTGGACCCTTACAAATTGGCGCGTTACCGCCTAACTATGGACGACCTTCAAAAGGCCATTACTGCCGGTGGCGACAATGCCGGAGGCGGTCTGATGCGTCGCGGGGATCAGAGCTTCGTAATTCGTGGCCTCGCACTCTATCGCTCGGCGCCCGATCTTGCTGCAGCGGTGATCGCAGCCGAGGACGGCAAACCAGTGCGCGTGGGCGATGTCGCCGAAGTAAGCTTTGGGGAGCGGCCCCGAGCCGGGATTGTTTCTCATACGGATAAGGAAGGCAATGCCGACGACGTCGTCGAAGGCATCGTACAAATGACCAAGGGCAGTAACGCTGCGGTGGTGGTCAAAGCAGTCGATGACAAGATTGTTCAAATTAACGAGCGTCTGGCGCGTGAAGCGCCCGGCGTAAAACTAATCCCCATCTATCGCAGAACGGACCTGGTCGGCCACACCGTGGCTACCGTGGTGGAAAACTTACTGATTGGTGCGGCTTTAGTGTTGTCCATTTTGTTCTTATTTTTGCGCCGCTGGTCTGCGGCCTTGATCGTAGCCTGTGTGATTCCGGTGGCGCTGTTGCTGGCCTTTATGTGCATGCAGCTCATGAAGGTTCCCGCGAATCTGATGTCTCTCGGAGCGGTAGATTTTGGAGTCATTATCGACTCGGCCGTAGTTCTCATTGAAGCCCTCATGGTGCGCCTCAGCGCGGGTGCATTGAGTGCTGAAGACAGGCTTAAAGCGCTCGAGCTAACCTTAGGCCAGATGGCGAAACCGATTCTCTTTTCTAAACTAATCATTATCGCGGCCTTCGCGCCCATCTTCTCCTTCCAAAGGGTGGAGGGTCGAATATTCACGCCGGTCGCATTGACGCTTTCCTTAGCGCTCGCAGCGGGTTTAGTGCTCACGCTGACCCTAGTGCCCGCCTTACTCTCCAAGTGGCTCGCCAAGCACCCGCTCGAGGAAGCACATTTAGGTTGGATGACCTGGCTCTCGAATCATTACAAGAGCCTGCTTGAGCACTTAACGTCCTTCACCGGACTTGTGATTACGGCAGCACTTGCCATACTGATTGGCACCTTGGCCCTATCCCCTTTGCTGGGGTCCGAGTTCTTACCAAAACTCGACGAAGGCAATATCTGGCTGACGGTGAGTCTGGCGCCCTCATCGTCGCTTGAACATTCCAAGGCCATTGAGCGTGAAGTCAGAAATATTTTGAAAAGCTATAAAGAAGTTTCACGCGTGATTGGTCAAGTGGGCCGGCCGGACGATGGCACGGATCCGAAAGGACCGAACAATTTGGAGATTCTCGCGCAGCTCACGCCTCGAGAGACTTGGGCGTTCGACAACAAGGAAGCCTTGGTTGCTGATATGGCCAAAAAGCTCAACGTGATCCCTGGCATTAGTGCAAACTTTTCACAAGTCATTCAAGACAATATGGAAGAGGCTTTATCAGGCGCCAAGGGTGAGGTTGTCGTAAAAATTTTTGGCCCTGATCTCGCCGTCCTGGAAGCCAAGGCGAGCACCGTCGCTCAGATTCTCGCCAAACTTCGCGGCGCCGTAGATGTTGCGGCCTTGCCAGTCGCCGGTCAGCCTGAAATCGACATTCAATGGCGACGTGATCAGTTGGAACGCTATGGACTGCTTGCGGCAGACTTAAATCGTTTGGTAGGTAGCGCTCTGGGTGGCGTGCCGGTGGGCTCATTCTTCCTCGGGCAACGCTCGTTTGATATCACTTTAAGATTATCGGCGAGTGCGCGTAGCAGCATTGACGATATTTCCCAACTCCCTATTCCACTCCCTATCCCGGCTAACGGCGCCGCGAGTAGCTTGGCATCAGTGCCTCTGTCCAGCCTTGCGACGGTTCAAGTACGTGATGGTGCTTCTAGAATTACTCGCGAAGCGGGCGAACGCAACGTTACCGTCAAACTAAACTTGAGCGGTCGAGATCTTGGTAGCTTTGTGGCCGAAGCACAGGCGAAGGTGTCCAAAGAGGTTGCGCTGCCCGTAGGATATCGCTTGGAATGGGGCGGCCAATTTGAGAACCAGCAGCGCGCGATGAAGCGCTTGGGGACCATCGTACCCCTTGCTTGCCTCGCCGTACTCACACTTTTAGTCCTAGCATTGAAAGCGCTTCGGCCAGCATTATTGGTCGTGGCTGTACTTCCATTTGCCTTGATCGGTGGATTCGCCGGACTGGCTTTAGCAGGTCTACACCTATCGGTATCCGCTGCTGTCGGCTTTATCGCCGTCGCAGGCATTGCGGTTCAAAACGGCCTAATCCTGGTGGAGCGCATTGTGGAGATTGATCACGCTGGCGCAGCATTCGAAGCCGCTGCAGAGCGACTACGCCCGATCATCATGACAGCACTCATGGCCGGCCTCGGCTTACTGCCCGCCGCCCTCTCTCATGGCATTGGAGCCGAAACACAACGACCTTTTGCGGTTGTGATCGTGGGCGGCATCGTTTCGGCCACTATCGCTACACTACTCCTGCTGCCTTTAGTTGCGAAGCGCTGGATCAAGCCCAGCATCGCGTAATTTAGGCCTTGCTTTGACCATTGGCGCTGCGAGCCACAATCAAGACCTGTCGAGGTAAAAAGATGCGAATCCTCATTGTGGAAGACGACAGCATGCTACGCGAGTCGCTACAGGAAGTTTTACGCCGCAATGGGCATGTCGCCGACAGTGTCGAAGACATCACTCATGCTGAGACCGCACTGCAATTGCACTCCTTTGATTTGCTTCTGCTTGACCTTGGCCTGCCCGATGGGGACGGTATTTCCATACTCAGAAAACTAAGAGAGCGCCAGGACTCGTTGCTCACAATGATCCTCACCGCGCGCGATGCTCTATCCGACCGGGTTAAAGGGCTGAAGACGGGAGCCGACGACTACCTAAGTAAACCTTTCGAAACGGCTGAGCTTCTGGCACGCATCGATGCGCTCGGACGGCGCAATCGTCCGATCAGTAATAACGTGCGGGAGCTTGGACGCCTGCGTGTCGAAATGAATGCGCAGCGCGCTTGGATCGGAAGCGAACCGCTCGATCTCCCGGCCCGTGAATGGGCCGTGCTCAACGCCCTGATTGAGCATGTTGATCGAATTGTCCCCAAGGAGAGACTGATTTCCATGGTGGCCAATTGGGATGACGAGCTCTCAAGCAATGCTTTAGACACCTACATTTCACGCCTGAGAGCCAAGCTCGAACCTGCTGGCCTGACGGTCAGAACTCTGCGCGGGCTGGGCTATTTGCTGAGCGCGACGACTCCAACCGTGCGCTAAGCTCATGACCGTCATGCAAAGGACCGAAAGCCACTTTCGTCAAAGTGGTCGTATGCAGAGCAACAGCCTGCGCAATCGCCTGTTGCTTAGCCTCCTGCCGGGTCTTTCCCTCGCGGTCCTACTGGCCGCGACGGCGAGTTACACCATGATCACCCGCCCTATGCGAGAGGCCTTTGATCAATCACTCGCAGATACCGCGCTTGCCTTGGTACCGTATATCAAGCGGGAGAACTCGAAAATCGTCGTACAACTTCCGAAGGAAGCCGAAATTATTTTGCGCTCGGACGAGTTCGAGACGGTTTCCTACGCCGTCTTTGACAGTGACGATCAATTTGCAATCGGCGACGAGCATCTCACCAAATTACTCGAGCTAGCTCGCGCGGAGACTCCGAGGCCTGGCTTACGGCCTCGCGAACGCTCATTACATGATCTAACCCTTAACGGCAACCGTGTCCGTGTACTCCTGATGCCGATTGATCGAGGAGATGTCAGGGCCACCGTGCTTGTCACCGAAACCACAAGAAAACGTCGCCAACGCGACGTCGAACTCGTGATCGGCCTGCTCGCTCCACTGAGCCTCCTCGCAATCGCCACGGCCCTCACCGTTTGGTGGGGAACACGTCGTGGATTAGCCCCTATCCATCAACTCACCACGCAGCTTGGGCAGCGCTCCTTTAATAATTTATCGCCGCTTGATGAACCGCGCCTGGTCGAAGAGCTCAGGCCGCTCGTACATTCGCTCAATGATTTACTTGAGCGCCTCGATACCGCCCAAGAAGAGCAAGCGCGTTTCATTGCTGACGCGGCACATCAACTCCGAACCCCTCTTGCGGGTCTTTCGATGATGCTGGAGCTTGCCGCGCAAGGTGATAGCAACAGTCGCGACGCTCGTATTGATCAAGCTCGCCAGGCGACTCAGCGCACCATTCATCTGGCTCAGCAATTGCTCACGTTGTCGGCTGTACAAGCAAGCCTTGGACTAAACAACGATGCCTCTACTTTTCAGCTCACCGAACTGATTCAAGAACTCGCGCCACAATGGGCGCAAAGTGCAGAACGGCGCAGCATCGACTGCAATTTCGAACTGCTTGCCTGTAAGGTGTATGGTCAACGTGCAATGATCGGCGAGGCGATGAATAATCTTCTTGAAAACGCACTGCTCTATTCTCCGGTCGGATCTCAGGTGAATATCAGCTGCGGCCCTTCCTCAACGCAAGCTTTCAGTTTTTTTGAAATTGCCGATCAGGGGCCCGGCATCGATGAGCGGTACCAGGAGAGAATCTTTGACCGCTTTTATCGTCCTCCCGGATCGCCGGGGAACGGCAGTGGCTTAGGGCTGGCAATCGTCAAAGCGGTCGCCGAACGTAATGGGTTAACAATCCAACTGTTGAACTCCGCGACAAGGGGATTACAGGCTCGTCTTGTTCTTCCGGCTCAGCAATCCGAGGTAAAGAAGTCATGAACACGTTTGCACGTTTTTCGCGGCTTTGCGTTTGTGGGTGTCATTGGAATAGCTGGCATAACCTGCTAGCCCTTATGATAAGCGCGGCGTCAATTGCACTCATCCCAAAACTATGCGTCGCCCAGGAAACGTCTACCCCAACCGATACCAGTGCTAGTTATAAATTCACGACCGGCTACTACAGTTTTTCTAGCCAGTCGGCGGGCTGGGACGTAAACCTTCGGCGCAGCTCAGAACTTGGCAATATTTGGCTCGGATACTTTGGACAATCTGATCAAATGATTTCTCAGTGGCGCGCGGGCTGGGACAACAGCTTTGGGAAAGATATTCGAATCACGCCCTCCATTCAAACGGCGAGCGGCGGCTTTTGGGGTGGAAGCATTCAGGCAGAAGTTGGTGACCCTTGGTTCTTTTCCTTGGGCTTTGGACGGACCAATCTCAGACCCTATTTCAACCTCAATTTTGATCCCAATGACTCCTACATGCTGAGCCTTGGCAAGCACCTGTCTGCGAAAGATCTCTTCGCCGTCCAGTACATTCGCGACAATCGAGAGAATCCGGATCAGCGCCATCTTCATCTTGTCTACAAACGCCAACTCAACCAACGAGATCGGTTGAGCATGGATCTTTTGTATAAGACTGGACTGGTAGGTGGTACTACCATCCATCGCTGGGGACTAAGTGCGACCTACGATTGGCCGGGCTGGTTTATGCGCGTGGCCTGGGACCCCAATGTCAATTTCAGCGCTGATAACTCGTTGAGAATTTCCACGGGGATCCGCTTCTAACCATACACTGAGCCGCAACTCATGTTTGAAGTCGCACTGCGAAATATTTCAATTGTCATCAAAAGTGCAGATGATGTCATTCATTAGAGTGCACTGCCAAAGAAAATCGTACTTGAAGTTCCAAACGGAAGGTGAAAAAATGTCTGAGGTATCAAATTCATCACAGCTCGTTTTTGGGCATGAAGCCCACAAATTTCCTCCCAACGATTTACCGCAAATTGTCGCAAGTATCTATCAGAATGCGCCAGCAACCGACCGAATCAGCATCTTGCAGTTGCTTCTCCGACCCTTGAGCATTTTGTCCGTTTTCGGAATTGCCGAAGGGGCTATCGGGCGGGCACTGTCAAACGTCGGTTGGGTTGGATTCCAGGTTCTCGCTGAAGATACTCAGAAGCTCGGCAGCAACGAAATTGCATCGCTAGTCGCCTTTATTGAACAGTACCGTGTTTTGACACTCGTGGATCTGGCTGTTTTTTTGCGCCAATCTCCGGCGCTTTCGAGTTCTTTACTCACTGCGGCTGCATTAGCAATCATCGCGTCAAGGACGCCCCTGCTAAAAGCCACCACCCAAGGCTTTAATTAGTCCAATGGTTGACGCGTAGCGCTGCCCGATCAGGGACAGTGAGCTGCGTTTGGCAGCCAGCTCCGCAGTTTGCGCGGCAGCCACGCTGAGGTCATTCGTAATACCGGCTTTATACTGGTTGTTCGCCAGCTCTGTCGATTTCGTAGCAGCGAGCACGGCAAGCTTTGGCTCCTCCAATTCGCGTTCGAGCACATGTAGGCTGGCGAGGTTGTCCTCAACCTCCTGAAAGGCCGCGAGCACGGTGATACGGTAGCTCGCCACACTTTGATCGTAGCTTGCCTGCGCCTGCTGCGTGACGGCCTTGCGCGCGCCCGCATCGAAAAGTGTCGCGGCGAGCGCAGGCCCCAACGACCAAACCCGCGTTGGCAAATTGAATAGGTCAGCGTGCGAAGGCGCACGTAATCCCGCCAATGCGTTGAGAGTAAGTGAGGGAAAAAACGCACTCTCGCTCACGCCAATTTGCGCATTCGCGGCCGCCACGCGCCGCTCGGCCGCAGCAATATCCGGACGCCTCTCTAATCATTGACTTGGCAGTCCAGCGCTGAGCGCAGGCAGGTAAATTTCTGGCAAACTTGCCTGGCTTTTCGCCAAGGAATAGGTGGCAGGAGCTTGCCCTAAAAGTATCGCAATCGAATGCTCCAAAGTTGCACGTTGAATACCAAGATCAATGAGTTGCGCCCGTGTTGAACGCCACTGCGTTTCAGCCTGAACCACGTCAATTTTTGACACTACACCACCTAAGTAACGATTTTGAGTGAGCTTTAAAGAGCGCTCGTAGGCTGCAACGGTCTCAGAAAGTAGGGCCGCTTGCCCATCCGTAAAACGGAGCGAAACATAATTACTGACCAGTTGCGCCTGAAGGCTTAACTCCGTTGCCGCCAAGTCAGCGGCCGTGGCCTGAACAGTGGCAGCGCTACCTTCAAGGGTACGGCTGATCTTTCCCCAGAGATCAATCTCCCAACTCGCTGCCGTTCCAACACTGAAATTGCTCACTGGATTACTGATGACACTGGAATTGCCACGAGTAGCACCGACATTACCGGTGGGGATGGGCAGACGAGCGGCCCGCGCCTGGCTGAACGCAGCGTTGGCTTGACGGTACTTAGCGGCCGCGAGTTCAATGCTCGGATTCTGATTTTTAAGCTGTGTCATCAGCCCATCAATCATGGGATCCTTAAAGATGGTCCACCATGCCCCACGCGGGATTAAATCTGCAGGTTGAGCGGTCTGCATGTAGGCGAAATCCTCCCTAAATTTCTCTGGAACCGTTTGATGAACAGGCAAAGGTTCAGGCCTCTGATAATTGGGTCCTTTTGGGGGCATCGCGCAGGATCTGGGAAATAAGCTTGCCACGGTTTCCCCTGCGATTTACGAAGCGAGTTCGCAAACCGTCCAAACCGAGGTAAATCACGGGCGTGGTGTAAAGCGTCAACAATTGGCTGACGAGCAGTCCACCAATAATAGAAATGCCCAGCGGCTGGCGCATTTCAGCACCGTCGCCAGTCACCAGTGCAAGCGGCAAGGCACCAAACAGGGCCGCCAAGGTGGTCATCAAAATGGGACGAAGGCGCAAAAGACAGGCCTGGAAAATCGCTTCATGGGCACTGCAATTCTGGCGACGTTCGGAGTCAATCGCGACATCAATCATCACGATGGCGTTTTTCTTGACAATACCGATTAATAATATGCCACCAATGAAAGCAATAATGCTGAAGTCCATCTTGAACAGCATCAAGGCCAAGATTGCGCCGGCTCCGGCCGAAGGCAGGGTCGAGAGAATTGTTAAAGGATGGATGAGGCTTTCGTAAAGTATTCCTAAAATGAGATAAATTGCTACCAGAGCACTCAGAATGAGCACCGGCTGGCTACTCAGCGAGGCCTGAATACCTTGGCTCCTCCCTGAAACGACCCCGTGACCGCAGTAGGTACACCAATTGACGCCCTCGACCGTATCAAGAATATTGGCACCACTCTCACGATAGACCAATAAAAGAATCGAGGGTTGACCATCGCTTAGACCCATATTTCGAGAGTCCTGAACACCGTCCGTCACCTTCGCAACATCGCTCAATCGCACCGGACTGCCATTTTTGTAGGCGACAATCAGCGGCAGGTAGTCAGAGGCCTTGCGAGCCTGATCATTGGCCGTAATTTGCCAAGCCCGCTCATCGTTTTCAATAATGCCCTTGGGTCGATTGACATTGCTTGAAGCAATGGCCGTTCGCACGCCTTCTAAACTGATCCCCCGCGCCGTGAGGGCCGGGAGATCGACTGCCACACGGACAGCGGGCAAGGCGCTTCCCCCCACCGTGACCTGGCCTACGCCCTCAAGCTGGGAAATACGTTGCGCCAGCACAGTCGACGCGGCATCGTACATTTGTCCACGGCTCATTGTTGGCGAGGTGAGCGACAAAATCAGCACAGGCGAATCGGTGGGGTTTACTTTGCGATAAGTCGGGTTGCTGGGCAAGCTGCTAGGCAAAGTCACTCTGGCCGCGTTAATAGCGGCCTGAACTTCTCGCGCCGCACTATCGATATTCTTAGAGAGATCAAATTGCAGGGTCACCCGCGTACTTCCTAGTGAACTTGAAGAGGTCAGTTCGCTGACGCCAGCAATGGCGCCTAGGGCGCGCTCCAAGGGAGTCGCCACCGTGGCGGCCATCGTTTCAGGACTTGCCCCAGGCAGATTCGCTGTGACCGAAATCGTTGGAAATTCAACCTGCGGCAAAGGCGACACGGGTAGCAGTAGATAAATGAACACTCCCGACAGGGCAATAGCAACGGTGAGCAAGCTGGTGGCCACTGGTCGCTCGATAAAGATCTTGGAGATGCTCTCACTGCGCTCGACAATACGATCGCGTTGCTCCTTCATTTTAGAAAACATCAGGCGACCTGCTTCTTAGTTGGGCGAAAACGCCGCGCCAATCGATCAAAGTAGAGGTAGATAACGGGTGTCGTGAACAAGGTCAGCACTTGGCTCACCAATAAACCGCCCACCATGGTGAGACCCAGTGGATGACGAAGCTCACTGCCCATACCGCTACCGAGCATTAGGGGCAATGCCCCCAAGAGTGCCGCCATCGTGGTCATTAATATGGGTCGCAATCGCAGCAGACAGGCCTTGCGAATCGCCTCATGTGCCGACAAGCCGTCCTGACGTTCCGCGTCGAGCGCGAAATCAATCATCATGATGGCGTCTACTTCGCGGTGGTCGTCGCCGTGATCGGGTTTGGTTCCTCGGCAGCGTTGGGATCCGCTTATGGCATTGCGGTGACGGGCACCATGGTCTTGACCACGATAATGGCCTTCTACGTCATGCGCTATCGTTGGAATTTTCCACTTTGGCGGTGTGGCTCGATCACAGTGATTTTTCTGTCCATTGAAACTTTTTTTCTGGCCTCCAACGTTCTAAAAATTCATGAGGGCGGTTGGTTTACTTTAGTCATTGCCTCCACGGGAAGCCAACATCACACCCCCAGCCTTACTTCATAATCTGAAACACAATCAAGTATTGCATCGTCAAAACTTATTTGTCACCGTGAAATATCACGAGGTGCCCTGGATCAGCGTTGCGCATGGCTAAAGCCGGTCATGTAGGGCTTGGCAGACTTTTGGCGCAAGTGACTGAACTCCGACACACTGCGGTGTCAGAATTGGTCGCCAAAGAGACGATGACATTCCGCTATTGCTTACCTCCACCAAGCAACTCCGAATCAAGCGCCGCACGAATTGCGTTGAAGAGCGCCGTACGGGCAGCGAGTGAGTCCTTTGTGAAGTCTGCGCTTGGCAATGCACTGTTGACGACAATTACCAACCTTCGACCAGGGTCGATCTGAATATGCTGACCATGAATACCTAGGGCGTTAAATGACCCATCGTTCTTTATCCACCACTGATAGCCGTAACTCATTACGGGGTCCCCAAAGTCGGCCTGCTTGTGGGTCGCGGCCTCCAGAAAGCCGTCTGCGACGATCGATTGTCCATCGATGCGCGCACCATCGAGAATAAACTGGCCGAGACGTGCCAGGTCGCGCGTGGAGGCGTGCATGCAGCATCCACCATGCTCTTGACTCGTTCGGTCAAGCATCCACGTTGCATCCTGTTCCATGCCATAGCGTGCCCAGATTTTTTCCGAGGCGTAGCTCGCCAAGGTCTTCTTGGTAGCTCGGGCAACGATCACGCCGATGAGATTCGTCTCGCCAGTGTTGTAAAGCCACTTCTGGCCGGGAGGCACATCCCGGCTGAGTTTTTTCATGTAGCTGACGGTCGCATCCAAGCCAGCGTCTACAGGTGCGGAGTAGAAGTGAGTCACGTCGGAATCAGGACTCGCATAGTCCTCATTCCATTTGACACCTGAGGACATTGTCAGCAACTGATGCAAAGTCACGCCGTCGTAGGCGGTTCCACTTAGTTCCGGAATGTAGCGCGTGACAAGATCGTCAACGCCCGAAATAAAACCGTCTTTAATAGCGGCCCCCACCAATGTACTGGTCAGTGACTTTGTCAGGGAGAACGCCACCCAGCGGCCTGAAGCGCTATGTCCTAGCGCATAGCGCTCCAAGCGCAATTTGCCGTCTTGTAACACCACAATGCCCGCTAGTTTGAAGGCCTCGATATTGCGCTGAAGTTGAAGGGCACCTTCGCCGCCGTTTGCGAACGTCGGCAAGTCAGGTCCTTCAGGCAGCAAATGCACCTGACTACCTCGCGCAATCCGCCGCGCGGGATAAATTCGATCCCAATTCGCGAAACCGAACTCTCGCTCAGGCTGACTCCAAGTAGCCAGGGGGCGGTTCAAAGACGGTAGATCGATCCCGGCGGGAGAGGAGACTTGCGCCAACGAAGTACCCGCCATGGCGGTAATTGTCGCAATCAGAAAGAGGTATTTGATCACGTGTTAACCGAAGTCGCTTGACTAAGTGGCGTCACGGTGACACTGACCTTGAGCGTCTGCTGACCGCCGCCCAGCATGACGCCGCGAATGGGGCTGACATCGCTGAAGTCGCGACCCCAACCGAGGGTGACATGCTCGAGGTTCACCATGCAGCGGTTGGTCGGATCGAAATCAACCCATCCGATGCTGGGGCAGTAAACAGACACCCAAGCATGTGAAGCGTCTGCCCCCACGAGTCTGGGCATGCCCGGTGCCGGGTTGGTCAGAATATATCCGCTCACATACCGACAGGAAAGTCCCAGGCTGCGTAAACATCCAATCATGAGGTGGGCGAAATCCTGGCATACACCGCGCCGGATGCGAAGGAGCTCACTAAGAGGCGTGGAAATATCGGTTGCTTCGGGATCGAAGACAAAATCGCGATGGATTTTTTCGGTGAGATCTAACGCGCCGGCTAGGACCGAACCACCAGGGCGAAAACTCTCGCTCGCGTACTTGCGCAATTCCTCGCTGAGGCTGACATGAGGCGACTCAAATAAAAACTTCATGGGCTCGAGCCCCTGCGGATCATTGGTCACCGGGCGGCTGATCTCGCGTAAATTATCGCGTACGAGTTCCCACGGCTTTGAATCAAGGAGCAACTCGTGACCCGGTCTCGCCAAGAGAGATATCGTCGATTCTGCGCTGACCAATAATAATTCTGAAGGTTCGGAAATCGACAAGTACTGTCGGTGGTTCCCAAAGTAATCGAAGGCATCATGCTGCTCGGTCGGCGTGGGCGTCACGCTAATTTGATGTGCCATGCAATGCTGAAACTGAAAGGTTCTCGGTTTCAGTTGTAGCAATTGTTGCGACAAACTCACGGTATGCGCGTAGTCATAACGAGTTTCGTGGAGGACGTGAAAGCTTGCGCTGAAAATCATGGTGCTAGGAATCATGCTTTAAACACACTGGCGTCGATATGGCCGGCATAGCTGAAGAACTGTGACGCAAGGCGCTCGGAAACTTGATAGCTTGCCGAATAGATGTTGCGAAGCAAGGTGAGGAGTTCCTCGCCTCCGGGACGAAGATCTCGACCCGGGTCGAGGCTTTTCAACTGAGCCAATAAGGGTTCAAAGATTTCCTCGCCACTCGGGCCGTGAACGGCGGCGACACGCCGGAGCGCTCCGATCAAGCCTTCAAGCTGAAAGATGACTGAGCGCGGGTTGCCGTTGTCGAGTATCAGCAAGTCCAGTACAGGCAGCCATTCGGGTCGGGCCATATAGCGAGATCGGTAAGTAATGATGCTGTCGCCAAGATCTAGCAACCAATCTAGTCCGCTGTTAGGAGGCATCGTCAAGGCGTGTTGAAGCGCCGAGCACATAAACTGAAGACGCTCAATTCTTCTCCCCGTCGACAGGAATCGCCAACCCATGTCTCGCGTCATGCCGTCGAGCGTAAAACCCGCCAGCGTCATTAAAGAGACCGCCGCCTGATCAAGCAATACAAGGGCGTCACCGATATTCAAGTCGGGGCCTGGACTGCCAAGGCGTTGAAGCATTTGATTGAGAGAGCGCCAATTGTCGGTAGAAAGGCGCTCCCGCAAATTAAACGCCACTCGAAATAATTGCTTGATGTGGTGCGCCAGTCCTGGCAAGTCCGTATCATGAACGGCCCTCAGTAGGCGCTCTTCAATCGTTGCGTCGCTCGGCACGCTGAGGTCTTGTGGTGCCACGCTTTCGGTCGAAGCCGGTTCCGGCGCCTCGAGCAGCTCTTGCCATTGGCAAAGAGCCACGAGGGTAGGCCATTCACCACCACGGGTTTCCGGGTTGGCCTCGATCAAAGTGTCAAAGCATCGCCGCATGAGACGTGCGGTGTTATCACAGCGCTCTGCGTAACGGCCGAACCAAAAAAGATTTTCAACGGTGCGGCTCGCCAAATGAGTTTCGGCGCGAATTAAATCCTGGTTCTCGGTAGGACGAGGCAAGAGGGTGACAGGATTCACCAGACCATCGGTCATCACCCAGGTATCCTTGCTCGCACCCCCGCGCTGCATAGCGACAACGCGAGCGTCTGAACCCGTCGCGACCCGAGTCAGCCCCCCGGGCATGACAACATAGCCATTGGGCGTTGCGCAGGCAAAAACTCTCAGCCCCACGACGCGAGCATCCAAACCTGCCCGTACTTTCGCTGCGCCGCCATCTGCAGAATATTCTGTCCGATTCCAGATGGGCGCTTGGGACATGAGTACCTGCTCTTGAGCCACAAAATTGTGAGGCTCGGCACGCAGTCGCTCAATGAACAAACTGCGGGCAGCTTCATCGAGATCTTCACCAAACACAGGCGCTTGTCGAAGCTGAGGAAAACTAGGTTTGAACACCAATTGCTCAATTCGGTTAACAACATCGGTGAGGGCCGCGGGCTCACCGCACCACCAAGTCGCGATCGACGGCATTTTCAAGGATTCGCCGAGCAGTACTTCGCAGAGCTTGGGAAGAAAACCAAGCAGGGTGCCCGACTCAAGTAGATTAGAACCCAGACTGTTTGCAATTAGTACGGTGCCACGTCTGGCCGCTTCCGTCAGACCTGCAACACCTAAGGCCGAATCGCTGCGCAGCTCAAGTGGGTCGCAATAGTCATCATCGAGCCGACGCAAGATAACGTGCACGCGTCGCAGTCCTGACAAGGTCTTGAGCCAGACAAACCCGTCTCGCACCATCAAGTCGTTGCCCTGGATCAAGGGAAAGCCAAGGTAGCGCGCCAGGAGTGCTTGCTCGTAATAGGTTTCGTTAAAGGGGCCGGGCGTCAGTAGTACTGTCAACGGCCTTTGGTCGTCAGCAAAAGCTTGGCCCATGTAGGGCGTACAAGAGCGTCCCCAATGGGCCAAGCTGTCACGGAGCTTGATAAAAAAACCCGCTAGACGCTGAATTTTGAGGTCCCGAAACATTTCCGGGAAGGCACGTGAAATCGCCATCCGATTTTCCAGTGCGTAGCCAGCCCCCGAGGGGGCTTGGGTCCGGTCGTTGAGCGCCCACCAACGCCCATCGGGCGAGCGTGCCAGATCGACAGCGTAAGTATGCAGCGCCACCCCGTCAAGATGCTTGATGCCATGGCACGGGCGTAGAAAACCAGAGTGTCCATGCACCAAGGAAGCCGGTAAATGTCCATCAGCCAGTAACTGTTGATCGCCGTAAACGTCGACCAAAATCTTGTTCATTAGGCTTGCGCGCTGAATGACACCGGCTTCAATCTCGGCCCATTCGTTAGCCGACAAAATCATGGGAACGATGTCCAGGTCCCAGGGGCGATCTGTGCCGAGAGGGTCGGCGTAGACGTTATAAGTCACCCCGTTTTCACGCACCTGACGTCGCACCACCTGCACCCGATGCTCCATGGCTTCGGGGGCCGATTCGCTCAAAAATTTTAGCATCGCCTCCCAGTGCAGGCGCGCCGTTCCGTCGGCATATAGCAACTCGTCATAGCGGGTCGCAGTCCTCAGGTACTTTTCGAGGAGCTGAGTACTCATGGATTCCAACGCATGTCCAGGGTGAGCGGATATTTCGGGTTGAGAGGCTCAACGCGCACGTCGATGGGTCCAGGAGTATGTCCCTGTGCCACAAAGCGGGTAAAGCGTCTTGCCTCGGCCGAATTTGCATTCACTGGGAAAGTATCGTAGTTGCGGCCGCCAGGATGGCTGACATGATAGGTGCATCCGCCAATGGCACGTTGGCTCCAGGTATCTACCAGGTCGAATACCAGCGGAGCATGAACGCCAATCGTCGGATGCAAGGCGCTGGGCGGAGCCCAGGCTCGGAAACGCACACCGGCTACAGCCTCGCCAGGCACCCCTGTCGGATGCAAGGGCAAACGGCGACCATTGCAAGTGACGACGTGGCGAGTATCGGTGAGGCCCCTAACACGAACTTGCAGGCGCTCCACCGACGAATCGACGTAGCGTGAGGTGCCGCTCCGGCTCACTTCTTCACCCAGAACATTCCAGGGTTCAATCGCCTGGCGCAATTCGATTTCGACGCCCTCGTACACCACGGTTCCATAACGCGGGAACCGAAATTCAATAAATGGGTCAAACCAACTTGGAGAGAACTCAACACCGGCTTCGATGAGATCTTCGGCAACGTGGCGAATGTCTTGGGCTACGAAATGGGGTAGCATCCAGCGATCGTGCAAGGCTGTGCCCCAAGGCATTAATGGTGCACGATAAGGTTCCTTCCAGAAGCGGGCAACAAGGGCGCGAATCAGCAACATTTGTACCAGACTCATTTGAGCATGCGGAGGCATCTCGAACGCTCTGAACTCGACAATCCCCAAGCGGCCGGTAGGAGAGTCGGGTGAGTACAGTTTGTCAATCGAGAATTCGGCTCGATGTGTATTACCTGTTAGGTCAACGAGTAGATTGCGCAATAGGCGATCCACCAGCCAAGGGCGCTCGCTCTTCTTGGCCTTAGGCAATGCGGCCTCCATTTGCTGGAAGGCGATACCAAGCTCATACAGTGTGTCGTCACGCGCCTCATCAACTCTGGGAGCTTGGCTGGTCGGGCCGATGAAAGCGCCGGAAAACAAGTACGAGAGGGCTGGATGATTTTGCCAATAAGTGAGCAGACTGCGCAGCAAATCGGGCCTGCGCAGCATCGGGCTATCGGCAGGTGTGGCGCCGCCGAGCGTGACGTGGTTGCCACCGCCCGTGCCAGTGTGTCTTCCGTCGAGCATAAATTTCTCGGTCGCTAGACGAGATTCACGCGCAAGCTCATACAACTTGGTGACATTAGAGGTGATTTCTGGCCAGCTCGACGCCGGTTGCACGTTGACTTCAATTACGCCCGGGTCGGGAGTCACGCTAAGCACTCGTAGTCGAGTGTCCCAAGGTGGCGGATAACCTTCCAGCCGAACGCGCATGGCGGTTTGAGCGGCGGTGGCTTCAATGGCACTGATCAGCGCCAGACTGTCCTCAAGCCGCTCCAGTGGAGACATAAAGACATGCAACCGCCCTTGTCTTACTTCTATACAAAGCGCGGTGTGAATGACTTCTCTTGGATCTGGAGAAGCTTTGCCGAGCGGCGCCTTTTTCTTGCTCTTTCGGGCGGCAGAGACCATCTCAGAGGGTGCCAATTCGTCGCGAGCGGCAAAAGGATCTACCGGGAAAATTGGCTCAATGTCTTCAGGTAACACCCAGGGCAGACTCTCGAGGGGTAAACGAAGACCCAGTGGCGAATCGCCAGCGAGAAGGTAGAGCTTTTCACGCCGCAGAGGCCATTGGCTTGTCCGCCAATATCGGTCCGTCATGATGCCCGCGGGTTTGAGTGGCACCACAAAACCCGCGACCGCGCCCAACCCTTTTTCCAGAAGCATCGCCAGGCGTCGACGCTCTAGCGGGTCTCTAAGATTGACCCGCGTCGAATCAAGATTAACCGGTAATTTTTGCTCGATCAAGACCTGCTGCATGACATCTTCGTAGGCTGGGATGAGGCACTCGCGCGGCAATCCGAGTTGAGTGACCAAAGCTTCACCGAAGCGCAGGGCATCCTTTTCGTTAAATTTATCGATGTCACTATCTTTGGCCAACAGACTCTCGTCATGCCACACTGGTTGCTCATCGCGCCGCCAGAAGATGTTCAATGCCCAACGAGGCAGAGGCTCTCCTGGATACCATTTCCCCTGACCATAGTGCACGACCCCAAGAGGAGCGTGGTGCGCTTTGAGCTTGAGCAGGAGATCTCCTGCCAGCTTTCGTTTGGCGTCTCCGTGGGCTGCGATATTCCACTGCGCACCTTCCATATCATCTACTGACACGAAGGTCGGCTCGCCTCCTTGGGTAAGACGCACGTCATGAGCTTGCAAAACGGCGTCGACTTGATGACCTAGGGCATCGATCTGGGCCCAAGCGGATTCTGAATACGGCTGAGTGACGCGAGGGTCTTCATGAATTCGCGTAATCTTCATCTCATGGCTAAACTCCACATTCGCAAAGCCAGCCAGCCCGGTGACCGGTGCTGCAGAGGAAGGCTGCGCGGTACAGGCCAGAGGAATATGCCCTTCACCGACGAGCAGCCCAGAGGTGGGGTCCAAGCCCACCCAGCCAGCGCCTGGAATGTAGACTTCGGCCCAGGCATGTAGATCAGTAAAATCGCGGTCCGTGCCCGAGGGTCCATCGAGCGCTTTCTGATCGGCCACCAATTGAATTAAGTAGCCCGATACAAAGCGAGCCGCCAGGCCAAGTTGGCGAAGAATCTGAACCAAGAGCCAACTGGTGTCGCGGCAAGACCCACATCGCAATCCCAGGGTTTGCTCGGGGGTTTGCACCCCGGGTTCCATGCGCACAAGATAGCCAATATCGGCCTGCAATCGCTGATTGATCATGACCAGAAAATCGGTCGTGACCATCGGCGCTTGCGCCAAATCCGCTTTAAACCGTGCAAGCCAGTCAACTAACAGAGCCTCAGCGGGTTCTATTTGCAAGTAGGGCGCAAGTTCGATGCCTAATTGAGTGTCATATTTGAAAGGAAAAAATTCGGCATCTTTTTCAACAAAAAAGTCGAAAGGATTGATCACCGTTAAGTCGGCCACGAGGTCGACCGTGAAACTCAGAAGTTGCGTGAGTTCTGGAAATACGAAGCGCCCGATGTAGTTTCCGTACGGGTCTTGCTGCCAATTAATAAAGTGCTTAGCCGGCTCTACGGTTAGTGAGTACGAGAGAATTGGCGTACGAGAATGGGCGGCAGGACGCAACCGCACCTGATGAGGCGATAATTCGACGGGTCGACTATATCGATACGTGGTGGTGTGATGCAGGGCAACTCGAATGGCCATTGAAAACGTTTTCCGAAATTTCTTTGAGATACTGTACCCGAAAATTTGAACAAGGATGATTCGGGTCGCTATCATCGTCGCCACCTCTTTTGGCTCACAGAGCGCTGGATTTTGACGGTCAATCGGCCAAGTGGCGGAAAGTTTGGCTTTACTTGAATTTTTAGGGGTGTTTCGCCGCGCCCATCACAGGTATCGCGAACACCGTCGGCCTAGTCTTCAATGGCTGAGCCCGCCCCGCCTACTGGCCGAAATGTCATCAACTGATGACATGCTTGCGGTCTCCGATTCACCATGTTGCGCACGATCTTTATTAACGGTGCGGGCGGCAATTTCTTCCGCTAATCGCTCGCTCTCGCCCCGCGCTAACACGCTGTCTTTGATGTGTTGATATTGACGTTTACGCTTTGCGCTCCAATCGGTAGATGGCATGATTACTCCTCTCAATAGATCTCAGGAATTACGGGAAATGAGTAAACCACACCGAAGATGTTCACTTCGGTACGTAACCGTACAGATTTTCACTTTGTGCAAGCTGGCGCTTCGAAGAAATTGACGAGCATGGCCGTCACCCACTTGGATCGGGCAAGGGGTGCTGAATGGTCGCTAGCGGGCAGAATTGCGAGCCGTCCATTCGGCGCCATGCACCTAGTGGTTCAGTCAACACGGCGTAACACGGGCGGCAAGTGTTGCTCGGCACAGACCAGCCAGTCTAGACATTTTATAAGTCAGGCGTTGCGTTAATGGTGATTATGAGAGTCAAGGGTTTCAGCCTAACCAGCTTCATTGCCGCGCTTTGTAGGGGCAGGAACCCGAGGAGTCCAGCTACTTGCGCTCCTAAGACATGTTTGCTTCGTGCATTTGTAGCTTTGCCAAAGCACGCAGACCAATCTTAGGAGCTTAATCGCTACGAACCCGAGTCAAGCGCTAGGTCAGTCTTGGTTGCTTTGGGTCGACGCTTCATCACGCCCACCCCAAACAAACCAGCCAACATGAGTGCACAGGTTGCGGGCTCGGGCACTTGGGCTGCCTGAAAATTAAAAGAACCCCCACCTTGCCTAATATTGAATCCGCCAGCGAATGGAATAACTTGCGAGGAGGTGTTGGTGAACGACGACAACGCCACGTTGTAAAACGGTGAGGGTGAAACAAAGAAGGGCGCGGCGCTTGCCTGTGGAATAAAGGTAAGGTTAGCGGCAGCACTGGGCGTGAACCCACCACCGGCTGCAGGTGCTGTCGAGACCGTTCCAGACAACAAACTGCCAGTGGCCAACATGATTTCGCCAGCGGCGGTCTCGGTGGGGTTGTTGGCTACATCGAAACCAAAGCTCGCAGGACCGTTGTAGCCGTAAAGAGTGTAGGTTAGGGTATTGAAGGTGCCTGAGGTGCCGACCAAGGTTGGGTCGCCCACGCCAGTATTGCCCGTACCGCTAAAGCTAATGTAAAGGCCATAGTTGCTGTTTAAACCGGGGGGAACCAAGGTGGAGCCCCCAAGTTGTGCACCGCTGATCGACAAAAATCCGTTTTCTGTGAACGTATTTCCTGCACCAAATCGCACAGTAGCGTAATCGGAAATTAAGACGTTATCACCCGTGAACGCGCTCCCGTTCAATGCCACGCCAGCGGGGTTGAGCGTAAAAATCGCCAGTGCCGACGCGCTGGAGCACAGCCCAGCCAGCGCCGCGCCGAGGACTGTACGTTGCGCGAGCGACTTTGGGATCCGTCTGGCGCGTAAAAACTGAGTGATTGTCATGATGAACTCCATACTGTTAGGTGTTGCTCGAACGAGATTGTGCGAGTAGAGACATAGACCCCCTTGGCGTCATTTTTCACAACTCAGCGCGGTGCGCGGCGCTGTAAAGAATGGCCTACGGATCCCAAGACTCTAGAATAGGTCGATTGCCCTTTTTCTTATGTTCGATAGGACACTCAACTCTGTAAAAAACACTTGTTTAGGGGGGTGCGCGGGACAATGACGAACTCGGCGGCATTTTTAAAAATTGCTCTAAGGGTGGTCTACCAGCGACGACTGTAGGGGCCGAGGCATGACCCAAGCGAAACAGCATGCAAGGCCGCACACTAGGTGCGTCTGCATCAAGTTCGGCGCTCAGCGCTTGCAACCCTTCCAACAAGCGCTTTTGCGTGGCGCCACTCACCCAATTGGGACCACTTATTTGCTGAACCAAAACCGTTGCCGCCGCCATCGGTTGCAAGGCTAGGCCGTTGCACTCAGCGGCCAGCCACAAACGCTCAAAGGCGCGCCCGGTTTGCAAATGAGCTGCATCAACGTCTGCTGCATTTGACATCAACACGCCTAGATGAGGGGCCGCAGCACAGAGTAAGTAGCCCGAACGCAGGCCCAAAGCAAAGTGCGCACCCACCACGTCGGCAGCACGCATCAAGCCCCAATGGCGCAAAGAAGCAAACGGCCATCGCATGGGAATTTCCACCTCCAAGGCTGCAGGCGGCAAGCCCTCAGGCACCGTGCCCTCCCAGCCGCACTCGAAGCGGATGGCACTGAACATTTCATGGTGGAGGCCGCTGCGCCGAAAGCGTTCGGTTTCAGCGATGCGTATTAAGCTCAGAGCTAAGCTGCGCTGTCGGCCAGAGGCCAGCCAGTGAACTCGCGCACCAGGGACCAAATTCGCGGCGGCGCCGACTTGCTCCAACACACTACTAGGTACAGGCGAACGTTGGTAAAAGCGCCGATTGGTGTGGCGAGTTGAGATAGCCTTTTCTAGCGGATCGGGGATGGGCGTGGCGCACTGCCAACTCAGTTCGACCACACGTGACGAGTCGAACCGCCAGCTTGCATGGGTGATAAAGCCCAAGGCCAGTGCGCGCAGAGTAACGTTCTCAACTATAGCGCCAAACGACATGAGCGCCAACATTTTTCTATCCGGCCGCATTGACCACGAAGCGGAGTCGGTGGCATGCAAGGTCACCGATTGTGCGCCCACCTCAAACCAGAAATAGTGCTTGTTCTCCGCGGACGGCGCTTGAACTCCAGCAGTCAGAATTTGATGAAGCGTGTTTGCTTGCGGAATCACGGGCCGCTCTTCAGTCGACGCTTGGCCACACTTAACAACAAGCGCTGAATTGGATTACGATTGCCGCCCGGCCGCCAAGTGCGGCGTAATTCGTTGCGGTAGGCATCAAAGTGCAGTCCTCGTGGCGCGGAAATCACATTGCCTCGGCCCAACACCAGTTTCAGTACTTGTGCTGCAGCCACGCCGCTGCATAACTGAACAGCGATAGCGGTGGAAGGGCCGCGCCGCCGCTCCAAATCAACCCGGCTACGGTCAACCAAGTATGACATTTGCAACATACTGGGCGACAAGCCCACCAGGAAGCGAAGTGCTTGTTCATCTTCAGTTTGCCCTTCAAACTGAAAATAGTCATCGAAGCTCATTCCGCCCGGCAAAAAGTTGAGTAATGCTGCACCCATGCCCAAGGGCGCGACTGTGACGGCCGGAATGCCCAACACGCGGCAACGCGCGAACACCAGGCGGCGCACCGGCAGGGCAAAAAAATCTAGCCCATCGAGATATACATTGCCATCTTGTAAAAACGCATCAAGATTAGTAGCGTCCAAGCCTTGATCGAACAGGCGAATGTCAATATCAGGATTGATGTCACGCGCCATAGCCACCATCACATCGGTTTTTTTCTTGCCGAGTGTGGCCATGGTGGCTCCCACTTGACGATTGAAATTCGCCAACGCATAGGTGTCAAAATCGGCTAACGAAAACGCACCCACCCCCAACCGAGCCAAGGTGAGCAAGTGCACCCCGCCCACCCCACCCAAGCCGGCAATGCACACCCGCGTCTGCTGCAAGCGCAATTGCTCGCTTTCAAGTAGCCAGCCCAAGTTGCGCGAAAAGGCGTCGTCATAAGAAAAATTACCGGAGTCGTAATCAGAGCTGTCTTGAGCGCGTTCAGTCATTGGTGCCGACCGTTCCAAGTCCCGCTCCAAGGGATCGCGGTGTGTAGGCCGCATCGGGTTGGGTGCGCAGCAAGCGTTCGATGATGCTGGCCTCTTCGGCTCCCGAAAAAAAATAGGGATAAAGAGAGCGTGTGGCATCGCCCTGTTCAGGCCTGCCGCCGTGCTGCGCGATCTGCTCATGAGCGTGGTCAAAGTTCAAACACAGCAATACGGCTGGCGCATTCACGCGCGGGTTGATGCGCTGCATCCCCCGCACTTCAAAGCCCAACATACGTTCGTAGTAGCGACGGTGGCGGGGGTTTACTTCGATTAGCAAATCGTCAAAGCGCATCATGCGGTGCGCGTAGATGTAGGCCACATGAAACAAAGAGGCGAGTACACGTTTTGAACGCACCACGCTGTCGATGGCCAATTTGGTGAACTCACACAGATTACGGCCCTCGGCGCGTAACGCCGCAGTCTCATTCATGAAAGGGTCATCGGCGTTCAGTCCAGCCGGTGAATCAAAACCAATGGTCATGGTACCGATGGTGGCCCCGGCGTCGCTGGCGACCAGAGTAATTCGTGTCGGCAATTGCTGCGTGGGCAAAGGCGAGCTGAGGTAGCCACGCGACGCATACATGCGATTGATCAGAATGCTGGCCGAGCTACGCTGGCCATGCGAGTTCGCACTGCGAATTTGGAACAAACGCCTTCCCACCTCATCGATTAGCGGTCCGGCGTGAGGTGAGGCGTCCTGAATCAGCGAGTGCAACGGATGCGCAGGCTCGAAAGGCACATTAATGATAGTGTCGCTGGGCAATGTGCGTCCTATGAGCGTGCAAGCGAGCGGTGCCAACAGGTTGCGCCGCATTGGCCTTACAAACTAACTGGGCATCTCCGGTCGGTCTGTGCGCTAGCACACGCTGAGAGTTGCGTCTAGTTTCCTTGATAGTGCTCTTGCTTGCGCTATTGCGACGCGCCGAAGGCCATGGAATGGCTTTGCTCGGTCTTTGGTTTTGAAAAGCACTTGGTTGTGCCGAATGAAGACGGTACCATTGCCCACGCACAGCTCAGTTTCGGCAACGGAATGATCATGCTTGGATCCGTGCTTAAGACGGAAACAGAGTTCGGCCGTTTGACGAAGCAACCCGACGAGATCGGTGGGAGCGAAACTCAAAGCCCGTACCTCATCGTGTCGGACGCGGACTCGGTTTACGAACGAGCAAAGGCCGCTGGCGCCAAGATAGACATTAAAATCAAAGATGAAGACTACGGAGGTCGTGGTTTTAGTTGTCGAGATTTGGAGGGGCATTTGTGGAATGTCGGCACCTACGATCCGTGGTAACTGACCACGGCCACAAGCATCCCCGCCCACTTTGAAGAGCGGGACATGAACGAACTGATTGCCCAAATCTACCAGCAAGAGAGCCGAGACGTGTGTTCTCGACCCTGGTTCGACTGCTGGGAAGTTTTGACGCGGCCGAAGAGGCATTGCACGATGCGTTCGTCCCTGCTGCCGAGCAATGGCCAGCGCAGGGTGTCCTTGCCAACCCGGTGGCCTGGCTTAATTCCACAGGGCGCTTCGCCCGAGCGCCGCTACTTGTTGCACCGATTGGCAGAAGTCGGCGCATAAAATATTTCTCAAGGTGTGTCGAAAGCGGTCCAGACCATTCGACTGAAGAGTAGAGACGCGTAGTCACGCGTCGTTGAAACCTTTCAATGAGACCCCTCACCCATTTACCTGGAGCCCAACATGTCCACCACCCTTACCCCGTACCTGACCTTCGGCGGCAACACGCGGGAAGCTTATGCGTTCTACGAAAGGGCGCTTGGCACCAAGATCGAGACGATGATGAGAACTTTTCGGGATAACGGTGAAGTCACGGTGTTCGACGGGCCCTTTGCAGAGACTCGGGAGATGTTGGCGGGCTTTTATTTGCTGTAAGCCAAGGACTTGAACGAAGCAATTCAGCTCGCCGTCGGCATTCAGCCCGCGAAATACGGCAGCATTGAGGTTCGACCCGTGCGTGAATTACAAACAGGAGCAATACCATGAGTTATATAGACGGTTTCGTGATTGCGGTGCCAACCGCGAACAAGCAAAAATTCATTGACCATGCCCAATCCGCGGACAGTTTATTCATGGAGTTAGGCGCAACCCGAATCCTCGAGTGCTGGGGCGACGATGTCCCCGACGGCAAGCTGACCGACTTTCGGCGCGCGGTGCAGGCCACCGCGGACGAAACGGTGGTCTTCTCGTGGGTCGAATGGCCGGACAAGGCCATTCGAGATGTGGCCATGGCCAAGATGGAATCGCTGATGAAGACGGATGACCGGTTCAATCCGGCTAAGAATCCAATGCCGTTTGATGGCAAGCGGATGATTTATGGCGGGTTCGCGCCGGTGGTCGAGCTGAAGGGATAGGCACGACGATCAGGGTCTAAGGATCGGCGCGACCCGATCGACTTTCGATCGCGCCGACCACAAGCGGTGATTCGATTTTCTTTTTAAGGTCGCTGTATATCGGCCTGCGCGGCGCTATTGCAGGGTTCCATACCGTCATTTATTGCACCCAAAACAAATGGAAGTCAAAAGGAGTTCTTTCCCAGTGCACCAGATCAATTGAAGCGGACTATCGTGGTTAGTAGAACGAGGAGTTGAAAGTGCTGCCAGGCATCGTCGATCTCCAGAGTGGCACCTCCGATGACCCGTATCGGATTGTTCGCCAAGAACCGTTACGGTCCTTAATTTTGATGATGGCAGGAATCCATTTTCGATTGACACTCTAGGTAGACATATCACCAAGAGGGGTCAGAGAAATGGGTGCGATAAATAGGTTGATGATGCTTGCGGTATTTGCTGTGCTAAGCGGCTGCGGTGGAGGTTCAGGGTCGTCCAGCGCGGGGAATGGGCAAGCCAATATCGTCAATACAAGTACAAACGTTTCGCTTGCGCCAACGTTCATAGCATTTACGCCCTCGGCAGCAACCGTGGCTAGCAAAAAGACAAATTCGAGCCTAGTATTTAGCTCTGTAGGCAGTGGCACCCCGCCCAATCAAGGCTGTGGAACGATACTAAGCAACAAAACCGTTTACGAGCAAGCGCATACCGTGGTTTTCGCCGCAGACGGAGTGAGCGAGAAGGATCAGCAAGAGATCTCCGAGTATGCCGAAGCTGCCGTACTTGAACTGCGCACAAAGTTTCCCACAAATGTTTCGACGACAATAGGTATTGTTGATAATAAGAAAGTCTATGTTTGTGTGCAACCTCAACGGGTGGGTACTAGCGCAACCCTCGCTCTTGCTGCACCAGTCTCCTCGTCATCGTACGGGGGGATAATCATTGCGCAATCAGCGAGTAACTATTTCTTTGGCGCAGATGCCCGCGATGCCCTTATCGAGGGCAAACAATCGTACTCTCAGGATTATTATAGGACTTCCCAAACTCATGAAGTTACCCACCTCGTCTCGAATTTCAATTTGAACGCGTCAGCGGACCAATGGTTTGAAGAAGGGTTTGCCCGATGGGTGCAGTTCGGTAAGCCAGCAATCACCAAGGAAGTGGTTTTAGCTCAAATCGCCACGCAAAATCCGATCACTATATCTACGCCGGGGAATTTTGAAGGTTCGGTACTGCTCAAGGATTACAACACCGCCGCTGCGGTGATCACCTACCTAATATTACCAACCGGTGCGAATAATGGCTTCGCTTCAATTTCCGCATTTTGGGCGAGGTACAAAGCGGATGCGGCTAGCCTTGCTATCGCATGCGGTGCAACACCAGTAGGCGCTGACTGTGCAAGCATTTCCGCCTACGAGGCCAAACGTGTATCCCTCTTTTCAGCAGCCTTTGAGGGCACTTTCAAAGAAAAGGACGGCTCCCAGATGAAACTACGCAGCGGCGCCAATAATTTGCAAGATACCTTGACAGCAAGGCTGACCGCATTTTGGTAGCGGTCAGCCTTGCGACAGGGGTACAAGGCTTGCGGTCGAGAAAGTCTGCTGCGTAAATCCGAGTTCCTAAAGCTGGCGCACGGGCATCTCACCGTCAGCCAACCCAATTCGCCTAAGAAGTTGGTAGATCTGATGCAGCGGGTTCGCCTTAGCGGAATGGCAGAATCGATGCCGCTCCTTTCTCCCACGAGAAGAAGCGCCGCTCAACTGTCACTGAGCCGAATTTACTCTCGCTCCCATAGCCAGTTCACGGGTGCCGCAGAACTGCTGCTCATCTTAAGTCACGTCGAACATCGACGGGTAGCTACCCTCAAGCAGCTGGGCGAGCTGTTTCGACTTTCTGTTGCCGAGGCCCGTCTGGCCCGTGCCCTCGCGGCAGGCCTCACGCCAGACGAATACGCGGATAAACACAACATCAGTATCACAACCGTGCGTAGCCATATCAAGGCGGCCCTGGAAAAACTGGAGGTGCGTCGAATGCCGGACCTGGTTCGAATCGTTCTCGCAATTCCGGCGGTTCGCTAAAGAACCTAGCAACGCTGGGCTCGATACCTGAGCCAGTCACCGTCAGTCTCGCGTATCGCTCGGTTAGTGCGCTAGGGCGCGCCTCTTGATCGCACTATCCGATTAACAGGCAATCCCGACCAACTAATCGCCTAAGGTCGTTACGCTCGGTTTTGCCTAAGATGCTTCGAATATGTGACTCTGTCAGGGAGGTTTAAATCGGACGGGCTCATGCATTGGAAATCACATCGAATGCTTTGCTCTAAGGCGTTTCGGAGAGTTTTTTGCATCGCTGTAGTTTTCGCAAATAGGCGACCGTCTCGAACGCTTCGCCCCACGATATTAATCGGGATGCGATGATGATAGTAGTGACAAGATGATTCCATGCCATTCTTCGATCAAAGATCGGTTAAGCTGACAACGCCTTCATCACCGCGATGACAGGATTTGAGCCTTTTATTCGGCTTCAACGACCAATAGCGACAGAAGTTCCTTTTTCTACATTCCAACTACCACTATTTGCCCAAATGTTGAACGAGGCACTGGTCGGTATCGGCAAACCATTCGTGCTTACAACCATCCAGCCTCGCCTGAACAGGTCATAGCAAATTGCGACGTGACCGATCTTAGCAATACTCGACGCATTTTCTGGATCCGTGTTTTGAGTTATCACCGCTGGAGAATCTGCATTGCCATTGAGCTGCGGATGATCGATCATGAGTGCACCTCGAACTGATCGACTTACGCTTTTTCCGTCTCTCATGACGCCGTTGTGGCGTCGCTGGAACGGCGCTACTCCTGAATCGGCCGACGTAATACTGCTGCCAAAGACACGAACGTTAAACTCCGCACCCGCTGCCATCTGAGCACCATCTGCATTAAGGATTGGGAACTTGACCATCTAAAGGGTGCCGTGCTCATCCAACCTTTGACGTGTCGTTTCACTGAGTCCGAAGAAATAGTCCGTGGGGACATGCAGGTTTACTAGTGATGGTTGTTTTCAAACAAATTGACCTAGCCAAATGAGTGCGCGCAAGAAGCGCGATCTTCGCCAGCGTGAAGCTACCGAAATCTTTGGTGGCGGCATTTGCGTTCTTGCTCTATGAGAGCCGGTAGGACGAAACCAGCCCCAGCCTTGGTCTAGCTCCTGAGAGTGTTGGAGCACCATCCCGCGCTGTTTCTGCCACGGCCGGTAATGAAGCTAGCGATTCTTAACAACAAATGAGGTCAGTTGCCTGGCTTATGACGCGACCCCTTTTAGCCAATGACAGCATCGTAGGATGTGTGTCCTCCACCACCAACCTTAAAGCGGTCTGTGGTCTGTTCTATTTGCAAGGCCTTTGGCTGGACCTCAAGGGATTTGGTGCGATCTAGTGAAAGGGGATCCTGCCTGCATTGATGCGATCTGAGCCTTCCCGCCCTACGCTATGAGCGGGCGACTTTGTCGCTTGGCTAAGAGGAGATCATGATGATGATCGGCTATGATTTGCTTTTAAAATCTCACCCAGCGGATGTTGAAATGGAGCGTATCGCTCAGCTGGAGCGCCAACTCACTGAAGTGGCCCGACAATCCAACGCATGCCGTTTACTCATGACGGTGCCTGGCATTGGTCTCATCACGGCGACCGGGCTGGTGGCCGCCACCAGCGGCTCCGTCGCCCGATTCACCAGTGCCAGACACTTCGCTTCGTGGTTCGGCCTGACGCCAAGGGAGCATTCTTCTGGCGGGCAGCGCTCCTTGGGCCGCATCAGCAAGATGGGCGACCGATACCTTCGAACGATGCTGACCCATGGGGCTCGGGCCGTGCTCCAGGCTTCGGCAGCTTCGGCGGCCAAGGGCAAAGAGCTCACGGGTATCAACAAGTGGGGTCTAGAAGTGCGTCAGCGCACTAATCACAACAAGGCCACCTATGCGGTGGCCAACAAAATGGCAAGGATCGCCTACGGTGTCCTTCGAGATCAAAGGGCAGCCCGCCCATCGTACAAACGTCGTCGCACATTAATTCAATCGAACTGAATCACCCGCAGTAACTTCCAAACCCTCTTAGCGTTGCAACGAGACGATTCACCCATCATGGCCAATGGGTCGCACCACCACCCACACATGCCGATAACTTGTCCGGCTCAATCCGCTCAAGGGCAAAAAGCCGAGGCTGTCGTATGGCAAAGGGTGGGCAGATTCCATGACGGCACGAGCCACCAATCCAGGCTCACTCCGGGATGCCGAATATACGACTGCAAGCGATTTCCATTGACCAACCACACTGAACATGTCTTGACTTCTGGGGGGAGTCCATATATGACAAGTTAGCCGAGAGTGAACCAAACCGTGGGAGGGCAATGCCTGGCGCAAGCTAGAGTCGCTGTTCTCAACGGTGAATTCGCCAAGTAGGGACTTGCTGAATTGGCCAAGAGGCCGTGCGCGAACTCGTCGCACTCACGCCAGGCCGCATGATTTCGCCTCCCACGGTTTGGTTCACTCTCCTTCACGGCTGCGCAAGGCCGCTTAGCTTAGCCCCCACTTCGACCCACTCTCCTACCCGTCAATTGAAGCCTAAGTGTTTGACTTATATAAGCCCTCGCCCGCTCACCGATGAATTCAACACCATGGTAGCAACTTTACCTCCATTTTGGCTCCTTATTTACTTCGTTTGACACTATCGATCAGAGGCCAAATTATTACTTCAAGAGGTCTAAATGAAATCGGATCTGGCTACTTTTGAGTTGCTCCCATTCAAAATCATATTTTTGCGCGTCAGTCCAGGACCGGGAAGACTGAACAGCGAACAATGAGTTTGAGTGTGTTTCAAATTCACTGCCGTCAGGTTCCACTTCATACGTGGGTAAGCTGTGAGGACTAAAGGATCTAGTGTTGAACTGAGCAAATAGAATCGCGAACACAGCGCTGACACCGTAAACTGCGTTTTGCAAATTGGCCTCAGGAAAGCATTCATGCCGATTGTGTTTGCACTGATTGTAGGCCTGATACCAGCCTAACGAATGCCCGCCATTAGCCCACTGTTGGAACGGCGAAAAGTGCCGCAACGAGCCACCCTCCCCACAACTCGGAAAGCTAATTCTGTACTCAGACAGCTTTGTGGCATCTTCGATTTTTCGAAAATCTCTAATTTTCCAATTTGTCGGATTTCCTTTATATCCATTGGCGCGCAATATTGCTTTGGCATGCGTTTCGAATTCAGTTGCAGCTCTGAGCAATATCGCGTAAATCTGGTGCGAAAAGCACTGCTTATTTGCATCTGTTGGATCAACGTAGTCAAATATTTTCCGGAGATCTCGGGCAAGCAAATCGTAGCTCCGAATTAGTTGAAGTCGGTCAGCCGCGTACTCCGGGTCCTCCACATAGTCAAGAAGGTCGCTTCCGGATGCCCCCCGGTTGCAAATGGGCGGGCGATTCTTGGATAGGGCCGAGGTAGTGCCACGTTTGGGGGCCTTTCGCTTACTGGTTGGCACCCACTCTACCTCACCCAGTACTTCCTCATCAAGCGCCAGCCTTTTCTAACGTGGTATGAGCCCAATACTGTTTAGTTAATAATAATTCTCGGCACTGGATTGCAAGGCAAATTAATCGGATCATTCCTCTTTCGCGCGCCGTAGTTGCTTGTTCTTTTTCTGACCCCTCGGATGTTTCGCTTTCCGCGACTCGTTACTGCTCGGTGAGAAGAGATTTCACGCAACACGCTATCAAGCCATTCGATCCTGCGCTTAGGGGGGAATAGCCCCGACCGAGGGCAATCTGCGCTGTAGCACCCGAATTGCATGAATGAACGACAAGTCGACCGCACTCTGCCGCGTGCGATCAGCGGCCTCTGTCATGAGTTTGCGAATTGCAGCATGCGCCAGCAGTAACGCATAAAATTCTTGTTGTACTAGCTCGGGCTGCTTACTCCTTAAGATCACCTTGCGATCTGCCAAATGCGTCTTGAATTCATCTAACGTTTCTTCAATAGTCCAGCGCCGATGGTACAGAGCGGCAAGCTCAATGGCCGACGGAGAATCTTGGCCGATCCAATTCGTGATCAACCGATAGGAAGGCTCCGAGTCCGGTGCTTGATCAAGCGCATATTCGACGACCCGCACTTGCGTCTTCTTTACTTTGCCCGGCAAGCTTTTGTTCGAATATATTTCGCTCAAATAGGACCCGTCGGCTAAGGTTTCTAGGCGTGGCAGCATGAACGTTTTTTTAACGCGGAACAACAGCTTGGCTCCCGTGCGCAAACCCCGCTGCCAGAACTCGTAGCTACCAAAGCCTCGATCTGCCGTCACGATCATTGATTTGTCGGCACGATCCATGACGGCTTGTGCTAGCGTAAGCTCCCCCTCTTTAAAAGTGCCATGTTGAGCAAAACACAGCGTATGGGTGCCACATTCGGTCATGGCTACAAATCGCATCACAGGAAATGACGCGTCACCATAACCGCCACTAAGACGGCCATAAAAGTCAGCATTGGACTGTTCGTCCGGCATGGTCAGCGTAGAGCCATCGATAGCCATGACACGGTGGCCATGAAACATAACGCCTGGCATGTCGGCCGGTCCGTGCGGACGCACTTGGTCCTCATAGAGCTGACGAAGCGGTGCCTCTCCAACTAAAGCTCGCGCCTGCGAAATAGCGCCCTTCGTGACTGTCGAACGCTCGAGTCCGGCATCGCCAAGCAAAGGACGTAGACCCTCCACAACAAGTCGCATGACGTCTTCATAGGCAACATCACCGTAGAGGACCATCATCATCACGAAGTACACCAGGACCTCACGAGGCAATCTTCTCGCACGCCTACTTTGAGCGCCATGCATTTCGAGCGCTTGCCTGACGTTATTCAAGGGGCAATGCATCGCCAAAAAACCAACCGTTAAGAAATCGGACAGCCTCGCGCCTGCCGTTAACTCAGTCTTTGTTCTGGCCATACCCACTCCAAAAATGAATTTGGAGCAATAATAGTGCAAATGCGTTAACTAAACAGTATTTGGTATGAGCCTGAAGAAGCTAAACATTGACCTGTCCAATATTTAGAGCGCAGAATGTAGAGATCGCCAAATTGTTTGAAGTTCGCTATGCAGATGATCATAGTCGATCGCTTCGTCGACGCTTCGGTTGAGACGGCGCCCGGGTTTGGTCCACGCCCGAATTGAGGGTAGTAGGTATTTCCAATGTAATCCACGAAGGGGGTTGACATGACTTACTTTTCGGCCAGCAGTATAAAAATCGAACGAATCTGCTTGGATTCGTCGCCCAAGCCGAACGGCAATTTGCGACGCCTCGCGCTTCACTGCGAGGGTTGGACAAAACGCCCCGATCTGAGCACGATCACCGCGTCGCCATTTGTCAAGATTGTCGAGATTAAGCATGATGACGGGCGCCGACGCACTGCCTTCACGGTCGAACCAGTACTGAACGCGCAGGGAACAGGGTTTGTACTTGACAAAAACGACACGAATGCTGGCATTGCCATCACCGTGGGTGTTGTGACCAATCATAGGCTTATGGAGCATGACCTTTTGGCCGAGTTACTCGGTCGCAGCGAAGATCCGGTCAAGCTTCTTGCTTATCAACGGATACTGTCGAAAGAAAATAACATCGTCGGGGACAGGGACGAGTGGGACAGATTTCTGAAAGACCAGCCTCTCAAGCAAATCACCGATCCAGACCATCCCAAGCAATGGAATTGTGGTGCAGCAGCGTCGCAATTTGGGCAGTCATTCTTTGGTGGCTCGCATTTCACCACGGAGAGAAACCGATATTACAAACCCTTTCAAGCCAAAGCAGGATCGAGAAACTTGATGAGTGACATAAAGTTCGACGAGAACAGTCTGGAGAAGGGACGCAGGGCTATCGTTGGCGGATTAAAGAAGAGAATAGCAGAGCGAGTGTTTTGCGTTCACCATGATGGATTTTCCGTGCAAGCTGGGGGCATCGTGGCTTCGGGGATGACGCATTATCTGACGATCATCGGATCTAGCTTTTCCGAGGATACGTTTTTGGTCACAGATCCATGGCCCGGAGGTTCGCGTTTGAGTTACACCAGCGGGATATTCGGAGACGTCGATAGCTCTTTCATAGGCCTACTATCGGTTCGGAGCAACAATCTGGGAATATTTACCTCAGAGTTCCAGCCCTTGGCCGCGCACAAGTACTTGGTTTTGAGTGGCCCTTGAGGGAGAGCGGGCCACAGTGGGGTCGAAGCCGCTTCTCGCAATTGATTGGCGTCCAACCACGCACCGGTCGTAGCTTTAGATTAGCGCGTTGGTGCTGACACGGCATCGTGACGTAAATTGTTTAAAGGCGCGCGAATACAAGTCAACTGCGCTCTGGTCTAATCGATTCCGTTCCGCAAAGTGTCCCGACATCACCGTCCTATGCTTCGATGCCCGCAACCAGCAACTGCAATTGCTACTGCGGACGTGATTGTCGATCGTGGAAAATGTCAATCGCAGTCTTTGTGGGGATCCCGGCGACCTGAACCGGTTTCACCTTTGTTCTCTTTACCTCATGACTTAGTACGAATTTTCAGCCCGTTTATTGGCACCCTTATCTTTGCAGTGCGCAACCTCAGGCCTACGTCTTTTCAATGCTTCCCTATAACGCCCTAGGTGGTCCGTGACTGTCCGGGTGTGGATCAAACATGGGGGTCAGACGCTAAATGTAGTTTATTCTAGAATCCCTGGCGATCACACTTTTATTACCTTGAGGGTGCTGACATGGAATTCATCGTTTCCGTCGAAACAAAGCTTGGTAACCGCTCCCTGGGAGTG
>JANOPA010000013.1:0-13962 GCA_031421635.1 Betaproteobacteria bacterium | reverse complement strand
CACCGCGCGATTTCATTACGTTTGAGTACTGCATGTTGGACGGTGTGAACGATGGTGTCGCCGAGGCTCGCCAGCTGCTGAGCTTGGTCAAAAAGTTTCCTTGTAAGTTCAACCTGATTCCCTTCAACCCATTTCCTGAGTCAGGCTTGCGTAAATCCAAACCTGAGGCGATCAAACGTTTCGCTCAGGTGCTTATGGACGCGGGTATTGTCACCACCGTAAGAAAAACCAGAGGTGATGATATCGATGCCGCTTGCGGCCAACTCGCGGGTGAGGTCCAGGATCGGACTCGTTTAGCGGAGCGTAGCGCGAAGCAAAAAGTCATTCTGTTTTCAAACGCTAGACCTTCGAACCCTAGCAAGGTATCTCTGTGACCACTTGTCGACTACCCGTTGTTTTTGCCCTGGTGTTGACCATATTCGGTGGCTGTGCGACGCGAGGCGGTGAGGGGGCCGATATCGCTGGCGATAATGCTCGCTCGGTCGGCTCAGTGCTGCCTTCATCGCAGGAAGAAAGTATTGATCGGCAGCGCGCGCGTATTCGCTTGGAGTTAGCGGGAAACTATTATCAAAAAGGCAATTACAGTGTTGCCCTGGAGGAGCTTCGCCAGTCCTTGTTGGCCGATCCCAACTACGCGGCAGCCTACGGTCTTCTTGGCTTGGTCTATATGGATCTTGGCGAGAATCAAAAAGCCGGTGATAGCTTTGTACGTGGATTGAAGTTGGCGCCGACTGATTCAGATTTGAACAATTCCTATGGTTGGTTTCTATGTCAGAACAAACAAGAACGTGCCGCCATTGCCTACTTTGATCGTGCCGCCAAGAATCCCCTTTATTCAACCCCAGGCAAGCCTTTGCACAATGCGGGTATTTGCCTTCGGAAAGTCGGTGACGTGAAAGCTGCCGAGGCTTATTTGTTGCAGGCCTTCAGGGTTGACGCGGGAAGCCCGATTGCAATGTTTAACCTAGCCGAAATCTATCTTCAGGCAAACAATGCCGAGAAAGCGCTTTTCTATACGGAACGTTTGTTGGGTACTTACGAAGCCAACGCTCAAATGTTGTGGCTATCGATAAGAGTGGAGCGGTTGCGTGGAAATCGTGATGCGGAACTCTCCTTAGGAAGTCGCCTTAGGCGTCTGTTTCCGGCCTCGCCTGAGGCTTCTTTATTAGAGCAAGGGAAATTCAATGACTGAGCAGCTCAGCATTGTCGGCGAAGAGCAGAAGCGGGTGGCAGCAACCCCGGCAGAATTAAAAGCCCTGCGTGAGGCCGCTGGCCTATCCATTCCCGGTACGGCGGCTCAGTTGCGTTTGGCGGCGCGTCAAGTCGAGGCCTTAGAGCTCGGTGAATGGGACAAGCTGCCAGGGATTGCCTTTATTAAGGGGGCTTTACGTTTATATGGGCGTTTGTTGAGTGCTGATCTTGGTCCGCTAATTGCCTATGTTGACCAGCAACTTGGCCGGAGTGAACTCAAGGCGGATCGGACCTTAGAAGGGAAAATACCTGAGCGCTCGGCCCTGGGTTTCGGCGAGGGTGGCAAAGGTAACAAGTGGGCATGGGTAGGGCTAGCTTTCATTGGCTTGGCCGCGGTCGCGCTTTTTTTTGGGCAAGGCCTTGATAGCTATATCCCCAAGCAATTTATTCCTCCTTCGAAAACGCTGGATCTTGGTCGCAATGCAACCCCTGGAACTGAGGGCTCAAGCTCGCGTGCGCCTACGTCTGGAGACAGTAGCTCATCTGCGGGCGCGAGCGGTAAGGCCGCCTCGCCGCCCGTGCAAACTCCTTCAGCGTCAGGTACTGGCGCAGATCCGTCCAGACCCGCAGCAGGTAGCTCAATGCCTGCTCCAGCGGCGCCAACGTCGTTGCCCTCGGGTGCCCCGTCGAGCAGTACTGCGATTGATCCAGGCAAGGCAAATGATCAAAATTCGGCCAACTCAAGTGGGGCGGGAAGCGGTGAGCTGCAATACCTCATCAGTTTTGCCAAAGACTCGTGGGTGGAAATTAAGGATGCAAACGGTGAGCGCGTTTTATACGGCAATCAGGCGGCTGGAACAAACCAAGTACTAAAAGGCAAAGCGCCTTATTCCGCGGTGATTGGAAACGCCATTCATGTGAAGGTGGAGAAAAAGGGAAGTTCTGCGGGTCCCTCCGGTGGCGGAGAAATTGTGCCCATGCCGAAGGACACGCGGCAAGGTATTGCCCGTTTAACGATTCGTTAATATGGAACACGACCCTAAGCGTTCGAAATCGAACAGTCAAGGCCCAGACGCTATGCAACAAAATGGCTTAAGTATGACAAGCGAAAAGGGAAGTGTCGAAGCTTTCGAAGCCTTCACACTGGACGCCATCGATGCGGGCGCACAGCCAAAACGGGCCTGTCAGGAAGTGGTTGTGTCGTGGGGAGGGCGCATGGTTAAAATCGGTGGGCTTGAGCCGGTGGTTGTGCAGTCAATGACCAACACCGATACCGCCGATGCAATCGCCACAGCGATTCAGATCAAAGAGCTCGCCATCGCCGGCTCCGAGCTGGTGCGCATTACGGTGAACACTCCAGAGGCCGCTGCCGAAGTGCCCGCCATCCGAGAGCAGTTGGACCGCATGGGTATTGACGTGCCCTTGGTGGGTGACTTCCATTACAACGGGCATAAGCTTCTGACACAGTATCCTGACTGTGCGAAGGCTCTGTCGAAGTATCGAATTAATCCGGGCAATGTTGGCGCGGGTAAGCGCCGTGACGACAATTTTGCGCAAATGATCGAGGTCGCGGCGCGCTATAACAAGCCGGTCCGAATAGGCGTGAACTGGGGCAGCCTAGACCAGGCTTTACTGGCACGCTTGATGGATAGCAATGCAGCACGCAGCAAGCCTTTTACCGCACAGCAAGTAATGCGTGAGGCCTTGGTGACGTCGGCACTCGAAAGTGCGGTGCGAGCCCAAGAGCTTGGGTTAGGGAAGGACAAAATAATCTTGTCTGCAAAGGTCTCGCAGGTTCAGGATTTAATTGCGGTTTACCGTGCCTTAGCCTCGCGCTGCGACTACCCCTTGCACCTTGGCCTAACCGAAGCAGGCATGGGTAGCAAAGGCATTGTCGCCTCTACTGCGGGTATTGGCGTGCTCTTGCAAGAGGGTATTGGGGACACGATTCGTGTCTCGCTAACCCCTGAGCCGAACGGTGATCGCCGCAAAGAGGTGATCGTCGCTCAGGAGATTTTGCAGACCATGGGGTTGCGGGCTTTTACACCAATGGTGATTGCTTGTCCGGGCTGTGGGCGCACAAGCAGCACCTTCTTCCAGGAACTCGCCGATCGTATTCAAAGCCACTTGCGTGATCGGATGCCGCAGTGGCGCGATGTATACCCTGGTGTTGAAAGCATGAATGTCGCGGTGATGGGTTGTGTGGTGAATGGGCCCGGCGAAAGCAAGCATGCCGATATTGGCATCTCCTTGCCAGGCGCAGACGAAGCCCCGGTTGCGCCCGTTTTTGTCGATGGCGAACGGACCGTTACCCTAAAGGGTACGCGCATCGCCGAGGAATTTCAGGCCATTGTTGAAGACTATGTGGAAAAGCGCTATGGCAAACAAAGCCGCAAAGAAAGCGCAGATGGAATGACAGTATGAGTATCAGCAAAAGTGACCTCGGCGAACTCGCAGTGGTAGCGAGTTCGCCAAAAAAAGAAGCGCTGCGTGGCGTGCGCGGAATGAACGACATATTGCCTGCAGATGAGGTACTTTGGCAGCGCTTTGATGAGGCCGTTGCCGATGTCATGGCGGCTTATGCCTATCGTCGTATTCGTACGCCGATTGTCGAGCACACTCGCTTGTTTGTACGAGGCATCGGTGAAGTCACGGATATCGTCGAAAAGGAGATGTACTCTTTCAAGGATGCACTCAATGGCGAACATTTAAGCCTGCGCCCTGAAAATACTGCAGGCGCGGTGCGCGCGGTGATTGAACATAATCTTCTTTATGATGGGCCGAAACGGCTTTGGTACACCGGACCAATGTTTCGCCACGAACGACCTCAAAAAGGTCGCTATCGCCAGTTTCATCAAGTCGGTGCTGAGGCGATGGGATTTGCGGGTCCGGATGTGGATGCTGAGCTGATCTTGCTCTGTCAGAGGCTTTGGGACGACCTGAACTTGCCGGTCGTCTCGCTGGAGATCAATAGCCTAGGGCAGTCTGAGGAGCGAGCTGCCCATCGCGGCGCCTTGATCTCCTACTTCTCGGCTCATGAGAATCAACTGGACGAAGAGGCCAAAAGGCGTTTGCATAGCAACCCCTTGCGGATCTTGGACACCAAGAACCCCGCGATGCAGGAGCTGGCCGAAGGTGCCCCCAAATTGATCGACTTCTTGGGCGCTGAGTCTTTAGCGCACTTTGAAGGTCTACAGTCGATATTGAAGTCGCAAAATATTCCCTTCAAAATTAACCCCAGACTCGTGCGTGGCCTGGACTATTACAATCTCAGTGTTTTCGAGTGGATTTGCAAAGGATTGACGGTTTGCGGTGGCGGGCGCTACGACCCTCTTATCGAAATGCTGGGCGGCAAACCGGCCCCAGGGGTTGGTTTTGCAATAGGTGTCGAACGCATTCTTGAGTTAATGCGCAGCCAGGTCATGGCCCAGCCCTCGGTGGACGTGTATGTTGTTCATCAGGGCGAGGCGGCCGCAAGCGCCGCCTTACAATGTGCCGAGCGACTTCGCGACAGTGCGATCTCAGTCCAGATGCACGCTGGAGGGGGGGGCTTTAAGGCTCAGATGAAGCGGGCTGATGGTAGTGGAGCCGCATACGCGATTATCTTGGGTGATAACGAGATCGCCGAAGGTAAAGCGACCGTTAAGGCCCTGCGGGCAGCGGGCGCAGCGACTGGGGAGGGCAGTGACAAGCTCGACCAGCAATGGAGCGTGGCGTTGGAACAGGTTGCCGAATCCGTGCGCGACAAGATGCTGGGTCGCTAGTGTGGTGGATGTTAATGCTGGCCGCTTATGCGCAAAAATGAATTTCAAAGAGTTGCTTCCACAGAAGTAACTCAATGGGTGTTTCGAGAAAAGTAATTAGACTTAGGAAAGCAAATGGCTTTAGATTTACAAGAACAAGACGAACTGGATAACCTGAAGGCTTTTTGGTCGAAGCACGGTAATTTGATTTTGACGGTGATCACTGTTTTGTGTCTGGCATTCGCTGGCTGGCGGGGCTGGAATTTTTATCAGGCTAAACAGGCGGGTGAGGCAGCAGGTTTGTACGAGGTGTTGCGTACGGCTGCGAGTGCTAAAGATCTGACCAAGGTTAAAGAGGCCTCTGGTAATATTTTCGAGAAGTTCGGCGGCACAGCCTATGCGCAGATGGCTGCCTTGGTGTCGGCGAAGGCCTACTTTGACGCTAATGATTTGAAGGGCGCGAAGGCGCCTTTGGAGTGGGCTAGCGAGAAGGCGCAAGACGAGGAATTTCGACTGACGGCGCGACTGCGCTTAGCCGCGATTTTGGTGGATGAAAAGGCGTACGACGAGGCCGCTAAACGCCTGCAAGGGCCGGTTCCGAAGGCTTACGCGGGCCAGTTCGCAGACGCTCGCGGAGACCTACTCATGGCTCAGAACAAATTACCTGAAGCCAAGGCGGCCTACAAAGAAGCCTTGGACGCCTTGGCGGAAAGCAGTGCGATCAAGCGTTTGGTCAAAATTAAATTAGACGCGCTAGCGGGCGCGGGTGCTTGATATGAATGAAGCCAAACGACGGGTTCTATTGGGTGCTAGTGGTTTCGGGCTTGTTTCTGGACTGAGCGCCTGTAGCATGTTCGGTAGTAGCAAGGCGAAGCTCGCCGAATTACCAAACCTAGCGGCCAATCGGCTCGGGGTCGTGTGGCGAACTTCGGTCGACGGGGCTGGTTTTGGTTTCCAACCTGCCTATGCTGCCGACAGCATTTGGCTGGCAGGTAAAGATGGCGGAATCTCTCGTCTCGACGCCCGCTCTGGAAAGCCGCAGTGGTCTATCAAAGCGAGCACCCCTCTCATTGCGGGGGTAGGTGCCGATGGGGATATTGCTGTCGTGGCGAGCCGTGATGGGCGACTTTTGGCCTTTGATGGTCAAGGCAAAAGTAAATGGGTGCATGCCCTGGGCACGGAGGCGAGTAGTGTTCCGACGGTCGCCGTAGGTGTGGTTGTCGTCAGAACTTCGGACAACAAAACCATTGGCATTGATTCAGAGAGCGGTCGCCGTCGTTGGACATTTGGTCGACAGAACGCACCGGTTGTTATTCGACAAACTGCCTCTGTGGCTATCGACGGTGGCAGCACCTTTGTAGGGCTGCCTGGCGGTCGTCTAGTTTCTCTATCGCTACAAAATGGTTCGGTTCGCTGGGAAGCACCCGTCTCAAATCCGCGCGGCTCGACCGAAATCGAGCGCATTGCCGACGTTCTTGGCTCTCCTCTGATTTCGGGGCGCGATATTTGCGCAGCCACTTATCAAGGCCGGGTGTCGTGTTTTGAAGTGGCGACTGGGCGCCCTTTGTGGAGTCGCGAATGGTCCGCAGTGGGTGGCGTGGAACTCGACGGCAGAAATGCCTATGCCAGTGATTCGCGAGGCTTTGTAGTTGGTTTGTCGCGAGGGGATCGTGGTGCTCCGATCTGGACACAAGAGATGCTTAAAGGTCGTGAACTCACGGCGCCGGTCCTGGTGGGGTCGACGTTGATGGTGGGAGATCAAAGCGGCTTGATTCACGCGCTCAGTGCCACCGACGGTAACCTCATCGGAAGATTGCCCACGGATGGTTCGCCAATCGTATCTGCGGGCTTGAACGCGGGTGGGCTAGCGGTGTTTCAAACCACGGCTGGTGGTGTTTATGCAGTGAGTGCAACCTAGTTGGCTCGTTTACCGGTTCTCGCCCTTGTCGGTCGACCAAATGTCGGAAAGTCGACGCTTTTTAATCGTTTGACTCGTTCGCGAAATGCGATCGTGGCCGACATACCTGGTCTAACTCGTGATCGGCAATATGGTCGTGGCCGTTCCGGCGAAGATCGTTTCATCGTAATTGACTCTGGCGGCTTTGAACCCGTCGCCAAGGACGGAATCGCGGCTGAAATGGCCCGCCAGACTCGGCAGGCGATTATCGAAGCGGATTTTGTAATCTTCGTGGTGGATGGACGAGAGGGCCTGACGCGTCGCGACCAAGAAATCGCTAATGAGTTACGCCGTGCGGCTGCCAAGCCCATTCTCGCGGTAAACAAAACCGAAGGCATGCAGCGCGCGCAGGTTGTATCTGAGTTCTTTGAACTTGGGTTAAACGAGCCGATTGCCATTTCGGCGGCACATGGTGAAGGCGTACGGGAACTGGTGGAGCATTTGATCGGACAATGGCTAGCGCAGGGCGCTGAAGAGTCTGCTCTGGATGGTGATCTTGATGCAGCGTTTCCTGAATCAGTCGCGGGTCGTCCCGATCCCAACTCGTCCGCGGTTCAGATTCACGAAGATGTTGAAAGCGATGCGGATTCAAGCTCTCAGGATGCCCTCGCTGCGCAGGGAGAAGTTCCCGAATTAGAGTTCATCGCGGCACCCAAAGCTACGCGCGTGGCAATTGTGGGCCGACCGAATGTCGGAAAATCGACGCTTATCAATACCTTACTAGGTGAGGAGCGGGTCTTGGCGTTTGATGAGCCGGGCACCACTCGGGATGCTATTGAAATTGAGTTTCAACATCAGGGAAGGCCCTATATTTTGGTCGATACGGCGGGCATCCGTCGGCGCGGCAAGGTGACTGAGGCCATCGAAAAGTTCTCGGTCATCAAAACCTTGCAGGCCATTGAAGATAGCAACGTCTGTGTCTTAATGTTGGATGCCAGTCAAGAAGTCTCCGACCAAGATGCCAATATTGCCGGCTACATTTTGGAGGCCGGGCGAGCACTGGTTATTTCCATCAATAAGTGGGACAAACTCGACGAGTATGAGAAGACCCGTATCAAAAAAGAGTTCGAACGCAAGCTTCATTTCTTAGGCTTCGCGCGGACCCATTTCACCAGTGCCTTGAAGGGCTTTGGGGTCGGAGCCTTGATGCGTTCGGTTGATGAAGCTTGCGCGGCGGCTTACAAAAAGTTAACGACCCCCAAGTTAACCCGCGCCCTGATCGATGCGGTCGAGAAACAGGCACCCCCCCGACACGGCCCTTTCAGACCGAAGTTGCGTTACGCCCATCAAGGTGGCTCAAACCCCCCGATTGTGGTCATCCATGGCAACTCTTTGGATTACATTGCTGAGCCCTACAAGCGCTATCTTGAAAGCATGTTTCGCGAGAAGTTCAGCTTGACGGGCACTCCCTTGAGAATTGAGTTCAGGAGCACGGTCAATCCCTATGCCCGCGAGGCAGGCCGCTCTTAAGGTAACGTCCGCCGAACGGCGCGACGAATTCAAGATGCTTGACAGACTTGTGGTGTCTTGACCGCATCATTGTTAAATATCCACTTGGCGATTACCCTTGACTTCTGTACTATTAATCCCAATAGCCTCGTTTCTGGAGCTAGGATATTTGGTTCTTACTGCTTCTATAGCGAATTCTCCTCTAACTTCTAACAATAATCGGAGCTCAACATGAGCAACAAAGGGCAACTTTTACAAGACCCGTTTCTGAATCTCTTGCGCAAAGAGCACGTGCCTGTCTCCATTTATTTGGTGAATGGCATTAAGCTTCAGGGACAAATTGAGTCGTTTGACCAATACGTGGTTTTGCTACGTAACACCGTGACCCAAATGGTCTACAAGCACGCTATCTCTACGGTCGTTCCGGGTCGTTCAGTAGACTTCGTGCAAGAAGGCGAACCAAGCTGAGAGGCGAGCTTTCCGAGGTCAAACCAGGACGGTTGGCCTCCCCATTAGGCGGCATGGCGACCTCGAAAGCGGGGCCAGATCGCGCGTTCTTGGTGGGTGTGAAACTGAGTGGAGCCTCTGCCAATTCGGGATTTGAAGACTCCTTGGAAGAGCTGCGCGCTTTGGCAGGGTCAGGTGGCTTTGATACCGGCGGCGAGATGTATTTCAAGCGCGATCGTCCTGATGCCGCTTGTTTTATCGGCTCGGGTCAGGCCGAGCGCCTCACCGAGGCTGCAAAGGCGGATGGCGCGCAATGCATCGTTTTTGACCGAGAACTTTCGGCCGTCCAAGAACGCAATCTCTCGCAAATTGTTGACCTCCCGATTGTTGATCGCAGTGAGCTCATACTAAGAATTTTTGCGAGTCGAGCACGAAGTAACGAGGGGAAACTTCAGGTGGAGTTAGCTCGCTTGGAGCATCTTGCTGCGCGCTTGGTTCGTGGCTGGAGCCACTTAGAGCGCCAACGCGGCGGGATTGGTGTACGCGGCGGCCCGGGCGAAAAGCAAGTCGAATTGGATCGACGCATGATTACCACAAAGGTCAAAAAGCTGCGTGGCGAGCTTGAAAAAATTACTCGCCAACGCAAAACTCGACGCCGAGCTCGAGCTCGTGGCGCCACCTTCAATGTAGCCATTGTCGGCTACACCAACGCAGGCAAATCAACACTTTTCAATCGTCTGACCGGCGCCGAGAGTTATGCGGCAGACCAATTGTTCGCTACCTTGGATACCCTCACGCGAGAGATTCCCGCCAATGCTTGGCCTCGTCTTATGCCGCAGGTGGTGATCTCCGATACGGTAGGCTTTGTTCGCGACTTGCCGCATCAGTTGGTCGAGGCCTTCCACGCCACTCTGGAAGAAACCATTCAAGCCGACCTGCTCTTGCACGTGGTGGACACCAGTGCCCTGGATCGCGAGGCACAAATTGCCCAGGTAAACAAGGTGTTGAACGCGATTGGAGCGGCCAACATTCCGCAATTAATTGTCCTTAACAAGATCGACAAGATCGGTGCTGATGACACCCGCTGTGGTAGCATCTCGAAGCTGTTTGTGAGTGCGCAAACTGGTCTTGGCATGGAGTCCTTGAAGCAAGAAATAATGCGGGTTGCCCTTGAAAATGCATCCTTTGAACCAATATCAGCTACCCATGCTGCTTACCCTTCTGTGACACCCCCCGATGAGCAAACTGTTGAGAGCGATCTTTTCCTTGAATGATCCCGGTTGGGGGCGGAGCAAAAATACGCCTCCGTCTTCTACGCCTGAGGCGAAGGGCGATAATCGTCCTGAGAACAAACCCGATTCCAATAACCCCCGAGGCTCGAAAGATGGGCCGCCGGATCTCGATGAACTGTGGCGCGACTTTAATCGCAAGCTCAACAGTATCTTCGGTAAAGGCAAGGGCTCAGGTAATTTGCCTAGGCCAAGCGGCAATAACAACGGAAACAATAACGGCGGTGATGGCCCTGGAGCAGGTGGCTTTCGAGGTGCCGGCATCGGTCTCGGCGTGATCGCGGCAGGAGCTCTTTTACTTTGGTTGGCTAGCGGCGTATTTATTATTCAAGAGGGCCAAACCGCTGCAGTGTTGCAGTTCGGAAAATTAGACCGAACTCGTGATCTCGCGGGCATTACATGGCGCTGGCCTTACCCGATTGAAGCGCATGAGGTTATTAATACTCAGCAGCTGCGCACGGTCGAAGTGGGTTATCGTCAGGTCCCGAAAAACAAGCTTGAGCGAGAGTCTCAAATGCTGACCATGGACCAGAGCATTGTTGATATGCAAGTCGCGATTCAGTATCGCATTAGTGATGCCAAAGCTTTTTTCTTCAATAACAATATCAGCGGCAATCCCGAAGAGCTGGCTCGTCAGGCGGCTGAGGCGGCCATGCGCGAAATCGTGGGTCGACGCACTATTGATCAAGTGCTTTACGAAGAAAAAGAAGCAGTCGCCAAAGATGCTCGAGTTTTAATGCAAAAGCTTGTGGATCGCTATGGCGCGGGCATCACTGTGATTGACGTCACTGTGCAGCAAGCGCAACCCCCTGAGAAAGTTCAGGCGGCCTTTGAGGACGCTAACAAGGCTGCTCAGGACAAAGAGAACTTCATCAACGAAGGCCGCTCTTACGCCAATGATGTCATCCCGCGAGCACGCGGCGCCGCGGCCCGTTTGATGCAAGAAGCCGATGGCTACAAAGAGGGCTTGGTGGCTACCGCGACTGGTGATGGGGCACGTTTTAATTCGATCTTGACTGAATACTCCAAAGCTCCCCAAGTCACCCGAGAACGTATGTATCTCGAGACCATGCAAAGTATTTTTAGCAACACGAGCAAAATTTATGTCGATTCCAAGTCTGGTGGTAGTTTGTTGAACCTACCGCTTGATAAGCTCATGGGAGTCGTCAGCGATATAGCGCGTCCTGTGGCCGCGCCAACCCCTGGGATTGCTTCACCTCCCGTCCCACCTGAAACTCGTAGCGAAGTGATTGATACTCGCCGCGAAGGTGTTCGTAGCCGTGACCGCGACAGCGCTCGTCCATAGGAGCGATTGATCATGCAAAAATTAGGCTCACTAGTTATTTTCGCGCTGATTGCGATTTTGCTCTTTATGTCCTGCGTCTTCGTGGTGGACCAAAGACAGTATGCCGTTGTCTATTCGCTCGGTGAAATCAAGCAGGTGATTGATAAGCCTGGGCTGCATTTCAAACTGCCGCCCCCGCTGCAGAATGTTCAGTACTTCGATAATCGTATTCTCACCATCGATAACCCGGACGTGGATCGTTTTATTACCTCCGAAAAACTGAACATCCAACTCGATTCCTTCGTTAAATGGAGAATCACCGATTTGCGCGCCTATATTCGCTCGGTGCAGGGTAGTGAAAGAGTCGCGACGGATCGAATCTCCCGCAGTTTGAGAGATGCGCTAAACAATGAGATTGCCAAGCTCACGGTTTCAGAAGTGATTTCAGGGGACCGCGAAAAGCTTTTGCAAAACATTCGTGCCAAAGTTAATGAAGATGCCAAGCAAATCGGCACTGAAATTGTGGATGTACGCCTCAAACGGGTGGACTTTGCGAGCGAAGTCGTTGACCGGGTTTATGAGCGCATGCGGTCCGAGCGTAAGCGGGTTGCGAATGAGCGTCGCGCAACGGGCACTGCTGAAGGTGAAAAGATTCGTGCTGATGCGGATCGCCAGCGTCAAGTTATTCTTGCGGAAGCTTATCGTGATGCCCAAAAACTGAAGGGTGAGGGCGATGCCAAGGCGGCAGCAATTTACGGCGATGCCTTCGGTCAGAACCCGGAGTTCGCGGGTTTTTACCGGAGCCTGGAGGCTTACCGAGCTTCGTTTAAGAGTCGTAGTGATGTCTTGGTCGTAGACCCTTCCGGAGATTTCTTCAAGTACTTTAAAGGCTCTAAAGCCGCTAAGTAGGTCAGTAATTTTTTGATAATAAAGGCGCCCCCTATCCAATGGTTTAAGGGGTCTTCAAGCGGATGAAAATTCTACTTTTCGGAGTGGGTTTAATGTTGATTTTCGAGGGCTTGATGCCCTTGATCTCGCCCAATCAATGGCGCGCGTTCTTTGCTCAAGTTGCAAAACTGAAGGACGGGCAAATTCGCTTTATGGGACTGGGAGCCGTGGCTCTCGGTGCCCTGTTCTTGTTTCTTGCCCAATAGCCGTCGGGCGCTGTTGGCGGGTTTTAGCGGCCTGTTTTCAAGCTAGCTTAGAATTACGCTTTAATTCCCCTGGATTTGATCGTGCCGAACTGGCTCCTGCCTGAAAGCATTGCGGATGTTTTGCCCTCTGAGGCCCGCACTATTGAAGATTTACGTCGACGCCTACTGGACTGTTATCAGTCTTACGGCTACGAGTTGGTGCAGCCTCCGTTGGTGGAATATCTGGATGCCCTTCTCACCGGTAGCGGACAAGACCTCAACCTCAAGACCTTCAAGCTCGTTGACCAGCTCAGCGGCCACACTCTGGGCATTCGGCCCGACATCACGCCTCAAGTGGCCAGGATTGATGCCCATCTTCTGAATCGTCAGGGCCTGAGTCGGCTTTGCTACAGTGGCTCGGTGTTGCACACCTTACCTGCCGGGCTTTATGCCAGTCGAGAGCCCTTGCAGATTGGCGCCGAACTTTACGGCCATCAAGGCATTGAGGCCGACTTAGAAATCATCGAACTGATGTTGAGTTCTTTGCATTTGGCGGGGGCCGGCAAACTGCGTTTGGACGTTAATCATTCTGCAATCGTTCCTAGCCTTCTCAAAGGTTTGCATAGCATTGACCAGGAAGATGTTTATCGTCTCATTAGTCAGCGCGACGTTCCCTCGCTGCGGGCTCTGCTGGCCAAGTCACCCGATCCGCAAAAGTCTGCGCTAATCAGTATCGCTGCAAGCGACGCCGATGAATCCCTAACTAACCTGCGCCAATATCTTCCTGCCTCACCTGAAATTGCAAGCTGTCTGGCCCAATTCGAGGCCTTACAGGCGTCGACGCTTTGGCAGCATTTACCCGACACAAGTTTGGCTTTAGATTTGGCTGATGTGCGTGGCTACCGCTATCACAATGGACTGGTCTTCTCGGCCTTTGTGCTCGACTCTGAACATCCTAGAGTACGCAGTCAAGCTATGGGTCGCGGAGGTCGTTACGACGGTGCTGGAGACGCGTTCGGGCGCTCTCGACCTGCAACCGGCTTCTCGCTCGAGCTGCGCGGTCTCGCTGCCTTAAATGGCGCCCCCGAATCTAATCTTCGGATGAATGCGATACGGGCTCCGTGGGCTGACGATCAGAGTTTGCGTCAGACCATTGCCAAGTTGCGCGAGTCCGGTGAAATTGTGGTGCAAGTCTTGCCGGGCCATGAGGACGAGCAACAAGAGTTTTCGTATGATCGCCAATTGCTTGTCCGGCAAGGCGCTTGGCATATTGTTGCGCTTTAGTTTTTGCACGAATTTAATTTCGTGCCTCCCCCTAATTTTCTAGTTTTTCCCAGAGTATTTTTATGGCTAAGAATGTTGTTGTGATCGGTACCCAATGGGGTGATGAAGGTAAGGGCAAGATCGTCGATAGACTGACCGAAACCGCTAAGGCGGTGGTGCGTTTTCAAGGCGGTCATAACGCGGG
>JANOPA010000012.1:0-139505 GCA_031421635.1 Betaproteobacteria bacterium | reverse complement strand
CTACTGGCAGGGGAGATGTCCGGCCATGTGTTTTTCAAAGAGCGCTGGTATGGCTTTGATGATGGGCAATACACTGCGGTGCGCCTCATGGAAATTTTGTCCCGCTTTAAGGATCCTAGTGCTGTCCTTAATGGCCTACCCAATGCGATTTCAACGCCTGAGCTTCAAATGAAAACAGAGGAGGGCGAAAACTTTGCAATCCTCGAAGCTCTGAAAGAAAAGATATCAACCCCAGCCGGCGCCACAGCCGCCTTCCCCGGGGCGAGCGAGCTTATCCTGATTGATGGGGTTCGCGTGGAGTATGCCGATGGTTTTGGGCTGGCCCGACCCTCAAACACCACTCCGGTAGTGGTGATGCGTTTTGAGGGTGATACTCAGGAGGCGATTGCCAAGGTGCAAAAGGCATTTCGCGAGGCGATTCTGAGCGTTTCTCCTGCTTCAAATCTTCCCTTTTGACAGGCAAAGCTTGAGGTCTTCCTCCCACTGAGGAAACCTAAATTCCATAGCCCTTTCAAGCCTGTCGCAGTTCAAGCGTGAGTTGGCCGGTCGTTGAGCAACGATTTGTGTAGGGTTATCAGCGCGCACATTGAATTCATATTGAGCCGTGCTGATCGGCTCCAGTATTCGCATTTTGCGATTCGGATCGGCATGTAACTCAAAAATTTTTGCGGCGTATCGGTACCAGGTGGTTTCGCCTCTCGGGCAGAGATGATAGATGCCGTGCAATGGCTCGCAATACTTATCGCTCGTCGAAGACCGGTCAAGGGGTTGAGGCTGTCCGCCGAGGGCCGCCATGACGGCCCGCTCAGTCATGTCCACAACGCGACCTACCCAGGTAGGCACACCCCACTGATCGTCAATCACGCTCAGGGTGTTGCGCTGTTGGGCGAGCTTGAGCATCGTTAACATAAAGTTGGCGCCGTGCGCAGCATATAGCCAACTTGTTCTAAAAATAATGTGCTTCGCCCCTGTGCTTTCGATCGCCTGCTCTCCAGCAAGTTTGGAGGCGGCGTACACTGACTTTGGAGTACACGGGTCCGACTCAAGATGAGGGATGTTGCCTTCTCCATTAAATACATACTCGCTTGAATAATGGATTAATGTGGCACCTAGAGCTTTGGCCTCCTCGGCGAGCACCTTAGGCCCTTCGGCATTGATGGCTTGAGCGGGTTCAGGTTCGAGCTCGGCTTGGTCCACAGCGGTATAAGCGGCGGCATTGATGATGATGTCCGGACGAATTCGGCGAACTACCTCGCGAATTGCGTTCGGTTGAGTGAGATCCATGTGTGAACGATCAAGGCTATGCACCTTGAGGTTGGTGTCAACTTGCCGCGCAAGTTCGTCAAAGCGTTGTCTCAGCGCATAGCCAAGCTGTCCTCGAGCACCAGTAATTAAAATTGTTTTCAAATGATGTCACGTCGCGGAGGTTATCATCGCGGCAATTATCCAGTATCCATCGTGTCCCGCACCATTTACATTCTCCTCAGTTATCTCCTGCTACCTTTTCTGGTGATCTATTTGCTTTGGCGCAGCCGCAAGCAACCGGAGTACCTTGAGCATTGGGGAGAGCGCTTCGGCTGGACGGTTCCGAAACTCGCACCCGGCGCGATCTGGATTCACGCCGTATCGCTCGGTGAAACCTTGGCGGCTGAGAGCTTGGTTCTGGCGCTGAGGAAGCGCTATCCGGAGCGCCTATTACTGCTCACCCACACAACGCCAACCGGCCGTTCCGCCGGGCTTAAGATTGCCGCACAGGTGAAGCTGCTTTCCGTCATGTACTTACCGTACGACACCCCCTGGGCGATGAGACGGTTTTTGCGGTACGTCAAACCTTGCGTTGGGCTGTTGATGGAAACTGAGGTCTGGCCAAACTTAATAGCCTGCGCCAAAGCGGTGGATGTGCCGCTCGCCTTGATTAACGCACGGCTTTCGGAAAAATCGCTGGCGCGTGGAAAAAAATATCCGACGCTGGCTCACCAGGCTCTCGGATCTTTAACGCTCGTACTAGCGCAAAGTTCTGAAGATGCACGCCGCCTAGCGTTGATGGGCGCTCAAAACCCTCAGACGCTCGGGAATTTGAAGTTTGATATCGAGCCTTCACCGGAGTCTTTGGCGCGCGGTGTCGCTTGGAGAAAGCATTTTGCCAGGCCTCAGGTCTTGCTTCTGGCCAATACTCGAGAAGGCGAGGAAGTCGTCTTGTTATCAGCCTTGAAAGTCCATGCCGACAGCTTGATGGCTGGGCCCGAGGGATTGCTGGTACTGCTGGTGCCTCGCCATCCGCAGCGCTTTAACGATGTCGAGCAAATGATTCGTGCGTCTGGCTTCGAGTATTTGCGGCGTAGTAGCGCACCCGACTTCGAGAAACTAGGCTCCGAAACTCTAGGCTCCCAGAATCTAGGCTCGCAAACTCAAGGCGCAACGATGAATCCGAAAATACAAATTCTTCTCGGCGACTCATTAGGCGAAATGGCCGCCTACTATAGTGCCGCCGACCTTGCCGTGATGGGGGGGAGTTTTGAGAAGCTCGGGGGGCATAATTTAATTGAAGCCTGCGCCTGCGGGTGCCCCGTGATTCTGGGGCCCCATATGTTTAACTTCGCATCGGCTAGTGAAGAAGCCGTGCGGGGCGGCGCTGCTTGGTCCGTGGTCGACGCCGAGGCTGCCGTGCAAAAGGCACTCCAATTACTTACCGGGGATCCATCCGACTTGCAGGCCGCTCGCAAGGCTTGCGGAAAATTTTCTTTAGCACATCGTGGCGCCACCGAAAGAACTTTGGCCGCACTGACGCCAATGTTGCCGCCAACGCCTAGAACGTAAACATTTCGACAGTCTTGGCTTAGCGGTCTTTAGGCGCAATCGGTTTACGAGAACGACCCCCTCTTTGTTCCGAGGCGGCTGGAGAGCGCATGCCTGGCTTGGCATCAGAAGCTGGAGCCGCCGGGGGCGGCACCGCGGCCGGTGGTTTGGATGGGATCGGAGTAATTGTGAGAGCTGCTGGCGGCGCTTGCGACACTGCCAAAGGCTCTGATAAAAGCCCATTGATCATCTCGATGTCCTCTTCTTTTAAACTGCCCGCACCGGCTTTAAGTTTAAGGCCAGCCAGAATCGTGTCGTAGCGTGCTTTGGAAAGATCGCGTCGGGTTGTAAAGAGCTGCTGCTGGGCATTCAGAACGTCTACGTTGATGCGTACACCTACTTGATAACCTAACTGGTTTGAGTCGAGTGCGAGCTGGCTTGAGCGCTCAGCCGCCTCAAGGGCGCGAACTTGCGCCAAGCCACTGTTGACACCCACGTACGAAACACGCGTGGCTTGCTCCACTTGGCGCCGAGCGACTTCGAGGTCGGCCTTGATTTTCTCAAAGTTCGCGGCCGCCTCACGCACTCGTGCAGACGCAGCGCCACCGGAGTAGAGCGGAACGTTGAGTTGCAGGCCGACGTTAGCGGAGTTGGTATTACCGCCGCCGCCAGCGGCCAAGGTCACCGGGTTACGTGAGTGGGTAAGACCTCCTATGATATCAATCGTGGGGTAATCGCCGTAGCGCTGCTTGTCGATTTCGCGTCGCGCCACTTCCGCACCCAGTATGGCTTGCTGTACTTGGTAGTTGTTGGCACGTGCACTGTCTACCCAGTCATTTTCACGAGCAGGTTGGGGACCTTGCAAGGTGACGCCAGGGCGTAAAACTTTATTGCGATTGACCGGCTTGCCAGTGAGCAAGCTCAAAGCAGAATACTTGACCTCGAGATCGCTCTCGCCCGCAAACTCCTGGGCCACAACGAGGTCGTACTTGGCCTGAGCCTCTTGCTGGTCGGTGATGGTCGCGGTACCCACTTCAAAATTGCGCTTGGCGGAGGCCAATTGTTCGGCCACTGCGCGTTTTTGCGCACGAACAGTCTCGAGGCTGTCTTGCGACGCCAAAACGTCAAAATAAGCCTGAGACACACGGAGAATTAGATCGACCTGAGTTTGAGCTAACGCTGCCTCAGCGACCGATTGTTGAATTTTGCTTTGCTCTAAGGCTTCTACGTTTTGCAACCTGAACAGGGGGTAGCTCAAGTTCACCCCCAATGTGGTGGGGGCAAAGCTTTTGGAAAAAGAGGTGCCGGCATTCGGATTATTTTGGAAATACTGATAGCCGGTACTCGCGGTCAAAGCCACGTTCGGCTTTAGGCCGGCCGCAGCTTGCGGCACCCGTTCTTTAGCCGCTTCCAGGGCGGATCGAGCGCTCAGCAACTGCGCGTCGTTGGCCAATGAATCTTTATAGGCTTGCACGAGGTCGTAAGTCTGGGCATTGGAAAGCCCGCTCAACGAGCTCAAGGCTAGCGCGACGCTAGAGGCCAATACTGCAAATTTCATTTACTGCTCCAAGACTTAAGTCGAATATGTTTTCATAAGTTAAAGGCAAGCCTAATAGCTTGGGCACGAACTGTCTACCAACTTGGTCCAGGCATCGATACCGCCGGTCAGGTTGATGACATCGTCGAAACCATTTCTCTCCAGAAATAAACCAACTTGCAGGCTGCGCACGCCATGGTGACAGATGCACACCACCGTCTGATCGCGATTAAGTTCTTCAAAACGTGCTGTTATTTCACCCATTGGGATGTGTGTTGCGTTCGGTAGACTTGCAATCTCAAGCTCCCAAGGCTCGCGCACATCCAGCAAACGCAATTTGCTATCGCTCGCCGTAGACTTGATAGCCTGCGCGAGTTGAGGGGCGGAAATGTGCTGCACGTAAGTGATTTCGGGAAAGACGGTTGTTAATAATCGGTCGTCAAAACGCAAACGAGCGCGCTTTGGGAAAGTTCTGCAGCGGTTTGGCCGAGGTTTCAAACAAGACTGGTCCGGAAAGCTGCTTTTGGGCGCTTAGCGTCAAGAGTTTCGCGTTCACAATCGGGAACTGCCCCAGGAAAACGAACACTCGACCGGCGGGGGTAAGGCGGGCAACCAGGCCTTCCGGGAGCACGGAAAGGCCTCCGCAAAAAACGATGGCATCGAAACGCTCAAAGCTTTTCACCGTAGTCTGATCGAGTTCCTCTTCGTCTTCTGAAGTCTTGGCGGGAGCGGCCTTAAACCAGTCCACAGCATCGCCAATTTGAAGGTTGACATTCGAGAGGCCACTGGCCTTGAGGTTGCCTGCAGCAAATTTACCGATATCGGCGTTAATTTCAATTGCGGTGACGCGGCGAGCACGGTGGGCGATAAGCGCGCTCATATAGCCGGAACCAGCCCCAATGACGAGCACAGTTTCATGTCGCTTCAGCGCCAACGCTTGCAAAATTCGGCCCTCCACCTTCGGGGCAAGCATGGTTTCGCCCGTGGTCTTGCCAGCAAACGCAATGGGAACTTCAAGGTCGCTGAACGCCAGGTTGCGATACTCGGGGCTGACAAACGCTTCACGGTTAGTGGCGAGGAGTAGGTCCAGGACGTCTTGATCCAGGACATCCCAAGGGCGAATCTGTTGTTCGACCATATTAAAGCGGGCGTGTTCGAAATCCATCTTTTCTTTCCAGGCAAATTGAGCTCAACCCGATATTTTACCAAGTCCAGGTATTTCGGGGCCATTGGACTCGGCTAGCTTCGGATTTGCGGGATACGCAGGCGGGGCGAAGTCCACAGGGGAGGGAGGAAGCACCTGGTCATAGCGCGATCTCTTTAAGACTTTATGACTCAGGCTGTCAAGAAGCGCGTAGATGACGGGCACCACAATGAGAGTGAGTAAGGTCGAGGCTACGACGCCTCCAATCACCGCATGCGCGAGTGGGGCTCTCTGCTCAGAGCCTTCTCCGAGGCCGAGTGCAAGAGGTAACATTCCAAACACCATGGCGAGCGTCGTCATCAGGATTGGACGAAGGCGAATTTTGGCGGCTTCTAGCAGGGCGGCTGTGCGCTCCATGCCTTTTAAGCGAGCCTGATTGGCAAAGTCGATCAATAGAATCGCATTTTTGGTCACCAGGCCCATCAGCATGATGAAGCCGATCATCGAAAACATATTGAGCGTCGAGCGCCATAAAATCAGGGCCAACACGACACCAATAAGCGATAAGGGCAGGGACACCATGATTGCAACGGGCTGAATGAAACTACCAAACTGCGAGGCAAGAATCATATAAATGAAGATGATCGCCAGTGCCAGCGCCTGAATGGCAAACCCGAAGCTCTCGGCCATGTCCTTATTGGCTCCACCAGTGTCTAAGCGGTAGCCCGGTGGGACTTCAATTTTGGCGAGCTCCACTTTAAGAAGATCGCCTGCCGTACCAGCCGCGATGCCATCGGTATTGGCGGCGATCACAATTTGACGGGTTAAGTCTTTGCGGTTAATTTGGGTGGGGCCTAAGGCACGTTGGAAATCCGCAATCTGTCGCAGCGGGATCATCTTGGGACTACCGTCGGCATCGACCTGATTGGACGTGACGCGCATTCTTTCGAGGTCGCCCACATTGTTGCGCTCGCTACGCGGTAAACGCACCTTAACGTCGTAATTTTCGTCATCGGCTGCGCGCCATGTGCTTGCTGATTCACCGGCAAGTAGTGGGCGAAGAGCGGCGCTAATTTGGGCTACACCGATACCGAGATCCGATGCAAGGGCGCGGTTAATCTCCACCGAATAAATGGGTTTGGCAGGTTTGGACGAACTATCCACGTCCACCACCCCAGGAATCGACTCGACCGCTTTTTGAACTTGGGTGGCGATCTTTTCAAGCTGGACAGGATCCTGACCAAGGATACTGATCTGGATGGGCTTGCCTGATCCCACAACGTTGAGCGTCCCCAGATCCGTGATGGTGATGCCTGGGATCGTGCTTAAGCGTTCGCGCACCGGCCGACGCATTTGTTGCACAGAGAGTTTTCGCTCCGACCGCGGAATCATCTTTGCAAAAAGCGTCGCGTAGTTTTTACCTAAAGCCACACCGGTATTCACGGTGCCATAGGTCAGGGTGACTCCATCGAACTCGCGCATGGCCTTTTCAACTTGCTGAAGTTTTTGCTGCGTTAATTCTAGTGAGGAGCCTACCGGTGTATAGAAAGAAACATAGAACTCGTTGTTATCGCCTTGAGGCACAAATTCGGTACCCACTTGTTTGACTAAAACTACCGCTCCGGCCAAACTCAATACTGCAATGACCAAGGTCAAGGTACGGTTGCGTAGACCCCAAGCCAGCAAGTGTACGTAGCCATTTTCCAAAGACTCCATTAAGCCTTGGAATTTTCGTAGGCCCCAGGCAATAGGGCCGCGCCCACGCGCGCCCTGGGCGTCGGGATCTTTCCACACCGATGAAAGCATCGGGTCGAGCGTGAACGAAATCAGCATCGACAGCATGACTGCAAAGGCAACTGTGACGCCGAACTGTTTAAAGAAACGGCCAATAATGCCGCCCATAAAGCCAATCGGTAAAAACACCGCAACAATCGTGAACGTGGTCGCGGCCACCGCAAGGCCAATCTCCTGGGTGCCGTCATAGGAGGCTTGCTTGTGATCTTTGCCCATGGCCTGATGCCGTACGATGTTCTCGCGTACCACGATCGCGTCATCGATCAAGAGACCCACGCAAATAGAGAGGGCGAGCAAGGTAATGACATTGATGGTGAAGCCCATGAGGAACATCACCAAGAAGGTGCCGATCAAAGAGATCGGTAAGGTGAGGCCGGTGATTACGGTCGAGCGCCAGGACGATAAGAACAAGAAGACGATGAGAATCGTCAGGATGGCGCCTTCGATAATATTGCGTTGAACGCTCTTCACCGAATTGCGAATTGAGGTGGAGGAGTCGCGCACCACGACCAGCTTGACGTCCTCAGGTAATTGCTTGGCGAGATCGACTGTGAGTTTGCGAATTCCGTCGACTACCTGAATGGTGTTCTCGCCTTGTGATTTAACGATGTCGAGCGAAATTGCCCGTTTGCCGTTGATCAGGGCGACGTTCTCCTCTTCTTCCTGACCATCAAGGACCGTAGCCACCTGGCCCAAATAGACCGGTTGATTACCGCGCCGAGTGATGATAATGCGCTCAAAATCGGCAGCGTTTTTGAGACGAGCCTTGATCTGCACGACTTGCTCGCGATCCTTTGAGACCAGTGTGCCCGCAGGCAGCTCCTGATTTTCATTGCGCAAGGCTGTGATGACTTGGTCAACACCTACCTTCAGCGCCTCCATTTCGCTGGGCTTGAGTTGAATCTGTATTTCTCGCTTGAGCCCGCCCACCAAGTTAACTCGGCCGACACCGCGTGCGTTTTCCATGCGGCGCTTGACCACTTGATCCGCCAAGGTGGTGAGTTCCCGGGTGCTGCGCTTGTCAGATTGGATGGCCACCGAGACGATGGCATTGTCGTCTGGGTTAATGCGGGTCACAAGAGGCTCTTTCACCTCTTTCTTAAATATGGGTTTCACCAGGGCGATTTTCTCGCGCACATCCTGTGCCGCCTTGGCCGGGTCAATGGTGAGATCGAACTGCACGATCACAACGGACTGACCTTCGTAAGAGCGCGAACGCAACTCCGAAACGCCGCTAATGGTGTTGACTTGCTCTTCTATTTTTCGACTAACGTCCGATTCGACCACCTCCGGTGAGGCCCCTGGATACTCGGTGGAAATCACTACGACGGGAAAGGTCACGTCCGGGAATTGCTCAATCGGAAGCCGGTTATAGGAAAAAAGGCCCAACACGACAAAGGCCAGCATCATCATGGTGGCAAACACCGGGTGCTGAATTGAAACTCTAGTGAACCACATGTGCTGAGCCTCTGTGCTTTACTTGAGTTTGACTGTGATACCGGGCCGCAGGGTGCCCAGATTGACACCAACGATTTGCTCGCCTGCCTTCAGTCCCGAGATCACTTCGATGACCCCTTCGCTGCCGTTACTGGCTTGCCCATTTTCGTCGCGCGCGCCAAGCTTGATATCGCGCTCGGCAAGTCTTTCGCCCTCTAGGATGTATACAAAGTTACGACCCGCCGCTTCGCGCAGGGCATTGATCGGCACCACTAGAACATTGCTTCGTTTGTCGAGCGAGAGAGCACCCTGAACAAACAGTCCCGCGCGCACTCGGGAGTCTTTATTTTCAATCGCAATATAGATGGGGACCGAGCGCGTACCGGCCTGGGTGCTGGGGCTAATGCGCACGACTTGTCCATTGAAAGTTTTATCGATACCTTCAATGGTCAGACTGATGCCCTGACCGATGCGTACCGAGCCGATATCGGTGGACGGAATGGCGGCTTCTAGCTCGACTCGGCTCAAATCCACAATCGAGAGAATGCGGCTATCGGGGGATATTTTTTCACCAGGTTGCGCAAAGCGTTCCGCGACAATGCCATTCATGGGCGCGAAAACACGGGTGTCATTCAGCGCTTTTTTGGCTTGTGCCATCTGAGCTTTCAACGCATCCAGATTGGCGACGGCGACGTCAAAGCCAGACTTGGCGGTGTCGTACGCGCTTTGAGAGATGAAGTTTTTTTCGAGTAATTGACGGTTGTTTTCGAGTGTGCGTTTAGCCTGATCGAGCTGTGCTTCGGCGCCGCGCAATTGAGCCTCACGCTCCTTAATGCGCAGGTCAAAATCCATGGTATCAATTTTGGCCAGGAGTTGACCGGCCTTGACCGCGCTTCCTTCTCGTACCAAGAGTTCCGTTAACTCGCCAGCGACTTTCGACTTCACAAGGGTTTGATTTGTGGCCCGCAAAGTGCCTGTAATAGGTACCCGCCGCGAAAGATCTCCGGGCGTCATTTTGAACAACTCTTGCGCAGACAATTCCATGAACGTCGGTACGACCGGTTTGGCAGGTCCGCTCCTAGGTTTGCTGCCTGCATCGGCCTTGCTTGATTCGGTTTTGGTCGATCCGCTGGCAGGGGGATGACCCGATGTTCCGACCGTTCCTATCGCTAGCGGTTTACCGCCAGATACAGAGTCCGATTGAGAAAATTTGTTTTTGACCACCACCCCCGTGCCCAAGATTGCGACGATGACGAGACCGATAATGCTCAGTTTTCTTTTGTTCAACGCTAACTCAAATGTGATTCAGTTTCGATGCGGGTACTAAGTAGGTGACGTGCCTTTGAAATACGGCGCGCGGGTGCGGGTAGTTACTGGCGCGAGGCAAGCCGCGCCAATGTGCTGTCTGAAGCAAAAGCTCGAAACATGTTTTCGCGGTGAGCGCGAATTAACTGTTCTGGATCAGTGACATGACTTTGGGGCTGGCAGACTCCAATCGAGTGCTGCCAGATTGACTGAATGACAAGTGGTGCCATCACTAAATGGCAAGCACTATCGACATCCAACTCGCGAAACTCTCCTGTGCTGATCCCTGATTGGATAATCTGACCAATTAAGGCGTGACTGGGTTCGATCACTTCAGTTTGGAAGAACAGCGCCATTTCAGGAAAATTGCCAGACTCCGCAATAACGACCTTACAAATACCTGAGCTTTTCGTACTTCCGAACTTGCTCCACCAATCGCGAAAAAACAAATTTAAACCTTCGGTCGCCGTCAAATTTGAACTCGACAGCCCATCGGCAAACTCTTTAATAATGGGAACAATCGTTTCTCTAACAACGGCCTTGAACATCTCCTCTTTACTTGAAAAGTAAAGATAAAGTGTGCCTTTACTGACACCAGCACGAACGGCGATTTCATCTAGTTTGGTGGCCGCGAAGCCTTTTTCGACGAACAAATCAAGAGCCGCGGAAATGATTTCAGCGGGTCGTGCTTCTTTGCGTCGCTCCCAGCGTGGGTTTATCGCGGATTTGGAGTGCACCAGATCGGGTGCTTTGATCGTAGACGTTGGTAGGTTCATGGATTACTGACTGGTAAGTCACTTACTATATCCGAGTGACGCGGAATGTACAAGCGCTTGAAGCAGTTGTGCAGCGTCGATTGGTTTCGAAAACCAGAGGAGGTCTTGATCGAGGTTAATGGTGAGTAACTCTTCTTTGTTGCCCCCACTCATGAGAATTCTCTTGGCGTCGGGCTGGGCCAACTTCGCAATCGTCAGAAGATCGAGGCCATTTTTTGTGGTGCCGAGATCGAAATCGCAGATTACGATGTCGTAATTGGCTTCGCTGGTGAGCAAAGCCTGCGCGCGTTGTGCCGTGCTTTCCGCAGTGACTTTTGCTCCCCAGGCAACCAAGAGATTACTCAGCGCGGAAAGAACCGTATCATCATCATCGATGACCAAAATATTGAGTGCTGTCAATGGAGCGCTTTCAAGCGATCTTTGCTTCGCATGTCCCGCGGGCTCCGCTTGCAACAGAATCTGAAAGGCCGATCCCTCGCCGACCTTGCTGTCGACGAGCACCGTTGCCCTGAGTCGATCACATAGCGCTTTAACGATGAATAGCCCAAGCCCGTAAGACTCGAAGCGAAGGTCCTTCGCCTGATGACTTGCGGGACCAGCGGACGGCGTATTGTTAAGCTCTTTGCCTTCCCGAAACAATTGTCCCATTTGCTCGTTCGAAATGCCGCGACCGCTATCGATCACCACCACACTCACCTTGGTGCCGCGTCGACGCACTCCGATTAACACTCGGCCTTGATCGGTATAACGTAGCGCATTCGAAAGCAAATTGCGAATGGCTCGCTCGAGCAACAACCCGTCGCTCCGCACCCACAACGAGGTCTTGACTGTTTTCAAACTGAGGCCCTTGGCCCGAGCATGCTCTCTGTACTCTAAGCCAAGCCTCTCGAGCAAGGGGCCCAGAGCAAGCGGCTCTAGCTCTAAGGCGCCTTCTGAAATGCCGGCGCGCCTCAAGTCGAGAAAGGAACTCAACATATTCGACATGCTCGCCAAGGCCAACTTCATACGTGCGCTAATAGCTCGTTGCTCTGGGCTAAGATTAAACTGACGCATGAGTTCGAGATTGAGCGCTACCGCTTGCAGCGGTTGCCGTAAGTCATGATTGGCCGCGGCGAAGATGCGATCACGCTCCATGGCCAGCACTTGAATTTCGCGGCGCTGTTGATCCGACTCTGCAAGGGCGTCTTGTAACTTTTGATCCTTCGCGAGAAGCGCGCGCGCGACGGCAAAGCTCATGATGATGCAAATGCCCGCTGTTTGGCAAAAGGCAAGGACTCCAAACCATTCCATCGGCGCAATGCCGAGGTAATACAGTACGTAAGCCAAACCGGAAACAACATATACGGCAATGGCTAAACAGTAAGTCTTTGCGTAGGGCGCGCCTTGCCTGTTGGCAAAAAGAGCCACGACCAGGCAAAGCACGGAGCCCGACAGAAGTATCGGGAGCGTCATTTGGGCGCCCAGCCTGAGGTCCGCGAATAGAAGAGCGACAATGCTGAGAAGGCCCATCCAACCGGCGATTCGTAACACCTTGTCGGCCCAGGGAACGTATTTGTATAAGGCCAGGAAAACTCTTTCGTGCCAGCACAACAAAAAGAATAGGGCACCATAGGAAAGCTGACCGAACCAGCGAAAAGTCCAACCTGAGATGGTTGGGAAAATTTCTGGAGCGAGTCCAATCAGCCAAGAGGAAGCCAGCAAATCCGCTATGACTAAACCGATAAAGAGCGGGTCTCCACCGGCATGCTCCATACGCCGCAGTAAGGTGATAAACAACATCAGTGCAAGCGGCACTGCATAAGCCACAATCACCCAAAAGTGTTGTCGAAAACTATCCGCTCGGTAAGCGCGTTCGTTTTGAATTTCCAGAAGATATTTGACGGGGGCCGCGGTTTCCGTGCGAAGAAGGTATTGCACTTGTTCGTGGGCGCTAAGGCTAAGCTCGAAGCTGGGGGTGCGATCACGCTCAAAACTTTCCTTGGCAAGTTCGTGACGCCCGGGCACTCTATCCCATTGGCCCCGCGTCAATCGGTATAGCTCAAACACCTCTAAGGTTGTTTGCCGAGTGCTGAGCATCACGGCTTCGTTGCGATCAGAGGGGTTATCGATTGCGAACGCGGCCCAGACGGGTGTGGCGTGTCGTCCGAAGTCGTCATCAGCGTGCAGGAGAGGGTAGCCTTTGCCGGCGCTGAGTAATTCAAAGGCTTGCGCAGGGCTGAGCGCTTGGTCTGAAAGGTAGACGCGGATGCCGCTCCAAAGCGCTATGGGCTTGGGCTTAGAGGCGTCTAGGGTGATCGGCTGCGCTAGGGGCGTTTCTTTTCGTGCAGGCTTGAGGGCCATCGCATCGCTAGCGATCAAAAAACCAAAGGAAATTACGAGCCACAGAGCCCAGGCAGGCGCGTGCCAAGTTATCCGTAAGCCCAAGACGTCCTTAACCCACCAGGCCGGCTTTTTGTTGCTCAAAAAATAGGCGCGCTGCCTCGGTGCGATTGCGCACATGGATGCGTTCCAGGATTTCCCGGACATGAGATTTGACCGTATTAATCGCAATGCTATGGCGCTCAGCAATTTCAAGATTAGAGTAACCCGCCGCCAAATCTTGCCAGATGGCGATTTGCTTGGCCGTGAGCTCCGACGCCACCCTGGCTTTGTGGTCGTGATCGACAAAGGGTGAGAGATTCGGCCAGTTCGCTTCGAGCGCCTGGTAGAGGGACTTTACATCATCACTCTTGGCTACAAAAGCTTTGGCTCCCTGCGTCAGGCATTGTTGGATCAGAACTGGATGTGAAAGCCCCGAGAACACGATCTTTGGCACCAAGGGCCAGGCCGATTCAAGGGATTCAAACGTGCCGATACCTTTGGAGTCAGGTAAAGATAAGTCGAGCACGATGAGATCAAATTCTCTTCCTTTGCTTTGTAAGCCCAAGGCAGTCTTCAGGCTGTGTGCGACCTCGACGACAGCAAAAGCGTCTTTTGAGCGAATTACGGCCGCGACCGACTCTGCAACCATCGGATGGTCGTCAAGAACGAGGGCTTTGCGATTCGACATCATGCGCGAGCTAAGAGGGTTGCGGTCAAAAGTGTGGGCGGACAGAACCGGGTTTTGCACGGAAGTATGCGGCAAAAGCAACGATCCTGTCTCATCCCGAAGAGTGACGGATTTGGTGGAATCGGGCCTCAGGCATGGGACAATTCGGGATGGTCGCATTTTATCGGGTCTGAGTGGTGATCTCAGAACGCTTTTTGTGTGGCGCTTCCCTGCGTTGCTTTTTTAGGTATTTCAATGATTGAGTTTCTTTCGAGCCTGCCCTTGTTGGTTAAGGCAGTCATTTTGGGAGTCGTGGAAGGTTTGACTGAGTTTTTGCCTATTTCGAGTACAGGACATTTAATTCTCGCCGGAAGTTTATTGGGCTGGCATGACGAAAAGGCAAAAGTTTTTGAAATTGTGATTCAAACCGGCGCTATGTTTGCCGTCATTTGGTATTTTCGCCTCAAAATTTTGAAGGTGATTGGCGGTCTATTTAACGATCCCACCAGCCAACGTTTTGCATTAAATGTACTGATCGCTTTCCTACCCGCCGCCGTCCTTGGCCTGGCTTTCGGCAAATATGTGAAGGCGTTTCTGTTTAAGCCGGTACCGGTCGCCATTGCCTTTATTGTCGGAGGCATAATCATTCTATGGGTGGAAAATCGACCTGCCTCCAAACGGGTGGCGCGAGTTCAAAGCATGGAGGATATGACGCATCTGGATGCGCTTAAGCTTGGCCTTGCTCAAGCCCTGGCGCTTATTCCGGGTACGAGCCGCTCTGGTGCAACCATTATTGGAGGCATGCTATTTGGTTTGTCCCGAAAAGCGGCCACCGAGTTCTCGTTTTTCTTGGCAATCCCGACTCTTATTGGCGCTGGGGCCTACGATACTTATAAGAACCGCGCGTTGTTGTCGTTTGCCGATTGGCCGATATTTGCGGTCGGAACCATCGTCTCTTTTATGAGTGCGCTGGTTTGCGTACACTGGCTGATTCGCTATGTCGCAACCCGCGACTTTACGCCGTTCGCGTGGTACCGAATTGTTTTTGGCCTGGTAGTACTGGTGACAGCCTACTCAGGCTTGGTGAGCTGGGCACTCTAGTGCGTTGATTTATCGCACGGCCTTCTGCCGCTGAGCCTCCTAAATTCTCTCAAAGATCAAGTCTCTGACGTCGTGGCCAAGCTTGATACCTCGGTTTTCGAACTTAGACAGGATCCGATAGGAAGGTTTTTCGGCGTAGCTCAAAAAGCGATTCTTGAGAAGTGGTTCTTGGCCAAGCACTTCTAACATCTGCTCCGCGTAGGGCACCCAGTCGGTGGCCAGATGGAGATAACCCCCTGGGCGCAGACGGCTCGCGATGAGCTTGACGAAAGGGGCCTGAATCAAGCGCCGTTTGTGATGCCTCACCTTATGCCAGGGGTCGGGGAAAAAAACATGCGCGCCGTCAAGAAAGTCCGGACTCAGCATATCCCTCACGACTTCGAAGGCGTCGTGCTGGATGACCTTGAGGTTGCTGATTTTGCCGAGTTCAATGCGCTTCAGTAAGGCCCCCACACCGGCTGGGTAGACCTCGCAGGCGACAAAATTCGTTTCCGGTAAGTGGGCGGCAATCAGAGCGGTTGCCTCTCCCATGCCAGAGCCAATTTCCAGCACTACGCGAGCGGCACTTCGCTCGAAAAAAAGCCGAATATCGGTGGGCTTCGCCTCGAATTTCAAGCCAAGCTGAGGCATGAGGTTCACGCTGGCTTGTTTCTGGGCAGGGGACAAACGGCCTTGGCGGCCGGCAAAACTACGAATATGATCTGGGTGAGCCATTCCTTAATTCTACGAGATGATGACCTCTTCATCATTCAGCGCAGGTATAGTGACTGACTTCAATCACCCAGAGCGGGTGTAGTTCAATGGTAGAACGCCAGCTTCCCAAGCTTGATACGCGAGTTCGATTCTCGTCACCCGCTCCAAAGACCGACCGACCAACTATCTCTGGCGGTCTTACTTGTTGTGGTACGAGCTGACCTTCTCCACCTCATTCTTCGAACCTAGGAAGACGGCAACCCGTTCGTGCAGTTTGACCGGTTGTAGATCCAAGATTCTCTCCATACCATTGGTCGAAGCGCCGCCCGCCTGCTCCACCAAAAAACTCATGGGATTGGCCTCGTACATCAAGCGTAGCTTGCCCAGCTTGTCCGGCTCACGGCTATCTCTGGGATACATGAACACGCCACCCCGCGTCATGATGCGATGTACATCCGCGACCATTGAGGCCACCCAGCGCATATTGAAGTCCTTGCCTCGTGGGCCAGTCTTGCCTGCCTGAAGTTCCTGCACATACTTTTGAACCGGCGCTTCCCAATGACGTGCATTGGACGCGTTAATGGCGTACTCCTTGGTGTCTTCGGGAATTTTCATACCGTCCTTGGTGAGCCACCAGCTTCCGGTTTCACGGTCTAGGGTAAAGCAGGCCACACCGGCGCCCACCGTCAGAACCAAGACCGTTGAGGGCCCGTATACCGCGTAGCCTGCTGCCACTTGAGTCTTACCTGCTTGCAAGAACGACTCGTGGCTTCCCACCACGGCATCCTCGGCGGAACGCAGTACGGAGAAAATAGTCCCAATGCTGACATTGACGTCAATGTTTGAAGAGCCATCGAGCGGATCGAAAAGCAGCAAATAGCCGCCTTTGGGATAGTGATGAGGAATGGGAAACGGGTCATCCATTTCCTCAGAAGCCATGGCGGTCAAGTTACCACCCCACAAATTGGCTTCGAGCAAAACGTCATTGGCAATGACGTCGAGCTTTTTCTGGCTTTCTCCTTGCACATTCTCAGTGCCAGCCTCGCCTAAAACGCCTGCGAGATCGCCTTTGCCAACGGCATAGCTGATGCGTTTACAGGCTCGTGCCACTACCTCTAAAAGCAATCGAAGGTCCGGGGGGACGGTGCCCGCGGCCCGCTCTTTTTCAACGAGGTACTGGGTCAAACTAATTTTGTGGACGCTCAAAGCATGCTCCAAAGTGTGTAATCAATTTATTGCCGACGATCAAGGGAAGGTTATTTGTTAAGCCGCTAAGGCCTTGTTAATCACTTCCCGAACATCGCCAGAGAGTTTGTCCTGATCGGCTAGTCGTTCCAGACTTTGCCGCATTTGGCCTCCCAAGTGTGGTGCAAACTTCTTCCACCGATCCAGAGCTCTCGCCAGGCGAGCTGCGATCTGAGGATTCGATTGATCGAGTTCCCAAACCATGCGCTCCCAAAACCGGTACCCCGAACCATCTGCACGGTGGAATTCTGCCGGATTCATCTGACAAAAGCTGTGAACCACCGCACGCGCACGGTTAGGGTTTTTGAGAGAAAAATCTGGGCGTTGCATCAATGCGAGTACGGTGTCGAGAACCGTCTTGTGGTCGGCACTAGACGGGACTTGCGAGGTAGCCTGGGCACTAAACCATTTGTCTATCACAAGTGCTTCGTCTTGGAATTCGGCCTCAAAGACTGCAAGTAACTTCGAGCGGGTCTCAGTGGCATGGTGAATGACCGCACTTAGCGCTCCCCAACGCTCCGTCATATTGTCGCTCTCTGCGAATTGTCGCTCTGCCAATTGACTTGGGCTGATCGCCGGTTGATCGATCAAGCTTAGTGCAGATTCGCTTAACTGGCTTAAATAGCTTAGGCAAATATTTCTTAATGCCCGCCGTCCGACTTCAGAGGGGTTGGCTTTGTAGGTCTGCTTTGTCGAGCAGGCCTGGTAGGCTTTTAGAAGTTGCCCCCATAAACTCTGGGCCAGGCTTTGCAGCACTCGGTTGCGGGCTCGACGCAGCAAGGTCGGATCAAGCGCATCAATTTGCTCGCCGATAAAGCCCTCCGACGGTAGGGTCAAAAGAGTAGCGAGATAGGCTCGGTCTAAGCTTGGCTGATCCAGAGCGATGTGCATGGCCCCGTTTAAGGCAAGACAAGCTGCTTGAGCACAACTTGCAGCTTCAGCGTCTGGCATAGCCCGCGTGGGTTGCAACTGCACGTACTCCGCCTGCACTGCAAGTATGGCCAATTGTTGAACGGCGTCCCATCGATTAAAGGGGTCGGTGTCGTGTTTGGCCAAGAAACTTAGACCAAGCGTATCGATTTCTTGGCGTAGCAAAACGGGGGCTGAAAAGTTGCGTAATACTGAGAGCGCGACTGGTTTTGATCGCATGGGAAAAGACACTGTTGCCTCATGATCCGCAAGCGAATATAGAGTGTTTTCTGCGAGCAAGTCCTGTCCATTCGAATCCAAAGCACCTAGCGAGATCGGAATCATCAAGGGCAAACCAGGGGGTTTTCCTAAGGGGAGTTCTTGCTTGAAATGTACTTCAAGGGTACCTAGGTCAGCGTTATGCGTGGGCTCTAAGTAACGCCAGGCGACATTTAATATCGGCGTACCAGCCTGTGAGTACCAGCGCTTGAAAACACCTAAGTCATAAGTGTTGGCGTCGGCCATGGCCGCTACAAAATCATCGCAAGTCACAGCTTGTCCATCGTGACGAGCGAAGTAAAGATCCATGCCCTTGCGAAACCCCTCTTGTCCCAGCAAAGTTTGAAGCATGCGGATCACTTCGGCGCCTTTTTCATAGACAGTGACCGTATAAAAATTATTGATCTCTGAATACTCGTCAGGCCGAATCGGATGCGCCATAGGCCCGGCATCCTCAGTAAATTGACTGGCCCGCAGGACGCGAACGTCGTCGATTCGCTTAACTGCTCGAGCACTTCTGGCGAGCGTAGGGTTGCTGGCTTGATCCGCCAGTAAGTCGGCAGTAAATTCTTGGTCCCGAAAGACCGTCAAGCCCTCTTTAAGCGTGAGTTGAAACCAGTCGCGGCAAGTCACACGATTGCCGGTCCAGTTGTGAAAATATTCATGCCCAACCACTGCTTCGACGCCTTCGAAATCGGCATCCGTCGCAATTTTCGGGTTCGCGAAAACGTACTTCGTATTGAAGATGTTGAGGCCCTTATTCTCCATCGCCCCCATGTTGAAATCCGCGCTGGCGACAATCATGAAGCGTTCAAGATCGAGCTCGAGGCCGAAGCGTCGCTCGTCCCAGCGGATCGCGTTAATGAGTGAGTCCATTGCATGCTGGGTTTTGCTCTCGTTACCCGGCTCGACCCAGACCTGCAATAACGCCGGCGCTCCCGAGGCTTTTGTGATCGTCTGCTCTGTCACGACAAATCGTCCGGCCACCAGGGCGAATAAGTAACTTGGTTTCGGGAAAGGGTCATCCCATTGTGCCCAGTGCCACCCAGGACGGCTCGCAAGCTCTCCATGGTCAAGCAGATTTCCATTGGAGAGTAAAACCGGATACTCCTGCCTGGGGGCTTCGAGATACACCTTAAAACGGCTCATGACATCCGGGCGGTCTGCGAAATAGGTGATTCGTCGGAAACCCTCGGCTTCGCATTGCGTAAAGAAATTGCCATTCGAAAGGTAAAGTCCCGTGAACGCGAAGTTGCTGGCGGGATCAATTTCGCATTCGGTTTCCAGCACCGCTTGTGACGGAAAGTTGTCAATCACAAGAAATTGCTCATCCAGGCGGTATTCGGGTTGATCAAGCGTGCGCCCATCGATTTTGATACTTTTTAAGACGAGTTGCTCGCCATGTAAAACGATGGCGTCGCGCGCTTCGGGAGAGCGCCGCTGAATTTTTAGCGCGGCCCTTACGGTCGTGGTTTTGACGTCAAGCGAGAACCATAGCTGGGTGCTTAGGATGTCAAAGCTTGGCGGCGTATACTCGGCCCGTCTTACGAGGTGTTGTACTAGATTCAGCCCTTGATTCTGCATATTGCTCGTCTGTTTATAATGCTTTTGATGTCGGTTAAATTGACAAAAATGATCTCTGGTCGCATCCGGGTCCTACCTGGCTTTATGTTGTGCTTGGCATTTGTACTGGCAGGCTGTGCTAGCTCTTTTAAAGCGGACACGACGGTTTTTCACCAGTGGCCGAATCATACTTCTTCGCCGCTGGGCTATCGAATCACCCCCGTTGGCATCGCCGAAAAAACCTTGGAACGGGAGGCCCACCTTCAGGTTGTGCGCCAAGGGTTGTCGGGTAAAGGCTTTCGGGAGACACTCGATGGGCCTCTGTCATGGATTGTCACTTATTCTTCAGCCGAAACACGTCGGCTCATTTCTGGTGACCCTTGGGTGAGGTCGAGCATTTGGGCGGGCGGTGTTTTTCGCTCAGGGGGCGTGGTTTTAGGGGGTTCAGTCCCGATAGGCGGGGTTGCAGCGCGGGAAGTGATCTATTGGGATCGGGTTCTTACCTTGGTTTTAACCGAGACGGTGGCTGGTGAAGTTAAGCGCCTGTACGAGGGGAAAGCTTCCAGTTTGGATGCCGGTCGTGACGCCTTGGCCGCTTTGCCTTATCTGCTCCGAGCCCTTCTCGAGGATTTTCCCGGTCCGTCAGGCGTGACTCGGGAAGTGAGCTTGCCGATTTCCCGTTAAACTCAGTGCAAATTCAGTTCGATTGCCCGAGCTTTTTAGTTCTTCGTTGTCATTCTTAGGTTTTCCTTTCATATGGCGAAATTAGGCGTAGAAGGCCTCCCACAACCGCTAGAAACTTTGGCGGAAGGTGGGGTCTATGGCATCGCTGCCGATCAACCTTCGATACGCATTCCATTGCTGGCACGAACAGTTGCGGCGACCGTTTCTAATGGTCAAAGAGTGGTCGTATTTTCCTCGGTGGAAAGTACCGCCTATCTTAAGCGCTCGCGCCTGGTAGGTTGCAATTTGGCCGCCCTCGCCAGGCTGGGTCAACTTCACTTTGTTCGCCAACGTCAAGATTCGGACGAAGGTTCTGGTTCCGCTTTGACGCGAATGTTGTCGGAGTTGCGTTATTTCAAATTACCTGAACGCAGCTTATTGCTGGTTGATCTCGCCGACGAACTTTTGCAATGCCTCGATTTGGTGCAATTAGGCCTCGCCGTAAAGATGCTTAATGCCTGGGCGGAGTCTGGTAAGCATTCCGTACTTTTAGTGTTTTCTCTGAGCGGCCTAGGCTCTAAGGCCTTCGCCAACCTAAAAACTTGCAGCGAAACTTTTGCGGGCTTTGCGGTCATTCGTAGTGCTGAGGACGACACCGTGCTGACCATTCGGCATTGGTTTGGGCTCAAAGGGCCGGCCTCACGCGGATCTTATGGACTCACTGTCAGCGAGGAGGGTCTCGTGCTGGCCAGTACCACGATTACTGGCCGACTATCCGTCGATCAAGGGCGCGAGGAGCACGTCGTGACCCGCCGAGCTTTTGAGGATTTCGGCATGCACGCTTCGCAGTGGAAAGTTGTGGACACTGCGCTGGAAAGTCTGGAAATTCTCAGGCATAACCTCGGTGGCACGGTCGTGTTGCACTTCGACGATCATAGCGAGTTGCGTGAGCTAGCTCAGTCTGTTGCGGCAATTCGCGGCCTGGGTCGTGCGCAAATTCGGATTGTCATTCGAGAGTGCCAATCGAGACTGCGGACCGCTCAAATGGTCGCCCTGTTTCGATTAGGGGTCAGTCTCATCATTCCACAAAGCTTAAGCGGCACAGCAGGTCGTTTGATGGCCGAGTCGTTGGATGGTTCTCTGGTGACAAGAAACTTCGAAACCGACGTTAAAAAAGCCTTGGCCGATTCGCGAGTTGATTTTCGACCGGGTCCGCTCGCGCCAGATGAGTTTAAGAACGCCGTCGAACTGCTCCTTAACGCTGCCTCGGAGATGGATCTTCCCTGCACCCTGGTGGTGATGAACCCGCAGACGGCTTTAGCGTCCAATGCCGCCTTGTCATCGATCAAGTTGGCACTACGTGACGCCGTTTTTGCGGAGAGTGATGACGGTATTTGGGTGTTCCTCTTTGGATGTGCTCCTGAAAGTGCCCAAGTTGTGATGACCCGTCTGTTAGGGGCGCGTTTTGAGAATCTCTTGGTCGGATGGCGACGCTTGAGCGGTGCCCGAGAAATCTTGCCGACTTTGTCCCTGCTGGTAGGTGCCCACTCTGATTGAATTTTGAAGTTCGACACCGGCTTTAACAACAATCTCACGACTTGTCACTTTTTTCACTCTCTGCGAGTCTCTTTTTTTTCCCCTAGACATGTAAAATGTCTAAACCCGCCGGGTGGTCGTGTGTATTGGACTGACGGCTGGTCGCAGGATGGCGCTTTGCCGTCTTGCCTGCTCAAGTCATGAGGTCGATGCCATGGGTGCCCATACGCCGCAGGAAACTGCAAGAATCGCAATCGCGTCAAAGGTTCAGTCCAAGAAATCTCTTGGATTTCGGATCGCCCATACTTTACTGGCGCTCGAGCATAGGGTGCTTTTTGACGGGGCCGGCGCTGCTTTGGGGGCAGAAGCTTTGGCTGCAAATTCGGTTCCGACCAATCTGGCTCCAGACATTGCGCATCCTCTAAGTGTGAGCTTAAGCCAAATTTCGGCGATTAGTTTCGATCTTCCAAGTGGCGCTCCAGTGACAAGCGGCCATGCTGAGGCGTTGGTGCTGAGCGACCCAGATCAAACCTCAGGCTCCTATGTTCTGCAATTAACGACACCGGTGGGTCGTCTAAGCCTCGATTCCAGCGCGAGCTTGACGGTTGAGGGTAATCAGACCGGTTCCGTTCGCGTTACCGGCGGCTTGAACGAAATCAATCAAGTCATTTCGAGTTTGACCCTATCGGGGGCTCCGAGACTTTCCGGGAGTTCACAACTGGTTGCCGAACTCACTGATCCTGGGCTCGCAAAAAGCAGTGCGGTGATTGACCTCGATCTCCTGCGCGTTAATAACACTCCGATTGCCAATGACGATAGTCGAGCCTTTTTCCCTAGGAGCGGACCCCTTACCGGTAATGTTGTGACCGGCCTTGCGTCTGGTGATGTCGCCGACTCAGATCCTGACGGTGATTCGTTTACCGTAGTTGGCGTCTCAAACAATGGCGGCCTTACCCCACTGGGTGGCGTTGGGGCCAATATTCAGGGGGCCTATGGCATCCTTGTCCTCAGTGAAAATGGCAGTTACGTTTATACCCCCGGTCCGGCCGCCTTTACCATTGCGGTCAATACGAATTTATATGAAACTTTTAGTTACACGATTTGCGACAGTGGAGGTGCGATCGATTCGGCAAATCTTTCAATCACCCTTTGTGGACCTAGCAGCGCCGTCGCCAATCGTCCGCCTCTTGCCGTTGCAGATGAACGCTGCATTAGCGAAGGCGCGGCGATACTTGACGGCCAAGCATTGCGTGGCAACGCTTTGGGCGATCACGCCGATACTGATGCCGATGGCGATAACTTAATCGTTCAGGCGCTTGGCGCTGGCTTGATCAATGTTAACGGTAGTGGTCTGCTTGCCAATAACGTTGGACGATCGGTGCTCGGCCAATACGGAAGTTTGATTTTGCAAATCGACGGAACCTATACCTACAGGTCCGACTCACGGTCCACTGTATTGCGAGCCGGTCAGACCGTGCAAGACACCTTTACTTATGCGATTGTGGACCCGTCGGGTGCAAGCTCGGTGGCCACGATAACGATCTGTGTGTTGGGCCTCGATGGTGGTTTAATCGCCAATCCCGACTGGCGAAGTCTTCGCGAGCCCGAGTTTACGACCGGAACACTTCAAGTAGTCCTGTGCGGTGATGTCGTGCGGGGAGGTCAGCCTTCCGAGCAAGCGGACATCGATCAGGATGGCGACCCGATTCAGGTTCAAGGGGTCATTGCAGGCGTCAATAACAGCGTGCTGAACAGTATCGTTAATGGACAGTTGCAAGGGACAATCTTAGGCAGTTATGGCACTTTGGTTTTGTCGGCAGACGGCACCTATTGCTACACCCCAGATGCGCGTGCGCAATGCCTTGGCCCGGGTGACGACGTGGGCGACATCTTCAGCTATACGATCAACGATGGTCGGGGTCATACCAGTACGACGACTTTAACCATCAATTTCATAGGCGAAAACCGGGCGCCTGTCGCAAATCCGGATCAAAATTCGATCGTGGCGAATGCCATCGTACCGACCACGGGTAACGTGGTGATCGGTGCTGGCAAGCCAGGCGGTAGTGCTGGCGATCTTGCCGATACGGATCCCGACGCTTGTGACGTTATTCAAGTGTGCGCCACCGCTACGGCCCAAGGCCTAGCTGGAACCGTAGTCGTTGACCAAGTTGGCCAGAATATCTTTGGCACCTATGGCGTCCTGGTGATGCAAGCGGATGGGTCCTACGTTTATACCGTGAATGTCGCCCATGGCACGGTGCGTGCACTTGGTCCGAATGCGACACTCGTCGATACCTTCACTTACACAGTTTGTGATCCCTATGGCGCTAAGTCCACCACAACCCTAGACATCCGCATTCTAGGTGTGAACGACCTGCCCACCGCTCCGGTAGAAGTGCGAGTCATCAATGCAGGTGCCAAGCCAGGCTCTCCTGAGTGTTTGATTCAGGGAATTCCTGCACCGACCGATCCGGACCGTCCTGACCAGGTTTTGACGATTACGGTCACTAGCCTACCTAGTTCGGGAAACGGCACTTTTCTATTACCGGATGGAAGCCCCGTCAAAGTTGGGGACATACTCTCGACGAGCCAGCTTCAGAACCTTTGCTTCGTGCCTGCGGACAATCCGGTCGCCGCAAAGGGTCCTGACGGCCTTATTCCCGCGGGATCGATGGGCATTGTCGTGAATGACGGCAACGGTGGCACGGCCGATGGCTCGATTACCGTCAGCATCCGTCCGCAAGATACGGCACCAGGACCAGGACCAGGACCAGGACCAGGACCAGGACCAGGACCAGGACCAGGACCAGGACCAGGACCAGGACCAGGACCAGGACCAGGACCGGCCGTTCCAGGCCCGGTTCCTGTGCCGCCTCCAGCAGCCATCCCAAGTCCCGCGCCAAGTCCCGTGGCTAACGTCCCTGGGTTTTTTGAGCCGGCGCTTCTTGCACCTGCGATCCTGCGACCCTTAGATCCGAATGCGTTTCGCTTGGCCGCGGTAGGGTCTCCCGTCGATGCACCTCGTGATTTCCGTTCACTTGCCCCGTTCGAATTGCCGCGGGTTGAACAGGTGGCCGGTGTCACTGAGACGGCGAAGCCCGCGCTAAAGGATGATGACTGCATCCCGACCCCAAAAGCAGTCAAGGCTGCAGTAGATAAGGACCGGGTCAAAGTGAAACCAAAAGCGAAAGTATTGGTCCGGCCCGCCTTGTCGGAGTTTATGCCCGCTAAAAGGCTCAATTTCTCAGAGTCGTTGAAGCAAGCCTCAAAAAGGTTCAAACCGCCGGTCAAGGTTGCACCTCCTACGGTTCCCGAGAAAATTTGCTAACACTCGGCTCCTCTGCCGTTTCCGACAAAGCCCGACTGTGATTTAGATCGCATTCGGGCTTTTTCTTGTGCGCCCAGCATGGGTGCACTCCTGCGGGTATTTAACGCTGAAATCCGTTCACCTTACACACTGAACCACCGATCAGTCGTCGCTTTTGCGCGATCTTTTCGCACCGTATAACGAATCGCTTGATCGTATCCGTAATTTGTGAGACATTTCACCAGCTTAGGTATTTAAGCTCATGTTTTTAAATGATTTTTTGCAAAATATCCATAAATCACCTGAAGATGATTCGTCCGTGATTCCAAAAAAGACTGCCATAGCAAAGGTCAGTGGTCGGCTTCGCCCTGTATTTAAGCTGCTCGCGGTCGAGCCTCGGGTCATGTTTGATGGCGCCGTAGTGGCCACTGCCGAAGTCGCTTTCGATCTCGGATCGCTCTCCGGCTTTGCCACGGATGCACGTAGTTTCGAGTCCAGTCGCGAGGCGACTGTGAGCAAAACAACCCTTGAAACCAAAGTTCTCGAGAGCGAATCACAAGAATCAATCCCCCCCAACGCCAGTATGGGTCCGCACCAGCTTCTGGTTGTCGATCCCGGTGTTTCAAATTGGCAAAGTCTTATCGCTAGCGTCTCCAAGGATGTGGACGTTCTTGTTTTAGACCCGACTCGCAATGGCCTGATTCAAATCGCTGAGCGCGCCACCGCGCTAGGCCAAGTCAATGCCCTGCATGTTTTATCGCACGGTGAGCAAGCACGCTTAACGCTTGCGGGTGCCGATATCGATGTTACGGAGCTCATTCGATCTCAGGCGGCTCTCCAAGCCATTGGTCGCGCCATGACGGCAGATGGTGATATTTTGCTCTACGGTTGTGATGTAGCCTTAGGCTCAGCCGGTGGCGCCTTTATCGGTCTTATTGCACAGTATTCGCAGGCTGACGTTGCTGCGTCGGTCAACCCAACAGGCGCCGCAGCGCTGGGCGGCGATTGGGTCTTAGAGGCCAGCACAGGCGCGATCGAAGCGGGTGTCGTTATTGCTCGCGCCCAGCAGGCTAGTTTTCAGCAGGTGCTTGCCCCAGGTTCAGAGCCGGTACTCACCATTCAGAAAGGTGTTGTGTCGGACGATATCACTGGTCCATCTGCGCGAATTTTCTTAGTCGATGATAGCAATACTCCGACTGCTGAGACGCTATTGATCGGGGCTGCGGGAAATGCGGGTAATCCAATCGTCGGGATCGTCAACGCGTCGAGTGGGTTGTCGCTGGATACCGACGAATCAAATGTGGATGGTTCGGACACGGTTCGGTACGCAGTGGTTGTGACTAATACGGTCAGTCTCGACATCTATGCCTTCGATATCAAACTCAGTGACGCCTTACCGACCGGTGTGTCCCTCGCCGATGTCTCGAATTTCAAGATCACTTTGGGCAATGGCACAGTTGTTTACGACGGCTTGATTGGCACTCAAAGCAATGTTCTGCGTGGCGATGACGGCAGCGTTTTGAGCGATCTCGCATCGACGACGGCCGCCTTCTTTAACGGTGCGCAAGGTCTCGAGTTTGTCGATCCGTCTGGAGGTTTGGGTTTGCTGACCGGTGCCGGTAACGCTGGGGCATCGTCTGGAACCAATGTCTTGGTTGTGACCTATGACGTTACCTTAAATGCGAGCAGCGCATTGGTAACACAGGCCGGTCGATCTTTGACATCAAGCGCGAGCCTGTTCAGTTATTCCGATGTTGATGCTGCGGCTAATTTGTTAGCTGCACCCATTTCTGAAGAAGCAACGATCAATATTGCTAATGCTTCGATTGCCAAGGTTGTCATTGGCACCAGTGAAATTCATACCTTAAGTACCGACGTTGCAATCGGCGAAACTGTGACGTATCAGGTTACCATTTCGATTCCGGAGGGCACGCATATGCCCGTCGTCTTCCACGACTGCCTGGACGATGATCAAGCCACAGGTGGTGGGCCCGCGGATTACCTTGCGGGCATGTCCCATGTTGGGATCGACAGTATCGTGTTTAGTTCCGGGCTGGTGTCTGATAAAGGCACGGATCTTGCCACGCTGCAGGCCAGCGGTGCCATCACTTTTGGAGCAGTGAACGGCTTTGAGGACCGTGGACTAACCATTGATTTTAATCAACTGAGCAATAGCAACAACAGTAACGCCACGGCTGAGACAATCATCATCACCTACCGGACCTTGGTGCTTGATCGCCCACGCAATCAGGAGGGCGCACTCCTCTTAAACTTTGCGGACATCAAGGTTGACGGCGTTCAGCAAGCACTTGACACCGACGGCGTGCGCGTGCGCGAGCCCAATTGGATGATTAACGTTACACCCGACAACGCAGTTCATCAGGCGGGAGACATTGTCACATTTACGGTCACCGTGATGGGCAACAACATCACCGGCTTCACGGGCACTCTGGATGAGATGCTTTCAGGATTGCCAGTTGGTTTAACCTATGTGCCGGGAAGTTTTGTGGTGGATCCCACGAGCACGGTCGTCGGCGACCTCTCAGCCAATGCCGGCAATATGAGCGCCACGATCAGCCGTTTGGCCCCTGGCGATAAAGCCGTATTTACCTTTCAAACCGTTGTCGGTGCTGGCGTCAGTCCTGGCCAATCCTTAAGTATTCCGGCTTTGGTTCGTTACAGCTCTTTGGCATTTGACCCAGATAACACGGGGACCTTGAGCGCGACGCTTACTGAAATCACCATCGGCGGTTTGCAGCAGGACAGCGAAAGAACCGGCGCGCAAGGCGTTGGCGGGGCGCTCAATGATTATGCTCGCACCGATACGGGAAGTTTGTTAATTGCGGCACCCCAGGTGACTCTGACGATCGTTCAAACCTCTGAAACCAATACTTCCCCCGATAGCGGTAATTCCGCCAGCCCTGGCTTGCCTGAAAATATTCCGGTGGCAATTGGTGAAGTGGTGCGCTATCGCGCGCTTGTGCGCTTGCCTGAATCCACATCGCTGGACGCGGGTATTCGGGTATCGCTCCCGGTGGGTCTTCGTTTCTTAAATGACGGCGCCATCGCCTACGCGCTGGTTGCGGATGGCGGACTCACCTCGTCCACGCTCGGTGGTGCAATGACCGATGGCGGAACACCTGGCAACCCGGAAGATATCGCTGCAATCCGTCCGACGGCATTGCTGCCGGGCTCCGCTATCACCCGAGTAGGTGGTGGCACGGCTTTCGTGTCGGGCGATGATGTCCTGTTTCTGCTCGGCGATTTGATGAACGCCGATGGCGATGCCGATGCTGAATGGGTCGTGCTGGAGTTCAACGCCGTGGTTGAGGATCAGTTGAGTAATCAAGATGCTCTAACAAATCACCGTGGTAGCGCCCCGCTAGCGAGCGCCACTGCACTCAGCACGCAGTTCGATTTTGTTACTAATGCATCGCTGACCGCCGCAGTAGGCGGCACCTCTGACATTGATACCGTGACCGTGCGCGAACCTGCCATCGTCGATTTGTCGAAGACGGTGCTCAGGACGACGGGAAATACAGCGACCTTTAGTATCGTGTTCTCAAATACCGGCAACGAGGAGGCCTACAACGTTCGCCTTGTGGATGATTATTTGGGAGCGATCAATATCAATCCCTCGAGCGTTTCGGTGACGAGCATCACGAGTGCCGCGGGCTATGTTGTTAATCCCACTTCGGATGCTATTGATGTCACCATCGCCAAGCTGGATCCGGGCCAATCAGTCACGATCATTTATACCGTAGTTATTACTGACCTATCGTTGCCCGTGCCGCCTCAGCAAGCGCAAATCGTCTACGAAGGCTTAAGCAGTGCTGGTATGACTCTGATACCTATGCAGGGTGGAGCGCCGATTGTCGGCGTGCTCAGCAGTACTCCAGGCGTGATTCGAAACGGTGCTAGTTTCGTCGCGGACCTGATTGGGCAGGACAACTACATCGATCAAGTCTCTGCAGGTTCCGGTGTGATTGCCGGCCGCTTGTGGGACGACACCAACGTGGTCGGCAACGCCAATTCTGCGAATGGCATATACGACTCTGGTGGCAGCCCCGATACGCCTTTGGCCAATGTTGATGTGACTTTGGAATGGATCGGCCCAGGCCCATCGCCGCTGGGATTTCCGATCATTGTTCAGACCGATGCCGACGGCAAGTATTGCTTCGCCGGCCTGCCTCCCGGTGATTACCGAGTTGTCATTCCAGGGCCAACACTTACTACAGTCTCAGATGGGGTGGTGAAGGAACGCTATGAGTCCGATGGTGGCATCAATCAGGTCATTGCTCTCACCTTGCCCAATGGCGCCAAGCTGGACGGCAATGACTTCGCCTTCGTGCAGATCAATGAAACCCCGACGGTGATCCTGCCGTCTTCGAGCATCACGTTTGATGAAGACCAAACGCTGTGCTTCGATGGTGGGTCCGGCACGGTCGGGTCTCTGACCCATGCAGGCTTAATCACGGTGGGCGATCCAGATTCTCACGATCCGTCGAGCCAAAATGTCATCATTACCTCGACCCAGGGCATTCTCGATATTGGTGTGGCTGGAGTTGCTAACAATGCAACCCTAAATGGTGTATTGATTGCTGGCGATTTGAGCTCCACACTCAGTTTGACGGGCACCCGTGCCGACATCAACGCACTCCTCGCCACGCTTTGCTACAAACCCACGGCCAACTATTTTGGTCCGGCGCAAATTAGCGTCACCATGAATGATCGTGGCAATGGGGGTGATTTGCCGGCAGGCAATGGCATTCCTTTCGAGCCCGGTGCCGACAACCTAAGTGCCACCGAGATTATTAGCCTCACTATCAATAACATCGCCGATCCCACCGAGGCGCGACCTGATGAGCAAACCATCGTCGAGCCTAATCCAGGTCCAGCGTTGTCTTTGACCGGTAATGCCGTGCGTACGAGCCCGGGTGCGAATCCGCCGGGAGATGTGGCGGACTTCGATATTGACAACGATGTGCTCACGGTGGTGGGTGTCGCCCCAGGAAATGCCGCAGATCTTGCCAATACTTATTTAAGTACGGGTGTAGGAACGTCAATTCCCGGCCTGTACGGCAGCCTGGTGCTGAGCCCGGACGGCAGCTATAGTTACACGCCCAACGCTAGCGCCCAGACCATCCCTCAAGGGAGCACTGTAGATGACGTGTTTAGTTACACCATTAGTGACGGCGGCCCCACTCCGAATCGCGATACGACCACGATTACCATTCATATCACCGGTACGAACGATGGGCCGATCGCCCGTCCTGATGCGAATTCCATCAACGCCAATGCCAGCGCGCCGAAGACAGGCAATGCAGTGACCGGAGGGTCGTCAGGAGACCAGGCCGATACTGACGTAGATGCTGGCGAGGTTCTGAAGGTGCAGGGGGTTCAGTCTGGAACCGTTGCGGGGCCAATCTCAGGGGGCGTGGCCTCCTCGATCGCCGGAGCCTACGGCTCAGTGCGGCTGAACGCGGACGGCTCCTATAGCTATACAGTGAACGCCAATGACCCTGCCGTGCGGGCACTCAACGGCACGCAAACGCTCACCGATACGTTCTCCTACACGGTGTGCGATAGTCAATTGGCGAGCGCAACAACCACCTTGATCATCACGATTAACGGTCAGAACGAACCTCCCTCCGGCACGGATAAAACCTTCACGATTCTTGAAGACGCGCCACCGATCCGCCTCACCGCAACTGATTTCGGATTCTCGGATCCCGATGCCGGTGACAGTTTCAAAGCGGTTCGAATTGATAGCTTACCCATCGCCGCCAGTGGCTTACTGAGCTTCAACGGCGTCGCTATCACCGTCGATCAAATTATTCCTGTTGCAAGCATTAACCAAATCGTCTTCACGCCTGCCGCGAATGCTAATAGCGCGCTACTCGGCGGAAATCCTGGGTTTAATTTTAGTGTGTGCGACGTAAATGGACCGGCGTTTGACCCGGCACCGAACCGAATTAGTTTCAATATCACGCCAGTAAACGACCCTCCACTTGCGCCTAACGAAGTGTTCACCGTAGCGCGCGATGTCACGTTGACTTCGCCCGGTGCAAAGTTAACGGCCGTGCAGGGTCCTACCGACCCTGACCTACCCAATGATACTTTGCAGATTCAAGTCCAAAGCCTACCTTCCGCAGGTCAGGGTGTGTTTTATCGCCCAGGCGCGTTTGGTGCAGTACCGCTCAGCGTTGGAGACCTGCTCACGCCTGCCCAATTGCAACAGTTGTGTTTTGTGCCCAGTCCAGCGTTAACCGGTACACCTAATCCGGACGGGAGCATCCCAGCCGGGACTCTCGGCTACAAGGTTACGGATGTTACGGGTGCCACCGCCAATGGCAGCATCGCCATTGTTGTACCAGCCAACTTACCGCCCATCGCACCTGATCAAGTTTTTATTGTCACCCAAGGGGTTGGATTGACCAGCCCTCAGTCCGTCCTTAATAACTTGACCGACACCTCGGGTATGGGGACTGGTGTGGCACTTCCAAGCGACCCTGATCAGCCAACCAGTACCTTAACGGTGACAATCACGAGCCTGCCGGATGCGGCGACTCAAGGAACCTTCTATAGGCCCGTTGTGGGCGGCATTCCCGTCGCGCTCGCAGTGGGCGACACATTAATGCCCGCGCAGTTGCAACAACTTCAATTTGTCCCGTCCCCTAACCTGGGTGGATCGCCCAATGCTCAGGGCTTGTTGAATGCCGGTGCTTTAACTTATGTTGCCAGCGATGGACGAGGCGGAAGTGATCCTGGTTCGATTGCCATCAATGTGCGCCCCGTACCTCCGGGGCAGGTTCCGTCCCCTGTACCCGTCCCGCCGAAAGCAGAGAGTGTTCCTTTTGTGCCCACGGGTGCCACGCCGTCGAATAGCGCTTTCGTGGGCAACGCTGTTGCCCAGTCCGGCATGGCCCGACAAGCAGATGATTTGCGGGTGACACAACTTCAGGACCGAAGCCTCTTTGATCCCTTCAACAGCTTGGCGGTGAAAGCCAGTGACGTGAGCGACATCCGCATCGCAAAGGCGGACGTTGGCAAAGCGAAGGCGGAACGTCCGCAAAAAGAAGAGGATGACTGTGAGCCGGACAAGCCAAAGGTTAAAATGAAGCCAAAGGCGGTAAAGCGCGCTCTCGCTGAAGAGAAATTGGGTCCAAAGACCCAGAATTTTTCTGAGATGTTGACCACCGAGAAAAAGCGAATGAAGATTCCGGTGAAAATGAAGGCTAAGCCTATCGTTCAGAATGTCTGTTGAACGCCGTTCGATTATTAAGTAATCAGTATTAAGTTGTACGTTTTAAGTAGTCAGTAGAAAGCAGTAAGTCTTTGGATATGCGAGGCGCTAAGACCTCAAGAAGCCTAGAAACAAAATTAGCCACGGGAATAAAAAATGAGTCTTATGTACCCACAACGGGTGCTCACAACCATTGCTGCCATAACTGCAGCCGTCATGTTGAGCGCTTGCACGGTGTCACCAGTCGCTATCGACAAAGAAGAAGTCGGACGTCGGGTTGCGGAAGACAAGTCAAAAATGTTTGCCGACCAAGAGGCAATCCGTGGTGCCATGGGCTTCCCCGAAGTTGCAGCGCGAGCCCTCAAGTACAACTTGGAATATCGGGTACGCCTAATGGAAGAGGCCGTCGCGCAGGGTCTGCTCGATGTCAGTAGCTGGGAAATGTTTCCGCGCCTCCTGGCCAATGCTGGATATACCCATCGCAATAACGATCAAGGCGGATACTCCCGCTTGATCCCGGGCGGAACGACCTCAACCACTGCCTCTCAAACCGTGGACAGTACCCGCCGCCTGGCCAACGTTGAGTTTGCCTGGAATATTCTCGATTTCGGCGTCTCCTACTATCGCGCCAAAATTGCGGCCGACCAAGTACTCATTGCGGAAGAGCGCAAGCGCAAAGTCATGCAGAATTTAATGCAGGACACCCGCACTGCGTTTTGGCGGGCTCTAGGCGCGCAGCGTTTGCTCGGACAAATGGACTCGCTTATGCAGCGCTCCAACCTCGCCTTGGCTCGGGCTCGTCAAATTGAACAGCAGGGCCTTTTGCCGCAGGCGCAAGCGCTGGCCTATCAGCGGGCTCTGTTGGATTCCACCACACTCTTGCAAGTGCGTCGTCAGGATCTCGAGCTGGCCAAGGCTGAGTTGGCGACCTTGATGAACTTGCGTCCCGGTGAAGAGTTTGTATTGGCCGATGAAGCCGAAGATGTTCTGCCTCCCTTGCCTGCCAATATTAGCTCGCTCGAAGATATGGCTCTAAACCAGCGCCCGGAACTTCGCGAAGAAGACTATCGCAAGCGCATCAGTGCGAATGATGCCAAGCGCGCCATTGTCTCGCTGCTTCCCGGCGTTGAGTTCAATATGAACCTGCAACGTGATTCGAATAGCTTATTGCTCAACAAAAACTGGATCGACACGGGCTTTAGGCTCTCGGCCAATCTTTTTAAGTTGGCCTCGATCCCCACGGTAAAACGAAGTCAAGAGGCGCAAAAGCAATTGGATGACACCCGTCGTATGGCCCAAGCCATGGCCGTACTTACGCAAGTGCGTGTTGCCTCGTTGCGCTATGGACTTGCCAAAGACGAACTCGGTACTACGGTTGATAGCGCGAATGTGGATCAAAGGCTGGCGAACTATGCGAAAGCTTCGGCGACCTCACGTGTGGATTCTGAGCTAGAAGTGATTCGCACCGAAGCCCGCGCCTTGCTGTCGAACTATCAACGCCACATAGCTTACTCAAACGCTCAGGCGGCCTGGGGTCGGCTGTTTAACTCAGTGGGTTATGACATTGCACCGGCGGAGCGAGGCGCTAGCGTTGCACAGCTTGCCGATGTCATCAAGCGTTCCATTATCGATTGGCAAAGCGCCACCTTTGGACGCTCGGCGGCGGTTGTGCCTGCCATGCCTGCAGTGGCGATCAATCTTTCCGGCTTGAAGGACCGCGAACAAACCAGCGCGGTGACCCTTGCGATGATAGAGGCGCTCGCCAAGATGAATATTCAAGTGGTCCCCGCCGGGCCTGATGCGTGGACGATTGATATTAAAACAGTGCTTGCTCCCAGTAAGGGTTCAACTTCGCGTGCGACCTGGGAGATGGTGGTTAGAAAGCCAGGTGGCATGATCGCGGGCAAGGGTCGTTACACGAGCGATCTGCCTGGCGATTCGCTTGTTCAGTCTCTCGCCGTGATGTCTCAATCCGCATTAACGGCTCACAGCTCAGCTCTATCAGAATGGATGGATACCGGCGAAGCAAAATTTGCGGAAACCGTGACGATTCAAAAGAACTGAATCTGAGTATCAAACAAAAGGACTCTATGGCCGCTGCTGACTCAGTTTTCGCAACTGTGTGTTTGCGCAGGGTGACGTTGTCCTTGGCGGCCGCTGTAGTTTTAGGCGCGCTCGGAGGGGTTTCTGGACTAAATGCCCAAACAGTGCAGGGAGCGGGCGGTGCCTCCGTGGCCTCGCAAACACCGAGGGTCCTCCTTGTTCCTGCGCAGGAGACAACCTTGGTCTCTCAAATGGTGGGCCGAGTTAATTCACTCGCAGGGTCAATTGGAACCTCGTTTAGAGCAGGTCAACCGGTCATTCGCATGGAGTGCTCCGAGCATGATGCCAAGTTAAGAATTGCCGAAGCTGAGTACAACTCAGCCAAAGAAAATCTCGATGCCAAAAAACGCCTCTTCGAACTTAGGGCAGCGGGTGAAGTCGAAGTGTCGATGGCCGCTTCTGCCGCCGACAAGGCTAGGGCACAGATCGAGTACGCGAAGACTCAAATACGTCTGTGCAGTATTCCCGCACCCTTCTCAGGGCGAATCGTAAAGCTGCACATTCGTGAATTCCAAAGTGTGAACGTCGGCGCGCCCTTGGTGGACATCGTGAGTGCGGGTTCGCTTAAAACTCGCCTCAACGCACCGTCCAAGTGGCTCACTTGGCTCAAGCCTGGCACCAAGTTTATGGTGCATATCGATGAAACTGGAAAATCATATCCTGCCTCGGTCACCGCAGTGAATGGACGGGTCGATGCAGTCAGCCAGTCGATTGAAATTGAAGGCCAGGTCAACGGCGCCTATTCCGAACTCTTGGCCGGCATGAGCGGCTCGGCCAAATTCTCGCAGGCGCAGTGAACGCCCCGCAAGACCCCAGTCGTCTAGCGCACTATCTTTCGGTCTACGCGCATCTTCAGGAGCGCACACGCGCTGCGAAAACGCTGCGCGACCTGTGGTTCACGATCGCTAATGAAACCTACCAACTTTTTCCATATCGTCAGGGTTTTGTATGGCAGCTCGATGGCGCCAAAGCGCGCTTGCGTGCTGTATCGGGTCTAGCCCAACTGGGCGACGAATCACCGCTCACGCTGTGGCTCAAAAAACTCGGTCGACTACTGGCAGAGAAACTCGATAACGATCCTGATTTTCTCAACATCGACGATGTTCCTGCCGACATGAAAGAAGGCTGGAAGGAGTGGATGCCTGAACTCATTTACGCCATGCCGGTCAAAACACTCGATGGCCGAAAGTTGGGCGTGGCTGCCTACGCACTTGAAGAAGCTCCGCCAGATGTTGCACAAGAAATCGCCTTGCGCGGTTTTTCTGCCTACGCCTTCGCCTGGGCCGCGCTAGTGCCCAAACGCAAGGCCATGGTTCGCAAGGCCTCGCGCTTTGTGGTGTGGGTCTTGGTGGCGCTTGCCATTGCGTCAATGTTCATTCCGGTTCGTTTATCGGTGCTCGCACCTGCCGAGGTCATTGCGCTCGATGCGCTCGCGATTTCCGCACCCATTGACGGTGTGATCAAAAGTTTTTCGGTTCAACCCAATCAAGAGGTTAAACAAAATGAATTGCTGTTCACGCTGGACGAGACGACCTTAAAAAACCGCAAAGAAGTCGCCCTGAAGCAACTTCAAGTCGCGAGATCCGATGCTTTAGCTGCCGAGCAAAAGGCGTTCAGTAGCGACCAAAGCCGCTCAGAATTGGCGGCTTTGAACGGCAAGGTTGCCGAAAAATTGGCGGAGGTCGCTTCCGTAGACGACCTCCTGAAAAGGGTTGAAGTACGCTCGCCAGGCCAAGGCGTTATTGTGTTTGGCGATATTAATGATTGGCAAGGCAAGCCCGTGGTGACGGGTGAACGCATTGCCTTGCTGGCCGATCCGAAAGATGCCGGCGTGCTGATTTGGCTGCCCGTTTCCGATGCACTGAATATTGAAGCCGGTGCCGCCATCAAGCTCTACCTGCAAGTTGCGCCCTTAAAACCCTTGGAAGCAACATTAACCCAGACGAGCTATCAGGCCGTGCAATCTCCCGATGGAATCAGCGCTTATCGACTACGCGGCAAACTAGATTTGAAAACGGAGGAAGAGCGCGCTCTGGCGCGGGTAGGTCTGCGCGGCACGGCTAAAATTTACTCTGAGAAAGCGCCTCTCGGCTATTATTTGTTCCGTCGCCCACTCGCCTCATTGCGTGAGCTTACCGGGCTTTAAACCCGCACTGAAGAGCATCTAAGCGCTAAGAACATGATTGCCCTGAGAGAAGATCTTCGACTCTTTCCCGCCGCCAGCAACAAAGACGGTTCGCCGTCCTGGATGGTGCAGGATCCTGTGACCAACCGATTCTTTCAAATTGGTTGGCTGGAATTTGAAGTCTTGTCGCGTTGGCCAATGCAAGACCCCGAACGGATCGCCCAAGCCATTGAAAACGAAACTCCGCTCGCTGCGGAAGCTGATGATGTAATCAAGGTCATTGGCTTCTTTCAGCAACATCAATTGATGCGGGCGGCGGATCCGCAAGGGGTAGCCACGCTCAGCCGTATTGCGGATAGTCATCAGCTCTCGAAATGGAAATGGTTGTTGCATAACTATTTGTTTTTCAGGGTGCCGCTTGTGCATCCGCAAAAATTGCTGAATGTGCTGACTCCGCTGATTGGTTTCATATACCGGCGCTGGTTCGTGATGTTTGCCGTGCTGGCCACCCTTCTCGGCCTCACCTTGGTCGCGCGGCAATGGGATGTTTTTCTCCATACCTTCGAAGATTTTATGTCCCCCGCTGGTCTGGCCGGTTATTTGGCAGCGCTTATTTTTGCGAAGACACTGCACGAAATGGGGCACGCTGTCACGGCCACTCGCTATGGTGTGAGAGTGGCCCATATGGGTGTCGCGTTTCTTGTCATGTGGCCCATGTTGTATACCGATACTGGCGAGTCCTGGAAACTCTCTGATCGGCGCGCTCGCTTTCATATTGCGGCGGCCGGTGTCTTGTCCGAATTTATGCTGGCCGGCTTCGCGACACTCGCTTGGAGTCTGACGGAAGACGGTTCCTTGCGAAGTGCGTTGTTCTTTTTAGCGACCACCAGTTGGATCATTACCATTGGAATTAACGCTAGCCCCTTTATGCGCTTTGACGGTTACTTTTTAGCGTCTGATGCATTGGATATACCCAACCTGCACGCTCGCAGCTTCGCTATGGCACGCGCCTGGATGCGACGCTTGCTGCTTGGCTGGAAGGAGTCCGATCCGGAGTTGTTTGAGCCACGCATGCGTCGCTTATTGATAGGCTTTGCACTCATTACTTGGCTTTACCGCTTGGTTGTATTTACCGGTATTGCCATTGCAGTTTATGTGTTCTTCTTCAAGGCCCTAGGAATTTTCCTGTTCGTCGTCGAAGTGCTTTGGTTTATTGCCAGACCCGTATGGGGGGAGCTCAAAATTTGGATACAAAGACGGCAGGAGACAGGCATGGTCAGGAAATTATTAATGCTCGCTGTGCTGCTGGCCGGTGTCGTGATGTTGGCGCTGCCTTGGCGGCTCAAGGTGCACGGCGAAGCCTGGCTCCATGCAGAGAATCAGCAAGTAATTTACAGCCCTTTCCCGGCACGGGTACTGGAGGTTCGTCCTGATGGTTTCGTAAAGAAAGGCGATACCTTGGTCGTGCTCGATTCGCCTGATACCCGAACCAAGGCAAATCAATCCCGTCTTGCGGCCGATTCCTTGGCCTTGCAGATGGACCAGTCGGTGGGGCGGGTGGATGGTGCCGAAAAGCGTAACGTTTTTGCCGAGCAAAGAGCCGAGCAACTCGCCGAGCTTGAAGCGCAAAAGGATGAACTGAAACGCTTGAAGTTGGTGGCCGGGTTTGATGGCAAAGTAGTTGACCGTGATCGCCAAATTCAATCGGAAACCTGGGTCAATGCTAACCAGCCCATTGCCATTCTGATCGATCCGAAGCAGTGGATTATCGATGCCTTGGTTGAGCAGCGTGATCTTGAAAATATCAAGGTTGGGGCACCCGCCAAGTTTTTCTGGCGTAACACCTTGGACGAACCTCTCAGTGCAACGGTGGTAGCGATAGATTCAACTCGCGCACAAGCCCTTCCGGACCCGATGTTGGCCACCGACCGGGGTGGCCGGGTTCCGGTGTTAAAAGCCGCTGCGAATGGCGCCTTGGTGCCGAGAGATGCCTTGTATCGGGTTCGCTTGAAGCTCGACCAGCCCATCAACCGCAGTAGTACCGCGATGGGCTCGGTCGCGATTGCCGGGGCAGAGAGAAGTTTATTGATGCAGTGGGGCACGGCACTTGCTGCCGTCTTCGTGCGCGAAAGTGGCTTCTAGGAGACTGACAGGCCTTCTGCCGCCCCGCCTAATAGTTGTTTGCTTCGCTGGGGATGACTTGCTGACTTTGAATGGTCGCTTTATTTCTTGCGGAGATCGCGCTGCCAATCAGGTGTGGCGTTAGCGACGAGTCCGCTTTCCTTCAATTGATTTAGCGCCTTCAGGCCCACTAAGCCGGGTGGCGTTAGGACAGTCCATATCAAGCCGGAAGCATCCATCGAGGTGCCGAGCTGAAGCCCATGAAGTTCAAGGGCTGCTTTCAAGTCGGCTGGGGCCTTGGCGGTCAATAATTTAATTTCTCCGCGCCCGACATAACGTAAGTTTGTGCCAGAGCCTTCTAGTCGAAATGTGGCTTGCGCACCTTCGCCCTGGATGTCGACCGAGGCGCGTTGACCGTCTTGATAGATGTAGTATTTCTGGGTTGATACGGTCGCTTCTTTGGCCTGAACGTCATTTGACTTCACGGATGCTTGTTGCTCAGGCGTTAGTTTTTCCCAATCTACGCGCTGATTGCCGTGCGCGGCTTGAACGGGGCTTGTGAGCGCAGCAAGGGCCCCAATGCTTAGAGTCGCTGTCCATCGCCAAACTGAAAGGTGAGTCAACAAGAAGCATTTTATTCGTCTCAAAAAATTAGCGGCCATGGATTCTCATCCCCCAAGATTTCCAGGTTCCCGAACCTTGTGCCAATTTGTCGCTGACTTTCAAAGTCCATACCCCGGACGCACTTTCATTTAAATGCCTCACACTACCGAACTTCCAGTCCGTGTAGTCGCCGCAGTCGGTGGTCGTGTTACCACCGTTGAGCTTGCACACCCTTGCCGTGGCCAGCTCACTCACCGTACCGATTGGGCTCGTGAGTTCGATTTTAAGGTCTCCGGCATATTCGTGTACTGAGGTAAAACTCACCTCAATAAACTCTATCTTGGTAATCGACGGGCAGTTCACGTTAAACCCCGCCGATTTACTTTGTAAGTCTGGAATGGCGAGACTTACGGTTTGAGTGCCGATGTCACAAGTTTTCAGGGTGTTACTGCCGCCCACCGTGGTCCAGGTTTTGGCCTGATTCACTGCCGCTAAAGCGTCGGCCACTCCGAAACCATACTTGTCGTTAAAGTGAAGGCCAGAACTCGTCACCCATGCGCTATCGGCGGCGTCGTTTTTCCGGGCGGTTTGAGCCAAAATAATTCTAACGTCACGCCAAGATAAGTTGCTGTTGGCGGAAAGCATTAATCCGATAACGCCGGATACCATAGGGGTGCTGGCAGATGTGCCACCGAAATCGCTGCGGGTGCCGTTTTGTACACTGAGCGTCGTCACCGAGTTCTGATCCGAATAATTGCTGGAAGGACCACAAACGAGGATGTTTGCACCGCGTTCGCCGTAAAAAGGCTGCTCGCCCTGGTCATCAACCGCGCAGACAGTCATGACCGCTGGACTATTCACATAGGCATCGAAGTTCGAATTTTCTTCGACACAATTATTACCCACTTGGTAGATGCAACCGCCATTACCTGCCGGAAAAACATAGATGGAACCCTTGCCGCCGCGCCCATAACGAATGCCTCGGTAGACTGCGTCCAAGAAACGGCTGTCCGCCGGGTGCAGTAAGCCATTGTCTGCGGAGCCCCAACTGTTGTGATAAATACTGGTAAGTGCTTGATCTCGATTCAGTGCGTCAGCGATATCGATATCCTTGCCAGTACCCAGGGCATTGAAAGCCGCGAGCTGGATGCGCGGGGAAACTCCCGCAACGCCCACGTTGTTGTTGTCTCGTGCGGCAATAATTCCTGCGACCGACGTGCCATGAGTATCGTCGATAATACAAGGCAGGGGGTAGGCGGAGGGTGTCGTGCGGGTGTAATCAAAACTGCTAAAAGGAGCAATATTTTGAACAAGATCATTGTGTGTGATCTCGATCGCATCGTCGATGACCGCCACTTTTACACCTTCGCCCTTGTTGACAGCCCAAGCTTGTACTGCCCTTAAGTCTTCCCCAACCTTAGCGGCAATGGTATTCGCGCCAGGCGGCTTTTGTCCCGTATTCGCGAGATGCCAAAGCGTCGAGAAAAGAGGGTCAGGGCCGCTCCCCGGAGTTACGGGGGCGCTGTAGTTGTAGACGAAGTAACAGTCGCTCCGGTTTAGTCGTGCACCGACCGCGGGGGTATCGGTCGGAATGGGGATCTGGCTAGGATAGGTGGAGGAATAGGGAGCAAGTACATCGAAAAAGCTTTTGCTTACGAGCAAATCGCCCGACTTCAGGCCTGAATCGGTGCTTCCCCCGCAGGCACTGAGGGCGGTGCAAAAAATCACGCTGAGAACGGTGCAGGTTGATAACTTAGTGACGTCGTGCATTGAAAGAAAAAACAGAGTAAACAACAGCGATAAACCTGAACCAGGACAAGCTCGAAGGCCGTCAGGCCTTCAGAGGAGAGAAAAACGACTTGCCGCGAGGTTATACTGCTCCGCAGCAATCGGCACCAACCCGTAACTTAACCTCGACTGACTCTTTAGACAAGCGCCAAGATGAGTACATCTCCAATTAGATCTATTTTAGTTGCAAATCGGTCCGAAATCGCTATTCGCGTCATGCGCGCTGCGGCCGAATTAGGGATTCGAACGGTGGCGATTTATTCGCATGAAGATCGATTTGCCTTGCACCGATTTAAAGCTGACGAAAGCTACATGGTCGGGGAGGGTAAGAAACCATTACAAGCTTACCTGGATATTGCGGATGTGATTCGCGTTGCGAAGCAAGCAAAGGTGGATGCAATTCACCCTGGCTATGGCTTCTTATCAGAGAATCCAGATTTTGCGAAGGCTTGTGGTCAAGCAGGGATTGCGTTCATTGGACCCAGCCCGGAGGTGATGACGACGCTGGGCAATAAAGTCGCCGCGCGCAATGCGGCGCAAGCCGCTGGTGTCTCGGTGATGCCGGCAACTTTGCCAATTACCGATCACAGCGAAGACCTCAGCGAGGCCAAGGCAATGGCCAATGCCGTGGGCTATCCTTTGATGCTTAAAGCGAGCTGGGGCGGTGGCGGGCGAGGCATGCGGGTCATCGAGTCGGATGCCGATTTGCAGGCGCAATTACCTGTATCAAGGCGGGAAGCTGCGGCAGCCTTCGGCAACGATGAAGTTTATCTTGAAAAGTTGGTCCGAAAAGCACGCCATGTCGAAGTGCAAATCATGGGTGACAAGCACGGTCAAGTCGTACATTTGTTCGAGCGCGATTGCTCCGTTCAAAGACGTAACCAGAAGGTTGTTGAACGAGCTCCGGCCCCCTACCTCAACGACCAGCAGCGCCAAGAGCTGTGTGACGCTGCCTTGCGCCTAGCTCGAGCAGTGAACTATACCCATGCGGGAACCGTCGAGTTTCTGATGGACGCGGACACCAGTAAGTTCTACTTCATCGAAGTTAACCCAAGAATTCAAGTTGAACATACAGTCACCGAGGAAGTAACCGGCATTGATATTGTGAAGTCGCAAATTCGCATCACTGAAGGCGCAAAAATTGGTGCGGCTGACTGTCCGGTCCCCAAGCAAGAAAATATCAAGCTTAATGGCCATGCCTTGCAATGCCGCATCACTACCGAAGATCCTGAGAATAACTTTACGCCGGATTACGGCCGTATCCAGGCCTATCGGAGCGCCGCAGGGTTCGGATTGCGCTTAGACGGCGGGACCGCTTATTCAGGTGCCGTCATCACGCCTTTCTATGATTCCTTGCTCGTCAAAGTGACGGCTTGGGCGCCGAGCGCATCGGAGGCGATTCGGCGCATGGATCGGGCCTTGCGCGAATTCCGCATTCGTGGCGTAGCCACGAATCTACAGTTCGTCGAGAACGTGATCAATCACCCGGACTTTGCGGCCGGAATCGTGACGACGCGCTTCATTGATCAAACCCCTGATCTTTTTAAATTCACAAAGCGCCTGGATCGGGCCAGTAAGTTGTTACGCTACATTGGCGATGTGTCTGTGAATGGCCATCCTGACATGAAGGGCCGGGCCATTCCAGAGGTTTCAAATCTGCGTTTGCCTCTACCCAAAATCGACTTGAGCCTAGCCCCCATTGCGGGAACAAAGCAGCTTCTTACCAGCCTAGGCGCTGAAAAATTTTCGCGATGGATGCTTGCGCAAAAGCAAGTGCTTCTAACTGACACCACGATGCGCGACGCCCATCAATCCCTATTTGCTACGCGTATGCGTAGTGTCGATATGGAGCGTATCGCGCCGTACTACGCGCGCATGTTGCCGGGAATGTTCTCGATGGAGTGTTGGGGTGGGGCGACCTTTGATGTGGCTATGCGTTTTCTGAAGGAAGACCCTTGGACTCGCCTACGTAACCTTCGCGCGGCAATGCCTAACCTGCTCCTGCAAATGCTGCTGCGCTCCAGTAATGCGGTGGGTTACACCAACTACCCAGATAATGTCGTGCGCTATTTTGTTCAACAAGCGGCCAAAGAAGGTGTTGATCTGTTCCGAGTCTTTGACTCCCTGAACTGGGTCGAAAATATGAGAGTGGCCATCGATGCGGTGCTTGAAACGGGCGCCTTGTGTGAAGGTGCGATTTGCTATACCGGTGATGTCTTTGATGCCAAACGCAGTAAGTTCGATGTCAAGTATTACGTAACGCTCGCCAAGCAATTGCAAAAGTCGGGAGTGCATATTCTTGGATTGAAGGATATGTCGGGGGTGTGCAAGCCCCGCGCGGCGACGCTGTTGATCAAAACCCTCAAGGAAGAAACCGGACTACCGATTCATTTCCATACCCACGACACGAGCGGCATCTCCGCTGCCACGGTTTTGGCGGCAATTGAGGCGGGAGCGGATGCCGTCGATGGCGCAATGGATTCAATGAGCGGCCTGACCTCGCAACCAAACCTCAATGCAATTGTTGCGGCCCTGGCGGGAAGCGAGCGAGACCCTTGCGTTACTGGCGCTGACCGAGCGCAAGACGCGGGAATCGATTTGGATGCGATGCAAAGCATTGCCCATTACTGGGAAGCCGTGCGTCACTTGTACTCGCCATTTGAGTCTGACATTCGTTCGGGCACGGCCGACGTTTATCGTCACGAAATGCCGGGTGGTCAGTACACCAATTTGCGTGAGCAAGCTCGCTCACTTGGGCTTGAGCATCGCTGGCCGGAGATCTCGAAGACTTACGCTGATGTGAATTTTATGTTCGGTGACATCGTGAAGGTCACGCCTACGTCCAAGGTGGTCGGTGACATGGCCTTGATGATGGTCAGTAACGAGCTTAGCGCGCAGGACGTTCAAGATCCTCTGCGGGAAATTGCCTTTCCAGAATCGGTCGTGTCCTTGTTCAAGGGCGACCTTGGTTTTCCACCCGATGGTTTTCCGACCGAGCTGTCCCGGAAGATTTTAAAAGCTGAGCCTCCGAAAGCGTTTCGGCCAGGCGATACTCTGCCCGCACAAGACTTGGTGCAGGCGAGACTCGATGCCGAGAAAATGATTGCCCGAAAAGTCGACGATTCCGAACTCGCTTCTTACTTGATGTACCCCAAAGTGTTTAAAGATTTCGCTGCTCATCAACGTCAATATGGTGACGTAAATGTGTTGCCGACTCAGACTTTTTTTTACGGCATGCGCGAACGTGAGGAAGTGGCCATTGATTTGGATCCGGGCAAGACATTGATCTTGCGCTTGCAAGGATTGGCTCCTGCAGAAGAGGATGGCGTGGTCAAGGCGTTTTTTGAATTGAACGGTCAACCCCGAACCCTTCGTGTGCAAAAAGCGGGCGTTGCAAAGATGATGCAGCGACCCGTGGCCGAGAGTGGCAATGCCCTACACCTACCTGCGCCTATGCCGGGCATGGTGGCAACCTTGCTCGTAAAGGCTGGCCAAGCGGTAATCGCTGGACAGTCCTTGCTTTCCATCGAAGCGATGAAGATGGAAACACAGTTGCGCGCAGAAAAGAGCGGAACGATCAAGGCTGTGCATGTGAAGTCGGGGGACGTTGTGGCCGCCCACGATTTATTGATCGAATTTGCCGCCCACGCTCCTAGCGTTTAAGCATTTCAGATAAGGTAGCACTAAGTGAGTTTTTTTCCGAATTTTGATTCTATGAGCCTCAGAGAAGTCTCGGATGAGCTGCTTCGTGCGAACGGAGCGATGATGAATCACATCGGATTTCAATCGATTGAAACCTATGACCGTGAACTGCAACGCCTAAAGGTCGCCTTCATGGTGAGACCGGAGTTTTGTCATAGTGCTGGCCGGATTGCTCAGGGCGGCTTCGTGACTGCGTGGTTAGATGCCGCCATGGCCCATGTCGTGCTTCTGGATTCCCGTGGCACAGAAAATATTGCAAGCTTAGAAATTAAGGTGAGCTTTATTGCAGCGGTTGCGCCGGGGCCTGTAGTCGCGGAGTCGCACATCGTCAAGAAGGGCAAGCGCATTGCATTTCTAGAGTCGAACCTTTTCGACCTGAAGGGGAAGCTTTTGGCGTCAGCCACTCAGACGGCAATGCTTACGGCCATGCCGAGCTCCGCAAAATAGGATGTCCGAAAACGGCGAGCGTTAAGCTCAAGATGCCTCACAATACGGCTATGGAAAGCCCAAGTGCAAATCTAAACGCAACCCTGAACGCAACCCTCGCAAAGACTCCACTGGGAGCGGAACAGTGTTATGCGGCCATGCAAACGCGGGATTCACGTTTTGACGGGCGATTTTTTGTGGCCGTCAAATCAACTAAAATTTACTGTCGGCCAGTGTGCAAGGTCAAACTCCCGCGCCTTGAAAATTGTACGTTTTATCCTAGCGCTGCCGGCGCTGAGCATGCTGGTTATCGGCCTTGTTTGCGCTGTCGGCCTGAGCTTGCACCGGGGCATTTTGCACTCGACGCTTCCTCGCGTTTGGCGCAACAAATGGCTATGATCATTCAACATGCCTCGGCCGAGGTCAAGCTTGATGCCGTCGCCGCGAAGTTGGGCGTCACTGAACGACATGCCCGGCGATTGTTTCATGAGAGCTTTGGTGTCACACCTGTGCAATACGCGCAAACTTGTCGCTTACTCGCGGCAAAACGACTTCTGAGCGATACCGATATGCCGATGCTCGAGGTTGCGCACGCGGCCGGCTTTCGCAGCCTGAGGCGCTTTAATACCCTTTTTGTCGAGCGTTACCGCCTGCAACCGAGTTCGCTTAGAAAATCGCAGCGACTTGATGAACCTCCAAAGGCCTGGTTAGAGTTTCGACTGCCGTATCGCCGTCCCTTCGACTGGACTGATCTCCTGAGCTTTTTGTCGCTGCGGGTCATCCCAGGCGTAGAGCGGGTCGACATTGAGGCTTCGGCCTTCTCGCGGAATTTGGCGCTCGACTACGAAGGTAGACGCTTGGTGGGAGAGCTGCGGGTGACTGACCTGCCGCGTCATGATGCCCTGAGCGTGAGTTTGAGTCACTCCCTCGCACCGGTATGCCTGAAGGTTCTTCACCAGTTGCGCAGAGTCTTCGACTTGGATCTTGAGCCTGAGCAAGTACGGCTCGTGCTAGGTTCACTTTGTCGTAACCCAGGCGTGCGTTTGCCCGGCGGTTTTAGCGGGTTTGAGATTGCAGTGCGCGCAGTACTGGGTCAGCAGGTGAGTGTGAAGGGTGCGCATACTCTGGCGGGTCGTATTGCACAAAAGTTTGGTCATGATCAATGTTTCCCCGAGCCCGAAGCCATTGCGGGCGCCTCAGTCGAAGCAGTAAGTTCCTGTGGGCTTATTCAACGGCGCGCACAGACTCTCATTGATCTCGCGCAAGCAATTCATTCGGGTCACTTGGTGCTCGACGGATCGGTTCCTGTGGAAGCTGGACTGCTTGCCTTGAAATCAATTAAAGGCATCGGTGAGTGGACGGCGCAATATGTTGCGATGCGTGCGCTGCGCTGGCCAGACGCTTTGCCTGCCGATGACTTGGTCTTGAAGAAACGTCTTCAAGTAAAAACTGGAAAAGCAGTTGAGATGGCCTTTGAGGTTTATCGGCCATGGCGTGCTTATGCTGTCATTCATACCTGGAAATTACCATGATCTACGACATCTTCCCCACACGATTCGGCGACACCATGATTTGCGCTGAGAATGACGCTCTGCGCGGGCTGTACTTCCTCGGGCAAAAATATCAGGCCTTGGTGCTACCCGATTGGAGCCAAGCGCCACAGGATTCATTGTTGCAAGAGGTGAAGGCGCAATTCAAAGCCTATGAGAAAAGTGGTATTGCAGGCTTTGATGTGCCGCTCGACCCGCAGGGCACGGAGTTTCAAAAAAAAGTCTGGAAGGCTTTGCTGACGATCTCCGTGGGAACGACGAGTACCTATGGTCGCATAGCGAAAATGGCGGCGTCGATGGCCGCCGTAAGAGCCGTTGGCTCTGCGATTGGAAAGAATCCAATCTCTATTATTATTCCCTGTCATCGCGTGCTCGGCAGTGATGGTAGCCTCACTGGCTATGCTGGCGGACTGAGTCGTAAGGCCGTACTTCTCAAGCATGAGGGTGCCAGCTTTGTCGGCATGTCAGAGACCTCCGATCTTTTTGCCTGACCAGAGAGCGTTTCTCTAGGATGGCGATTCCAACATGAAAGCACGTGATATTTTCGATTTCATTTTGCTGGCGGCAATCTGGGGAGGCTCCTTTCTGTTTATGAAAATTGCCGGTCCCGAGTTTGGAGTTTTTCCGAGCATGGCCCTGCGTACGGGCGTGGCCGCTCTTATGCTGCTGCCCTTGGTTCTAATGCGTGGCCTGGGCGAACAGTTGCGCATGCACTGGCAAAAAACTTTGGGCATTGGTGTCCTAAATTCTGGTCTGCCCTTCGTTCTTTTTGCGTTTGCAACCCTTCACCTCACAGCAGGCTTTACTTCAATCTTGAACTCCAGCGTTCCTTTTTGGAGCGCACTGATCGCGTGGCTGTGGCTAGGAGACAAACCGAGGCGGCTTCAAGTTCTTGGGCTAGTGATTGCCTTCATTGGCGTAGTGATGTTGGTTTGGGGCAAGGTCGATTTGCAACCCGGAGGCGCGGGCTGGGCTATTCTGGCCTGCCTACTGGCCACCTTGCTGTACGGCCTCTCCGCAAACATTACCAAGCGGGTTTTTGCAGGGGTCAATCCCCTGGTGTCTGCTGCCGGCAGTCAAGTAGGGGCCGCACTTTGCTTGATCCCCTTAGCGTTATTCAACTTGCCAGATCAAAATCCGAGTGCTGTCGCTTGGGCTGCAACCCTTGTTCTGGCCTTGGTTTGTACGGCCTTCGCCTATATCCTTTATTTTCGGCTGATGCGTAATCTTGGACCGACGCGCGCCACTGCCGTCACCTTTCTGATTCCAGTTTTCGGAATGCTCTGGGGTGTGCTATTCCTGGACGAAGTCGTGAGTGCTCGCATGATTCTCGCCACTTTGGTCATTTTGGTCGGCACCTCACTGAGCACTGGCTTAATTAACGTTAAAAAAACCGTCTAATTGATTCGCTTGCCAGCGCCCGTGTCAAAAAGATGTACTTTGCCGAGATCCGCTTGAAGACCCACAGCATCACCGGGTTTGAGGGTAACTCTCTCGTGTTGAACCACCGTCAACAGTTGATCCGCAACGCGCACAAAAACTTGTGTGTCGGCACCAGTCGGCTCAATCACTTCAACCTCTCCACTCAGAGAATCGGTACTCCCTTGCGCAACCACCTTAAAGTTCTCTGGCCGGACGCCGTATTGAAGTGATTGGCCCTCGCTGAGTGCCAATCCTGGGGGAAGAGCGAGCTGCCCTCCGGCGCTGACAGCTTTGATTCCAACGATCTGTGCCGGGATTAAGTTCATCGACGGCGAACCAATAAAGGTCGCCACGAAGGTGTTGTCGGGATGATCATAGAGCTGCAAAGGTGTCCCGATTTGCTCAACAATGCCGGCGTGCATGACGACAATTTTGTCAGCCATAGTCATGGCTTCAATCTGATCATGGGTGACATACATTGAGGTCGTCTTTAGGCGCTGATGCAAGGCCTTGATTTCGGTACGCATCTGAACACGCAGTTTGGCATCGAGGTTCGAGAGAGGCTCGTCAAACAAGAACACTTGTGGCTTGCGAACAATAGCGCGGCCCATTGCGACACGTTGTCTTTGCCCACCTGAGAGTTGACGCGGCTGGCGGTCCAAGAGGTCGTTTAGACCCAAGATTCCCGCCGCTTGAGAAACTCGCTGCTCAATTTCCTCTTTGGGTTTTTTAGCAAGCTTGAGCGAAAAGGCCATGTTCTCGCGTACCGTCATATGAGGATAAAGCGCATAGTTTTGAAACACCATAGCGATGTCGCGATCTTTGGGTTGGATGTCATTGACGATTTTGTCGCCGATTTTGATGCTACCGCCTGAAATGTCTTCTAATCCGGCCACCATTCGCAGCAAGGTCGATTTACCGCAGCCCGATGGCCCCACTAAGACACAAAACTCGCCGTCTTCAATTTCAATGTCAATACCATGTACTACCTTATTGGTGCCATAGGCTTTTTCGATCTTCGCAATGCTTACCGATGCCATCCCTGGCCTCCCAATCGTTTGGTTTTTATAATATCCTTGAAAGTGTAACCCAGCATTCCTTACGGACCAGACCATGACTACAAAAGCCCGCGTTGCCAAAAAATCAAAGCAAGCGAGCCGCGCTTTCTCTGCGCCTGCCTACCCGAGAGATCTGATCGGCTACGGTCAACACCCGCCAGCCGCGAACTGGCCTGGAAAGGCACGCATCGCCGTTCAGTTTGTCCTCAACTACGAGGAAGGCGGTGAGAATAACGTGCTGCACGGTGATCCTGGGTCGGAAGCCTTTCTGTCGGAAATCATCGGTGCGGCGGTCTATCCGGCGCGACATCTGAGCATGGAGTCGATCTATGAATATGGATCGAGAGCCGGCGTTTGGCGTATTTTGCGAGAGTTCGAAAAACGCCAACTCCCACTCACTGTGTTCGGGGTCTCAATGGCTTTGGAGCGTCATCCCGAACTCACTGCCGCCTTCGTCGACTTGGGCCATGAAATCGCCTGCCACGGCCTACGCTGGATTCACTATCAAAACATGGACGAAGCCACCGAGCGTGAACATATGAGACTTGCGGTGGCCTCGATCCGGAAAATGACCGGTCAAGCTCCCGTGGGTTGGTACACGGGACGCGACAGCCCCAACACACGTCGGCTAGTGTTGGATCATGGTGGGTTTTTGTATGACTCAGACTACTACGGAGACGACTTGCCGTTTTGGAGTGCGGTGGTCGACTCGAAGGGAACCTCGCATCAACACCTGATTGTGCCCTACACACTCGACAGCAACGATATGCGCTTCGCCAGCCCTCAAGGCTTCAACACCTCTGATCACTTCTATCAGTATTTAAAAGACAGTTTCGACGTGCTCTATGCCGAAGGTAGCGAGTTGCCCAAGATGCTCTCGATAGGAATGCATTGTCGACTCTTAGGGCGTCCGGGGCGGCTGCGTGCCCTGCAACGTTTCCTGGATTATATTGAAACCCATGACCGAGTCTGGGTTTGTCGGCGTGTGGATATTGCTCAGCACTGGAAAAAACATCACCCTGCCCAAGCCTGATTGAACGCCCGAAAAGGACGGCTCTCGCTAAGTTAAAGTGGCGTTCTCCTTAAGGTTTCGTGCTCGGCGTGATGGCAGGCTTAGGCACTGGAGCGTGTTGCTCTGGCGGTCGCTCCTGCTTGATGGGGTCGGCAAACTTCACGCGGTTTCGACCACTTTGCTTGGCGACATAAAGCGCCTCGTCGGCCTTGTTGAGCATGAATTCAATGTTTGGATAGGCGGGCGAAATGGTCGAAAAACCCACGCTGACGGTCACGATGCAGCCCGGAATGTCGCTCATGCTATTGGTGACCTCTTCTTCAACCGCAATGCGAATCCGCTCGGCAATGTTGTAAGCCGCGTCATACCCCGTATCCGGTAATGCAACCACGAACTCCTCGCCACCGAATCGGCCGACTAAGTCTCGCGCCCGCGAGGTGGACATCAACAGTGTGCCAAGCCCGCGAATAACCCGGTCGCCTACAGGGTGTCCGAAACGATCATTTACTGATTTGAAATAGTCAATGTCGAGCATCAATAAGGCCATGGGTTTACGCTCATTGCGGGAGCGTTCGAACATGGCGACTGCGCGCTCGCTGAAGGCTCGTCGGTTCAGGCAACCGGTCAGAAAGTCGTGATTGGCGAGCCTTTCTAACTCAACGTTTTTGCGTTCAATTTCAACTTGAAATTGCTCCAGTGCTTTGAGAGTGGAGGTTAGTTTCTCGTTCGCTTTGAAGAGTTGGGTTTCGTCGTCGAAGGTGACCATGCAACCCCGCGGTTGCTTGCGTCCGTCGAGAATCGGCGCGCAGTTGATGACCAATCGCTCAGGCAGGCTCGGGTTCTTCTTTCTGAGCTCTGAAAGATTTAAGGTCACCCCCTTGGTCGCAATATTCTGCGCCATCGTAATGTTCCAAGGATGGTTCTCAACACCCTCCGGAAGGGCGCGCTTCAGCCAATCAACAGAGGAGAGAATGGCACCGGTTAAGAGATTCGAGCGCGACGGATCGAAGTCTCTAAAGATTGAGTTAGCCAACACGATTCTGCCTCGCGGCTCAATCACCACCACACCCTCGGTCATGGCATCGAAGGCCATCCGAACCCGCTCTGGAATCACCGAGCTTGGATCCAAGGACTGGAGCGCGCGTTTGAGATACAGGAAGATTGAAAATGAACCCCCAATGATCATGAAAGCCAGAAAGCTCAACGTTGGGTGCCGGTCGATCCATGCATACGGACCCGGTATGGCCTCTTTGAACCGAACTTCAACGGAGCCCCATTTGCCTGCCTTGTGCATTAAAGGCACTTCAGCCTGCAATAGTTCGCCTTGATCGCTCCCTCTAGCCTTCCACTTCGTTAGGTGCTCTCCCTCACTAAAAAGCAATCGTCCATCAGCGCTTCTAATACCGATGGAGGCGACATCTTTATTGACCGATTGAGCTGTTTTTAGACTTGCCTTGAGGGATTCATCGGCACCGCTTTGCAGGGCGTCGGCGACGTTCGCCGCGATGTTTTCAGAGACCCGCTTGCGGATCACCTGAACCTCTTGCTCTTTGTTATCCAAAAAGCCAAAGACAAGATCACCACTAAGCAGCAGCGACGTGCAAATCGCGACTAGGCCAATGGCCATCATGACCACGGGAGAAGGGCGTCGATTCACGATCCAATCCGGCAACTTGAATCTACTCGATCTAGGCACGGGATCGATATAGTCAGCGTCCAGCGAGACCTTGCGGCTCGCGAACGATGGGCGCTTGAGATTCAAGCTTGGCGGCCAAAACTTCATTTTTAGCTCTTATTCGACTTGACGGGCAAAGAGCTGGGTGCGGACGAGGGAATCTTAATGCCGAGATCCACCTTGCAGCGTAATCCTGCGGGAATATCGTTTAGAGGGTTAGGCATTTCCAGCCGCACTCTGAAAGTGTTGGAGGCCGGATCGACCACTTTGTCGACGATGCTCACCTGAGCAGGACGACTCTTGGCATTCGCGAACTCGGGAAGCACCGTCGCTTGCATGCCGCGTTGTAACTGGCCATAGACGGAGGCTGGGACCACGACCTCAACTCTCAGTGGGTCGACTTGAGCGATGCGCAGCAAAGGTTTGTCTTCAACCAATTCGCCACTGGCCATAAAGCGGTCTGTCACGACGCCAGAAATTGGGCTCTTGATAGTGCGCATGGCGAGTTGAGCCTGAGCCACTTCAAGTTCCTGTCCAGCGACGGTTTTGCGCTCCTTGGCCTGGGTCACTTTAGAGCCGGCAACCTGAGCTTCGGTAGCGGCCTTGTCAACATAGTTTTGACTTACGAAATTCTTTTGCGCCAACTCAGAGGCTCGCTTGTGCTCACGCAGCGCGAAATCCGAAGACTGTTCGGCGGCACTGACTTCGCCCTGAATCTTGGCGCGGCTTTGTGCCAGCGCGAGATTGGCACGCTCTACACTGGATTGCAGTTGAACTAATATTTGGCCTTGCTTCACGATATCGCCTCGCTCTGCAAGAATGCGTTCAATGACACCGGGCACGGCACTGCCTACCTGCACGATTTGGTGTGGTTGGATCAGACAATCGAGATTCTGAGCCGACGCATTGGTGCTCACCAGAGCAAAGCTCATAGCATTCAAGGCACTAAGAGTGAGCACTCGATGGGTTTTCAACATGGCTACTTTCATTGTGTTTCCTTATTCACCTCTACCCGCCATGGCAAGCAGTTTTTCTTTAGCTAACTGGTTTTCTAAAAGCTGAAGTCTTTGGCGACTTGCTTTTGACTCTTCGATCCATTGAGCTGCACGCACTAACCAAGGCCAGGCCTTCGCTCCAGATTTTGCAATGCGAACCCGCAAAACGCGCTCTAGCCAGACGGGCACTGTCTTGATAAAAAGTGGATCATCAAGACTGATAAAACAATGACTTGAGCCTCTTTGGCCCTGGCGAGCAGCACGACCGATGAGTTGTCGGTCAATGCGTCTTTCGGAGTTTAGATAGCAGGAGATGACGGCGAGGCCACCGAGTTGTTCGATCTCTGAATCGATATGTATGTCCGTGCCGCGACCCGCTAAATTGGTCGTGATGGTAATAGCGCCTCGGCTGCCTGCCAGGCTCACAACTTTCGCTTCGTCAGCATCTTGAGCCGCAGTTAATAAACGGTGCTCGAGTTTGGCGCTGTGCAGCAGACGACTGAGCGTCCGTGCCGCTGCGACAGAGTCCGTTCCCAAAAGGATCGGGCGACCTTTTGTATGTAGGGCCTGGCAAAGTTTAATCACCGCTTCCCACTTCTCTTGTCGGTTGGCGAAGAGTTGAGACTCGAAGCCCTTGCGGCGACTTGGTGTATTTAGAGGAATATTGATGGTGTCAAGCTTGTACACGCTTTTTAATTCAGCCTGTGCTTCAACTAAACTACCACTCACGCCACATAAACGAAGAAATCTCGGAAATAGCATCTGATAGCTAATCTGAGCCATGGTCTCCGTCTGAGCACTAGGCTCCAGGCGTTCCTTCAGTTCAAGCAGTTGGTGAATTCCACCCGACCATTTGCGGCCTTCGGCGACACGGCCTGTCGGCTGGTCAATCATTTTTAACTCGCCATCGCGAATGACGTAATCGCGATCCACTTGGTAGACCTTCAATGCGCATAGGGCGCTCACTACCAATTCTTCGCGCAAGCGCTCCTGGCTCCAAACGTTGTCGCTGACCTGCTGGAGAGGACGTGCTTCACAACATCTCGAAAGTTCCTCTTGACCCTGAGTGGTTAGTTGGCAAGTACGCAAGCTCCCTTGCACCGTATAGTGAGTTTTAGGCCAAAGCTGTTTCGCGTAGTCCATTGCTTGTCTCAGGCGCGCGAGTTGTGCTTCGTCCTTGACAGCTTTAGAAAGTATCAAAGGAGTTACGGCCTCATCAAGCAAAATACTATCGGCCTCATCGACGATGGCCATGCAAAGCCCTCTAAGCATGGGCATCATCGAAGGTGTCAAGTCGCCTTCGTTCATGAGTAACGTAGTCAACTGACGATTGACTGAGATGCTTTCAGCGCTACGATTGGCCTGATCTCTCAAATAGTCGAAACCGAGTTCTTTCGCAGTGCAATAGCAAATCGACTGACCATAAGAGCTACGTCTTTCTTCGGGCGTACTTTCCCTTAGAACCTCGGCGTGACTCAGGCCGAGCGCTTCGAACAAAGGTGCGATCAATTCTCGGTCACGCGACACCAAATAGTCGTTCGCGGTAATGACAATCACTGGAACGCCGGCGAGTGCAGCCACAGCGGCTGCAAGGCCGACGACCAGTGTTTTTCCTTCACCGGTTTGCATTTGCGCGAGGGCACAATCTAGCAAGACCCGGATCGCCATGAGCTGCACAAGATAAGCTTTTTTGCCAAGCGCCCGTCGGGCTGTCTCGGTGACTAGGGCCGTGAGCTCTAAGGCCGAGGCTTCGGTGAGCCCCCGCAATGAGATCTGGGCGCGAACGCCTTCGATCAGCGGTGCCAAGTCGACCCGATGTATCTTCCCGAGCTCGGTGATTCTCGCCTGACAGGATTGTGCAAACTTGCTCAAGCGAAGGTTCCGTTGTTGCTCTTGGAGGCTCGGAAGTGTTGCCAAGCTTTTTCGAAACAATCGAGACCAGCGTGCCCAGTTCACCGAGGAGGCATTTGGCATGCGCCTTTGCGGGTAATGTCCCCACGCCATTCCGGGCGATGGGAGCAATTGACCGTTGGGATGGTGGCCGAAGGGCGTCATCATTTTTCAAAGTGCTTAAGGAACGCGCGACGCCATTCGCGATAGATCATTCTTAACATCGATTCACTACCGTGATCAAAGCGTACCCAGGCGCGCATGCCTGGATAAGCTTCTCCATCTTTTGCGGTTTGAACATCAAAGAGAAATACCGGCTCTTGTGTTTTCATTCCGTCGCTACCCTGAGGGTCGATCTGAATGCGTCCGCCACCTCGCTCGCCAAGTGCCGCGCTCGGCAAAGCGTTAACGGTCGCAGGCACCTCGCCTAGTAGGGTCGCGGTGACTGCGTCGCGCTTGGCATTGGGCCAACGTAGCTCAATGTGTTCAGTGCGGTTGCGCACGCGGCTTGCTTCGTGGTTGACCACGGCAACTCGTACGACGGTTTCGTCCTCGGTAAGAATTTGCGCGAATTGCTCTCCTTTCTTGAGAAAGCGGCCCGGTAAATCATTGAGGCGTGCAATAGCAATTCGTCCCGCGCTCTCGGCAAGCACTTCGAGTGCATCCGCATGTTTTTGCAAGAGTGCGAGTTCAGCTTCGAGGCGGCCGATACGGTCCTCGATGGTACGCATTTGAAGAGCGTCGGTGCTCATTGCTCCAAGCCGCTCGGTGCGGGCTTCAGAGAGCTCCGTTAGAATTCGCGTCCAATCAAGTGAAAGCTCTTCATTCACCAAAGTGGCGATTCGTTGTTGAGCCTTGACGACTTGACCGTCCTTAACATGCACGGTTTCGATGAATCCAGCGGTGAGGGCCCGAACTTGAGCTTTCTCGGGGGCCCATACAATCCCTTGAGCGACCGTACTCGAGGGAAGCTTCAAAAGCAGGAGGCCAAACACAAAGAGGCTCAAGGCTACCGCACTCACAAATATTGCGCGGGGACGCTGAACACCCAGGGATGGGTCATTCAATAAGTAACTAATTAGCTGATAGGTGGGCTTTCCAACTAACATGAATAGGCTGGCAGCAAGCATGGCCAGCCCCAGCGTCCAATGCAAATTTGCCGCCAATACAATTAGGGTGATACCCAGCGTCCAGCGATACACAAAGCTTGCGAGACCATAGCCGAGTAACCACGGCCTTTCACCGTTGGAAAGACTCGTCCTAGGGAGATCTTGCAAACCAAAGCCGTAGCGACGGAATAGATCTTTCCAGTATTGTTGGCTTCTTTGAGCAAGGTTGGGCAGTTCCAGTAAGTCAGTAAAGACGTAGTAGCCGTCAAATTTGAGGAGCGGGTTGGCGTTGAAGGCGATGGTTGATAGCCCACCGATGACCGCCACAAAGAGACAAACACTCTTGGGTAGGCCCGGGCTGAGCATCACCCAAAGCAAAATTGCAATCGCTGCCAAGCTCATTTCGGCGGCGATGCCCGCTGCAGCGACCACGGCGCGTTGATGTTTAAACGCGAACAGGTTTGAGCTTGAAGCGTCCACGTAGGGGACAGGTAGGAGCGTGAGCATCCTAATGCCAAACTCACCGACATCTCCGCCATAGCGCCTGACCGCTAGCGCATGCGACATTTCATGAACGAGTTTCAATAGCGGATACAGCAGCCACGATAATAGTAGGCTGTAGGGATGATTCCAGAGCGCAGCGACATCGTTTGAGAATGAGCGCCAATGAATGCCTAAGGTCAGAAAACTGGTCAGGATGAGTGCTAACCAAACGAACAATGCGGGCATGGAAAAAAGCGCCAGGCTCAGCCCTTGCATTTTGTCCAGCCATTCACCGGGACGCCACACGGCTACTCGGAACGACAGGGGATTCACCGATGAAAAAGCGTGCTGCGCTTGTTGCTTTTTACCGTGAGCTTTCAAATGGTCGAAGTCGCCCCTGGTGGAAAGCGATAGCAGGTTCGCCTCATAGAGTTGTGACATGGTGCCAATCATCTCGTTTTGGCTTGGAGCGCTTTTGCCGAGTCTCTGGAGGAGCGTCTGCCAAATTTCTTCGCATGAATGGCGACCGTCGAGACGGCCCACTAATTCGTACCCGCTGCGATTGACCCTCTGGTGTACACCATTAATGGGATCGAGCAGTACGTACCAAACCTCACCCCGATGAGTTTGGCGAGAAATCCGAACTCCTGGCCTCAGACTGGGTTTGAGGCTGGCTAAACGGTACCACTCTTGACTAAATAGCGAGGCCTGGGCGCTCATAGCGTCCACTTCCAAAGACTCAAGCTCACCCATTGCCTCAGGCGATTCGTAAGCACGGCAATCAGTGGGCGAGAGCCAGTCTCGATTTTTGCAACGCCCTCAAGTCCTGGTTGAATCAAGGCGTCATTGGTTTTGAGCTTGGCTTCGACTTCAAATATGTTTAAACCATCTTTGACCAATGCAACTGGTGTGATGCGAGCGATTTCAATATCGAGAGTCTTGTCCGCGAGAGCGCTGAGAACCAATTGTCCCGTTTGATTGAGGCTCAGCAAGGCGATGTCTCGCTCATCCACTTCGATGACTAAGCGATACTGATTATTCGGAGCGATCGTCATGAGCACGTCACCTCTTTTGACCGGCGCGCCAAGAGATTGAGACTGATCGCCACTCAGTACAACCCCATCAAATGGGGCGGTTACCTTGATGCGACCTAGTTGATCATCTATCGTCGCGACCTGCGCTTTAATTTGACTAAGCTTGGCTTGCTGAATCGCAATTTGCGATTGATCCTCCTTGACCAGCGCGTCACCGTATTTTCTTTCAGTCTGCGAGTATTCAGCTTCAAGCTTACGACGATCAAGCTGCAGGTCGCGATCATCTAGATCGAGAAGCGCCTGGCCTTGCTTGATTCGAACTCCTGGCCGAGCATGTACGGCAGCGATATAGCCATCCACCGCAGCCGACATCACTCTTTGTGTCGATCCCTCAAGTCTTGCGGTTGCGGTCACCCGGTGTTGAATCGGGAAAAAACAAAGGGCCGCAAAGGCGACTAAGCCGATGGCGCTAGTGATCAATCCCGTCTTTGAACGCTTGAGAAGATTTTTTCCCTGACCTCCCAGGCCGACTTGAAAAAGATTGGAAATTGTAGAAGAGGCGCGGCGCTTGGTATGGAGTACGGGGCCGAGAACACTCGATAATTGTTCGAGAAGTTCAACGCATTGAACAGAAATTTCAGTATCCTTTTTGTATTGCACAACAATGGCACCCACCAGGCTGCGAGCACCGTCTTCGTCGATCAAGATCGGCACGCTGACCAAATGGGCCGATTCATGGCGAGTACAAAACCTCTCGTGAGCTAGTGTGACCTTGGGCTCGCTGCCTTTCGGTTGCGGGAAAACGATTGTGCTAGCTTGATCAATGGCTTCGTCCATCGCTAGCGCGAGATCACGCGCCAACACGGCACTGTTTTTTAAGGTCGCGATATTTGAGATCGCTGTGAGTTTGGTATGTCCGTCTTTGACGAAACCAATGCTGACTCTCTCTGCTTTTAACCTTTGGCTCAAATCAGAAACGAACTCACTGGCCGAACTTTCGAATTTGCTATGCCGGTGAATGATGTTCAAAAGTTGTAGCACCGAGGCTTCACTGCGGCGCTTTGCAGCCTGCTCTTGAGTCGACACCAAGGAATCTCGCAGCGCTTGATCTAGCTCGCGATTTCGGGGACTTTGCGGAGCCGCACTGGCCGATCGAGCGGTGGTTGAAGTATCTGGACCGAGGCTCTTCGTCGGCATCGCCATGGCGATCGCGCCAATCAACTTTCCAGGTTCTATCGCGCGCGTTTTGTTGCTGAGCGGAACTGCAATCAGGGTGGTACTTGTTTGGCTAGTTTTGGAGAAACGGACCTTCTGAAGTGAGCGACCCTCTTGGGTCGCTTGTCGGGCCAATTCAACCAAAGCGCTTGGAGCGATTGCTCCTTGTGGCCACACTGAGATGGTTTCAACATCCTTGACAATGTTCGAACGCATAAGCAACACCGTAGATGCCGTTTTTTGGGCAACTTTCCGGGTTTGTTCAATGACTTTTTTATCCGAGACAGCGTCCACGGTTCCTTCCAATTGATATCGCTTCTAATGATGGAAGTACCCCCACCTTCTATAGCCATCTCAACTGTGCCGGAATTAATGTGGGCTGTGCAATTTAACCGTTATTCGCACATTGTTAGGGGATAGACGGAAGCCCTTGCTCCATCAAACTTGTACGGGCATCGAGTTTTGTGCAGATGCGCCGTCCATCGCGGGATAGGCGGTGCCTTACACGTGGGTACGCGACCGCGACCAGAGATCGACGGTGCGTTGCTAACCCTCAGCGGGCGAGCATTAAAAGCGGCAACAAATCCAAGGCACTTTGAATCGTGAAATCGGCCCCCCATGCGTCTGCGGGATCGTCAGCACCGTTATAGCCATAAGCGGCTGCAACGGTCACCATTTTGGCGGCTTTTCCTGCTTGCACATCTCTCAGATCATCGCCCACATACATGCAGTCAGCAGGTTCAAAGTTGCTTGCCTTTGCGCCCAGCAAGAGTGGTGCGGGGTGTGGCTTGGGCGTGCCGGTACTGTCGCCGCCCACTAAGCAGCTTGCGCGGGTATCGAGTTGCAAAGCGTGCGCTAAGAGTCGCACGTAGCGCTCGATCTTATTGCTGACAATACCCCATGCAATTTGCTGTTGATCCAAGGTCTTCAGAACCTCAGCAATGCCCGGAAATAAGGTCGTTTGCACACAAATATTGTCTTCGTATCGGGCTAAAAATTCATCCCTCAAAGCGGGAAATTCCCGACTTTCCTTACTGACTCCTAAGCCTTTGCCAATTAAGCCTCGTGCCCCCATGGACGCAAAGGGGCGCAGGTCGGAGAAGGCCATAGGCGACAGGCCACGTTCCTGGCGCATCAGTTGTATCGGAGCAACCAAATCGGGAGCCGTGTCGGCCAGGGTGCCGTCGAGATCAAACAGGACGCATTGAATTTGCGAGGACAGTCTATTAGGGGGATTCACGATTTTCTTAAACTGGTTTTCGGCAAGCCATCAGGTAGTTCACCGAGACGTCGCCCTTCATAAGCTTGTATTGCTGAGTAATAGGGTTGTATGTCATCCCCATCAGCTCGATAATTTCGAGTCCTGCACGGCGTACCGCACCACTGAGTTCCGAGGGCTTAATGAATTTGGCGTAATCATGAGTTCCCTTCGGGAGCAAGTTGAGAACATATTCCGCTCCTACGATGGCAAATAGAAAAGACTTTGGATTACGATTCAGCGTGGAGAAAAACAGCCAAGCGCCTGGTTTTGCCATGGCCACACAGGCCTTGACAGTGGATTCCGGATCAGGGACGTGTTCAAGCATTTCCATGCAGGTGACTACATCAAATTTTTCGGAAATGTCAGAACCGATGGCGGCAGGATCATTCATCTCTTGAGCCAGGGCTTCGGCCAATACCTGACGATAGGCAACCGAGGCCCCACTCTCAAGTCGATGCAGATTGGCAACTTTGAGGGGTTTGTCGGCCATGTCAATACCGAGTACCCGAGCGCCTTTGAGGGCCATGGACTCGGCAAGTATCCCTCCCCCGCATCCGACATCAAGTGCAGATTTGCCCACTAGGCCAGCCCATTGATCAATCCACTGCAGTCTTAGGGGGTTAATTTGATGCAGCGGCTTAAATTCCGAATTTGGGTCCCACCATTTGGCAGCGAGTGCTTGGAACTTGGCGACTTCAGCAGGGTCAACATTGCCTTTGTCTTGTGCGTCCTCGAGAGGAACGACGGGAGGAGTCTGCGCGTTATTGTTCATCTTTGAATTGTAGCCTGCTCATTCAGTGGCTAATCACCATAAAAAAAGCCCCGCAAGGCGGGGCTCTTTCAAATCGAAAATAATCGAGTATTGAATCGTTGCGAAACGAATCGTCTCGCAACTCATCAACGATTACTTACGTGGGCGTGTGCCAACGACTTCGATTTCTACACGACGGTTCTTTGTCATGCCTTCTTTAGTCTTATTGTCAGCAACTGGCTGTTTCTCGCCCTTGCCTTCAGTGTAGATGCGGTTAGCTTCTACGCCTTTAGACACGAGGTAAGCCTTAACAGCTTCCGAGCGCTTAACAGACAACTTCTGGTTGTACTTGTCGCTACCACGAGAGTCAGTGTGACCCACGGCAATTACGACTTCCAGAGTGATGTCCTTGAGCTTGCCGGTCAAGTCGTTCAACTTGGCTTTGCCTTCTGGCTTCAGTACCGATTTAGCGGTATCGAAGAAAGCGTCAGCAGCGAAAGTGACCTTCTCTGTAGCTGGACCGGCAGGTGCTGGCGCAGGCGCAGGGGCCGGTGCTGGAGCAGGAGCTGGTGTAGCACGAGGAGCCGGAGCAGGAGCAGGGGCTGGAGCAGGTGCTGGAGGAGGAGGTGGAGCTGCCACACGAGGAGCAGGGGCTGGAGCCGCTTTAGGTGCCAAGTCTGCATCGCAGTCTTGATACGCATTGGCAGGCGTCCAATAGCCAGTGCGCCAGCACAGACCAAAAGGGTCCATAACAACTTTACCATCAGGACTTTGGACGTAGCCAGCCTGGGCGAATGCGGTCGATGCAGAAGCGGCTAGAGCAGCAGCTGCAACCAAGTGACCTAATTTAACCGATTTAATCATGTTTCTCCTCACGGTAGAACGAAGCTTGAAAGCGAAAACGAGATCTTATGCGGCCCAATGCCCCACAAGACAATTCGAAAAACAGCTCAGACCCCTTATCTCCGCCAAATTTCTGAAATAAACCAGCTATTTAGACGATCTGAGGCTTTGCCTGAATCTCACCAAGCGTATTTTGCCACATGAGGCTACGTGCAGTCACAAGAGAGCACTGCTCTTCGGCTCGATGGTGAGTGAGTTGTCGCTTATGCACAACATGAACGCCATTAATCCAGACTTCTTGCACGTTTTCACGGCCGACCGCATACGCGAGGTGAGCAATTGGGTCATAAACCGGATGTAAGTCGCGACTTCCCAAATCGATCGTGATCAAGTCGGCACATTTGCCAATCTCTAACGTTCCAATCGAATCCGCCAGGCCGATAGCCCTTGCTGAGCGCAGGGTCATAGACTCCAAAAGCGCAAACGCATCAAAAACGGCGGGGTCGGCATTAATACCTTTGGCTAACAGGGCGCCGGTTCGACCCTCCTGCCAGAGGTCGAGGCGATTATTGCTGGCGGAGCCATCGGTCCCAATGCCTAAATTGACGCCAGCTTTGAGCATTTGAGCCACTGGTGCAATCCCCGACCCCAGTTTAAGGTTGGAATGCGGGCAATGCGCGACATGGGCATTAGCTTTGGCGAGCAAATCAATTTCCGAGGAATTGAGATGAACGGCGTGTACGGCGATTAAAGACGGCCCAACCAGGCCAAGTTCGTTTAGTCGGGTAAGCGGGCGTCGGCCATGCTCTTTGACGCTATGTTCAACTTCAAAGGCTGTTTCGTGGATATGACAATGCACTGGGAGATCCAGTTCATTACTCATCACCATCACTTTTCGGAAGCTCTCGTCACTGACCGTATAGGGAGCATGGGGTGCCAAGGTAAAAGTCACCAAGGATTCGCCGCGCATATTGTCGCGCACCGCTAAGCCCTTAGCGAGGTAGTCGTCTGGACCCGTGCCGTATTTGGACGGAAACTCGAACACCACGATGCCCGTTGAGCAACGCATTCCCAAATCAAGGGCCGCGCGGGCCGTTGACTCTGGGTAGAAGTACATGTCGTTAAAACAGGTAATGCCGCCCAATAGCATCTCGTGGCAGGCAAGAAGGGACCCGTCGTATACGAAATCAGGAGAAATCACTTTAAGCTCGGCGGGCCAAATCCGCTCATTCAGCCATTCATGAAGTGGCAAGTCGTCGGCGAATCCTCGCATTAGGCTCATGGCGGCGTGGCTATGCAAATTCACTAAACCCGGCATCAAGACTTGGCCGGGGAGGTGGTGTTGCGCAACGTTCGAGTAGCGCTCGAGCATGCTCAACTTCGGACCCAGATCGGCAATTTTCCCATCCTGAATCAGGAGGGCGTGATCCTTCAGCACCTGTCTTGCCGGGCGAATGGGGAGCAGCCACTCGGGCAAAAGAAGCGCCATAGTTGGCTGATTTTTTCCGTTCGGGGCGGGTTCTTGCGACCGGGCCGGGTAGGCTTGAGGGTCGGACTTTGAGAGTGAGGAAGGGGCTGAGGTCATTTTGAGAGCCGGTCTAAGCTAACGCGCGTTGTGGATGGCACCGGGGCCTAACCAGGAGGAGGATAGCGCAAACTGTTAAAATTCAAAGGTTTAGCGGCACGCAACCTCAAAAAGCCTCCCCAAACCTAAAAACTACCTTATGAATTGAAGTTGAAGGTGGTTGGTTCGGGATAGTCGGTTAAAAGTGGTCGGGCCGCGTCGATAAACACTTAAATCGCCGTAATCAATCAAGCGGTTAATAACCGCCCAGGGAATCTTGTGGATCAGTTTGCCAAGTCAACACTTCCGATTAGCCTAGAAGAGGAGATGCGTCGCTCCTTCCTCGATTACGCCATGAGCGTCATCGTTGGACGGGCGCTACCCGATGTGAGAGATGGTTTGAAGCCCGTGCACCGCCGCGTACTTTTTGCGATGCATGAGGCCAATAACACCCACAGCCGGTCCTATGTGAAGTGTGCGCGGGTAGTCGGAGACGTGATGGGTAAGTTTCACCCGCACGGCGACAATGCAATTTACGACACCTTGGTGCGGATGGCACAGGACTTTTCTCTACGCTACCCTTTGGTCGATGGTCAAGGAAACTTCGGTTCGGTAGACGGTGATAATCCGGCGGCGATGCGCTATACCGAGTGCCGACTAGAAAAAATCTCGGCCGAGCTATTGGCGGACATTGATAAAGAGACGGTCGATTTTCAGCCGAACTATGACGGCAAAGAGTTCGAGCCGACGGTTTTACCGTCACGGCTTCCAAATCTCTTGATCAATGGCTCCACCGGCATTGCGGTGGGCATGGCGACCAATATTCCGCCTCATAATTTGAGCGAAGTGATCGACGCCTGCATGTTGATCTTAAGTAATCCGGAAGCCACGATTGATGACGTGATCTCGATTATTCCGGCGCCGGATTTCCCTACCGGGGGCATTATTTATGGCACGGTAGGCGTACGAGAAGGTTATCGCACCGGTCGTGGTCGCGTGATCATGCGCGCCAAAACTCATTTTGAAGAAATTGATCGGGGTCAACGCTCAGCCATTATTGTGGATGAGCTGCCTTATCAGGTGAATAAGCGCGTGCTACTTGAGCGTATTGCTGAGCTCGTTAACGAGAAGCGCATCGAAGGCATCTCGGACATTCGCGATGAGTCCGATAAGTCGGGCATGCGTGTGGTGGTCGAGTTGAAACGCGGCGAGTTGCCCGAGGTGGTGCTGAATAACCTTTACAAGCTCACCCAGTTACAAGACAACTTTGGCATCAATATGGTGGCCCTGGTAGATGGTCAGCCTCGTTTACTTAACATTAAACAACTGATCGAGTTCTTCCTGTCGCATCGCCGCGAAGTGATTACCCGTCGTACTATTTTCGAACTACGCAAGGCCCGTGAACGTGGCCATGTGTTGGAAGGTCTGGCGGTAGCGATCGCCAATGTGGACGAAATGATCGAGATGATCAAGTCCTCGGCCACGCCTCCGATTGCTAAAGAGCGCTTGATGTCGCGTGATTGGGCTGCCGGTGTTGCCCTGGATATGGTGGCCCGTGCTGGCGGTGATTCAACCACGTTCCGGCCCGACGGCTTGGAAGCCGGGCTCGGTTTAATCGCGACTGAAGGCCGAGGCCTCTATCGTCTGAGTGATGTGCAGGCGCAAGAAATTCTAAACATGCGCTTGCAGCGCCTGACCGGTCTTGAGCAAGACAAGATTGTTCAAGAATACCGCGAGGTGATTGAGCAAATTACCGATCTACTCGATATTTTGGCCAAGCCAGCACGGGTTACTGAAATTATCGGCAACGAGCTCAAACTCATCAAGACTGAATTTGGCGATGGCCGTAAGTCCTACATTGAGCACAATGCTACCGAGCTCGATACCGAAGACTTGATTACGCCCGCCGACATGGTGGTCACGCTTTCGCACTCGGGTTATATCAAGAGTCAGCCTCTGTCTGAGTATCGTGCACAAAAGCGCGGTGGGCGCGGCAAGCAAGCAGCAGGCACAAAAGATGAAGACTGGATTGATCAACTCTTTATCGCCAATACTCATGATTTCATCTTGTGTTTCTCGAACCGTGGGCGTGTGTACTGGTTGAAGGTATGGGAAGTTCCGCAAGGTAATCGCACCTCACGAGGTCGGCCGATTGTGAATCTCTTCCCCTTGCTTGAGGGAGAGAAAATCACTGTCGTGTTGCCGGTCAAACAGTTTGATGAACAGCACTTTGTGTTCATGTCCACTAGTCTGGGCACGGTAAAGAAGACGCCTCTGACTGATTTCTCCAATCCCCGCAAGGCGGGCATTATTGCGGTCGATTTGGACGAGGGCGACTTCCTCATTGGCGTCGCGGTGACCGATGGCAAACACGATGTGATGTTGTTCGCTGATTCTGGCAAGGCGGTGCGCTTTGATGAGAATGACGTGCGTCCGATGGGTCGCGGTGCTCGCGGCGTACGCGGAATGATGCTCGAGGACGGACAGAAAGTCATCGCCATGCTGGTTGCTGAGAATGAGCAGCAATCTGTATTAACGGCGACTGAAAATGGCTATGGGAAGCGCACCCCCATTGGGGAGTACACCCGTCATGGCCGTGGAACCAAGGGCATGATCGCCATTCAAACCTCTGACCGCAATGGCCGTGTGGTGGCGGCTGTGCTGGTGAATGCTGAGGACGAGATCATGTTAATCACCACGGGTGGAGTCTTGATTCGTACCCGCGTGAGCGAGATTCGTGAAATGGGCCGTGCGACACAAGGCGTGACCTTAATTTCGGTCGACGAAGGCACTAAGCTTTCAGGTGTGCAGCGTGTAGTCGAGTCAGATACAGACTCTTTTGCGGATACCTTAAGCCAAGGCGCTGACGAAGCAAGTGGCGAAGAAGGCCCTACGGATGCTGCACCGGGTGAAACACCGGATGGCGACCCACCGGATGGCGACGCAGTCAAATAGTCTTAGCGTGCGGTGATTCGCGACGAGGTCTGGGAAGTTCCTTCATCAGCCTCGTACGTGGTCCGACGCTAGGTTTTTTGACTCATCCCGCACTAGGCGGAAGCAAGAGCTTCCTTCTTGGCGCGGATTTTCCGAGAAGCGCCAATCCCCATAAAGCCTGCCGCGATCAATGCAAACGTGGCTGGAACAGGCACTTGGGAGTCGACCTTCTTGCCTACCAATTGATCCTGATGACTGGCGCTTCCAAATTTGTCGAAGCTCCAATTTCCAGCCGTCTTTGAGTCGAGAGTCGCGAGCCATTCCTCGGCCATGCTACGCGAAGTGGTGCAGAAAGCACTTGCCAAGGAAAACATTCCGGTGCTCAAATTCAAATTTCCCTTGCCATCCGACATGATTTCCCAAATGGCAGTTTGAAACGCGGCACTTGCTGTAGAGGAAGTATGCGCGGTGGGTAGATAATTCTCATACAGTTTGCTAAAGCGCCCCAGCTGAAGAGCACTGATGTTCTCGTTATGACCGGTGAGGCTCACTTTAGAGAAATTGCTGTAGCTTTGGCCGAAACGAATGCTCTGCATTAAATCAATGCAGAAACTAGTGAGAGGCATGCCGTCAACTGACATTGAGAACTCTCCTGCGGAGACCGTCCCCTGAAACGGGCTGGCCAATTGCACGGCCTCGGAGCCGTGGCTAAATCCTGTAAAGCTCACAGTGGTGGCTTGAGAGGCTTGTCCAAACCCTAAGCCCAAGACGAGTATGGCGGGCGAGACCCACGCTGCCAGGTGCTTAGCTGCAAAGTGTTTTGACGAGAGAAAACTTTTGGTGAGCGACATTCAAATACTCCAGAATGGATAAACGGTCGATTTTTGGGTACCGACGTGCGTTAGTGAACGGATCCTAAGGCGACGAGCGTCGCAAGCAAGTGATGCACTTCACGCTTTTCCTGTTTGCGTGCCTCTTTTTCCTGATCCGGTAGCATTTAGCCTGCGTGTTCGAGAAATACCGCACCTTGCGCGCCTCCTCACTCAAGACTTCCCACCTGACGCCCGTTCGCCCGAATCTCCCTACCCTTGGAAAAAAACGACTATGAGTTCCACAGCCGAAGAGCGCGCTAATCAGAGGTTGCAAGCTTTACGTATCAAGATTGATGCCACCGACACTGAAATTGTTCGTCTATTGAATCAGCGCGCCGAACTTGCTCAACAGGTGGGTATCGTCAAGCACGCGGTCGATGCGCCGGTTTATCGCGCTGAACGAGAGGCTCAGATTTTTGGTCGATTGCGCGCCCGCGAGTCTGGACCAGGGACAGGACCACTGAGCGGCGTTGCTTTAGAGAACATTTATCGTGAAGTCGTGTCGGCATGTCGTGAGCTCGAGCGACGCATGAAGATTGCCTATCTTGGCCCGGCCGGCACTTTTTCTGAGGTCGCCGCACTTCGTCATTTTGGGCATTCAATTGAGACCGTACCTTGCGCCAGTATCGAGGAGGTGTTTCGTGTCGCCGAGGCAGGAGGCGTCGACTTTGCGGTTGTACCGGTCGAGAACTCGACCGAGGGCGCAGTCAATCGCCCATTGGATTTACTGCTCAATACTCCTTTGTTGATCAGTGGTGAGGTGACGGTGCCGGTAGCCCACGCTCTCCTTGCCCAAGGCGGCTCCTTGTCGGGCATTAAAAAGATCTGCGCCCACGCGCAGGCCTTAGCGCAATGCCAAGGGTGGTTGGACAGGAACGCACCCGGCATCGAGCGTGCCCCCGTGGCAAGCAATGCCGAAGGTGCCCGGCTAGCGTCTTTGGATCCCACCATCGCAGGTATTGCCTCCGAGCGCGCCGCGCAAATCTATCCGGTGCAGGTGGTCGCCTCGGCGATTCAGGATGACCCATTGAATCGCACTCGGTTCGTGGTGATCGGGCGCTATGAATGCGAGCCCTCTGGAGCGGACCAGACCTCTCTAATTTTATCGGTACCCGATAGAGCCGGTGCCGTGCATGCCCTGATCGAGCCGCTGGCTCGGCACGGCGTGTCGATGAAACGTTTTGAGTCCCGTCCTGCGCGGCAAGGTGCATGGGAGTATTATTTCTATATTGATTTGCTTGGCCATTTTCGGGACGAGGCGGTCGCTAAAGCTCTCACCGAGATCAAGCAAAACGCGGCTTTCTTCAAGTTGGTCGGATCCTACCCACGGGCTTGAGTGGCTTTGCTCCTTCCCTTGCTAAGTCTGTTGCCTAGTCTGTTGCTTAGTCTCTTGAGTCATCTCTTGTTATCCCCAGTTTGAACGCCGCCTTTCGGCTTAACCCCATAGGTATTTGAATCATGAATGCGGTCCCTAACACTGTTGCGTCGAAACCTGCCACAAATACCGGTGTGGATTCGCCTGCCGCACTTTCCCCACGACCCTCATCGCCCCTTGTAGCCCCTGAGCACGTTCGCCAGATGGCGCCCTACCAAGCCGGTAAGCCAATCGGTGAGGTGGCTCGCGAATATGGTCTCGACGAAACGCAGATCGTCAAACTCGCCTCAAACGAAAATCCTCTCGGCATGCCTGCTTCGGCACGCCACGCCATTGCGCTCGCCGCCGCCGATTTGGGTCGCTACCCCGATGCCAATGGCTTTGAATTAAAACGCGCGCTCGCAAGCCGCTATCAGGTTTCTGAGCGTTGCATTACCTTAGGCAATGGTTCGAACGATGTTCTTGAGTTGGTTGCTCATACTTTAGTGGGCAAGGACGATGAGGTCATCTATGCCCAGTTCTCTTTTATTGTGTATGCCCTTGCAACTCAGGCCCTGGGCGCTAAGGCTGTGGTTGTTCCCGCAAAAGATCATGGCCATGATTTGGACGCCATGGCAAGTGCGATTACCGATAAAACGCGCTTAATTTTTATTGCAAACCCGAATAACCCAACTGGCACCTATCTCACTGCGCAGGCGATTGAAAGCTTTTTGACCAAGGTGCCCAGTCGCGTTGCCGTGGTGCTCGACGAGGCGTATAACGAATACCTCGCCCCCGAATTTCAGTTTGACTCGTCTCAGTGGCTCAAGCGGTTTCCGAATTTAGTGGTGTCGCGCACCTTCTCGAAGGCCTATGGCCTGGCCGGGCTGCGCGTGGGCTTTGCCCTGGCCAGCATAGAGCTCACCGATCTGATGAATCGCGTGCGTCAGCCCTTTAACGTCAACTCGCTGGCCCAGGCGGCGGCCATCGCGGCCTTGGCCGATGTTGATTTTCTCAAGCGCAGCGCAGCTCTCAATCGAGACGGTCTGAAAACCTTGGCTGAGGGCTTTGATCGCCTCGGCCTGCACTACATCCCGTCCTTTGGTAATTTTATTTTAGTAAAGGTCGGTGACGCGAAGACCATTAACGAGAAGCTCTTACAAGCCGGCGTCATTGTGCGTCCTGTCGCAGGCTATGGTTTGCCCGAGTGGTTGCGCGTGTCGGTCGGTTTGCCCCATGAGAACGAAAAATTTTTACAGACAATGCAGTCCATACTTAAACCGTAACTTCGAGTTCCTTTATGTCACCACAGGCCGTCACGCCCCGGATTCCTGCTCCGTCGAAAATTGCAATTATCGGCACGGGTTTAATTGGCGGCTCAATCGCGGCATCCTTTCGAAGAGTGTTTGCGAGTACCTTCATCAGCGGATTTTCTGAGGCCAAAGATGCCAGCGTTGCCGAGCAATTGGGCCTGCTTGATGAAGTGTGTGTGTCGATCCAGGATTGCATTGTTGGCGCAGACATCGTTTTTCTGAGCTGCCCGGTGGGCGCGATGCCTGCGGTTTTCAAGGAGCTTGCAAAGAACCCAGCCAGCTACCGTGTGGCCACTGATTGTGGCAGCACCAAGCGATCAGTGATCGAATCCGCACGAGCGCAGCTTGGTGATGCATTTGAGCGCTTTCTCCCAGGGCACCCGATTGCGGGTTCTGAGCGGCATGGCCCAGCGGGGGCATCTGCACATTTGTTTGTGAAGCGCAACTGGCTGCTCTGTCCTCAAAGCGAAAAACAGAAGCAACTCGCGGAGCACCTAACACCCGTGTTCGAGGCGCTTGGTAGTCAAGTTAAAATGGTCGATGCTTTAGCGCATGACGAACTGTTTGCCGAGATATCCCACTTTCCGCATTGGATGGTGTTTGCAGCATGTTTGGGAATCTCAGCGGGACCGCATGGCGAAGCGGCCATGACTCAAAGTGGCGCGGGACTTAAGGACACTACGAGGATAGGAGCCTCCTCAGCGTCTCTTTGGGCAGACATCTTCATTGATAATCGAGAGCCACTCAAAGCGAGTTTGGATCGTTTTGATGAGGCGCTGATCGAGATGAGGGCGCTGTTGGAGTCTGGTGACAAAGACAGGTTGACCCGCTTGATCGAGCGCGCCAGCACTTGGCGAAAATTGGTCACTTAATGCTTGCGCAGGTTGCCCCATCTTAGTTGAATGCACAATTTAGTCGCCTTACTTAGGCACCTTAGTAAGGCACCTAAGTAAGGCAGCTTAGTAAGTCGCCTTAGGAAGCTCCGCTTCGCTGTAGACGTTATGCACCGCAGCGTCGGCAGGGATGCCCGGCATGGTTTCCGACCAGGCCTGCCACTGGGCTTTCATTGAGGCTAGTTGCTGCGGGTACAGTTTTGCAACATTCGCTCGTTCGCGCTGATCGGTCTCAATGTCGAACAAGTATTCATGAGCATCCATGGAGAGGTATTTCCAGCGGCCTGCACGCATTGCCTTTTGAGAGCGATGTTTCATACGCCAAAATACAGCACGATCAACGTCCCAGCTTGGATCTTGTAAGGCGGGCAATAAGTTGATGCCATCGAAGGGATGCGAGGCTTGCGCGCTCTCACCTGCCGCGCTGACCAAGGTGTTGGTCCAATCCATAGTGAGATTGGTGACGGCTGACACGTTACCCTTGGAGGCAGCGCTAATCCCGTTGGGCCAGTGTGCAATAAGTGGTACTCGAATGCCCCCTTCTAGGAGGTCCATCTTACCGCCGACGAAGGGCCAATTGTTCGAGAAACGCTCTCCGCCGTTATCACTTGTGAAAATGATGAGGGTATTATCGAGCTGGTCTTGCTGGCGCAGTTGCTCAACGATTTTGCCGATCCCCTCGTCCATATGGTGAATCATGCGCCAATAGGTGTCGAGGGATCCACCATCGGTATGAAAAATGCCGCCTTTGCCAAGGGCTTCAAGTCGCTGAGACTCTTTGATGTCGTTGCGCGTTACCCAAGGCCAGTGAGGCGCGGTGTAATGGACGTTCAGCAAAAACGGCGTAGTGAGATCTTGCTGTTTGATCCAAGCACAAGCCCGATCCGTCACTAAATCAGTGAAGTAGCCTGGCTGGTGTACCTCTTCCTCGTTTTCCCAAAGGTCGTGAGTGCCTCGGCTGTCTTTATGGCTGAAGTAATCAATGCCGCCAGAGCTGGCCCCGAAAAAGTAGTCAAAGCCACTCTTTCTTGGTCCAAAGTGGGGAGCAAACCCGAGATGCCATTTCCCGACTAAGGCCGTTCGATAACCTGCGGCTTTCAAGAGAGAAGCATGGGTGGGATGTTCTGGTGGCAGGCCAATGGCACTACCGCCGCGGGCTGCACTTGAAAGAGGTTCCTCGGCTGCACCACGCAGCCGGTATTGGTAACGTCCGGTCATCATCGCAAAACGAGTCGGGGAGCAAACCGAGGAATTGCTGTAGGCGTTTGTAAAGCGAACGCCCTGAGCGGCTAATTGATCGAGGTTGGCGGAAACGGAAAAGCTTGCTTTGCCGCCATAGCAGCCAAGATCCGCCGAGCCGAGATCATCGGCGAGTATAAAAATGATATTGGGTCTGGACATGGTTTTGCTTACAAATTGCCTGCACACTTTGAGTGATACTCAGTTGTGCCTTTATTGTAGCTTCACTTGCCCAGGGCTGGCATGCCAGCAGATCGCTAAATATCCCGGTTGAATTTCGCTCTGGCCTCAGGCCGGACATTTGCAAAATAGTGCTCGCGCAGATTGGTAATTTCTGCCAAAACTGAAAACTGAAAACCGGCCCGTCCGCCGCGCTGGTCGATCAATAAATTGCGAACCACGTGAAAGAAAAACTCTGGGTCATGCCATGAGTCGGCAATCATGTTCATGACATGAGGATAGGTTTTTCGAGTTTCATGCATTTGGTAGGAAGTGGGCAAGGTCGCCAAGACCTGCATGGCGCGCTGCGAGATCGCGTCAAGCGGCCTGGAATGACTAACAGCTTCGGGTTTTGCTTTGCGCGCAGGGGAGGCCTTGGGCACCATCGAGTGTTCGGCATTTGTGAGCTCGGAGGAGCGGTGACGCCCGTGGTTGTATTGCGAATCGTAGGTGGCCATTGTTTTACCCGTTAAACTTGCGCCTAGATTGTCACGATTGGTAAATCTCATCACTCAGGGCGTGCCTAACGAGAGACTGCACCCGATGAACGGCGTGCCAGTGTTGTGTAGGGGACTGAAATCAAAGTCATATTGCCAACGACCTCTTTTTGCACCCCTTCTTGGTTACATGCAAACTCACTTAAATGAATAAAAAATGACTCAGCAATTTGAAGCTCGCCCCGCCCAGAAACTAGAAGGAAAAGTTCGCGTTCCTGGGGATAAATCAATATCCCATCGCTCTATTATGTTGGGCTCACTCGCCGACGGCGTCACTGAAATTACGGGTTTTCTATCGGGCGCTGACGCCTTATCGACTCGTAACGTGTTTCGGCAAATGGGCGTGCAGATTGACGGTCCGGATTCGGGAAGAGTGCGTATTGTTGGTGTGGGCGTTGATGGACTAAAGCCACCTGCCAATGACTTGGACTGTGGCAATGCCGGAACTGCGATGCGTCTCTTGATGGGGGTCATGGCCGGCCAGCGCTTTTCAAGCACCTTGTTCGGTGATGAAAGTTTGAGTAAGCGACCGATGCGTAGAGTGTCCGCGCCCTTGGTGGAAATGGGTGCCAGTATTGAAACCTGCGATGGTCTTCCGCCCGTCAAAGTTCACGCGGCGTCCAAGCTCAAGGCCATTCAATTCAAGATGCCGGTTGCGAGCGCTCAGGTGAAGTCGGCGGTACTCCTGGCGGGTCTCTATGCCGAAGGCGTCACCGAAGTGATCGAGCCTGAGGTCACCCGTGATCACACTGAACGCATGTTGCGCGCCTTTGGTGTAAATGTGGGTGTGGAGCGGCGCAAAACCAGCGATGGCGAGGAGCTTGTGATCCGCCTTCAAGGGGGGCAAAGACTGAGGGCCTGCAGTATCGATGTGCCTGCTGATATTTCCTCAGCGGCCTTTTTCTTGGTCGGTGCCAGTATTTCTCCAGGCTCAAACTTGGTGCTTGAGCACGTCGGTGTCAACCCCACTCGCACGGGTGTGCTCGATATCTTGCGTTTGATGGGTGCCAGTATTGTGTTGGAAAATCAGCGTGACGTGGGCGGTGAACCGGTCGCGGATTTACGGGTGCGCTATGCACCTTTAAAAGGACTGCATATTCCGCCACATTTGGTGCCTTTGGCGATCGACGAGTTTCCAGTCCTGTTTGTGGCTGCAGCTTGCGCCGAGGGCGAGACGATCATTACCGGTGCACAGGAGTTGCGGGTGAAAGAGTCTGATCGCATTGAGGTGATGGCACAGGGACTGACAGCCCTTGGGATCTCCGTGAGCACCCAGCCCGATGGCATGCGAATTCAAGGTCAGGGCGGCACGTTAGTCTCAGATCATCAAAACTCTACATTACCTTCGGTATTTCACGCTGGAACCGTGAATTCTCATGGCGATCACCGTGTTGCCATGGCTTTTGCCATGGCTTCGCTCAGAGCAGCCGGCCCCATACAAATTCTTGATACCGAAAACGTCGCCACGTCCTTCCCGGGCTTTGTCAGTTTGGCGAGACAGGCGGGCTTGTTGCTGGAAGAGCGTTAAGTGATGGACTCTATTCCGGTTATTGCTATCGATGGCCCAACTGCTTCCGGCAAAGGTGCCATTGCTCACCGAGTGGCTGACGCCCTCTTGTGGCACTACCTGGATTCGGGTGCTTTATATCGAGTCGCCGCGTTTGTGGCCTTGGAACAAGGCCTGGACTTGGATTCGGAGTTTGCGCTCGCTCACATGGCGTCTCAATTAAAGCCAAGATTTTTAGCGGATCAGATCTTCTTGGGCGAACAAGATCTTAGTCTGGCTATTCGGGCCGAGCAGGTCGGAACCACTGCCTCAAGAATAGCCGTTTTCCCGGCCTTGCGGGTCGCACTTTTTAGCCTTCAGCGCTCATTTTTGCGTGAGCCGGGACTGGTTGCGGACGGGCGCGACATGGGAACGGTGGTCTTTGCAGACGCTGCGCTTAAAGTATTTCTTACGGCCAATGCTGAAATTCGCGCCCAAAGGCGCTATAAACAGTTGATTGAAAAGGGTTTTTCGGCTAATCTCCCGGCTCTCCTCGCAGACCTTAAGCAACGCGACGAACGCGACGCAAATCGCGCCACCGCGCCACTCAAGCCTGCAGAAGATGCGATGTTGGTCGATTCCAGCGCCCTGACTATCGAAGAAGTGGTCAATACGGTGCTGTGGGCCTGGCAACAGCGTAAGGTTTGAAAGCGTCGGAGCACCTCCGCTCTGGCATTTGTTTAACTCCACTTAGGCCGGCCTCCAATCAAGGCTTCTTCAAAGTGCTTGGGTGTGTTCTTGGAAATTTAATTGTCAACTACTCCTAATCTTGCTGATGCAGCAAACCTCGGCGGCGAAAGCTTTGCCGCGATGTTCGAAGAGTCGCTCTCTACCAAAGAGATGCGCCATGGTGAAGTGATCACTGCTGAAGTGGTCCGTATCGATCACAACTTCGTGGTCGTGAACGCCGGCTTGAAGTCTGAGAGCTTCATTCCCATTGAAGAATTTTTTAACGATCAAGGCGTTAACGAAGCCAATATTGGCGACTTTATTTCGGTCGCGATTGAATCTTTGGAAGACGGCTATGGCGAAACCCGCCTCTCGCGTGACCGCGCTAAGCGCCTGTCCGCATGGGTGAACCTTGAAGTTGCCATGGAGCAAGCCACTCTCGTTACTGGTACGGTTACCGGTAAAGTGAAGGGTGGTTTGACCGTGATGACCAATGGTATCCGCGCCTTCTTGCCGGGCTCCTTGATCGATACACGTCCTATTAAAGACACCTCGCCTTACGAAGGTAAGACGATGGAATTCCGCGTGATCAAGCTGGATCGCAAGCGCAACAACGTTGTGCTGTCACGTCGTGCCGTGGTTGAGTTGAGCCAAGGTGAAGAGCGCGCCAAGTTGCTGGAGAACTTAGCAGAAGGCTCCATCGTGACCGGTACGGTCAAGAACATCACCGACTACGGCGCTTTCGTCGACCTCGGTGGTATCGATGGTCTCTTGCACATCACCGATATGGCTTGGCGTCGCGTGCGTCATCCATCAGAGGTGGTCACTGTTGGTCAGGAAGTCACCGCTAAGGTACTCAAGTTTGATCAAGAGAAAAACCGCGTTTCTCTCGGTATCAAACAATTGGGCGATGACCCATGGAACGGTATTGCTCGTCGCTACCCGACCAGCACCCGTATGTTCGGCAAAGTGACGAACATCACCGACTACGGCGCCTTCATCGAGATCGAACCCGGCATCGAAGGCCTGGTGCACGTCTCCGAGATGGACTGGACCAACAAGAACATCAATCCTTCAAAAGCAGTGAATCTCGGTGATGAAACCGAAGTCATGGTGCTCGAGATCGACGAAGAACGTCGCCGTATTTCGCTCGGCATGAAGCAGTGCCGTCCGAACCCGTGGGATGAGTTTGCGATCAATAGCCGTAAGGGCGATAAAGTTAAGGGCGCGATCAAATCGATCACCGACTTTGGCGTGTTTATCGGCTTGGCGGGGGGTATCGATGGTCTGGTTCACTTGTCCGACCTTTCCTGGAACAAGCCTGGTGAAGAAGCCGTGCGTGATTTCAAGAAGGGTGACGAAGTTGAAGCCGTGGTCTTGGCGATTGATGTTGAGCGCGAGCGTATTTCTCTCGGCATCAAGCAGTTGGATGGTGATCCGTTCGACAACTACGCCTCGACTCACGACAAGGGCTCGATGGTCAAAGGCAAGGTCACCGTGGTTGACGCGAAAGGCGCAACAATTGAACTCGCCGCTGACCTCACTGGCTACTTGCGTGCGTCCGAGATCTCCCGCGACCGTGTGGAAGATGCTCGTAACATGCTGAAAGAAGGTGATGAAATTGAGGTGATGGTGATCAATATTGATCGCAAGAACCGTTCGATCAATTTGTCGATCAAGGCCAAAGACACCGCCGACACTGCTGAAGCCATGCAAAAGATTGCTTCTGAGAGTGCTGGTAGTGCCGGTACCACCAACCTTGGCGCCTTGTTGCGTGCCAAGTTGGAAGGCGATAACAAGTAAGTAAACTTTGATACTGCGAGGATAGTGTGAGCGATACTGGTTTCGAATTGATTGACGCCTCTGAAGAAGAGGGCGCTGGCGCGGTGACGCGCTCGCAGTTGATTGCCCGGTTAGCCGAACACTATCCTCAGTTAGTGGCTAAAGATGCTGAAGAAGCTGTCAAAACTATTCTCGATGCGATGTCCAAGGCTTTAGCTGAAGGCCAGCGTATCGAGATTCGTGGTTTTGGTAGTTTCGCCCTTTCTCACAGACCTTCCCGTGTCGGGCGTAATCCGAAGTCCGGTGCCAAGGTCGTTGTGCCCCCTAAGCGGGTGCCTCATTTCAAACCAGGCAAAGAACTGCGCGAACGCGTGGATCAAGCTTTGCAATTAGGTGAACTATAGCCCTGGGTCTAGCCTTCATCGTAGGCGAGCTGTAGACTCGCTACCCAATAGATAGCGGAGACTTCTCATGCGCGCAATTACCTGGATAATTAATGGTCTGCTGTTCGTACTCGCCTTAGGTTTTGCGATAAAGAACACGGCTCCTACCGAACTTCGTTTCTTTTTGTTTACTGGTGACTATGTTTGGAATTTCCCTTTAGTCATCTATTTGCTGGTCTTTTTTGTGGCCGGTGTCGTGGTCGGTTTGTTGTCGGTCATCCCTGCCTATTTCAGAGGCCGACGTGAAATTGCCAAGCTCAAAAAAGATATCAAGCTGGCCGCCAAGGCTAGTGCAGCCAATAATACGACTACTCCTCCTACCGTCGATTCAGTTTTGCCCGTTCCGCCAATGGGTGGTTTTTGAAGCCAGCTCTTTGAAATTTCTAAAGTATTCAAGAGAAGGGTATTCAAGAGTGGGCTGTGCCGAATGAATTTTGAAATTTGGTGGCTACTCGTTCTCCCGCTTTTCTTTGCTCTGGGTTGGTTTGCATCCCGGCTGGATCGGAAATCAGATCAGCAGCCTTCCAAGGGGCAACTTCCTGAGGCCTACTTCAAGGGTTTAAATTTTCTCTTGAACGAGCAACCCGATAAGGCTATTGATGCCTTTGTGGATGTGGTGCGACTCGAGCCCGAGACCGTTGAGTTGCATTTTGCCCTCGGCAACCTTTTTCGACGCCGAGGCGAATACGATCGAGCTATTCGTGTTCATCAAAATTTGTTTGATCGAGCGAGCATCAAGCCGGAAGAAAAGTCTCACGCGCTTTATGAGTTGGGCCAGGATTTTTTAAAAGCGGGTTTGTTGGATCGTTCTGAAGACGCCTTTAATCGTCTCGCGGGCAGTGCCTATGCGGGAGCTGCATTGAGGCATCGGTTGTCCATTGCTCAAATGGTCAGCGATTGGCCTCAGGCGGTTGAGCTTGGCGAAGAGTTACAAAAGCTTGGCGGTGAAAGTTATTCCAAGCAACTTTGTCATTTTCGATGTGAGCAAAATGACCTTGACGCCGCAGAGCGAGCTTTGCCGGGACACCCCAGGCCGGCCTTGATGCGTGGTGAAGCGCTCTTCAAGCAAGGCCAATATCAAGCGGCCATTCAGGCCTGGGAGCCGCTCTTTAGTGCCCATCCAGAGTTTCTTGGGTTGATTGCCGACCCCTGGATTCAAGCCCATTTGGCGCTCGATCCGCAGGACCGAAACGGCATGACTGCTCTCGAAAAAGCTTTGGAGGCACATTTCTCAAGCGATGTGTTTCGGGAGCTGTACGAGGCCAGAGTTGGGCAGGAGGGGCAAGCTCAAGCGGACCTCTGGGCACGCCCCTTGGTTCAGAAATCAGCGTCCTTGGGTGCCTTGCATCAAATGCTGAAAGCCGGACAAAGCGATCAGGCTTGGCTCAAGTCATTAGTCGCAACCCATGCTGAGCCAAAGGCCCGGTACACCTGCAAACATTGCGGGTTTCAGGCGAAACAGTACTTTTGGCGCTGCCCGGGGTGCAATCAATGGGACAGTTATCCCCCTAGACGCCTTTAGATTGGCAAATGAGACGTTGGGTTGTCAACCATTGTCGCTTGAGGTTCGTTCTTTGCACCGTGAGCGCATTGCTTACTGGAGAAATCCCTTTTTTGGAGTGAGAGATGAAAAAATTGTTTTGGTCCCTGTTTACTGCGGTGACTTTGTTCTTTGGCTCGATGGGGCTGGCCTTCGCGGTGGATGCGAACAAAGCAACTCAGGCTGAACTTGAAGCGGTGAGTGGTATTGGTCCGGTCCTGGCCGGTCGTATTCTTGAAGAGCGCAAGAAAGGCAACTTCAAGGACATGAAAGACCTTGAGACTCGCGTTAAAGGTATTGGCGAAGAAAACGTCAAGAAAATGGCTGCGGCTGGTTTGGCAATAGGCGCCGCTGGTGCCCCTAAAGCAGAAGCCAAGGCTGACGCTAAGAAAGAGGCTCCTAAAGCCGATGCTGGCGCTAAGGATGCTCCTAAGGCTGTGCCAAAAGCAGATGCCAAGAAAGACGCTCCTAAAGCTGACGCTAAAGCCGATGCCAAAAAAGACGCTCCTAAGGCTGACGCTAAGGCCGATGCCAAGAAAGACGCTCCTAAAGCTGACGCCAAAGCCGATGCCAAGAAAGATGCCAAGAAAGACGCACCAAAAGCTGATGCTCCTAAAGCGGATGCTAAGGCTGATGCAAAAGCTGATGCTAAGAAAGACAGCAAAAAGTCTGACGACAAGCCTGCTGCTAAGGCCGAAAAGAAAGACGATAAAAAAGAAGACAAGAAGCAGTAATCTGACTCTTGCCTGGGGTGGCTCCAAAGCCTCTCCAAAAAAAACCCGGTCTCGCGAGATGCCGGGTTTTTTGTTTTTGTTTGAAGTGGTTGATAATCCATTGATGGTCGATGAACTAGTCGCATCAGAGTTGCAGGCCAATCTCTCGAAGGGGGATTCCAACTTCTTGGGACCCACTTGATCTAGCAGGCCTTCATTCAATAATTGGTTTTTTCACGAGTCTTTAAAGATGCAGTCCAAATCTTCGGCCCAAGCGCTCGACCAGAACGATCTACTCGCGCCTTTAAGAGAACGTTTTTTTCTACCTGAGGGTGTTATTTATCTTGACGGAAACTCCTTAGGGGCTCTGCCCAAAGGTGTTGCCGAACGAGTCCAACAGGCCATTCAAATAGAGTGGGGTGTCGGCCTAATTCGCTCTTGGAATGATGCCGATTGGTATCCGGCTCCGCTACGTGTGGGTCAAAAGATTGCTCGAATCATTGGGGCTAAAGCGCACGAAGTGGTGGCTTGCGACTCCACATCGGTGAATCTCTATAAAGCGTTGGTGGCTGCCTTGAAGCTGCGTCCGAACCGCAAGACGATGATCTGCGAGCGAGGCAATTTTCCAACGGATGCCTACATTGTTGCCAGCGTCGCCGAACAGTTTGGGGTTGATGTGGTGTTTGCCGAGCAAGCGGAGGTCGTCGCAGCGATTCGGGCTGCAGGCTCCGATCTTGCACTGGTTCAGCTAACCCAAGTGAATTACAAAACCGGTCGTATTTACGATATGGCCGACGTGAGCGCCCAGACCCAAGCCCAAGGTGGGCTCGTCATCTGGGATCTAGCCCACAGTGCGGGCGTACTCGATGTTCGCCTCAATGAATGCAATGTAGATTTCGCGGTCGGGTGCGGCTACAAATACCTCAATGGCGGCCCCGGAGCGCCTGCCTTTGTATATGTGCGCGAAGATCTCTTGGCGACAATCCAACAACCCTTACAAGGCTGGCATGGCCATAAGGCGCCTTTTGCGTTTACGCATGAGTACGAGCCCCATCCTGGTATCGATCAAATGTTGGTAGGTACCGCTTCGCAACTTGGCCTACTGGCCTTTGAGAAGGCTTTGGAAGCTTACGATGGCGTGAGTTTAAGTGCAGTACGCGCTAAGAGCATGGCCTTGGGAGACTTTTTCATTCGCTTGATTGACGAGCATTTAGCCGAATTTGAGTTTGGTCTCGCTTCACCGAGAGCGGCCCAAGACAGAGGTAGTCAAGTCGCGTTAACCCATCCTCAGGGCTATGCCATTATGCAGGCGGTCATTGCCCGAGGCGTGATCGGCGACTTCCGAACACCGGATATTTTGCGCTTTGGTTTTGCGCCACTGTATGTTCGTTTTGTCGACTTATGGGAGGCTGTGAATATTCTGAAAGTGGTTATGCAAGGTCGGCTGTGGGATCGGCCCGAGTATCTACACCAAAAAGCTGTGACCTAGGATGTCTAAACAAGAGAGCGCTGCGCAGCCTGTGCCTGTGCCTTCGCCAAAGCCGGAAGCGCGCTGGCGACTTTATGGTCGGCTTATGCGGCTCAATAAGCCCATTGGGACATTGCTTTTGCTTTGGCCAACCCTTTGGGCGCTAATGGTCGCATCGGCCGGTGAGCCCTCTGGCTATGACCTTTTCGCTTTCTCACTGGGCACCTTGCTGATGCGTTCAGCGGGATGCGTAATCAATGACTATGCTGATCGAAACTTTGACAAGCATGTCGCCAGAACCAAGAATCGACCATTGACGGCCGGGTTAGTGTCGGGCAAAGAGGCGCTGGTACTTTTTGCCGTTCTTTGCGCGCTGGCGGCTGTGCTCCTGATACCCTTTAGAGGGCTGACTTGGGCTTTGGCCCTGGTGGCGGTGTTCTTGGCCGTGACCTACCCTTTTACGAAGCGCTTTTTCGCACTGCCTCAGGCCTACCTGGGCATTGCCTTTGGTTTTGGAATACCGATGGCCTTTGCGGAGGTGCAAGGCGAGATTCCCTTAGTCGCCTGGGTAATGCTCGCGGCAAATGTTTGCTGGGCTCTAGCCTATGACACGGAGTACGCCATGGTTGATCGGGAGGATGATCTCAAGATCGGTATCAAGACGGCCGCCATCACTTTTGGTCGCTTTGATATTCTGGCCGTAGCGTTTTTCTATACGGCAACTTTACTTCTCATGGCGTTGGTCGGTGAGTTGGCCGATCTTGATGACCTGTACTTTCTTAGTTTGATGATTGCTGGAGGCATCGCCTGCTATCACCTGTGGCTAATTCGTAAACGTCACCCCGAGGGATGTTTCAAGGCTTTTAACCATAATAGTTGGTTTGGGGCTGTCGTTTTTGTAGGTCTTTGTGCATCGCACTGGTTTTAGTTCGCTAATATTCGGCCATGCAAATCACGGCTCTTAAGACTATCAGGTTGCTCAGTTTAATTTCGCGTCTTGGCCGTCCATTGAAATGGCGCATGCTCGCCGAGTCACTGTTGTACGCCGCGCTGCTTTTCCTTGCTGTGTCAAACCATTCCTTGCAGGCGGGGGAACTCGACAAGAACGGGCTTCAAGAGTATTTCCCAGCTCCACTGATCATTGGCGAGAGGGACAGCAATCTCGCGATATGGCCTATCTTCAAGCCTCCTGGTTCTCCGGTAGATGTAATTCCGTCAATCGATGTTCAGGGTCGAACAGTATGGCCTTTTGGGCAAGGCCCGGCGACGGGGCCGGGTTCTAGCAAACCGGTCTTGATGGGCTATGCGTTTGAATCGGTTGACATTGCACCGGTGCCTGGTTACTCGGGGAAGGTCATCAACATGCTGATCAGCATTGATACAAAGGGTAAGTTTCTTGATGTCCGGCTGCTCTCACATAAAGAGCCTTTGTTTGTGGGTGGACTAGGCGATAAATTAATGGGAGATTTCGCCGGGCAATACCGAGGCCTTTCTGTTAAGCAAACCATGCGATTGGTGAATGAGTCACAGTTGGGCACCAATGCAGGTAAGGCGCCGCCACCTGGCGTCGCCCAATTGCGCGGCATTTCTCGTGGCACGGTGACAGTTGAGCTGATGGATAAATCCATTATGAAGGCAGCCATCAAAATTGCTGGGACGAAACTTGGCATCGTTGGCTCGGTTGACCCTGAAAAGCTTGCCAAGTTGCGTATGGATGTGTTCGAGCCAATGGATTGGGAGGGCTTGACGAAGTCGGGCTTGATTCAAGGGGCGACCTTCAAGCAGCAGGACATCGAGAAGGCATTTGTAGGGACGCCCGCAGCTAGACAAAATGGTCAAGTCGCCGGACCCAGTGGACCAACAGATACGCACAGCGGCCAAGCGGCTTCGCAGAGTGGTCAAGTGACCGCGCAAGGTGAAGACACCGCCATCGAATTTCGAGTCGCGCTCTTGAGTCTGCCTCAGATCGGGCGCAATCTACTCGATGAAGCTGGCTACAAAAAAATTGAGTTCAACTTGAAAAACGGCATGCACAGCCTGCTCGTGGTTTCGAGAGGGCCGTACTCCTTTATTGGCGACGATTTCGTGATTGCTGGCGGTTTGAATCGACTGGTGTTAAAGCAGGGCGAGAGTGAAATTGAGCTCAAGGATTTTGTGTATGACCATGCCCTTAAATTGCCGCCGGGCTTTGATCGCAGCAATGCCAAAGTAGTTCAAGTCGCTGGGTATGCCGGGCTCGATCCCGCCAGATCACTGGAGTTTCGCTACCGGGTCAAGCGTACCTATGGCATCTTTAATCGACAAAATTTCGAAGGCTTGTATCCCTTCAATTACGATATTCCCAAGCAGTATGTAGTCCCTGCACCCGTGCCCGAGGCAGCTTGGAAAAATGCCTGGCGAAATCAAAGCAGTAATGTCATTGTTTTGATTCTGGGCTTGTTGGTGTTGAGTGCCGCCTTATTAGGTCAGCGTTGGTTGGTGAAGCAAGCCAACCGCGGCAAGCTGGGAAAACAAAGCGAGCAGGGATGGGTGGGAAAACTCTCTGGAGTCCATTCTGGGCGACGCTTGGAATGGTTCCGGGTGGTCTTTCTGATCTTTACCTTGGGTTTCATTGGTTGGTATGGGCAGGGCCAACTTTCGATTGTTAATGTCACTGGTGTGATTGAGTCCTTGATGACCGGTAACGGCCTGGAGTTTTTACTCTTTGATCCCATGTCGCTTACCCTCTGGGTGTTTGTCATTGCGAGTCTTTTCATCTGGGGACGAGGAACTTTTTGTGGATGGCTTTGTCCGTTCGGGGCTCTGCAAGAATTAATCAGCAAAGTAGTCAAGTTAACTGGCTTCGAGGGTTGGCGTTTTCATACTCGCGTGGATGCGCGACTTAAATGGATCAAATATGTCGTGCTGGCTTTCGTCATGGGCACTGCGCTGTTCGTGCCGCAGTGGACGAGTACAGCGGCGGAGGTCGAGCCCTTCAAGACGTCGATCAGTTTGTATTTTGTGCGCGGCTGGCCCTACGTGTTATGGGCTGTGGCCTCCTTAGCGCTCAGTGTGCTGGTGTATCGCGGCTATTGTCGCTATATTTGCCCGCTCGGTGCCGCGCTCGCGATCATGGGGAAAGTGCGAATCTTCAATTGGATTCCCCGCCGCAGCGAATGTGGAACACCCTGTCAGACTTGTCGTCATCGCTGCGAGTATCAGGCGATTGAGCCCAAGGGTAAAGTCGATTATCAAGAATGTTTCCAATGTCTGGACTGTGTTGAAATTCACGATAGTGATGAGTTGTGCGCACCATTGATTGGTGAGAAGCGCCGTTTGCAGAGAGTCGTGATCCCGATTGTGCCGCAGCCCTTGCTTGCGGCCGCTTCGTCGGCTAACTTCACCGCTCCTTCCGTTTCAAGAGTCAGGGGTAAATGATGAGTGTTAAGGGGACGAGTGCTAGCGGGATGACTACGAAACTGAGTAGCATGCAGCGGACGAAAGCGTTGCGTCGCCATTTCTTGCAAAGTTCGATGGGTCTCGGTATGGGCCTGGGCGCTGTCGGCCTCACCCAGTTATCAAGCGCTTCAAACCAAGCTGGCGCGGGTGCTTGGTCCACAGCACTGGTCACGCAAGAGCGCTTCATGGTCGGGTTTGGTACGCAGTTGAGCATCAGTGCATCGCATGCGGACAAAAACCTCCTGGAGCGCGCTCTGGAGGCTGCCATTGGCCGTTTGCGTCATATTGAATCCGTGATGAGCTTGTTCCTTCAGGACAGCGCAGTGAGCCAGCTAAACCGCTCAGGCTACTTGCAAAAACCAGATCCGGATTTATTGGCAGTTTTGCGACTCGCGCAGTCGGTATCAAAGCAGAGTGCAGGGGCGTTCGATATCACCGTGCAGCCCCTGTGGAGACTGTGGCGCCAGACCAGCCTTGAGAATCGCTTGCCAGGCGCCAGCGAGCTAAGGCAAGCACAATCCTTGGTGGCCTGGCAGGATCTTGAGGTGAGCGAAGAGCAGGTGCGTTTCAAGCGACCTGGCATGGGCCTGACCCTGAATGGCATCGCTCAAGGCTACGCTTGCGATCAAGCTCGAATGACGTTGAAGGCGAAGGGGATCGAGCATGCACTTTTGGATCTTGGTGAGTGGAGTTCTCTCGGCAAGGCGAACGATATTGGTGTTGCCCACCCCCGCCGGGACAATGAACTGCTGGCCACGGTGAATCTTCAGGGTCGTAATCCCGGTTTGGCGCAAAGCCTCGCCACCTCAAGTGACGCGCAGATGAGCTTTACGCGCGATCATCGTTACCATCATATTTTCGATCCCAATACCGGTGCCTCGCCTGGCTTGGCCGCGAGTGTCAGTGTGGTGGCGGAGTCTTGTGCCTTGGCGGATTCATTGACCAAGGTGTTTTTTATGGAGGCATCGAAGAGCACTGGTTTTGATCAATGGGTTGATCGATCGAAAGTCCTTTGCCAGTTTTGGGGTGTGGAGGTGATCTTGGCCGACAAAACTGGGACCGTTTGGTCGAATGTGTCGAGCTAGGGAGTGCGTCGACCTTTTTGAGGATTTTTAATTTATCCCCTCGTGAGCAAGATTACGGCCATCGTCAGGAGTACCCCAATGACGGACAAGTACTCAAGAATTTTCGCTGATCCTTGATTCTCCGATAAAAATTCCGATACCTTTGACCAAGCGCTAGTAGCACTATCCCAAAGGAAGAAAATACTGCTTGGAAATGCGAAGCCTATGATCGATCCAACAAAACTTGCGCCGAATATAGCGACAGGTAGCGGGTCTACTGAACACTCACTCGCGGCACATCCCAGGCCGACCAAAAAGCCAAGCAGGAGTCCGAAAAAAAGCCCAAAAACAGCGCATCCGACTCGATATGGGAAATCAATTTTCTCGGACATTTCGTTTCTCGCTCAGACGCCAGCTTCTCGGACTGTAATCCACCCCATTTTGGAGGCATCGTGGCGACCCGTCGGTTCAATCACTTGGTATGAGTTCAAGAGCCACCCCTTCACAACTTTAGTTCAGTGGAGTGACTTGAATGCTACTCCACTTACCAGCGCTTCATCAAAGATGGCTGACTTAACACATTCTTTCCGGGCTGCTACTTTTAGTCGCCTCGCCCAAACTCCTCGCCCATTTGAGCGCCTCTGGCTTGAGCCGCCTGCAAAGCCTCCGCAAAAATTTCAACCAGTCCATGAGAGTTCATAACAGCAAGAGCTGCAGCGGTCGTGCCTCCTTTGGAAGTGACCCGCTCTCTCAAGACACTCGGCGCCTCTTGCGAGCGCTGCGCCAACTCAGCAGCACCCCGTACCGTATGCCTTGCTAGAGTCGCAGCTTGCTCGGTGCTCAGGCCCATTTTTTCACCCGCTGCTTGCATGGCCTCTAACACCAAGAAGACGTACGCGGGCCCGCTGCCACTGACGGCGGTTACGGCATCGATTTTGCTCTCATCCTCTATCCACACCACTTCACCGACGCTTTTGAGAAGCGCTTCGGCTAAGGCTTTCTCTGACGGTGTCACGCCAGGAAAAGCCGTAACACCTGCGATACCCATTCCAATCAGGGCAGGGGTATTCGGCATGGCTCGCACCAAGCGCTGATGGCCGCCCAACCAGCGCGACAAGTCGCGCATGCGTATGCCCGCAGCGACGCTTAAGAATAATTGTTGCTTAGCGTATGGGGCGAGGCCTTGGGCGACCTCGGCCATGACCTGGGGCTTGACAGCAAGAATGACGATGTCTGCGTCCAAGCCACCTGAAGAGGACGCGCTGTCGGCGTCCGCGAAGACGCGTACTGAAGGCAGCATCTGATGCAACAAAACCTCTCTTGCGGGAGCGTAGGGTTCTACGACAGCAATGCTATGTGGCGTGTGGGGCGTACTATTGAGCAAGCCATGGATCATGGCCGAAGCCATATTGCCGCCGCCAATAAATGCAATCTTCATCTTAAGTACTCTTTCTCATAAATTGTCTGGGGCGAATCCCCATCGCGGTGAGGGTCGCTGCATAAATGGCGCCTGCAATGGCAATAATGCCAAGCGCCGCCACGATGCGTAGCACGGGCTGTGTGTTCATCGCCACCCACTGGAATTGCGCGCTCGCGAAAAATACAAATCCAGCCATAAGGCCACCCGCCAAGATAAGTTTTGCCAGGTACTTGAGCCAACCAGCAGTCGGCGCATACACCTTCGCCTTGCGCAAGCCAATGTACAGCCAAAGCGCATTGATTAAGGCTCCGATTGAAATCGATAAGGTCAGACCTGCGTGCTTTAGGGTCGGAACAAAAATAAAGTTCATCAACTGGGTAACGATCAACACCGCGATACCTATCATGAGTGGTGTTTTGACATCTTGGCGTGCGAAGAAAGCGGGTGCTAAAACCTTAATGGCAATCAGGCCCAAGAGCCCAACGCTATAGCCAAGCACGGCCAGGCGAGTCATCTGAACGTCATTGGCCGTGAATTTTCCGTAATGAAATAGCATCGCAGTGAGGGGTTCCGCCATCAGGGCCAGGCCAATCGTTGCGGGGATGGCCAAAAGAAACACCAGGCGCAGTCCCCAGTCCAATAACTGGCTGTACTGCACGCTATCTTTGGTGGCCGCGGCGCGACTCAGGCTAGGTAACAAGACTGTGCCCAAGGCCACACCGAGCATGGCCGTGGGAAACTCCATGAGTCGGTCACCAAAAGTGATCCAGGAAACACTGCCGGCTGCGAGCCGGGAGGCAATCTGAGTATTCAAAACGAGACTTAATTGCGAGACAGAGACCGCCAACATGGCTGGCAACATTTGCTTGATAATTTTGCGGGTATCCGGGTCGGCAAAGGCGGCACGCAGATTAAAGCTAATGCGTGGCAGAAGCTTCAGTTGCAGCAAGGCCGGGATTTGAATGGCCATTTGCAAAACACCACCAATAACTACGCCTGCAGCAAGGGCGTAGATGGGATTACTGAACCAGTCGCGCAAAAGCAGAGCGGAGCCAATAAAGCTCAGGTTGAGCAGCACGGGCGTAAAAGCCGGGACGGCGACCTTCTTCCAGGTGTTGAGAATGCCCGCCGAAAGCGCCACCATGCCCATGAAGAAAATATACGGAAACATCCAGCGCGTCATCAGGATGGAGGCTTCATAGGCGCTTGGATCGCGGCTGAGGCCTGAGGCCATAAGATAGACCAGAATTGGGGAGGCAGCGACACCCAAGGCTGAAATCAGGATGAGCACCCAGAACAGTGCGGTACCTGTATGGTCGACCATGGATTCAATAGCTAAGCGACCCCCATCGCGATTGTCGGCCTGTTCGGCGCGATGTTTGGCTTGTCCTAAAAGTGGCACAAAAGCCTGGGAAAACGCCCCTTCGGCGAACATCCTGCGCAGCAAATTGGGAAGCCTAAAAGCCACGAAGAAGGCGTCCGTCATGGCGCCGGCGCCATACAGGACAGCGGTGATATTTTCCCGGATCAGTCCGGTAATGCGCGACAAAAGCGTAAGTCCTGAGACTGTTGCTGCCGCCTTAATGAGGTTCATAGTTTAAGAGTTTCCCTGTTTTTATAGATATCGGTTATAATTTAAGGCTTTTCTAAAGATATCAGGGATTTTCGCATGGCCAATATCGCCTCTGCTCGCAAGCGCGCGCGCCAAGCTGTCAAGCTTAATGCGCACAACTCCAGTCTTCGCTCGACACTACGTACCGCGATCAAAGCAGTTCGTAAGGCCGTAGCTGCTGGTGACAAGAGTGCCGCCGCTGCGGTGTTTCAAAAGTCTGTAAGTACGATTGATCGTATTTCGGACAAAAAAATCGTTCACAAGAACACTGCTTCACGTCAAAAAAGCCGTCTGGCTGCGGCAATTAAGGCGATGGCCTAATATTGCTGGATACGACGCGCTGACCAAACAGCGCGGAGCCCACCCTCACCATACTTGAGCCTTCGAGTATGGCTGTTTGGAGATCGGCGCTCATGCCCATGGAAAGCGTGTCGAAACGACTCACTTGCTCCGGATTGTGCCGACTGAGCTCGGTGCGAATCGATTCAAATAGCTGACGCGTTGCCGCGAATGGTTTGCGATGCGCTTGTTCGCTATCATTAAATTGGTTGAAGTGGTTAATTCCGGATTTCTGGGTGTCCTGGATGTTTTGAATGTTCCGGTTACTTGCGGCGCTCTCAGGAATGCACATGAGTCCGCGCAGAGCGATGGGGGCCTCTGGGCGCTCGCGCTGCGATTCACGAATGAGCTGAGCAATTTCTAAGGCCAGGGAAGTCGCTTGGTCTGGCGGGCAGCCGCTCTTGCTCTCTTCGCCACTAATATTAATTTGCACACAAAGATTGAACGGTTCTAGCCCTCCTGGGCGCTGTTCGATAAGGCGGCGCGCAATTTTCGCGCGCTCCACGCCATGTACCCAGGAAAAGCTCTCGGAGATCTGGCGGGTCTTGTTGGATTGAATGGGTCCGATAAAATGCCATTCCAGCAAGGGCGCAAGCACGGGGTCAAGCTGCATGCAATTGTCTTGCTTTTCGAGTGCTTCCTGGACATAGTTTTCGCCAAAGGCCCTTTGTCCGAGCTTCGCAAATTCGATGACGGCGTCAGCTGGGAAAGTCTTGCTTACGGCGAGTAAATGCACGCTCGCACGCGCCCTGGCCGCCATGAGACAGGCCATGGTGATCTTGGCCTGTGTTTCGCTCAGGGCCAGGCCATAGTTGTGTGATTTTTGATCGTCGGATCGACCGTTCATCGTTAAAAAACTCGATTCATCGGCACACCCTAGTGTCTGCCGAAAGGAAGCGCCAAGCTTACCTCAGTAAATTGCCGAGGACGTATGGATATTGCTGAACTTTTAGCCTTTGCTGTCAAAAACAAGGCCTCTGACCTGCATTTGTCTGCGGGACTGCCTCCCATGATTCGTGTGCATGGAGATGTGCGTCGCATCAACTTGCCTCCGATGGAGCACAAAGACGTGCACGGCATGATTTACGACATCATGAGTGATGGCCAAAGAAAAGACTACGAAGAAAATTTGGAGTGCGACTTTTCGTTTGCCATTCCGGGTTTGGCGCGTTTCCGAGTCAATGCCTTTAACCAGCAGCGTGGCGCCGGTGCTGTGCTGCGGACCATTCCTTCCAAGATTTTGACGCTTGAAGAGCTGAACTGTCCAAAGGTTTTTACGGACTTAGCGCAAACGCCACGAGGCATTGTGCTCGTGACAGGCCCGACCGGCTCCGGCAAATCGACCACCTTGGCGGCGATGGTGAATTGGATCAACGAGAACAACTATGGTCATATTTTGACGGTTGAAGACCCCATTGAATTTGTCCATGAATCAAAGCGTTGCTTAATTAATCAGCGTGAAGTCGGCCCGATGACCTTGTCCTTTAATAATGCGCTGCGCTCCGCGCTGCGCGAAGACCCCGATGTCATCCTCGTGGGCGAACTGCGCGATCTTGAAACGATTCGTCTCGCCCTCACCGCTGCCGAAACGGGTCATCTGGTCTTTGGTACCTTGCACACTTCAAGCGCGGCCAAGACCCTGGACCGGATTATCGACGTATTCCCTGCGGCAGAAAAAGAAATGGTGCGGGCCATGCTTTCAGAGTCTTTGAAAGCAGTGATCTCCCAAACACTTTTGAAAACAAAAGACGGCAATGGCCGGGTCGCGGCCCACGAAATCATGATCGGTACACCTGCTATCCGTAACCTGATTCGAGAGGCGAAAGTGGCACAAATGAATTCTGCGATTCAAACCGGCGGTGGTCTGGGAATGCAAACTCTGGATCAGTGCTTGACCGATCTAGTACGTCGTAACCAAATCAGTATGGCAGAAGCCCGAGGCGCCGCAGCCGTTAAGGAAAACTTCCCGGGCTAACGAAGTTAGCATGGGAAGTTTCGGTGCAGGCTAACTTTTACAGCGTCAAAGGTACGGTCACAAAGTGACCGGCCGTAACCACAATTTTTCGGGCGAACAAAGTTAGCCCGTTAACTTAACCTTTCCTGACATGCGCCTTATTAATTTCAAAATAAAACAACGCCAAAAAAACGAACGAAGGACCCCAGAACATGGAGCGCGAACAAGCATCTAAATTCATGCACGATCTTCTGAGACTCATGGTCTCAAAGAACGGCTCGGATCTATTTCTCACGGCAGATTTCCCCCCCGCCTTCAAGATCGACGGCAGAGTGCAGCCGATCTCGAACGTGCCCTTAACGGCTCAGCACACTTTGGAGCTGGCGCGGGCTTTGATGAATGATCGTCAGGCGGCTGAGTTCGAATCTCACCTCGAAGTGAATTTTGCGATCAGCCCCACTGGGATTGGTCGTTTCCGAGTGAATGCCTTTATGCAGCAAGGTAAAGTCGGTATCGTCTTGAGGACCATCAAGATGGAAATTCCTTCGCTGGAAGAGCTTCAGTTGCCGGGCGTTCTTGCCGATCTTTCATTAACAAAGCGGGGCTTGATTATTGTGGTGGGTGCGACCGGCTCCGGTAAGTCCAATACCCTGGCCGCGATGCTTGGCCATCGCAACGAAAAGACTTACGGTCATATCGTGACGATTGAAGATCCTGTTGAGTTCGTACATCCTCACAAGAACTGCATCATTACCCACCGCGAAGTGGGGGTGGATACTGAGAGTTGGGGAATCGCGCTCAAGAACACCTTACGTCAAGCGCCGGATGTAATCATGATTGGCGAGATTCGCGATCGCGACACGATGGAGCATGCGGTCACTTTTGCCGAGACCGGGCATTTATGCGTGGCGACCTTGCACTCCAACAGCGCCAACCAGGCTTTGGATCGCATTATTAACTTTTTCCCCGAAGAGCGACGTCTTCAGTTGCTTATGGATTTGTCCTTGAATCTCAAGTCCATCATTTCGCAGCGCTTGATCCCGATGGCGCAAGGCAAGGGGCGTGTGCCCGCCGTTGAAGTGCTCTTGAACACGCCGCTTGTGGCGGACATGATCTTCAAGGGTGAAGTAGGCCTGATCAAAGATCTGATGAAGAAGAGTCGCGAGCTAGGTATGCAAACCTTCGATCAGGCCTTGTTCGACCTGTTCGAAGCCGGTAAGATCGAATACGAAGATGCGCTGCGCAACGCCGACTCTGTGAATGACCTGCGATTGAATGTGAAGTTGAATAGCAAACGGGCCGCGAAGAATCTCGGTCAGGCAACCGAACATCTCGGTATTGTGTAATTTTTAACTCGTCACACTCGCGCATCAGTGGAGTTATCGAGTGCCGCGCATTAAAAGTGAACAGGTGATTGTTCATGATCCGCCGTATCGGCCGCACGCCTCGGTCAGCTTGCGGTCGGCGTGGTGATGAATTTCCCATCGTCTATTGACGCGCTTCTTATAGAAACAAAGTCCGGGCGCTTTGCCGTGAAGGCTCGCTGAAAGCTGAGACCCAGGGTCACCGGTTTGCACGAAAAATGCCAATAGTTCGCCCGAAAAAAAATAAATCAGAATGGCGCGATAACGTGACCCAGTTGTCGAATTCCGACGTTCACCAATAGACGGCACTAACGCAGCGCAATTGAGCGATAGGGAGATTCAGGGCCGAAAGCAGGCGTTGGACTTTTTCAGGTTCTTGCGCGAATTTGTATTGTCTCCGATTCGACCTGTTTTAAATTCATCTGAAAGCAGAACAAGCGGCACTCAAGAGCGCCGTTAAACAGGGGGTACTTGCGAAATTCACGCAGGCGAATCTGCCCCGGCAGGCTTCGGTCGGAGCTGATTAAACAAGCGCGCCAGCCGGAAAAGCCATCGCGCAGATTTTGCCCAAGTGCAACCGGATCAAAGGTAGGACCCATCCGCTCGCCATATGGAGGATTGCTGACCAATACCCCTGCCGTCTGGCCTTGCCAAGGTTTTGCACGCTCCGCAGAGCAAACCGACCACTGAATAACATCTTGCGAAAGGCCTGCTCGCTCTGCATTCAGTTGCGCCATGGGCATCAGCGAGGCGTCAATGTCACTCCCCTGAATACTCGCCTGAAGTCGACCCGCATGGGCGCGTTGCTCAGCTTGCCCAAGCTCTTCTGCCCAAAGCTCCTCATCAAAACCAGCAAGCCTTTGAAAAGCGAACTCTCGATGCAGACCAGGGGCGATACTCAAAGCCTGTTGTGCAGCCTCGATCACAATCGTGCCTGAACCGCAAAAAACATCGGCGAAGGCCAAATCCGGTGTCCAGCCACTGAGAGCAATCAGGCCTGCTGCGAGGTTTTCCTTGATCGGCGCCGCACCCTTATCCTCGGCATAGCGCCAGCCCCGCTTGAATAAATTCTCGCCCGAGCTATCCACATACAGCGTCGCTCTAAATGGCTCCAAGAACATGAAGACGCGCACGTCCGGAGCTTCAGTGTTGATGGATGGCCGGTCGCCCAGGTGTTCGCGCAGCCGATCACAGATCGCATCTTTGATCAGAAGGTTTGCGAAATTAAGGCTCTTCAGCGGGGATCGTGTCGCCGAGGTATCAATGCGCAAGGTTTGGCTGGGATGCATGATGGCCTCCCAGGGGATATCAACGGCAATGTCGTAAAGATCGCGTTCTTTTTTATAGAAACCTTCATCGAGCTTGATGAGGACTCGGCTGGCCATACGAGACCAAAGATTGACGCGATAGATGAGCGCCCAGGACGCTCGCAATGAGGCGTCTTCATCGACAAAGGGCTGGTCTGCGGCCACCTGGAAAGAAACCCCTCCCGGAACTTCTTTTAAGATTTCTGCGCCTAAGCCTTTGAGTTCAATAGCGAGCGCGGACTCCAGGCCTCGCGGGCATGGGGAAAAAAGTATCAACAAAATATTTTCAACAACATGAGATCCAACCGATACACTTTATTGGGCGGAGAGTTTGGCGAGCTTACGCTCGACAAAGTCCAATCGATCTTGGCCCCAAAAGGATTCGCCCTCGATGAGGTACCAGGGCGCCCCAAACACTTGCAGGTCCATGCCTACCTGAGTATTGGTGTCGTACTCCGCTTGTGCCGCAGGATTTTCACAGTCTGCTTCGCTGAGATCGCCCGCGCCAGCGAGTTTGGCGAGAGCGCTTAGCTGACTGCGATCTGCAATGTTTTGTTCGTCCGCCCAGACCGCCTTGAGGATGCAACCGGTAAGGGTCAGCGCGACAGCCTCGCCATAGCGCTGCCTTGCCGCAACAATAAGTCGCGCGGCATCGTCACCCGCCACTGGGAAAAACTTAGGATTGATATTCAGAGCAAGGCCCAGGTGATCACGCCAGCGCGCTAACTCTTGTAGACGATAGGCCAGGCGCTGCGGCGGACGTTTGCTCAAGGGCAATCCGCCAGAAACCGAGAACACCTTGCCCATGTCGCAGGGTTTGCAGCGCACCTGCGCCTTGTACTTCGCCGCCATTGCGAGAAGTCGTTCGTGGCCGAGGTAAGTCCATGGGGATTGCGGCGTGAAGTAGTAATCGATAATGGTCATGGCGTTGAAGGATGAGGGTTAATGGGGAACAGCGTAATTGAGGGTGAATGGGCATGAGCCATTGGCAACAAGTGGCAACAAGCGCCCACCGGATTAGAACGGCTTGACCACCACCAATATAACGGCTGCTATGAGAAGTAAAACCGGAACCTCGTTGAACCAACGATACCAGACATGAGAGTGCTTGTTCTCACCTCTCTCAAATTTCTTGAACAAGCCCTCACAGGCACCGTGATAGCCAATAATGAGCACGATCACCAATAGCTTGGCATGCATCCACCCTACGCCTGGCCCCCCTTCGGTTTTTTTGCCGATTCCGACACCCAGCCAAAGCCAAAGCCCAAGAGCCATCGCAAGGAGTGCCAGCGGACCCATAAAGCGCAAGAGTTTTCGAGCCATCAAGAGCAGTCGATCACGTTCGGCGGCCGTGCTGGTTCTGGTGGGGCCACTCTCGACCATCGCCAGATTGACGAATATTCTAGGTAAATAGAACAGACCCGAGAACCAGCTCACAACGAAAACGATGTGAAAGGCTTTGGCCCAAAGATAGCTTGTTTCCATCTCAGTAGTTTAACGCTGTTCGTCTATTCTTCACGTTTGTTACCGGGCCAGCGACAATCCGCGCGAATTCCTGCGCTTAGGTCTCAAATTGCCAAACATCGCCGACGACAATGACATGGCCTGCGGTGGGCGTTGCAAAATGAGTGCCAAGGACCAGTGATCTGTCTTGTGCACAGCAGGCTAGGAAACGACGACGAGTGAGGCGTGCTAATTCTGGATCAGTGTCAAAATTGACTGGCCGATCAGGTTCACTACATTGGATCGGGTGATGCATTAGATCACCGGTAATGACGGCCAGCTTTCCCTCTGATTGAATCCGGACACTGACATGGCCTGGGGTGTGGCCCGGTGTCGGCTCAAGCCACACTTCGTCCGTCAGTTTATGATCAGTTTCGACAAGGTCGGCAAGGCCCGCATCGATGATCGGCCTGACCGAATCACCAAGAACGTCATCTTTGTGGGTCTCGCCGTAACCCGATACTGTACCTGCTTGACTCTCAGCCTCTCTAGCCCAATGCTCCCACTCTTTACGGGCAAATAAATAGCGGGCCTTGGTAAAGGTCGGTTCCCACCGGCCATTGACCAGGCGCGTGTTCCAACCGACATGGTCAACATGGAGATGGGTGCATAAAACAGTGTCAATGCTCTCAGCTGGAAAGCCCGCTATGGCCAGGTTTTCCAAGAAAGGACTGTTCAGTTGATTCCACGACGGACTACTTCGTTGTTTGTCATTGCCGACACAAGTGTCAACAACAATACGTCGACCAGCAGACTCAATGATGAAACAGTGGATCGACAAAAGAAGGCGGTCTTCATCGTTGGCAAAATGAGGCTTGAGCCAGCCATGTCGAGCCACTAGATCGGCCGGTGGATCGCGAAAGAAAAAACGCGGTGAGGTTGGAACCGGACCAAGTTCAACCACTTGAGTGATTCGTACTTTGCCAATTTGCCATTGTTTCATGTCGGTTCCTAGTGTGGGTTTACCTCAACTGGGAGGCCAGCCCTAGCCTGCTAAAACGACAAATTTAGCTGCGAATTTGCCCAGTCCCAAACACCACCCACTTCTGACTGGTCAATCCCTCAAGCCCCACTGGCCCGCGAGCATGAAGCTTATTGGTGGAGATACCAATCTCCGCACCCAAACCAAACTCGAAGCCATCCGCAAAGCGAGTGGAAGCGTTAATCATTACCGAAGAAGAATCGATCTCGCGCAAGAAGCGCATGGCATGGCTATGATTCTCGGTCACGATAGTATCGGTATGTTGCGAGCCATACTGCGTAATGTGGTCCATCGCTAAATCAAGGCTATCAACGACGCGAATCGATATGATAGGCGCAAGATATTCTGTGGCCCAATCTTCCTGCGTAGCCGCACTGGCCTTGATACCAGCGCTCTTGAGAATACCAAGCGTCGCTACACAGCCGCGCATTTCAACGCCCTTGTCCTGGTAGATTTTTCCAATCGAAGGAAGGAACGTCTCGGCGACGGTAGGATGCACCAAAAGCGTTTCCATCGTGTTGCAAGGAGAATAGCGCTGAGTCTTAGAATTGTCGGCAATCGCAAGCGCTTTACTCAGGTCGGCGAATTCGTCCACATACACATGGCAAATGCCATCGAGGTGCTTGATGACAGGAACCTTGGCCTCGTTGGCAATGCGACTGGTCAGCGACTTTCCGCCGCGAGGAATAATCACATCGACGTTTTTGGTATCGGTAATTAAAAAGCCCACCGCACTACGCTCGGTGGTTTCCACAACCTGCACCGCTTCGGCAGGTAAGCCCGCTGTACGTAGCCCCTCCTGAATGAGTTGTGCAAGGGCTTGGTTGCTATGCACGGCCTCGGAGCCGCCGCGCAAAATCGTGGCATTGCCCGACTTAATGCACAGCCCGGCGGCGTCGATCGTGACGTTAGGCCGGGATTCGTAAATGATGCCGACCACGCCTAGCGGGACACGCATTTTTCCCACTTGAATACCGCTAGGCCGAAACCGAAGATCACTCATCTCGCCCACAGGGTCGGGCAGGGCGGCAATTTGTTCCAGGCCTTCGGCCATGCCTTCGATGACCTTGTCGCTGAGCTTCAGTCGATCTACAAAAGCCGCATCGTGACCGGAGGCCTCAGCGTGGGCAAGGTCTTTTGCATTGGCAACTTGCAATGCTTTGGCTTCACGACGAATTGCCGCAGCAGTGGCTAACAATGCGCGATTTTTGAGTTCAGCACTGGCGCGAGCCAGGCTGCGACCCGCCAGACGCGCCTGTGCGCCAAGCTGCTGCATATAGGCTTGAACATCCATCGCTTCAGTTTTCATAAATTAAATCATCCTTCCCGCATAGGGCGAGAGCGAGCTCGGTAAGTGCCTGCCATGCGTCTTTGTGGCCGATACGGGGTAGGGCACTCGGCGCAATGCCTTTGACAATTGTATCGGCTTGGGAGGCGAGTTGCAGGGCTTTGCGGATTTGCGTCGGTTTAAGTCTACGAACGGCTTGCTCATAGGCCGGGCGGTTTTTCCAGAAGACGCTGCGCAGCACATTTTCAATGGGTTGGCGTTTGGCAATAGCGTCGCTCGCTGCCAATAGGTCGCGGGCGCAATTGCCCAGGGCATTCAACACCAGGATAGTGGCTTCGCCTTCAGCCTCTATTGCTTTGAGTAAGCGCAGACAACGGGCAGCGTCACTACTCAGCGCCGCACTCACCAGATCGAAGCTATCGAAGCGCGATACGGTTAAAACGGTCGCTTGTAGGTCCTTGAGCTCAATATCGCCCGCCGGAAAAAGCAGGGCGAGCTTTAAAATTTCCTGCTTGGCCGCCAGCAAGTTGCCTTCCAAGGTATCGGAGAGCCATTGCAAAGCCTCGCGCGAGCCACGCTGTTTTTGGCGGGCCAGGCGCTGCGCGATCCAGTCGGGCATGGCCTGGCGATCAATAGGAAACACGGCGCAGGTCCAACCGAGCGTTTCGACCTTCTTAAACCAGCCGGACTCGGTGCTTGCTTTATCAAGGTAGGGGCTGGTCACCAGCAAGCGCGTACTGTCGTCGAGTCTGGTGAGCTCGCCCGCCAAGGCTTCGCCAATCTCTTTACCTGGTTTGGCGGAAAACCTTAATTCGATGAGGCGGCTTTCGGCAAACAGCGACAAAGAGTTGAGTTCGGCCTGGAGAGCTTCAAACTTAAAACTTCGGTCCACATCAAAGACTTGGCGCTCTTTGACCCCTTGATGCCGAGCCATTGCTCGGGTCGCATCACTTGCTTCTAACATGAGCAGGGCCTCTTCGCCGTGCACCCACACGATCGGAGGCAAAGTTGAGTTCGAGCGCTCACCGGGGGCAAGTCGACTCATCAGTTGATCGTATTTCAGAGCCATGGTGAGAGAGGGCGCTACTTTTTGTTGCCGGTCAGTCGAACGGCAGCAAGACGACGCATCAATTGCTGGATCAGATCGCCTTGCATCTCACGGTACAGCAGTTCTTCTTCTTGCAGTTTGGCGACGATTTGCTGATCGCTGGTGCTCACGTCACGGCGCAACACAATCTCGGTTTCGGGTAATAACTCCGTTACTGGGTCATCGCTTAAAGCGCTCATCACCTTAAAGGTCAGGCGCAGGCGTAATTGATACTCGCGCGGTCGACCGCTGGTGGATAGCGCCACAATTTCTTTTTCCCGCAACTCACGAACAATCTCCAGGCGAGCCTGGGCATCTTTGGCTTGGTCGACCAATTGGGTGCTCTGAGAAAGCCGCACAGTGCGGCGAAATTGCGCACCCATTTCCGAGTTCACGCTGAAGCCGGAATATAAGGTATCGAAGGCGAAACGCTGGTCGCCACGTAGCTTGAAACCGCAGCCCGACAGGGCCAAACTGCACACCAGTATTGCGGCGAAAAGTCGGAAAAAACGCCAGGAACCCAGCGCCCTATTCTCCAGACCTTTCTGTCTAAACCACAACATTGACCAGCCTTCCTGGCACGACAATGACCTTCTTTGCGGGCCTGCCCTCGCTGAATTTGGCGAACGCTTCATGGGCCAAAGCCAGCGCCTCAATCGTCGCCTTATCGGCCTGTGCCGCGACGGCAATCGCGCCGCGCACTTTGCCATTCACCTGCAAGACCAATTCGATCGTGTCCTGCTTCAGTGCCGCTTGATCCACCTGAGGCCAGGGTGCATCGAGCAAATCCTGCCGCGCGGCAAAACCTAAACCAACCCAAAGACCGTGACAGGCGTGCGGTGCAACTGGATACAATACCCGGATCAGCATCGCCAATGCTTCTTGCATGACGGCTTTTGAGGCGACTGCATGGGTGCCATCGCGATTTAACTTGGCGTCTTCCATCGCATTCAACATCTTCATACAGGCCGACACCACGGTGTTGTATTGCATGCGGTGAAAGTCGTAATCGGCTTGTTGGAGCAGCAAATGCATCTGGCGACGTAGAGCCTTGTGTGTCTCGGGCAAATCAGTGGGCATTGTGGCCAGCAGGTCAACTGTCTCGCCGCCCAACCAGGATTTTTGCTGGTACACGAAATTCCAAAGGCGTTTTAAGAAGCGATGCGCGCCTTCAATGCCAGATTCGGAATACACGGCGCTTTGGTCTGGAGGGCCAGCGAACATGATAAAAAAGCGCGCAGTATCGGCACCATATTTTTCAATCACGTCGCGCGGCTCGACCACATTGTTCTTGGACTTGGACATCTTCTCGATGCCACCTTGAATGACCGGCAAGCCATCTTCAATCGCCTTGGCACTGAGCGGTTTACCTTTTTCGTCGAAATTAATTTCAACTTCGGTGGGGTAGAACCAGCGCTTCTTACCGGCTTCGTCTTCGCGGTAATAGCACTCGTTGAGCAACATGCCTTGCGTGAACAAATTAGTAAAAGGCTCGTCGAAATTGATGAGCTTCAAGTCGCGCATCACCTTGGTCCAAAAGCGCGCATACAACAGATGCAGCACGGCATGTTCGATGCCGCCGATGTACTGATCCATCGGCATCCAGTAATCGTTACGAGCATCGATCATCGCGTCATGGCTATCCGGGGAGCAATAGCGCATAAAGTACCAGGCCGAATCCACAAAGGTGTCCATGGTGTCGGTCTCGCGTTTGCCGGGTTTGCCGCACTTAGGGCACTGACACTTTAGGAAACAGTCATCTTTGTTGAGCGGGTTGCCGCTACCGTCGGGAATCAAATCCTCTGGCAAGACCACGGGTAGGTCTTTGTAGGGTACGGGAACGGCTCCGCAATCATCGCAATGAATGATTGGAATCGGTGTGCCCCAATAACGTTGACGGCTCACCCCCCAGTCGCGCAAGCGAAAGGTGGTTTGCACATCACCGAGGTTTTTGGCCTTCAGATCGGCAGCGATCATCGCCACGGCCTCTGCAAACGGCAGGCCATCATACTTGCCTGAGTTGATGCAGCGCGCATTCTCCTTGTCGGCGTAGTGTTCTTGCCAGGCATCGACCGACCAAGGCTTATCTCCTAATTGGACAACCTGCTGAATGGCCAGCTTGTATTTTTTGGCGAAGGCAAAGTCACGCTCGTCATGAGCGGGTACGCCCATCACTGCGCCTTCACCGTAACCCATCAGTACATAGTTACCCACCCAAACTTCAACTTTGGCGCCCGTGATGGGATGGTCAACAAAGAAGCCTGTGGCCATGCCTTTTTTCTCGGCTGTGGCGATCTCAGCCTCGGATACTCCACCCTTTTTGCATTCCTCGATGAAGGCCGAAAGCTCTGAATTGCCAACTGCACAGTGGATCGCCAAAGGATGCTCGGCCGCCACCGCGCAAAACGTGACGCCCATAATCGTGTCAGCACGGGTGGTGAATACCCGCATCAATTTTTGCTCACCGTTTAGCTCATAGGGAAAACCGAAGTTCACCCCCTGACTCTTGCCGATCCAGTTCTCCTGCATCAAGCGCACTCGTTCTGGCCAGCCCGGCAACTTGTTCTTGGTGTGGTCCAGTAACTCTTCAGCATACTGGGTAATTGCGAGGTAATAGCCCGGAATCTCGCGCTTTTCAACCAGTGCTCCGGAGCGCCAGCCTCGGCCGTCAATCACCTGTTCGTTGGCGAGGACCGTGTTATCGACCGGATCCCAATTCACTACCTGAGTCTTGCGGTAGGCGATACCTTTTTCCAGCATCTTCAGGAAAAACCACTGGTTCCACTTGTAGTAGGTTGGGTCGCAAGTCGCGATTTCGCGCGACCAATCGAAGGAGAGACCCAGGGGTTTCATCTGGGCTTTCATGTCTTCGATATTGGCGCGGGTCCAGGCGGCCGGGGCAACTTTCTTTTCAATGGCGGCGTTTTCCGCAGGCATGCCAAAGGCGTCCCAACCCATTGGCATCAGGACATTGTGGCCATTCATGCGCAGGTAGCGGTACATCACGTCATTGATGGTGTAGTTGCGCACATGGCCCATATGCAGCTTTCCCGAGGGGTAGGGCAGCATCGAGCAGGCGTAGAATTTCCCTTTGGGAAAGCGTGGATCGTTTTCTACTGTTTTATAGGCATCAATAGTCTCCCAGTGCAGGCGGGCCTGCGCTTCAATGGGGGCTGCGTCGTAGCGATCTTGCATAATTCGGTGTTGGAAATGGAGGTGTGAAAGTGAGTCGACCATTATAGTCGGCCGTCCGCTCCTGCTACTCTTCGCCGAAACCCACGACTCTTCGAGATTTTTATGACCTTATTTGCCGCCGGAATTACTGGTAGCCTGCCCAAACCGGGCTGGCTTTCCGAAACTCAAAAACTTTGGCCTCAGTGGCGCTCTAGTGGCGCCGAGCTTGACCAAAGTAAACTCGATGCAACCCTGCTTTGGCTCAAAGCCCAGGAAGATGCCGGCCTCGATATCGTGACCGACGGCGAACAGTCGCGCCAGCATTTCGTACATGGCTTTTTGGAGCAGGTGGACGGTATCGATTTTGATCACAAAGTCAAAATGGGCATTCGCGATAATCGCTACGATGCCATGGTGCCTCAAGTAGTTTCAGAGCTGCGCCTTAAAGGGCGCGTCCATGCCAAGGAAGCGCAATTCGCACGCGCTCATACTTCCAAAAAACTAAAGTTCACTTTGCCTGGCCCGATGACAATTGTAGACACCGTGGCGGATCGTTTCTACGGTGAAGGCAAGGCCGGTCGGATTAAAATGGCTATGGCATTCGCTGAATTGCTCAACCAGGAAGCGCATGCGCTGGAACGTGACGGAGTCGATATTATTCAGTTCGACGAACCGGCCTTCAATGTTTATATGGACGAAGTCGTGGAGTGGGGGATTGATGCACTTCAAGTGGCGATTAGAGGGCTGAAATGCACGACCGCGGTCCATATTTGCTATGGCTATGGCATTGAAGCCAATAATCAGTGGAAGAAGACATTGGGTGAGCAGTGGCGTCAATATGAAAAAATATTGCCCGCTCTAGCCGCCAGCAGTATTGATCAGGTCTCGCTCGAGTGTATTCATTCTCATGTTCCGCCAGATTTGATGGCTTTGCTGAAAGGCAAGGACGTCTTGGTGGGAGTGATCGATGTGGCCAGCGACACCATCGAAACTCCTGAAGAAGTAGCCGATACGATTGGCACCGCGCTTCGCTATGTGCCAGCCAATCGCTTGTTTGCCTGTTCCAATTGTGGTCTTGCCCCTATGGACCGCGCAGTTGCAGTTGCTAAGCTGGAGGCTCTTGCCAAAGGTTCGGCCTTGGCGCGAACACGCTACGCGAATCAGGCTTGAGGGTAGCTCGCTTAACCTGCGAGTTGGCATATTGTTTCAGATGATTTTTTAATGGGAAATTCGCTATGAAAGCCTTGCTCTGCAAGTCCTATGGACTACCCGATACTCTTGTTTTTGAAGAACATACCCTCGGTCCTGTAGGCCCGGACCAAGTCCTGATAAATATGAAGGCCGCCGGAGTGAATTTCCCGGACGTTTTAATTATTCAAAACAAGTACCAGTTCAAACCCGAACTACCCTTTTCTCCAGGTTCGGAGATGGCCGGTGTGGTCGCCCAAGTCGGAGCCGATGTAAAGCATGTCAAGGTCGGCGACAAGGTGATGGCCTCGACCGGTCATGGCGCTTTTGCAGAGCAAGTATTGGTAGCGGGACGTAGTGTGGTGCCCATGCCGCCTGAGATGGATTTCGATACTGCCGCCGCCTTCACCTTGACCTATGGCACGTCCTATCATGCCTTGAAGGATCGCGCCGACCTCAAAGCCGGGGAGACTTTACTGGTGCTCGGTGCTGCCGGTGGCGTAGGCTTGGCGGCAATCGAGATCGGTAAGGCGCTGGGAGCGAAGGTGATTGCCGCTGCCTCCACTCCTGAAAAGCTGGCGGTCTGCAAAGAGCATGGTGCCGACGAGTTCATTAATTACAGCAGCGAAGACTTTCGTGAGCGTTTGAAAGCGCTCACGGGCGGCAAAGGTCCTGATGTCATTTACGACCCGGTGGGCGGCCCCTTGGCTGAGCAGGCCTTTCGCAGCATTGCTTGGCGCGGCCGCTATCTTGTCGTCGGTTTTGCCAACGGCGAAATTCCAAAGCTTCCCTTCAATTTGATGTTGCTCAAGGGTGCGGCGGTTGTCGGCGTGTTCTGGGGCGATTTCACTCGTCGTGAGCCTAAGCAAAACTTGGCGGACATTCAAGTGATGCTGGGTTGGATGCGGGACGGCAAGATTCGGCCTCATATTTCCGCACGTTACCCGCTCGCTAACGGAACTCAGGCGCTTAACGATATGATGAATCGGAAGGTGATGGGGAAGGTTGTTATTACTAATTGAAGGTGCTTGCTAGAAGCTTGTGGCGAGGGCGGGCAAGACTGTGCCGGAGCAGCGACCAAAACCAATTCGAGCGGTGCCGGGTTTTTGACAAAAGGCAGTCAGGGTTAAGGTGTCTCCGTCTTGCAGGAAGGCGCGCGTTTCACCGTTGGTGAGGGTGATGGGCTGCTTGCCACCCATCGAGAGTTCAAGTAACGATCCTGCTTCTTCTTGGGTGGGGCCGGATTGAGTACCGGTGCCAATCAAATCGCCGGGCAGGAAGTTACACCCGCCGACCGTGTGGTGGGCGATCAATTGCGCAACACTCCAATAGCAATGCTTGAAGTTGGACGTGGATATTTGTTGCCCTCGCGAACCTGCCGCGCTCATTGCAGGGGTCTGTAGCCAGGTTTCCAGGTGAATGTCTAGTGCACCTTGCTCGCGATTGAGCGCTGATTCCAGGTAGGCTAGTGGCTGGGGTTCTTCACTGGGGCGAGTCCAGCTAGCCCGAAAGGGCTCTAGGGCTTCGCTCGTAATGATCCACGGGGAAAGACTGGTACAAAAATTCTTTGCCAGAAATGGGCCGAGTGGCTGATATTCCCAGGCCTGAATATCTCTCGCCGACCAATCATTTAGTAACACCATGCCGAAGGCTTGCTGGGGCGCCTGATCGATTGAAATGGGTTCGCCAAGGGCATTTCCTTGCCCCAGGAATACCCCTAACTCGAATTCATAGTCGAGACGCTTACATTCGCTAAATACCGGCGCAGCGGCACCTGGGGGCAATACCTGCCCGCGCGGACGACGGAAACTAAAACCATCCAAGCGAAGCGACGAGGCTCGACCGTGATACCCAATCGGCACCCATTGGTAATTGGGGGTCAGGGGACTGTCAGGTCGAAACATCTTTCCGACGCTGCGCGCATGATGAATAGAGGCGTAGAAATCGGTGTAGTCCCCGACTTGGGCGGGGAGGTCGTACTCCACTTCGGTAAGTGGTACCAGACAAGCTTCAACGACTTTTTGAGCGGACGAACCCTCTTTTAAAGCGTCAAAAAGCGCCAAGCGAAGCGCCGACCAGGCTTTCGGACCCATGGCCATGAAGCTGTTTAATTTTTCTTGAGAGGCGGCCTTCAGAGCGTCCGAAGCTAAGCCCAAAATACCGGCAGCATCCCCGAGAGCGGCCAGACGAGCAAGATCGATCGCTTGATCGCCAATAGCGACAGCGCCCCGAAAGGCCTCGGCCGTAGCGCTACCGGTTGCTTTGCGTCGAAGCACGGCGAAAGGCAGATTTTGAATGGGAAAATCGCTATCGGCGTGGTTCGCGCTGAGTAGCCAGCTTTTCGTTTTTGGATCGTGGGTAGAATTCATAGTCTTGGGTTCTATCGCTGTGAATGAGGTTTTGGCGGTAATTCCCCGAGTTTAAAGGGAAGGTTGCCTGATTTTGAGTTGCTTGCGAATCATTTTTTCAGCGTTGTTGTGCTCGGCTGCAGGCCAGGCCGCGGCATTCGGGGAATTCCGGGTTCATCCCGAAGACTTGCCCAGGCCGCTGCTACAAGAAGTGAAAGCGCTTGGCTTAACCCTGCCTGGCGCACCAGAGATCCCTCCATTTTATTGGCGTTTGGAGCTTAAGCGACCCTTGCGCAGGGCACGGGAGATTCAAGAAAATTTCCTGGGTAGTCAAGCGGGTCCAAATAGTGGCTTAAGTCCCACCTTTCGCTTTGATTATCCCAAAGAATCGGAAAAGACGAGTGACGCGTTGTCGGTTCGAGGGCTGGTTAGAGTTTCGCCCGCAGATACCCACATCACGGCTAGAGTTGAAGGTCTTGCGTTCCCTTTGGAGCCGAAGGGCTCTTTCAAAATATTTTTGAAAGAGCCTGGTATTGAGGTCACTCAGAATTGCGCGGTAACGGGCAAGGTGCCTGCCAGTCAATTGCATGGCAATCTGAAAGGGGAGTCCAGTCTGATCGAATGCTCAGGCCAGGGGCGCTACAAAGGCTTCGATGTAAAGCTGCATTCCACCTTGCATTTCATAGACGCCCTTGGAATGTTTTTTAATACCTTGGACGTGATCGATTCTCCGGTCGGGAAATTGAAAGCGGTGACTCGCATTCTTGACGTTAAAATTGGAAGTTAAATGAACACCGAAATGGAACCCCATGCAGCGCCCGAGCGCGAGGATGGTTGGGTGGCGAACCCCACGCCTGACCCGATTCCGGTCCAAGTCATTTTTGTACAATCTCCCGCTAATCCATTGCAATGGCAGTTGAGTGAAGTGCGTCCAGCATGGGATGCGATGGGCACCCACTTGCAAATTCGCTTGTTCCCGGATGAAGCGGAGGGTTACTACCTCAACGTCACCACCGATACGCCTGCAATTTTTGTACATTGGCGCTCGGGTGTGGAAGCGCAAGCTCTATTGGTGACCCTCAGTTACAACGAAGCCGGTCGATTATTGGACGGGGGTGAAACCGTCGATTCCGTGCCCATGCCTGCCGAAATGCAAGCTTGGCTGACCGAATACGTGAACCTGAACTATCAGCCCGAGCAAAAAAAGAAAAAAGGCGGTCGCAATCGTCCTTCCTTTATGAAGCGCGAAGAGTTTGGACGCATGGTCGATGTTGAGAAAGGACTGACGCCTAAGTTAGACGGCCGCGACGAAAGACCCCAGGAAAATACGCTCACGGAAAGTAAGCTCACGGAAAGTAAGCCATGAACGAAGGGTTTCTCTCACGCTGGTCGAGGCTCAAGAAGCGAACCGGTGATAGCTCAGATAGCGCAGAGGCTAATGTTCGCAAAGCAGATTCAGACTCAGCGCTTCCAGCGACCCAAGTGAATACAGGTCCAAGTATCGACGCGATTCCGCCGGACAAGTTCCTGCCTTGGGCAGGCGTCAATCCTGCTTATCAAAAAAATCCGGGCGAGGTTTTATCGGGTGTTGATGGCAGTGCTTCTGGGCAAACGCTCGACGCCTCGCACACAAACGAATCCTCATCCGTGGCGAGCAGTCAGACTCCCTTGCCCGATATCGCGAGTCTCAATATGGCTTCAGATTTCAAGCCTTTTATGCAGGCTAATGTTTCGGCGGAGTCTCGCAACGCAGCGCTTAAAAAGCTCTTTGCCGATCCAAGTTTCAACGTCATGGACGGTCTTGATACCTATGTGGCGGACTACTCGCAGCCCGATCCAATTCCGGCTGAGATGCTCAAAGAACTTCTGAAGTCTAAAGCGTTCTGTTTGTTTGACGATCCCGTCGAAAGCGATGAAGCTGCACTTGAAAAGGTGGCGGCCGATGCTTCCCTGGGTGATGTTGCTGACTCGCTTGAGCTTGATTCGCACAAACCTGACTCGATCTCGACTGAGCTTGCCGGGCGAGAGCCAACAGACCCAGGCCAACAAGAGGCCGACCCAGACGCACTAGAGACCGATTCGCTAAACCCATCGAGCCCATCAAAGCTTGAAACTCCGGGACCCCGCGTAGCACCCCCTCCAGAGCCTCAAAATGAAAAACAGAAAGGCGAATTGGGGTGGTAATGAGGGCCAATTCACAGCCTTTGCGGTCCGACTCGGAGTAAAATATCTCCCGCAGAGGTTTGCGCGTACTTTTTAACCTTCGGGTTTTCGATTGGCGCGACAAGCCCTTAGTCGCCTCGCTGTGCTCGAGGTGCAACCCGGAGATACTTTTGACCGCTAAGACTTCAAGAACATTTATATGTTCTTGCAACAGCACGCTTACCTTGCCCGCGCCTACAGAGGCCTTGGACAAGGCCTTGGCGAGTCATCAGATTGAGCGTGCTACCCAACTTTGTCGACGCGAAGTCACCAAAATTAATCCGGCTTTGGACGGTACCCAAGATATTTTGGTGGCCTGCACCCAGGAAGCGCCGCTCTTTTCCGAGTTAGCCACCCGCAAACAAACCATCGCCCCGATTCGCTTTGTGAATATTCGCGAACTGGCTGGGTGGGGGCAGGAGGGCGGTTCGGCTCAGGCCAAGATGGCAGCCCTGCTTGAAATGGCCTCGCGCGAACTAACCGACCCTGTTGCCTCGGTGTCCTACGCTTCGCAAGGACGGGTTCTGGTGATTGGTTCAGGGCAAAGAGCATTGCTATGGGCTGATCGCCTCCACAAGATGGGCTTGGCGCAGCCTGAAGGAGCGTTAACGATTAGTGCCCTAGTGACCGGCACGGTTAGCCTGATGGGCCTCGCCAATCAGGTGCGGTCCTATCCCGTGTTAACCGGTGAGTTACTGGGCTTGACCGGGTGGCTTGGAGCTTTTAAAGCACGATGGAGCCAGCAAAATCCGATTGATTTAGACAGTTGTGTGCGTTGCGGCGCCTGTGTTGCGGCATGTCCAAGCCAAGCGATTTCGTCCGATTTTCAAGTTGATCTCAGCAAATGCGATGGTCACCGAGCCTGTGTGAAAGCTTGCGGACCAGTGGCAGCAATCGATTTTGATCGGATTGATAAAAATCGGGAGGCTGAATTTGATGTGATTTTGGATCTGCGCGATCCCCTGATTTCTCAATCCAGCACCTTTACGCAGTTCCACCCACCGCAGGGCTATTACCGGCCTGGCTTGGACGATGGTGCGGCACTACAGGCCATGATGTCGATCAGTGCCCAAGTAGGTGAGTTTGAAAAGCCAAAATACTTTTCTTACGACCCACGAATTTGCGCCCATGGCCGAAACAAGACCTTAGGCTGCAATCAGTGCATCGATGTTTGTTCGACCCAAGCCATTCGCTCGCTTGGCGATAAAGTGGCTGTCGAGCCTCACCTGTGTATGGGTTGCGGAGCGTGCTCTACGGTGTGCCCCTCTGGCGCAATGCGTTTTTCATATCCGGTGACGGATCGGGTGGGCGAGCGGATTCGACGTGGCTTGTCCGTGTATCGGCAGTTGGCAGATCCTGTGCCCGCTTCCTCGCCTGTATTGCTTTTTGCGGATGAAAGTTCGAGGGCAGCCTTAAACAGTCTCAGCATTTCGGCGACTACTGGGGGACTACCGGCCAATTGGTTGCCGATTTTTGTGCATGACGTCGCCAGTGTTGGCGCCGACTTAACGCTTGCAGCCTTGGCGTACGGCGCGCGTCGCGTCGTCATTCTGTTTGCTGAGAATGCTGCACCGCAGTATGTTCAGGCATCGAAATTTCAAGCTCAATTAGTGGGTGAAATCGTTGGGCCCTTGTTTGCTGAGTTGACGACTGCGGTTAGCGTCGTGAGTGGCGAATCGAACGGCCTGTCGAGTTTAGATGGGCTTCGGCAAGAGATTGCCAAGGTCAAATTGAGCGCATCGACCTGGTCTCGCGCAACGGGTCTGTCCGTGGGTTTCGAACCCGCCGGGTTTGCGGTGCCTAAAGAAAAACGTCGAGCAATTGAAGTCGCCGTCGGGTACTTGCAGAAGCAGGCACAAAAGCTTGCTCAAAAAGCGATCGAACCGAAATTCAATAGCACTGACTTAGTATCCACCAATATCTTGACCGCTGTCGGTTTGCCAAGCTTTGTGGCTTTAAGCGCCGGAGCACCCTTTGGTGGCTTGAGTATTAACGCCGAAAAATGTACTCTATGCTTGGCTTGCGTTGGTTCCTGTCCAGAAGGCGCTCTTTTGGATGGTCAGCAGTCAGGGGAAGACAAACCGCAGTTGCGGTTTTTAGAACGAAACTGTGTCCAGTGTGGCTTATGTGAGAAGACTTGCCCAGAGCAAGCGATCAGTTTGGAGCCGCGTTGGAATTTTGAGGTGGGGAGAGAGCATCAGGCAGTGGTTAATGAGGCCAAACCGTTTCATTGTGTGAAATGCGGTAAAGCCTTTGGAACTCTGATGATGATCGAGAATATGATCACGAAACTATCTGGCCACAGTGCTTTTGCAGGGCCCGCGGCTGAACGCCTTAAAATGTGTTCAGATTGCCGTGTCGTCGATATGTATTCTTCGACCGAGCAGGCCTCAATCCACGATGTGAGGCGCGGCGAGTAGCCCCCAGTCACCATGCAAGTGCTCGATGTTAGCCGTATTCAACCCCTAAGCGATGAAGATCTGGCCCGCGCCGATTGGTATGGTTTGGTCGGGCGCTTGTTTAGTTCTCCTCTGGACCAAGCTGCTCTGTCCCAATTGTCGGGGGTCGAATTGGGGTTCGATGTGGATAAGCTAAGCCAAGATGAGCCTGGTGGAATTGAGCCTTGCTTCGCGAGCCTATGTCGGGCTTGTGATGGCGCACGACCTGAACTCCTGAAAGAAGAGTTCGATCTTGTATTTGTGGGCACCGGCAAGGCTGAGGTTTTTTTGAATGCCTCGTTTTATCAGGCCGGATTCTTGCATGAGAAGCCTCTCGTTGATTTGCGCTCCCTACTTAACCGACTCGGCTATGCCCGCAAGGACGAGATCGCCGATACTGAAGACCACTTAAGCTTGCTGTGCGCGTCTATGCGCCGCCTCATTCTGGATCGAGTGCCTATCGCTGAGCAAAAAGAGCTCTTCATGGGTTTTCTCGCTGATTGGTTTGAGCAGGCCTGTGACGCGATAGAAGCTAATAGCAATACCGATTTTTATAAGCATGCTGCCCGTTTGATGCGAAGCTTTTTCGCGATTGAGCGGCAATCATTTGATTTTGAAGAATAAGTCCTAGTAACTAAACACCCATGCCTTTTGTTGTGACGGAGTAAGTGATGAAATCCATCGATATTAAACGCGATTCCAACCCAGTAACCGTGGCCACCCGCCGCAAGTTTTTACTGGGCGCTGGTGCCGCAACGACGGGCGCCGCCGCCGTAATTCTTACCGCAGGCCAAGCGCCGACTGAGCCGACTTTAACCGTCAAGCCAGACACCAAGGGCAAGGGTGGTGGTTATCACGTCACTGAGCATGTTAAACATTACTACCGAACCACTTTGGTCTAAAGCAGGGAACACAAAATGCAATTGCAGAGAAAAAAATCATCCGCAGCGTCCAGTGCACCGCAAGGAGCTTTGGCCAATAGTTTGTTCCGAGGATTGAATAGTGCCCTAGGAAATACACTCAACCGTCGCTCCTTCTTGAAGCGCTCCGGCGTCGGCGTTGGTGTCGGCGCAGCCGCAGCTGGTTTGACTTTCGAAGGCGTGGAAAAAGCACAAGCGCAAACCGCCACGAGCAAGATCGAAGTCAAGCGCACCGTATGTACTCATTGTTCAGTGGGTTGTGCGGTAGATGCTGTGGTTGAGAACGGTGTCTGGGTTCGCCAGGAGCCGGTGTTTGATTCCCCAATCAACTTAGGTGCTCATTGTGCCAAGGGCGCGGCGATCCGCGAACATGGTCACGGGGAATATCGCCTTAAAACGCCCATGAAATTGGTGAACGGCAAGTACACCAAAATTTCCTGGGAGCAGGCTCTGAGCGAAATTAGCGCCAAGCTGCTTGACCTGCGCAAAACGTCCGGTCCGGATTCAACCTTCTGGGTCGGCTCTTCCAAGCACAGCAACGAGCAAGCCTACTTGATGCGCAAGTTTGTGTCCTTCTTTGGCACGAACAATATGGATCATCAAGCCCGTATTTGCCACTCCACGACGGTAGCCGGAGTTGCCAATACCTGGGGCTATGGCGCGATGACCAATAGCTACAACGATATGCAAAACACCAAGTGTGCGATGTATATCGGCTCGAACGCTGCCGAGGCCCATCCCGTCTCAATGATGCACATGTTGCATGCCAAGGAAAATGGCTCGAAAATGATCGTGGTCGATCCACGTTTCACCCGGACTGCCGCCAAGGCCGATGAATTTATCCGTATTCGTTCTGGTTCGGATATCCCATTTTTGTTCGGCATGATGTATCACATCTTCAAGAATGGTTGGGAAGACAAAAAGTACATCAACGACCGTGTCTGGGGCATGGACAAAGTACGCGACGAGGTGATGGCTAAATGGACGCCTGACAAGGTTGAAGAGGCTTGCGGCGTGCCTGAAGCTACTGTCTTTAAAGCCGCCGAAATGATGGCTAAAAATCGTCCGTCAACCATCGTTTGGTGCATGGGCCAAACCCATCACACCACTGGTAACGCGATTGTGCGCGCCTCCTGCTTGTTGCAGTTGTGCCTGGGCAATATTGGTGTCTCTGGCGGCGGCGCCAACATCTTCCGTGGTCACGACAACGTGCAAGGTGCCACCGACGTTGGACCTAACCCTGATTCCCTGCCCGGCTACTACGGCCTGGCCGCAGGTGCTTGGAAGCACTTCGCGGCGACCTGGGGCGTGGACTACGAATGGATCAAGAAACAGTTTGCACCGAACATGATGGAGAAATCCGGCGCCACCGTGTCGCGCTGGATTGATGCGGTTCTTGAGAAAAACGAGTTGATCGATCAAGATTCCAACGTTAAAGCCATGGTGTTCTGGGGCCATGCACCTAACTCCCAGACGCGCGGCTTGGAGATGAAGAAAGCCTTTGATGCGCTCGACCTGTTAGTTGTGGTCGATCCCTATCCTTCTGCCAGCGCGGCGATGGCAGCGATGCCGGTGGATGGTGCTCAGGTGAACCCGAATCGTCAGGTGTATTTGTTGCCTGCGGCGACTCAGTTTGAAACTTCAGGCTCGGCCACGGCATCGAACCGCTCGCTTCAATGGCGTGAGAAGGTCATCGAGCCTTTGTTTGAGTCGATGCCTGACCACACTTTAATGCAGGCTTTTGCGGATCGCTTGGGCTTTGGCGCCGAACTGTCGAAAAACTACAAGATGACCACGTTCAAGAAACATGGCGTTGAGTGGAAAGAGCCTGAACCCGAATCGATTCTGCGTGAAATCAATAAGTCGGTCTGGACGATTGGTTACACCGGTCAAACACCTGAGCGCTTGAAAGCGCACATGCGCAACATGCACATGTTTGACGTGAAGACATTGCGCGCCAAAGGTGGCAAAGATGCCGTCACGGGTTACGACCTGACCGGTGACTACTTCGGTTTGCCTTGGCCTTGCTATGGGACTGCTGAGCTCAAACACCCTGGTTCTCCAAACCTTTACGACACGACTCGCCATGTCATGGACGGAGGCGGTAACTTCCGCGCCAATTTCGGAGTGGAGCGAGAAGGTACGTCGCTACTGGCGGAAGATGGTTCTCATAGTAAAGGCGCGGATATCACGACGGGCTACCCTGAGTTCGACCACACCTTGCTCAAGAAACTGGGCTGGTGGGATGAATTGACCGAGGCTGAGAAAAAAGCGGCCGAAGGCAAGAACTGGAAGACCGATTCTTCGGGCGGTATTATTCGCGTCGCCATGAAGGTTCACGGTTGCCATCCTTTCGGAAACGCCAAGGCCCGCGCCGTGGTGTGGAACTTCCCGGACAGCGTGCCCGTGCATCGCGAGCCTCTGTATGGCAACCGCCCCGACTTGATCGCCAAGTACCCATCGCACGATGACAAGAAAAATTTCTGGCGTTTACCCACGCTGTTCAAGTCTTTGCAACAGAAGAACGTTGACAGCAAGCTACATGAGAAGTTCCCTCTGGTCATGACCTCGGGTCGCTTAGTAGAGTATGAGGGCGGCGGCGAAGAAACTCGCTCCAACCCCTGGTTAGCCGAGCTGCAGCAAAACGCGTTTGTTGAGTTGCATCCTAAGGCAGCCTCAGAGCGCGGTATTCGTGACGGTGAGTTCGTATGGCTCAAAACACCCACCGGTGCGCAGCTTAAGGTGCAGGCTCAAATCACAGAACGTGTGGCTCCAGACCACACCTTCATGCCTTTCCACTTTTCGGGTTGGTGGCAGGGTCGCGATATGAAGGAGTTTTACCCAGAAGGCTCAGCGCCTCTCGTCCGAGGTGAATCTGTGAATACCGCCACCACGTATGGTTACGACGCGGTAACGATGATGCAAGAGACCAAGACGACAATCTGCCAAATTGAAAAATTTGTCTAGCAGTCAAGCGTCAAAACCTCAACACATTCATCGTATTTACTGAAAAGATTTAGGAGTTCAAAATGGCCCGAATGAAATTTCTCTGTGATGCTGAGCGTTGCATTGAATGCAATGGCTGCGTTACCGCCTGTAAGCAAGAAAACAATATTCCCTGGGGCGTCAATCGCCGACGCGTAGTAACGCTCAACGATGGCAAAGCCGGTGAGCGTTCGATCTCTGTAGCCTGTATGCATTGTTCCGATGCGCCTTGCATGGCCGTATGCCCAGTAGATTGTTTTTACCGCACCGACGAAGGCGTGGTCTTGCATGACAAAGACTTATGCATTGGCTGCGGATATTGCTCGTATGCCTGCCCCTTTGGCGCACCTCAGTTCCCACAAGCTGGTGCCTTCGGCATGCGCGGCAAAATGGATAAATGCACCTTCTGCGCCGGTGGGCCAGAAAAAGACGGCTCCGAAGAAGAGATGGTCAAGTACGGCCGTAATCGCCTCTCCGAAGGCAAACTACCCGCTTGCGCCGAGATGTGTTCTACCAAGGCCTTGCTCGGTGGTGATGGCGATATGGTGGCCGACATCTATCGCAATCGCGTACTCAAGCGCGCCAAGGGCGAAGAGGTTTGGGGTTGGGGAACTGCTTATGGCACGGGTGGCAAGCCTCCCGCTCAGCCTGCACCAGTGAAGAAGGATGGACAGTCATGATGATGTCGATGGCCAATAAATCAACCTCGGTGAAAAAAAGCGCTGGGATCAAACTACTTTCGGCGGCTGTGCTTGCGATGGTCTTAACGGGGTGCGGTGAAAAGTCGCAAGACCTCACTAAAGGCGCCGCAGGCTCGAGCGTGACCCGTGATACTCGCGCGTACGACGGCGAAGGAAGTAAGTACGCCATCTCTACCTTCAAACGTGGCGACAAAACGGCCTGGGAAACACACATGAAAACCCGAATACAGGGTCAAGACGAGTATTCAAGGGAAAAGTAATGGTCAAACACCTCAAGCGTGCCCTCTGGACCCTTTGCTCGACTTTGGCTTTGGCCAGTGCGGTGACGGGTCTACAAGCTCAAACGACGGCCCCTGCGGCGCCTACGGCCCCCGCTGCTACGCCTAGCACCTCTGGGGAAGTGAAACCTTCCGCGGGTCTTCAGTCCACTAACATTTTCGCGGTTCCAAAAGACAGCCAAGCCGAACGCACTAAAACTCAACCCGGCAACAATGCTCCGATGTGGCGTGAAGCGGTGACGGGCACGCCTCAGTCCACCACCTTGCCGGCCCGCGAGGGTGGGGTGTTGATCCAAAAAGGCGGCGAACAATGGCGGCAATTTCGTAATGGGGAAGTCACGCGCAAAGGCGGTTGGGCACTGGTAGGTTTGCTTGGCTTGATCACCTTGTTTTATCTCTATCGTGGTCAGATTAAGGTCAGCCAGCCCGCGAGCGGTCGCATGATCGAGCGCTTCACTTTTGTAGAGCGCTGCGTACATTGGGCCAACGCAATTTGCTTCAGTTTGCTAGCCATTACCGGTTTACTCATGTTGTTCGGCAAGTATGTGGTGCTGCCAGTGATGGGGCATACCGTGTTTTCATGGTTCGCCATTCTGTCTAAGAACATGCACAACTTTGTGGGCCCCTTGTTCAGTGCCACTTTGATTATCATTTTCCTGACCTTCGTAAAGGACAATTTCCCGAAAGCAGGAGATTTGAATTGGTTATTGAAAGCGGGTGGCTTATTCAGCAAGAATGGTGCTCACGTTCCCAGTGGTCGCTTTAATGCGGGCGAGAAAATGGTGTTTTGGGGCGGCGTAGTCACCCTGGGAATCATCGTTTCCACCACAGGATTCATCCTAGACTTCCCGAACTATGGTCAGACTCGCGGAGATATGCAAGAAGCTTGGTCATGGCATTCAATTGCGGCCTTAGCCTTTGTCGGCATGATCGTTGGTCATATCTATATCGGGACCCTTGGCACTGAAGGAGCTTACTCGGCAATGAAGACCGGCTATGTTGATGAAAGCTGGGCGAAGGAGCACCATGAGTATTGGTATGACGATGTTAAGTCGGGGAAAATCCCCGCAAATCGCACCGCTAGTGCATCTCAAGCAAGCACGACTCAGGCCTCCTCGAACACTACCGCCAGTCACCGAGCGGTTTGAATGAACTTAAGATAATGATCATGCAAAAAAACTTTATTAAATTAGCGACGATCACCTTCGCCCTAGGCCTTGGTTTCGCGGCAGCGTTTGTGCAGGCTAAATTACCTGCGCCCGCGCCATTAAATGACGAGCAGAAGGCTAAAGCTGAAGAAGCTAAGGTGAAGGCCGCTGAGGGCGTAAAGAAAGAAGCCGATTTGCTCGCGAAGTATCAAGACAAGGCGGCAGACAACTTTAAGTCCCGGGCTGCCAAAACAAGCACTCCGCCAACCACCGCCACCGCGGATGTAAAAAAGCCCTAGCCTACAACAGCCTGGGCTCCTAGGCTGTTCTATCAACTTGAAAGCAGCATCCCCCAAGAGGCCATGCTTCTCAGATTGCTGCTTCTAGGTTTCCTTGATCCTCTGCGATAATCAAGGAAATTATTTCAAGTAAAGAACCCAATAAGATGAAACTTACGAAAGCCGTTTTCCCTGTGGCCGGTCTGGGTACAAGGTTTTTGCCTGCGACCAAGTCTATTCCTAAGGAAATGCTTCCCATCGTAGATCGACCCATCATTCAGTATGCGGTCGACGAGGCTATCGAAGCGGGTTGCGATACGCTCATTTTCGTCACCGGTCGATCTAAGCGCGCGGTCGAGGATTACTTTGATCGGAATCCAGAGCTCGAGGCAGAATTAGAGGCGAAAGGAAAGTTGGAAGCCCTTGAGGTGATTCGAAATATCATCCCCGCCTACGTAAAGGTTTTGTTCGTTCGTCAGCCCCAGCCGCTCGGCTTAGGGCACGCGGTGCTTTGTGCGGCGCCGATGATCGGTCCCGACGAGATGTTCGCGGTCATGCTCCCGGATGATCTGATCGATGGCTACCCCAAAGGCGTTCTCAGCCAAATGTTGCCGTACGCTCTTGAGAAGAATTGCTCTGTAGTCGCCGTGGAGGAGGTTCCGCCGGCGGATGTTAGTAAGTACGGGGTGGTCGATCCTATTAGTGAAGTCGGCCACCTCATGAAACTCAAAGGGATTGTCGAAAAACCGAACGTAGGACAAGCACCGTCTACAAGCGCTGTGGTGGGGCGGTATATTTTGCATCCCAGTGTTCTCAAAACTCTTGAATTTCAAACTGCCGGCACAGGCGGAGAAATCCAGCTCACGGATGCACTGGTTTCGCAAATTGAGAGCCCTGGTTTGTATGCTTATCGCTTCGGCGGCAAACGATTCGATTGTGGGAGCAAAAGAGGTTTCTTAACGGCCAATATTCATTTTGGGATGAAGGACAGCGGCTAAGACCCGGCCGCTTTGAACAAAAGAGTTTCCCATATTAAAAATGCCGCAATTGTCGCGGCAGGCAGCTATTTTGAGTCTGCGATTGGTCTAGTCGTTGGCGTGATCGTCGCCCGATCTTTAGGGCCAGATCAATTCGGGGCCTACGCTTTTGCGATATGGCTTATGGGTTGGCTCATTACCGCCTGCAGCCAGTCCGTGACCACGGTTACGATTAAATTTGCGGCCGAAGCTCTCGGCCGAGGTGATTTAGTTCAAGCCTCAAATATCTACGGATATCTGTTAAGAGCCCAAGCGTACCTCTCAATAGGTGTACTCGCCGTATACGCGCTTGCGTTTTGGCTCATCCATCCTCCAGAATGGGAGAGCACTCTATTTGTGTATCTAGCCTTCAGTGCTTCGGCAATTTGGTCGAAGGCAAGATTCTGGATGAATGGTTCGATTTGTAATAGCCAGGAGCGCTTTGAGCCAGAAAATCTCGCGCTCGCCTATATCGCCGTGCTTAACTTAATCGCCGTTGCTTTCTGGGCCTGGTTTTCTGGATCACTAATAGGCTACATAGGAATCTTTGCCGCAACCGGTTGTGGAGCGCTGTTGCTTATCCGTCGCCAAATGGCCCAAAGGCTTAAGCACTTTGCAAGCAATGGCCCTGTTCCGGAGGAATTGAAGCGTCGAATTTGGTCTCAGATCAAGGCAACTGCCGCGCTCGTTGTGATTTCCTTGCTGGGTAATCGAGCGATTGAGACCTTGCTTTTAAAGGCGACTGCCACCAGCGCGGTGGTTGGTTTTTTCGCGCTAGCGGGCACCCTGACAAAGGGCGCCGTTGATCTCATGACGGGTGGTTTAAATTCAGTGTTGTTACCCGCGATGTCCCGGAAGGTCGGTCAAAGCAGTAAGGCTGGTGTGGGGGCCATGCTGAGTGAATCATCACGTTATTACAATTTCTTAGGGCTACTCGTGGTGGGCGCTGGGTTAACCTTCGCGCCAGGCATTGTGTCGCTACTCTATGGGGCAAAATACACCGCCGCAATTCCGGCGATTGTGATCTCCCTCATGATCGCGGGCCTCACGAGTGTTAGTGCAGCGTTGTATGCTTATCAAACCAGTACTGAAAAGCAGGCGGATCGTGTTGCGGTAGCCATCATCACGATCATCGGAAACCTCATCTTCGCAATTGCGTTAATTCCTCGCTTTGGTTTAAATGGCGCCTTGGCGAGTCTTGCTGCAACTCGTGTTCTGAATTTGTTCGCTACATGGATTTACGTTCGTAGATCACTCAGTAATCCATTGCCTTTGGGCGTGATGGGCAGGCAAACCATTGCAATGTTGATCGGCTTGGTGCCTGAACTTGTGCTCAGACAAACCGTGGCTGGCCCCTACTTATTTATCCTCAGTTTCGCTTTGTTTTTACTGATCTTTATGTTGTGTTCGGTGATCTTGCGAACCTGGAAGCCCTTGGATTTTGACCTTTGTATATCGATTCTCAATAAAGTAGGGGTCCACGGCGGACCCCTTGTGAAACTCATCAATGCGGCACGATCCCGATACGGCTTGATCGCCTCGTAACTATCTCTTCGTGGCGACTAGTTTTATCCACGGCAGCAACAGGCTCGCTTGCTCGGGCAAGAAGTTCCCAAGCAATTTGCCTGTTTTTCCGAGTCTTTTCTCCAGACCCACCGTCAGATTTTCCTTGCCAAGAAACCTGACGTCGCAACTTGGCAGCATAAAGCTGGCGAGTTGCGAGCGGGTACTTGACCAAGGGTGGCCGTCCAAACGACGAAAGTCGCCAAACCATTCGTCTGTATGGTAACTCCTAAGACGGTACGGATTGGGCGTAATTAAAACGATGCTTCCTCCGGCTTTGGTCACACGAATCATTTCCTGAATGATCGCCTGACGATGATTTAAATCGTCGATATATTCCAGCACAGAAACACAGGCGACCACATCGAAATAACCGTCTGCAAAGGGAAGGGGCTTTCCGGCTGCAATCTTTAAAAAGTGGAGGTCGCTCGTCGTTAAGCCGTGGGATTGCATGCGTGCACGAGCCGCATCAAGCGATAGAGCATTGGGGTCGGCACCAATTAGTTCAGAAAACCCCAAAGTTTTGTCGAGCGCCATTGCAACGGTTGTCGCGCCCGTCCCGCAACCTAAATCTAAGGCACGAGAACCTTTGATGCCAGCCGCCTTAAGCGTTTTACAAAAGCTGTTGAGGTGGACTTGGACCCGCCCGACCTCCCGGTCAATTAACTCATCGAAAGCCTCGATCTCTTCGGCATATTTGCCAGAGGTCCGGTCGTGTATGTCCAGTGTGCCAGCACCACGTTTAATAAGTTGACGAAATTCACTGGCGTGAGGCTCTAAAAGTTTGTTCATATTTATCGGATCCAGTTAGGAAGTCCAACCATCGCCTTGAAGCGACTTCGGGTGGTTGAAAGCTCTACGTTCTGTCTAAGCAAACACAGTGGGCTCAATTGAGTCGCCCAATTGACGCCTGACTCATAACAAGCACCAAGGCGATAGCCGGCGCAGGACGTTTCATACAATACATCGTCATTGATCGACGAAAATCGACCCACAGGATAGGCGATAGCTTGCACTGGTTTTCCAAGCGCTTCCTCAATTCTTCGTTTGGATTGGACAAGCTCTCGCTGCTGCTCGACTTGATCCATTCTCGACAGAATTCCATGAGTCACCGTATGTGAGCCAAACTGAATGCCGTTTTCCTGCATTTCTCGGGCCTGTTCCCAGGTAATCGCAACCGCATCGTCAAGATCGTCAAGATCACTATGAGCATTATCGATCTTCATGTACGTCTTAAGATCCGTTAAGGTACTTTGAAATTTCCGGTGAGGAAGTGACTTAAGATGCTTTTGAAGCATTCGAGCATCTGAGCGACGAATTTGGGGATCGTTTGATCGAGGTAGCCGTTCTGGAATGCCTTCTACCTGTATCGATTGTGGGGCGGACTTCATGATGAGAAAGCTCACCATTTGAAACCAAATCGCTTCGCGGCTGTCGACCATTTCAGTCGATAGAAAGATCGTCGCGGGAATGCCTAGTTCCTTGAGAATCGGGTAGGCATAGGTGTAGTTGTCCCGGAATCCGTCGTCAAAGGTAATGATCACAGTGGGTCGATCAATGCGATCTCGCCCACTAAGATGCGAGACAAGTCGGGTCAGGGGAACGACCTGGAAATGATCGCGCAAATAGCGCATTTGCCATTCAAAATCTTCGGTGGTCGCACTAATTAAATCTGAGTCGAACGGATTGATCCTGCTGTGCTCTTGCTCATGGGGAGTGATACGGTGATAGGCGAGCACAACAATGGGAATGCGCCCGCGATTATGGAAGGGACGCAAGATCGGCATAAGACCGGCGGCAACCAAGGCATCGCCGATACGGGAACGAAGATAGGGTCGGTGTCTGACGGGGTTCACGATTGGGTCGACTGAGTCAAGGTTGAAAAACCATATCCCTGAGATTTCCAAAGCGGAATGAGCTCGCGCAAGGCGTTGCAAGCGACGGCGCCATCATCATGAAACAAAACAATATCGCCGCTGCTCACCGGTCGCTCCACCAAGCCGCGAACTACTTTTTCAGCATCGTCACGGTAGTCCATGCTGTCTCGCGACCAAAGAGCGACATTAAAACGCTTCTTTAAGCAAAACCACATGAGCGACATCGAGACCCGCCCATAGGGCGGCCGAAACAAATGTTCAGAGCGATGATCGTATTCCTTGAGGAGGCGATTCATTCCTCGAATTTCGATGAGACGGCCTTGATCACTGAGCATGTCCATACGGGGATGGGTCATGCTGTGATTGCCGATTTCATGCCCTTCTCTAACCGTTCTCTCAACAATATCACGGTTGTTCACCACGTCCCGTCCGACCACGAAGAAGGTCGCTTTCACCTGCATCTCGGCCAAGAGGTCAAGCATCGGCTCGGTATTTATTGCATGCGGACCATCATCAAAGGTTAAGTACAAGACCTTGCCTTTGGAGGGCCGATTAAATAATATTCGGTCCGATTTGAGGATTCGTAAAATCAGTTTTTTCACGTGGACTGACTCGCGAGAAATTGAAAAGCTTGATTCAATCCTTCGCTGGTACTTATCTCAGGTTTCCAGCCGATTGCTTTAAGCTTTTGGTTTGAGTACTTCAGTGGTGTGTACATTGACTTGACCACATAGGGCGTCAACACGGCGGGCAATTGGCCCTTGGAGCGCAACGAATAGCTCTCTAGCCACTTTGACCCGAGTAAGAGCGCAAAGTAAGGAACCGGTACGCAGGTGAGTTTCTTTACTTTCTTGCGGTACATCGAGAGATATTGAGCGCAAGAGGGCAACTCGTCGTCGGTTACATTAAAAACCTCATTGGCTTTTCCGTGACGGGTCGCGCTGACGATCGCGGCCGCGCAGTTTTGTACCTGAGTGAGCGGGAGAAGGTTGCCACCACCGAGCTTCGCAAATATTCCTAGTGCAGAAATTCCAACTCGTGAGGACATGCCGCTTCCTCCGGGGCCATAAATCACACCAGGTCGAACGAAGATAACCTCTGTTTTCTGCTCACCAAGCATTTGACGAACCAGATGTTCCTGCTGCACTTTTGTATAGGCGTAGGCGCCTTTGCGCACACCATCGACTTCCAATGGAGAATTTTCGTCGAGAAGTTCCCCGGCGCGCATCTGCGAGGTGTCGTAGACCGAAAAAGAGCTTATGAAGATAACCCTTTTAATGCCTTGTTCCAGAATTGCTTCGCACAAATTTCGAGTGCCAAGTACGCTATTCAAAAACATATCTGCTGCACCACCTTTTGTACCGGCGGCGGCATGGATCACAGTGTCGGCGCCCTCGAGGGCACGACCAATCGCTGTCCGATCTAGCAGATTTGCATTCTCAATCCTAAACTGTGTGCCCGCGTATTTGGCACAGACTTCCTTCAGCTCCTGCATCGCCTTGGCCTGACGAACCCCTAAAACGAGATCTCGTTCACCCGCAATTAATAGTTGCTCAACGATTTGCTTGCCTAAAAAGCCACCCGCTCCAGTCACAAAAATTTTCATAAAGAAAGGGCCTCCATCTGGGCGTTGGGGGTGTCTTTGGGCGCATCTTTGGGCGTGTTGATCGACGCCACAATGGCATCGATGGCTTTCGAAGCAATCAAAAGTTCTGCGGGCTTTTGAGGACTCGCCGTTCCTTGCATGATTGAGCCGTAGAAGGCCGTCAAAAGTCGGCGCATGCCAATGAAGAAATGGTAGTCGTGTCTCCAAAACGCGCCGAAATTACTCCTGGCCTCGCCCGAGAATGATCGCGCCTGATCGATCGCCGGGATCAGCCTACCGATAGATCCAGGGAAGCGTTGGCGGGCAAGAGGAGTGCAGGTTCTTGACACAAAATCCAAAAGGTAGGAATTACGGGTTCCGAGTACCTTTAGAGTGTGAGTCACAGGCTTCGCGTGCGCACTGATATAGCCCGACACTGAAACTCGATCCGAGGCCAATATAAAGCGCAGCTCGTCCGGCAAAGCATCAACAATTTCACTGCCCATCGGCGAGCGTCGACGGCTAGCCAAGGCGACTGTCTGAAAGTTCTCACCAATGAAAGGCGCAATTTTGCACATCACATGGTCAAGCACATTGTGGAACAGCTTTCCAGGGAGGCGGTGTACCCAGTGCTTCGGGTCGCTGAGGACTGCGAGTCCATACTCACCATTTAAATCGTATCCATAGGCGGATTCAATATGAACGATTTCGCCTAGCTCACCCTGCGCAAGGAGCGTCTCAAGTCGCTTAAACGGTGACTCGAAATTATAGAGATAGTTCACCGCGACTTTACGTCCGACCTTTTCCGCGAGCGACAAGATTTCCTGAGTTTGCGAGGTGTCCAGCGCTAGTGGTTTTTCGAGAAATACATGACAGCCATTTTCTAAAGCGAGTCGCGCGATGGCTAAATGAGAGTCGGGTGGGGTCGCCACGTGGATGACATCAAGCTTTGCCTCCTTGATCATCGTAAGCACATCGGTGTAGCGCTTCTCAATGCCCAGACGCTGCGCAATCTGCTGTGCCATCAGTGGCTCGCGGTCTGCTACCGCAACGACCTCTGCCAGTCCTGTTGCTCTTGCTTGTTCAACATGCGCATCTGAAATTTTTCCGCATCCAACGATGCCGACCCTTAACATAAGAACGCGCCTTCGAAATAGGCCAGTTGAACCACCGTGCTCAAGTGCAAAGGCCTCAGCCCATACCGAGTGTTTAAAGTCTTAAGAAGCATTGACATTCCGATTGCGGGGTTTTGGGAGCACAAAATCGCGATATTGGTGAGGGTCGCCTGACTTGCCAGCCTCGGCTGCTTTAATGATATTGAAAGTCTCACGTGAGGTGACGTAGTGAAGTTTGAACTTCTTGCCGTCATTGTATTTTGACTCCAGGTAGGAGTGCATTTTGTCAATCGGGTCGCCCAGTAAGGTTTCCATATCGGGTTCCTGGGTGCCATGAGTATGCACTTTGACAAACACCCATTCAGGTCGCCCCGCTACATGAATGTGCTGGTCAACCCATAGATCAACGCGATCCGTAGTAGGCTGCGATGAGAGCCGAACATCGGCGTTCTCGAGACGTGGAAGAAAGCCCCATTTGCGATTAACAAAGTTCAAGGCTAGAGGGCCCTGCATGATCATTAAGTCGCCACTTTCGCGACCGCCCACGGTCACATCAGTGCCCACATTGTGCGATTTGCAGGTATGAGCATCATCTTTTGCGTAGTAAATGCTGTTGATCTTTTTGGTCTGGGTTTCGCTAGGTGCAGACGGTAGTGTGAAGTCCGCGTAACACCCGAGGTCTTTGAGAACGATCAGCTCGTTATTCACTCCACACCAGCGTCCATCAGCACGGGAATTGTCAAGTGCCCAGTTCCCGTGAATGAAACCAAATACGGGTTTTTGGGTGATCGGGTCGAGAGGCAGGGCGCCGTGATCGTCATGAAGGATTTTCACGAAGCGCTGGATTTTTTCGCGCAAGCCAGCTTCGGTGTCATTGTCGTGATGAAGATGAACTTCGATTTCGCCAAACCCGTCACGACACATTTTCTCAATCGCGTCGAGATGTTCCTTTCGGTACTCCTCTTCGGGGTAGAAGAACGTGTGCTGCGGATGCACGCCGTCGGCGTCAACATGCTTCGATGCCATTTCTGGGTAGCGCTTGGACCACTGTGCAACGCGCGCAACCTCGGTCTCATAGCTCGGTCTTTTCCAACCAGGCTCGTAATGGTCTACGAACATAAACATGACGTGAACTGGGCCAGACTCAACGACTGGCTTCTTGCGCTGAATATACGAACCTAACCAGATTCCCATGTTCTTGCGACGAATTTCAATGGTAAGCAGTGCTGTCGCCGCGAGGGCAACGAAGACAAGCACTAAGATAAGAAAGATCAACATTTTCTATTTATTCCAAATCCAGGTTTCGTCAATCAAAGTAGATTGATTGATATTTGTCGTACATTTGTTCTAAACTCGCGAACTTTTGAGCCCATACGTAGGCTGCTTGCCCCATTGTGTTGAGCAGATCGCGATTGCCGCCGAGTTTAACCAATAGCGCACCAAAAGCTTCAATGTCGTCTTTCGCGACAAGGAAGCCTGTCACCCCTTCTTGGATGATCTCGCTGTTACCCCCTACATTCGAAGCAATGCAGGGAAGGCCAGACGCAGCCGCTTCCAATAAGGCAAGCGAATAGGCCTCAGAGACCGAGCTTTGTAGAAAGACGTCCATGCCACCGAGGACGAATGGTATGTCAGAACGCTCACCTAACACGATCACATGTTTCTCAAGTCGACGCTCGAAAATAAGCTTTTCAATTTTCTCCCTGGAAGGGCCATCGCCGGCCAATAGAAGCCGAGAGTCGGTGGGTAACTTAGGGAGAGCAAGGGCAAACGCTTCTATCATCATTGGATGGTTTTTAACCTCCGACAAGCGACCGACCGAGCCGAAAACAAGGCTTGGAACCTCACGTTTCAAGCTCGTCCAAAATTGTGCCTTGGTCTGCTCGGTGGCGTGGCGATACTGTTGTAGGTCGATGCCGTTCGGAACGACTTTAGCTTTGCGTTCAGGGATTACGCCGGTAGGGACGAGTTTGTTACGAGCAGCTTGGCATACAAATACCGCGGCCTTAGTGACTTGCATGGTCAGGCGAAACACGAATGCCCGAGTTGGGTTGGCGAGATCATCGCCCATATTGTGTCGGGTGTGCAACAGAATGTTACGACCCGCGAAAAGCTTTGCTGCCGCCGCATAATAGTGTGGCATGGGATTATGGGTGTGTAGTACTTGAATTCTTGACTCGCGCAGAGCGACAATCATGTCCTTGACGATCGACAACTGGAAGCCTTTTTTCTGGCCAAAACAGCGCACGCTCAGGCCCGCACGTTTCGCCAGATCCTCACAGGGCCCACTGCCGGTCATGCTCCAAACTTCGACGGAGTGACCGGCAAGCCTTTGTTGTTCAGCGAGCGCAATCGCCATTCTCTCCGCGCCGCCGGTTTGAAGCGATACCAGAATATGCACTATTCGGTGGGGTCGTAGGGTGCTAATTTTCGTCATTATTTTAATGAGTTTTTTGCAGCTTTGTTGAAACACGCTCTCCGGCTCGCGTCATCACTGACCAAACGCCGTAAATCAAGAATGCCGGTATGGCTAGCAGAAAGGGGACGCCCATCTCCTGGCGCAACAAATTCCAATGCCAGCTCGCCGCTTTAAGTTTATTGCCGGACAAAGAGTTCGACGCGACCCGGTAAAAACCAAGCGGCTGCTTCGAGCCCTTAGCTCCACCCGCTCGACGAACCAGGTTGAACCACATCAAGTAGTCCTCGTGCCGAACCTCTTTTTGAAGCTCAAGACCTAGCGCGGCCCGGTCATAGGCTCCGGTCAAGTTTCCAATGGGGTTAATGAAGTACATCATCCAGGGGGAAATGACTTCTGGGGCGACTACAACCCCCTTGATACCGGTTTCAGAGAAGCGTTGATACGAGCTACAACTGACTTTTGCCCCGTCCGAGAACTGACGCACATGATGTGAAAGCATATTTGCCGACCACTGATCATCAGAATCCAAAAAACTGATGTACTGGCCCTTGGCGGACAGTAAGGCCGCGTTTCGGGCGCCGGCAACCCCAGAGTTTTCCTTCAAATTGATCAGTTTGATTCTCGAATCCTGCCTCGCAAAGTCTTCAACGATACTCACCGTAGCGTCGCTTGAGCAATCGTTTGCGACCAAGAGCTCCCAATGTGCATAGCTTTGGGCTAGCACCGAGTCAATGGACGCTTTGATCGTCGCGGCCGAATTGTAGGCGGGCATGACAATTGAAAAGAGGCCTGTCTCGATGCTTTTAATGTTCTGGCCTTTATCCTGAGAGGCTTGGGTCACGAGCTAATGGCTCCTTGGACTGATTGAGGACGGTGTTTGCGTTTCAATTTCCGCACTGCCCTTTCAGCCGTGAGCCAAAAATTCGGACGTTGTAAAACAATCGAGAACATTTCATACTTTTCGTTACTTAAGCTGTCTTTGTATCGATTGGCACCCGCCAAAAAATCATAGGTATTAAGCGTCGCGTCTTGAAGGTAAAACTCGATCGCAAGGTCATGGGCGATGATGCCAGCCCTGGATTTCGAGTCCAGGTCATAGTTCACCCCAGACATGTAAAAGTGTATCTCTTTACTTGCTCGAAAATTGTACAAATAGGCCAAAACTGACGATCCAGCGCTAACTTTGATCATTTCTACTTTTCTTGATTTTGTTCCTAGCGTAACGAGTTCTTTGTGGAAAGCAGCAAATGCCAGATTTTCAAATCCCTTACCCCGTTGATGCGCCTGGCTGCTCCAGCGAAGCCGATGTAAAACGGCTAAGGCATCAAGAAACTCGAGCGCTTGCTCTTCATTACTCGCAAGTTCAAGTTTCAGTGGCCCATATTGCTTTTCGCAAAACCGGCGCGCCCTGCGCAATTGTTCGCGCGAATTTTGCGAGAGGCTCGCAACAAAATCTCCGGCATGGACGTTCCTGATCTTTTCGAAATCGACCTTGAACCCGGGTCTCGCGTCTTCAAGATACCAACCCCAATTCCTGCTTTGAGCGGCGCTTTGAAGGGCTCGCAATTCATCTGCAGCAATGCGACTAAACAAGATTTCTTGCCAATCTTGGCGTTTATCGATTTCCGTCAGCAGCCAATCCAGTGAACTGGCAAAGGGAATGTTTTGCGGGCCTCGGAAACGGTTGTATTCAATCGTGACTTCATCCAAGCTTTCGTCGACCAGCTCGTTGAATCCAAGTCGTTGAACACGCAATAGACCTCGATGCCGTGACACTCGATTGATACCAATCTGGGCGCTACAGCCTGCCGGTGACCGATATCGGATGGCGCGTAGATACGCTGGCTCATTGGCCCAGGCAATCCCGCCAGCATCCGTCCATAGGTCGGAGGTGAACACCGAATGAAAGTCAAGGTCGTTCATACCTTTGCGCGCGTTAAAAGAGTTTGCTCTTAACAGGACTCTTGTCTGCCAGCGCCGAAGTGCTCGACTTGTCCCAAGCTGTAATCACATCACGGTAGATCTCGAGAAGTGATTGCACTCGGAAATCCCAGGAGTTTTTGCGCGCGTATTGGAGAATAAGTGAGCGATCCCATTGACGTCGAAACGCGTCGATCGTTTTGCTGCGAAACTGAGCAGAGTCCCAGTAATCAACGAGGTATCCAAGTTCGCTACTATTCACCACTTGGGAGTTGCCTCCAACTCGAGTTGTTACAACTGGTAAGCCACAGGCCATGGCTTCGAGTAAGACATTGGCCCAGCCCTCATAGGCCGTTGCGGATACAAAAAGATTCGAAGCACTTAAGTACCAGCGAAGATCGTTCGGCGGCTGTGGGCCACAAAAAGTAACAACAGACTCCAAACCAAGCTGATGCACCTGAGCCTTAAGCTGAGGAAGCATATTGCCCTGAGTCGTACCACCCCCAACCACCAAAAACTTCAATTTCGGTAAATCTTTGAGAAGCTCAGGGAGTTCAGCAATAATTCTATGAAAGCCTTTCAATTCAACCAGGCCCCCAACTCCGATGAGGACTTGCGCATCTTCGGGAATGCCTAAGCGCGTTCTGGCTGCAAGCTTATCTTCCGGAAAGAATTTCTTGAGATCAACCCCGTTCCCGACCACCACAGTTTTGTTAGGGTCGGCTTCTAATCGATCAGCAACGTCCACCTTAAGTGAATCAGAGACTGCGATGAGTTTCGATGCGCTTCTGATGACATGTCTCAGTGCGCCCTCGCGAGGTGTGCCCACAAGCTTCGCGTCTTTACTGCCTCGAATCGTGACAATAAGCGGGAGGTTGTGCTCCGCTGCGAGGGTCGCTGCAGCCGCTCCGTCCGGGTAAAGAAAATGGGCATCGACAATATTGGGTTTGAACTCAGCGCAGACTTTCTTGAAGACTGAACGTGAACCTGAGGCCATTAAGTAGCCATCGAGGGTTTTAAAAAACTTCGGAATGCTAAGAACTTTTGGGCGATACACCTGCACACCCTCCATGATCTCGAATGCGGGCGACAAGGGCCTGAACGTACTACGAAAGAGCCTCACGATAGGGTCAAGGGGCGACCAAGTTTGAGGCGAGATCACCGCGATGGGAATGTGTTCGGCCACCCGAAACATGCGCTCTTTGATCGGAGTGCCGACCGTTGGCGTTACGGCACTCGGGAACATATTGCTAAATACGATCAGTCGAGGAGAGGAGGATTTAACGGTCATGCCGGTTTCTGAAAAAAATCATACCAGTGCATTTTAGAGCACACTGCGGCTGAAAATTACGCATCCTAAGATGAACGCCCTATTTGGCCGCCGGAAGGCCGAGTTATTGCATGAATAGGACGTCTACAATCGAGAATTGATTAATTGTCACTATTCAGAGCGTTTAAAGCCGTTGCTTTGACGAGACAACAAGGGGTCGTGTACCCGCCTGACTGCCTTTATTCAACCTTTGGCGGTAAGTATGATGTCGGAACATTAGAGAACGATACATTTGTCATCATTTGAGTGCGCGCTTTAAGGTACATTCCTGGGCGAAAAGGAGAAGTTGATGATTGGAACTGTTGCAGTTGTAGGCCTAGGCTATGTCGGGCTACCCCTGGCTGTTGAATTTGGGCGGGTCGTACCGACGATTGGATATGATCTATCCAAGCAAAAGGTGGAGAACTTCAAAGTTCATGTCGACCCGACCGGTGAAGTCAGTCGCGCGCAATTCGAAGCGGCTAAATTGCTTGAGGTGACGTCGAATCCTGAAGATTTGCGCAAGGCAGACTTCTTGATCGTTGCAGTGCCGACACCCGTAGATCAAGCCAATCGTCCTGACTTTTCGCCACTAGAAAGTGCTAGTAGAACCTGCGGAAAGTACATGAAGAAGGGCGCGACGGTCGTCTATGAGTCGACGGTTTATCCGGGCGCGACTGAAGAGATTTGCATCCCCATTTTGGAACAACTCTCGGGTCTAAAATGGAAGAAAGACTTCTTCGTGGGTTACTCCCCGGAACGAATCAATCCTGGCGATAAAACGCATACTTTACCGACCATCATCAAGGTGGTATCGGGTGATACGCCGGAAACACTGGACGCCGTTGCGGCCATGTATTCTTCGGTGGTCACTGCTGGCGTGTATAAGGCTGCCAGCATCAAGGTCGCCGAGGCCGCAAAAGTAATTGAGAACACACAGCGCGATATCAACATTGCGTTGATGAATGAGTTAGCCATGATCTTTGATCGCATTGGTATCGATACTGTCGATGTGCTTGAGGCTGCTGGAACTAAATGGAATTTCTTGCCTTTTAGGCCGGGACTCGTGGGCGGACATTGCATCGGAGTAGACCCCTATTACCTGACCCATAAAGCTGCGATGCATGGTTACCGCCCTCAGGTCATCCTGTCGGGTCGCGGCATCAACGACGCCATGGGACCTTACTGTGGCCGTCAAACCATTAAAAAAATGATCGCTCAAGGCTTCCCAGTAAAGGACCAGCCGATTATCGTTTTAGGCATGACCTTCAAAGAAGACGTGCCCGATATTCGTAACTCGAAGGTGATCGATGTCATTAACGAAATGAAGAGTTACGGATGCAAGGTTTATGTGCACGATCCGATTGCGGATTCTGCGGAGTGTCACCACGAGTACGGCATCGAGTTGACGAAATGGGAAGATCTACCCCAGGCCGCCGCCATGGTGATGGCCGTTTCCCATTCTCACTACAAGAGCCTGCCTGTGGCCAGTCTTTGCGAAAAGCTTGTTCCCGGTGCCGTGATTACCGATATTAAGTCGATGCTCAATCGCGACGCGATTGAAAAGCTTGGCTTTAGACTTTGGAGGCTGTAGGCTTTAATGGGTGAACCCGTCAATTTGAGTGCACCATTGCGAGCGCTAGCCCCCATCCCGACCGCTCTAAGCGACCGGCTACGCTCCAAAGGGCCTGCGCGATGGTTAGTCACCGGATGCGCAGGTTTTATTGGTAGCAACATCGTCGAGAACTTGTTGTGTGCTGGTCAGATCGTGGTCGGCATTGATAACCTTTCGACGGGTCATCTCAAGAATTTGGATGAGATCAAGGCACGTCTAGGAGACGAGGTCTGGAAACGATTTGCGTTCCATAAAATTGATATCAACGACGGCCCCGCGGTGGCGCAAGCCGTGGCCGGCTGCGACTATGTGTTGCATCAGGCAGCCCTCGGGTCGGTGCCCCGTTCGATCAAAGAGCCTATCACTAGTTTTCATGCCAATGTGAACGGGTTTATGACCGTGTTGGACGCCGCGCGCTTAGCCGGGGTCAAGCGCTTTGTCTATGCTTCGTCCAGTTCTGTCTATGGCGACCATCCAGATCTTCCCAAGTTCGAGGACAAGATTGGTAAGGTGCTTTCACCCTATGCTGCCACTAAGTCAGCCAATGAATTGTTTGCTGAGGTATTTGCAAAAACCTATGGTATGACCTGCATCGGCCTGAGATATTTCAATGTATTTGGTCCGAGACAAGACCCAGAAGGGGCATATGCGGCCGTAATTCCAAAGTGGATCGCAACGCTTCTCAAGGCAGAGGCTCCTATCATCAACGGTGATGGCGAGACGAGTCGCGATTTTTGTTTTGTGGCTAATGCTGTTCAGGCCAATCTTCTTGGGGCTTTTTCTGAACAATTAGAACATCCGCACCAGGTGTTCAATGTGGCCTTTTCACAAAGAACCAGCCTGAATCAGTTGTTCAGTATTCTCAAGACATCACTCGCTTCCTACGACTCTTTGCCGCAGGACCTCGCTGCAACCTTCGCACCCTTTCGTTCCGGCGATGTGCGCCATTCTTTGGCTGATATCTCAAGCGCACAGCGCGCTCTTGGGTACGCCCCAGAATATGATTTGCTTGGCGGCCTTTCGCTCGCGATGCCCTGGTACATCCATCAGGCCAGGCAAGGCTAGCCGCACCACTAGACTTCCCTGAGGCCGGACAGGGTAAAATCCTGTCGGCCATGGTTGCGCCTATCTACAGTGCGCATGGGCCTGTCTATTTGAGAGCTTATGAAAGTAACAGTGATCGGCGTGGGCTATGTTGGTCTCGTCAGCGGCGCATGCTTGGCCGACGTGGGCCACAATGTACTCTGCTTTGATACTGACGTATCCAAAATTGATCTCCTCTCCAAGGGAGGGGTACCCATTTTCGAGCCCGGCCTCGAGGCGATCATCAAACGTAATGTCGCGGCGGGTCGGCTTGCTTTCACTAACGATGCAGCTCAGGCTGGAAAGTTCGGGGTCATTCAGATTATTGCCGTGGGCACGCCACCAGATCATGATGGATCGGCCGACTTAAAGTACGTGCGCGCAGCGGCTAGGGCTATCGGTGAGCAGATCGATTCCTTTGTAGTGGTTGTAGATAAAAGCACGGTGCCCGTGGGCACAGGAGATATGGTTGAGACGGCGATACGTGAGTCGCTCGATAAGCGTAGGCTCAATTTAGATTTTGCCGTGGTTTCTAATCCCGAGTTTTTGAAAGAAGGCGCCGCGATTGCCGACTTCAACCGACCTGATCGTATTGTCATCGGAGTGGAAAGTGAGCGCGCTGAACGCCTGATGCGCGAGCTCTATGCACCATTTTTGCGTAATCACGATAAGCTCTTGGTGATGTCGCGACGCTCGGCCGAGCTGACCAAGTATGCCGCCAACGCGATGCTTGCTACCCGTATTTCTTTTATGAATGAATTGGCTAATCTCGCTGAACGTACCGGTGCGGACATTGAAGATGTACGCCTCGGCATTGGCTCAGATCCGAGGATCGGATATTCATTTCTGTATAGCGGCACCGGCTATGGTGGCTCCTGTTTTCCGAAAGATTTACGCGCCTTGCAAGAAACAGGTAAGACTCACGGTCTGCACCTAAAACTTCTGGATGCCGTGGAGCAGATCAACGACCTGCAAAAGACCGTGCTGTACGACAAGGCTTTGCAGCGCTTCAAGAATTTAGAAGGAAAAAAGTTCGCCTTATGGGGGCTCGCCTTTAAACCCAATACGGACGATATTCGCGAAGCTCCCGCCCTGGTCGTCATTCGCAAGCTGCTGGCTGCGGGGGCGTCGGTCTTTGCGTATGATCCGATCGCCACTGAGAACACTCAAAAGGAAGTTGAGTCGCACCCAAACTTACATTTTTGTAAGAACATTTGGGATACTCTGGATCAGAGTGACGCCCTCTTTATCATGACCGAGTGGAGGGAGTTTTGGAGCCCAGATTTTGAACGCATGGCGTCTGTCATGCGCAATGCGATCATTTTCGACGGCAGAAATATCTATAAACCTAGCACGGTTGGTGACTACGGTTTTGAGTATTACGGTATTGGTCGTGGAGCCGCTATTGCTTCGAATCTGACTTAGGGAAGTGCGGATGAAATGCTCGCTGCCCTAGAACTCAAATAGCGTTGGGCTAGAGTTCTGCCGGGTCTTTCTACATAGTGGTAGGTGAAGTAGCTTAGTAGTATTACGAGGCCGAGGGCCAGTACGTGTGCAATTGAACCCTCGAGAGCCGTGCGCCCGACTAAAAGAGTGCTTTCGCCAAGTTGATTAGTGGCGCCGTCCCATAGGTTTATTTTGAGGCGCTTGGCGCTCAGAGAAACAAGGTGATAGATCACCGATTGCACGAGCCAGTGCACCATGTAGATTGAGAATGAGAGCATACCCAAAAACTGTAGGGGTTTGGTCTTTAAAAAACGACTTAGTGGCCCGTTCTCGTAGCTGAAGACAATGACTGCGAGGGCAAAAAGGAAGGGTGCTGCCACTGAGATTCTTCCGTCTAGCGGAAGCAGGCAAAATCCGATCACGGCGACCCCAATCAAGACTTCTAGGCTTGAAGCCAGTCCAGTGTTAGTACTGAGTTCAGGCTTGTTTGATACGAGCCATGTGCGGCAGCAATAGCACAGCACGCCCACCGAGAATCCAAAGATGCAACGCAAAAAACCATAATTCACGTGCACGTTCAACCCCGTGTCGAGCGCGAATAGAAAAATCAGTACGCCAAGCAGCGCCAAAGTCATGAACGCCATCCAACGATTTTTTAGACTGAGCGAATAACACATCAAGGCAAACAGAAGATATGTCCACCACTCTGCACTTATGCTCCAGCTCGGCCCATTCCAGGTTAATTTCGGATGTAAATGGAGGGTTTGCACCATTAAGAGATTGGTGAATATCGCGAAAATGGAGTGCCGCTCAGTAAAAAAACTCCCTGCCGAATGGCTACTAAAGTGTAGGTTTATAAACTCCAACCCAATCATGAGTAACAGTACAAAGATATGCAAGGGATATAGGCGAGCGAAACGCCGCACCGCGAATGAAAATAGATCACCCCTGGTATTTAGATTCTGAAAATATTTGTAGGCAATAATAAAGCCGCTGAGCACAAAGAAAAAGTCCACAAATATCCAGCTCTGGCGGATAAAGACGGAGTCCGTGATGGGCCCTTTCGCCTCGAAGTGGTGAAGTGCAACCAGGCAGGCGCACAAACCTCTCAGGCCGTCCAAAGCTGCGAATTTATCGGTCTTGAGCATTAGCGCTTTGTTCTATGAGGCCGGGAAGATTTTCTAGGAAAGACGTTTTACGCAAGCATTTTTACGTGAATCCTTTGGCGGTGGATTCACCGGGAATGATTGTAAATGCTATTTCAATAGTCCGTCACGCCATTGATGACGCTGAACCCAAAAAGAAGTGTTACGTTTGTTTTCAACTTTGATCTAACCAGCAGTGTGACTTGTGCCATCGCGTCTAAACCATTGATGTGTTCTCATCTTGCTTCATAATTGAACTCGATAAGCTCTTATTGAGCCGCCAGAACTTGGAGCACATTTGCATCGTCATATTATCGTCGGACGAAATTCGACCGTGTGGAATCGCCTCAAGTTAGATCCGCGCCTTTCTCAAAACAACCTACATGCGATAAGTCATAGCGAAGTGTCCGATTTTGGGTTTAAGCCGGATGATCAGGTTTGGGTTTTTTCGTACTCTAGAAACAGTGAAGAGAATTTAGCGCTTCTCGCAAAACTCAAGAATTCGGGAGTTGAGCGCGTGGTGTATGTATCGTCCTCTTCAGTTCGCGTGATGACGCACACGGATTGCTACGAATACCCTCGCGTCAAACAAATTGCTGAGCGCGCGGCCTTGGATATTCCCAGCGCACGCGTGCTCACCCTTGGGTTGGTTTATGGTGAAGAAAGTGAGTTACCAAGCGGTACCAATATTTGCACCAGTCTTGCGGACATGGTTTCTTTTTTTAATCAGCCAGTTTGGCCTGCTCAGGACAGGTATGTGCGCCTCTTTAAAACAGTGTCTCGCCCTTTTAACAGCAGCCTCGACGAATTGAGTTATAAGCTCTATGGCTGGGCGGTCGTTCGACTGGGGCGCTACCCCTGTTTTTTGCGACCCGTTGATCTCTTACTGCGCACTCTGGGTGTTCGTTGGTATGGCTATACATATTTAAGCACAAAGTTATGGACTTCGACCACATCGTAATTGGTTCTGGGTTGGCTGCGCTCGGAGCCGCGCTCGGTACCTCAGAGCGTCAACGGGTTCTGGTGATTGGAAATCCGCTGGCGGGTCGGTTTCTTTATTACGACGAGCGCGGCACGGTGCCTTGCGCTTTCACCGGAGCGGGTGGATTAGGCAATGACTGGCATGGGGTGATTCCAATGGCTCTACGCAACAATTTCGGTGGGGCAAGCTCTGAAGGGTTCACCAAACTCTTGAGTTACTTTTACGCCGGTATTGACTTTCACGAGCGTGTCCAGTCGCCCAGCCTCTTCGTCCCCTGGAAGGCGATTCGCCCGCAAAAAGAGTTTCCTCGTTTGACGCTGCGCAGGCCTCACCTCACGATCATCAACGAGAGTGTTACGCGCATCAAGGTTCTTGGTCAAAGAGTTGAGGTTTTGACCGAATCTCAGACCTTTCGCGGAGCGAAGGTCTGGGTGGCGGCTGGCACGTTACACACACCAGGACTGCTGGAGCGGTCCTTTGGTAAGACGTTCGCTAGAGGTTTGGTCTCTGACCATTGTTTCAGTTATATCGGCCAGGCGAGCGATCTACCGGCCCCCAGACTTACCCATACGGCTAAGGGCATTTTCTTTCCCGCGGCATATACCGAGAAGGCCGAGGCGCTGTACACCTTGCGTCCAGCCCGCTTCGCGTTTCGTCAGCTTGATTACGGTATCGAGCAGCGCGCCGTGTTTGGCCTTCCGACGGGTAACGCTGTAGCCAAGATCGCCAAACGAGCCTCACCTGGCCTTCTAACCGAGGCGTTCTTCAATCGCTTCGGCCTTTTCCCGTCTTCCCCAATGCACAGTGTCTATGCTCAAGTGCTGGTCCGCGACGCCTATGACTTTGGTTCCAAGGAAAGACTGGTGCGCGCAAGGCCAGTTACGATCAGAGCGGCAACTAACTTGGCCCGCGAGCATCAGCCCTTCGGTGGCATCACGCAATCCAAGCTTCTCGATGCCTTCATACCGGGTATCCACCTGCATCATTCAATTGATCGCGACCTACTGCAGGCAGTCGAAATCGATTGCCCCGGCTCGCCGGTACACATTGTAGACGCCTCGACCCTACAAAACATCGGCCCCGATCATCATAGTTTTAAGATGATGCTTTCGGCGCATGACCGGGTGGTTGAGAGTCTGCTTTAATGTTCGGGTTTCTATCGCTGCGGAGCGACTGCTGTACTCATCGTCTTGAGGTCTTGATTGACGATGTCAATGGTCTCGTTGACTCGCTTGTCCCAGCTCATTTCTGAGACGGACTTCATTCTTAAAGAGCGCTGCTCAGCGGAATCAGTTGCAAGCACATGCTTGATTCCAGCGATGAAATCTTCAGTGTCCTTTGCGATATACATTACGTGCGCAAACTTTTCGATCTCTGGATTCGTGACGGCAACGATCGGAATACCGGTCGCTAGATACTCGCGTAGTTTTAGTGGATTGGCGTTTTTAACCTGTTGATTCAAGCGATAAGGAATGATTGCGACGTCAAATGCTTTGGCCCACCGAGGCAATTCTTTGTAAGGTTTTGGCCCCGCAAACAAGACATTTGGAAGTTTGGTGAGCCTACTGATATCGGTCGATTGATGTCCCACTAAGAGCACAGTCGAATCTGGGAAACGAAGCGCAATTTCTTCAATCAAGGAAGTATCGATCCAATCGGCTACCAGTCCGAAAAAACCGATGACTGGTTTCTTGAGATTGGCTAGGGATTCATGAACCTTGACCGATTCTGAATTTACGCTTCCGAATAACTCTAGATCAACACCGTGAGGCGAAAATTTTGTACTCTTATTAACGTCAAGCTTGGCCTGCAAAAGTGATGGAGGTGCTACAAAAACCCGATCTGCAGCAAGGGTCAAATCCAGATCCATCTTTGCAACCCGATCTTTCTCCATTCCGGGGTGCGCGGCATAGTCATCAATGCAGTAATACACCACATAGCGCTCGTCGAGATGGCCGATTAAAAATCCGGGATGGGGCACGACGAACCACAAGATGCGTGGGCGCTGTGCAAGACCGGCCAACCGGAGTGCGCGCTTGACCGCAAACTTGGCGAACACTTGGTTCAGAAAGTTGACACCCGGCATTTTTCGAAACGGAAGTTGAGGGATCGTGCAACGCCACCCAAGATCTCCGATCGACACTGGGCGAGCAACGGCTTGCGATATTTTCCGAAAAATCTTTTTGAAATCGCGACCCGTGGCTTGTGGTGCACGCAGGCCGGGGCTATCGACGTATAGGACAGGCACCCTGGCCTTTAGACGGGTCGCTATGTGATGGCTGCTGGTTCGATTCTCTGCGGCCCAATCGTTGCCGAAATAAATGACGCAGTAGTCTTCGATCAATGTCTCCACTTGCCTCATCGCATGCGCCTACTTTATAGCCTGAAGGTGTGCGCTGCGCTTTAAGAACCCCTTCTCGACGAAATGCCACATGAGAACGGCCGTGATGGCCACAATCACAAGCGTTATCCCGAGCCCTATGAGTGGCTGGTTTTTAAACATTCCGAAATGTATAAGTAACTGAATAATCGGGAAGTGCACAAGATATACCCCGTAGGAAAAATCTCCATACTTCCCTTTGTAGAGTTTCCACGGCAGGCATGTCGCGAAGAACAAAGTGATCGAGGCATAAAAGAGCGGTTCTGCAACCATGCGAAGACTGAGACTTTTGAAAAGTAAAAATGCTACGAGGGAAAATCCAGCTGTTAAAGCAAGATTTCTAGCGCTAATTTTTGAGTAGGCGAAGTAGGCGCCAGCGAAAAAGTAGGAAAGCTGCCCTGGAAACTGGTTTGAAAGCTCTCGACCAATTCCGCCCTTACTTGCAAGGCTTTGAAAAAATAATACCCAGGCCACACTAAAAACGTAACAAAAGATCGTCACGGGTAAGGCCCCGAATTTCTTGTAGCCAAAGATGACGATCGGCACTAGAAAATACAAGCAAACCTCTACCTTAATCGTCCACAGAGCTCCGTCCATGAAGGGCTCTGGATTGCCTTCGAAAACACCCGGTAAAGTGGGCTGTAAAAAGTTTGCGAAAACCAAATTCGCAAACAAGTATTTCCAAGTATTGGTCTGGGTAAAAAAGTCGCCGAGGGGCAATTGTGTTACCGCAATGCCAATGATAAAGCATGCGACGATCGTCACGAGGTAAGCAGGGTAAATTCTTCGCGCCCGTTTCTCAAAGTACTCGAGCACTGAGTGGCTCGTGAGATAACTTTTGGTCACGAGGAATCCACTAATAGCGAAAAATCCTTTTACCGCGAAATCACCTGAAAGCCATGGCCTCCAGACCCTGAACTCTGGAGTTGCCGTAAGTGTTGCCGTATGTACAAAAACCACGATGATGGCCAGTACCAAGCGGACACCATCGAAATTATTTTCCTGTTTCAAAACACTTCACCTTTTTAATTCTTGAGCGTGAAAACCCGAAGTTTTCCGTAGAAGCCTGTATCAATGGTCTTGACGAGAGTGCCGTGTATCGCGAGGTATTCATCGAGTTCTTTTGAAAGTGCAGTCCAGCTACCGTTATCGCCACCCCCCTTCATGACCCAATCATCCATAACCACAGCGGTGGGCTTCCAATCTGTCAAAGCGCGTTTCCATGGCATGCGGATGTAGGGAATCACCGTTCGATCACGCATTCCGAACCATAAAAACAGTCCACCATATACTCTTGCATCTGCGGGTAAAACCTCTTTCAGTTGAGCGGTCACCTTTTCATAGTCAGCGTTACGGAACTTCCAGAGATAGAAAGCGTTACCAAATAGCGAACTCAGCCCCAAGGTCAAAACAACAGTAGCCGCAGCCAGCTTCATCGGCAGCTTTAATGGGGTTTCGTTTGAAATCCAATGACCCGCTAATCCCGCTCCACCGATGCACAGGAAAGGAATCGCAATCGATAGATAACGAACGGAAGGGTTGGAGTTGTTGACGAAAATGAAAAACGCCAGCACGCACAGTACGATCACTCCGAAGGCCCGGATTCTGTTCACTCTCGTAAAGAGCAGTGTGATCAAAACAAGCACGGAAACGACTGCAATGTGAATGCGATAGGGAAACTGTAGGAAGTCCTTGTAGCGCCCTGTAATTTCACCTTGAATAAGGGACAGAGCAGAAAAGCCAGTGCTCGCTGCCTGTTCGCCTGTACTTCCGTAGCGCTGTAGCCATAGTGACTTAAAGTTGGACATATTGTTTGCCCAGTCGAAATAGGCCATCCAGAGGAACATGGTCGCGACCAGCATGCCGGCGACCACTCCATAAAAGAGACCTATTTGAAAACTTCTCCCTTTGAATCCATCCCAAAAGAAAACCAGGACAAGAACCAGGGGTGGAACCACGAGTCCATTCGGATGAGACCAGGCCGCCAAGCCACTGAAGATTGCGCTGAGCACAATCCAGCCCAAGTTTGCTTTTGAGTCGGTCTGCAATGCAACCACGATTGCATAAACTGCCCACACGGCGAAGCAAGCGACTAAGATCTCTGGCCGTATGGTTCTGCTCGCGAGAAACACCAGGTTATCCGAAGCGACGAAGGCTGCGGCCAGCAGGCCGGCCCCAGCGGAGAATACCCGGCGAGCGGTCAAAAATACGCCAACGATAAGTAGTACGCCAAAGAGCAAGGGAATGCCTCGAGCGGAACTCACTGTGAGTGTCGTTAGTTGGTCAAGTGCAGCTTCCAGGTAGGGAAGCAGGGGCGTTTGAGCCCAAAAGATGTCTTGGCCAGGAATAGCCGGAATTCGAAATTTCCCCTCGTTTTGAATTGAGGGAATCGGCATCAGGTACCACGACTCGTCATCAACCCAGCGCGTCGTAAAACTCGAAAGCTGCATGACAAGAA
>JANOPA010000011.1:0-12768 GCA_031421635.1 Betaproteobacteria bacterium | reverse complement strand
TGGGGTAAAGGTTCAAATTCTTAAGGCGGATGAAACTTCGGTAAGTTATCGTCTTGTTCGGTAGAGGGGATAATCGGGTAGCCGGAGGTTTCTAACCTCCAGCCCCCACACCACCCACCGTGCGGGTCCGCAGTGGGCGGTTCAACGAGTTGGCTCGCTGACGAAGTTACCTTTCTTTGCCGAATAGCCCTGTGCTTTGATCCACAGGTCTCTGATACTGACCAGTCCTTGTGCTTTCAACCACGCGTTGTTTAAGGCCTGTTGCAAGGCAGGAGTTCTCGCCATGTGCCAATAGCTGTGACTACTCACGGCGTGCTTGATGGCGGTGATGAGATTGACTCCGAGGGCCACCAAGTGCTTGATCTTCGTGCGCGGCCAGCGCCACTGTTTCCAGTAACACATGCGGATGCGCCTTCGAATCCATTCCTTCAGTTCTGGGATAGGCCGGTAATACTGGCTGATGCCGTAATACGCGGTCCACCCTCGAAGGTATGCCTTGTCACCGATGCTTCGAGCCAGCAATCCCATCAACATGTCATGATTGACGGTGTCGAAGAACTTGGCCAGATCGATATCCACGGCGATGCGCCTGCCACCCCGGACCTCGGCTTGTACCTTGTGAATCGCTTGGTATGCGTTGCCGCCACCCGGCTTGGGTATTTCTACCCAACGCACTGGCTGCGGCTGATATCGCCCGTCCATGAGTTGTTCTTTGATGGCTGGCCAGTACGTCCGAGCATAGGCGGGGAACTCCGCAATGGTTACGCCGTCAATACCCGGCGCACCCTTATTGGCCTTCACCCGCTGCCATGCCCAGCGCAGGTTGTCGCTAGACAGCACCCATCGAACAATTCTGACGTCATAAAAGTAACTTCGTCTCTTCTATCAAGCCTCGGTCAGTGTTGGTCGCCAGTCGCCTCTCACCCGGTCGGGCTGATCGATGTCACTGAGACCCACACACCTGCTCCTCAGGTCTCGTGGTTCGGCCCTTAAGCACCCAGACCTCTCGGTACCTACAACGACCTCTGCTGACTTCTGCACCGTCACGCCCTTGTATTGCTACAGGGCGCGCTGCGCGACCGGAATGGCGAATGCTGCCGGTTTCTTCGACACGTCGCGAGCAACACGCGAGCGGCGCTTGGAGCTTTGGTATACCGGGCCTCCCCAACCGGTGAATATCGTCAGACAGGCACGCCGCTCGCGGTGCAGATCTCTCTGGTTAAGATGCGCGAACTTTCCGTGCACAAACACCTAATTCGTGTCAGCAATCGAAGCAGATCAACGCTGGGAAATTATTCCGCGTAGCGGCTTCGTCCAACCAGAGGTTAAAAAGGACAAGTTGTAAGAGCGGTTCAGTGCACAAAAAGAGCAGGGAAGAATCTGCTCTTTTTGTGCTTGGCGTAGCACCCTTGCCGGCCTTTTAGCTCGGCCCGTATGGACTACCCTGTTGTCAAGATAAATTTGATCTCGGCTTGGTTGCTTAGCTGCTATTCATAAAATTCCTGGTCTCGATCTTCTGTTTGGCTTTGCTCGTTGTCCGGTGATTTGATATTGGAGTGGACTGCGTTTCCGTATACAGCCTACTGGTGAGCTTTTATGCTATGGCCCTGATGACGATGCGCCGGGGCTTGGATCTTGTTCGTTTGTCGATCTGACTTCGATCCAGCGAGATAACCAGAGCCCCTAGCGAGGACCGCCCAAATGATTCTGGCGTTCTTGGCGGCCATGGCGATACAGACCTTGTTAAAGCCTCGTCCTGCGATGAGCTGGGTGATTCGACCCAAGAGCGCCAAGCGTAAAAGCCACTGCGGCTGATCTCTAGCTCTTCGCAAAGCGCTGACATCGCATATCGTTCGAAGTGCTCATTCATTTTTATGATTCCTTTGACTTCACGCAACTGGGCCACTTCTTCCTCTAACTGCTTGATCCGCTCTTGCTCAGGGCTCAAGGCTCAAGGCCCGCTCAGTGTCTGGCCCACCAGCCAGCTTGGCAAGGCGAACCCATTTGTCTAGCGACGAAACTCCGACCCCAAGGTCTGCGGCTAACTGTTTGATCGACAGCTCCGGGTGAACCAGAGGATCCGCCACACACTCGTGTTTTCTTTGTTGACTAAATCTTGCTTGCTTCCTTTCCCAATCCTAAGGTCTAATTAAGTCTTCAGAGGTTGAAGCTGTCCACTTTTTTGACTAGGTCCACTTTCGAAAGACCATGTTTTTGGGGCTTATGCAGCACACTTTCTCCGCGGAATTTCTGAAAATACTTCCCTCTTCTTCGAATTTTGGCGAAGCGTGGGAAGCACTTTGCGTTGAGCTTCTCTTTGCAGAAAGCCCTCACGATCAAATAACCAGTTTGTCTCCTCCCGATAGGGGGGTGGATATACTGAATCGGACCACAGGGGTCGCGTATCAATGTAAGAGCACGGCGCGTGGGACATTGGGGACGATTGACGCTGAGGAATGCGTTTCATCTCTAAGGCGAGCTAGCGACGCGCGAGCTCCCTTAGGTTGGAGTACTTATTGTTTTGCCATGAACGCGCCGATTTCTGGTGTGGGCCTTGGTAAAATTAATATAATCGCAGATGAACTTAACGTTCCTAGACCGGGAATCTTGGGCCCTGAGCATTGGTCGAAACTTTGTGAAAAGCATCGTTCATTAATTGAGAAGTTTTTCGACTATCGCGTGTTCGTGACAGAAATGGATGTCAAGGTTGCGCTCGAAAAAGCGAGATACTATGAAGAGCATATCAACAGTTCGATGGCCACCATCAAGTCGGCACCGACTCTTGTGCAGGTCTCAAACAATAGAACGCCGATCAAGCTTCAGATCCCATTCAGTGCGGAGTTAACCATCGAAAAGCTACTCGATGTGACTCAGGAAATACTCGGCATTTCACTCAAAAGCGTAAATTTTTCAGACTTGGGCACTTCGTTTAGAACGTCTCTTTCGATGACAGTTGATGGCGTTTCGATCCCGTTTAAGAAGAAGCTATCTGAAATGTCGGAAGCCGAATTGTCTCACCTTCAATGCTGGATTCAACTTATTTGGCGTGATAAACCAAGCGAAAGTGATGATAGTGTTGAGTCACAACGCATGTTGCGTTTTCTTACCTTAGACTCCTTTAAGTCGATTGAAAAGGCTTGGACGTCCGAGCAAGATCGACGTCGGGAAACCCTTTCACGCGCGGAAAGGTTAATTCAAATGGTCATATTGTCTTCGGTCAATAACATACGGCAGAAAACTGATATCGAAGATGGAGGAGATTGATTTTTATAGCCCGATCTTGCCTCCAGAAAGGGCGTCTTTGATGCTGAACTTGGATGGCGCTGGCCTTGAAGCATCGAAGCTTAGCCAAAAAAACGTAGCAAGGAGATTGTCTTTTTGGGTTTCGCAAACGGCTTGTTGCCGACTGTTCGTCGCGGGCGTTATCTGCATGTCTATTGCTGAATTCCCAGCGCAGAACGAGCTTCAATTGATCAACAAATTAAGATTCAACTCTCATCGGTCGTGGTCCCAAGTTACGTAAAAAGTTTTCATCTCGCAATCCTTTTCTGGTTTTCCGCACTTGCCGCAGGTCCGACGAACTCAATGAAGTTCAGACTAATTGGATCGACCTTTATCATGTCGCAATTATTAACTGCGCCTTCATGAAAAAACCCCGCGTAAAGGGTTGCATCCGCGATGGCCCTGTACCGGGGTAATTGTGGGGTAGGGTTTGTTTTAGAATGTGTAGTCTTTAGGGTTCATTATAAAAAGGTTTCGTAGTGCCAAACGATCAATTTGATAGTTCCTGCGCATTGGAGGGGAGAGCTTGAATGGTTTAAGACATTTAGCCCGGCCTTTCTCATTGCTTCTGTTGGTGGGTTACCTGCTAAGTACGGAGTCCGTGCAGGCGAGACGCAGCGGCGCCGTCCGCCAGACTGTCGACATGATCGTGATTCATTCGACGGGCGGACCGACCTGTGATCCAACAACGGGCAAGCCGGTGTGGGTTAAGGCGGGAATGCTTGAGGAAAACATGCGTGTAATTGAAGCCCATCCGGTGCTCGGTATTCATTACATGATTGATCGCGACGGCCTACTTCTTAAAAGCATCCCGGAAAAGCAAGTGGCACATCACGTTTTTAGTCATAGTGCTCGTTCAATCGCTATTGAGTTAATCAACGATGGCGACGGACTGGACCCGTTTCCTGAAGCGCAACTGGCGACTCTAGTCGATCTGTTGCGAGACCTTAAAGCGCGCTGGAGAGTCAAACGCGAAGCCGTCAAGCGCCATTCTGACCTCGACCAAGCACTGATGCCGTGTGATCGCCGACAGCGACGCAAAGTGGATCCCGGCGCGGCCTTTCCGTTTAACGTGACCCTGGATCGGGTGTACTAGCCAAGAAGGCGATTTGCGAATTCAAGAAGCGTCTGGTAAAGGCCTCGTTGATCAATTCTGGCTGATCGGTGGCGCACAAGAAGGGACCCGCAAAACCATGATGTGTTCGTACATCTTATTCTGCCCTGCCACCCAAGGCCAACCTGTCCGCCGAAACATACTGCTCACGGTAAGCCTCAAACGCAAGTGTATCGGCCACTTCGATAGCGCGTTGATCCGCTAAGGATTTTTTACTTAAGGCGTCGAAGCGGGCTTGTTGAGCTGGCGCCCACGGCATCGCTAGGAGGCTGTTGCGGGTCGTGAGAGATTGCGTGCGAATAAATTTTACGAAATTGTTCTCATGTGATTTTTCCATCGTGGCGAGCACTCGCGCTGACGGTGTAAGCGTCGAATGCATCAAGCGCGCTTCGGCGCCGCTGAGTGCAGTGCTGTAATCGCTGGCGCGATGAGCTGCGTCAAGTGCGTGAGCGATGGGCTTGCATTGTGCGAGTAATTGCTTCGCCCAATCGACAAGAAGGACGTCCGAACCGGACCGCTTCAAGTGCAGACCAGGCTCACGCCCTCGCGAGGCTGTGTGATGCTGATTGTATTTAAGTTCATCGATTTCGGTAGGGTTATCGGGAGGACTCTCTGAGAGCAGGCAGTGCAGCAGGAATACATCGAGAAAGCGCATCGTTTGCGCGCTGATTCCTACTGGCTCGAAAGGGTCTAAATCCATCAGTCGGACCTCTACATACTCCACTCCACGCTCACGAAGGGCGTGCAAGGGCCGCTCACCTGGGAAAATGGTTCGCTTAGGGCGGATAGTGCCGTAGAATTCGTTTTCAATTTGGAGCAGAGTAGTGGAGAGTTGGTTGTAATCGCCACCCGGGTTAAGGATGCCGAGAGTTTCGTACGCTGGGTAGGGACGGGTCAGAGCCTCTTGTAGTGAGGCTGCGTAGCCATCCAAGCTGTTGTAACTGACGGCGAGGGTGGATTGTGCGTCGCTTTGGTAACCAAGTGGACCCATGCGCAAAGACGTACCGTGCGGCATATACAGTGCGTTTGCGTTTAAGGTTTGGAGACCATGATCTCGGCCTTGAACGAAACTCGGGCAAAGCGCGGGTGAGGCTCCAAACAAATACAAGAGTAGAAAAGCATTGCGCCTAAAGTTGCGAATCAAGCTAAAGTATTCTTCGCTGCTCACGCCAGGCAAGGACCAGTTATAGTGAATTCCGGAAATGGTTTGCATACGGCGACCATAGCGATGCCCTAAGCCCATACGATAAACACTTTTTGCACGGCCTACGTTACTGCTGCCATAGCGAGCCAAAGGAATGGTTTCGTCGGTGGGTAGTCCACAAGGCATGCTGGACACCCAAAGCATTTCATCGCCTTGATCTCTCAGGACGCGATAGACAAACTGATGCGTTTGTACCAATTCATCGACGCAGTCTTCGATACGCGCATGCGCACCCGTGATGAGCTCGACTTGGGATTCACTGTAATCGGTAGTGATGCTGGGATGGGTGAGGGCCGAACCCAGTGCCTTTGGATGCGGTGTTAAGGCGAGCTCGCCTTCAGGTTGCGCGCGCAGACTCTCCTTTTCTACGCCTCGGCGCATGCCTCCGAGGCGGGCAGGTGTGAGGGTATCTAGGCGGGTTTGCAAGGTATTCATGAAGACGCGATCCTTAATCTTTTTCTAACTAATTCGCCGAAAAGTAACACGGGTTTGGCAAATTAAGCCTTTGACTTTCTGGGTTTTGGCTTTTGGGTCACTGTTTTGGTTCATCGCCCATCGCGAACCGCTTTTTCGATTGAGGCACCCAATGATGCGCCTGACCCAGCCGATGGACGAAATAGAACTCTGGACCGGGTTTCGTAGCCCTAGATGGGTGCGTGTGAAAGCTGCGAGAATATCGCTTTAGGAGATCTTTAATGCGCAGTTACTGGCTCGGCTTGTTGCCCCTCATGTTTTTGACATCTTGCGGCATGTTTCAGCGTGGGTCGACCAGTTCCGATGGAACGCAGCCAAAGGCTTTCGCACCAACCCGCGACGTGGTACGAGCTTTGGCCCCATCGGGAACGCTGCGCGCAGCGATTAATTTTGGTAACCCGATTCTTGCACGGCGTGGACCCGCTGTGAACACGATGGGGAGTGCAGATCCGCGTGGTGTCTCGGTAGATATCGCTCATGAGCTAGGGAGACGTTTAGGGGTGCCAGTGCAATTGGTCACTTTTGAGGCGGCTGGCAAGGTGGTTGAGGGCCTAAAGAATGCGACTGTAGACTTGGTATTCGTGGCCATTGACCCTGTCCGTGGTGCTGATATTCTGTATTCGGCTCCCTATGCCGTCATTGAAGGCAGTTATCTGGTGCCTCAGGCTTCGCCGATCCGGCGCAACGAAGACGTGGATCGCCCAGGTGTGCGTGTGGTGGTGGGGAAGGGAAGCGCCTATGATTTATTTCTGAGTCGAGAGTTGAAAGCTGCGACATTGGTGTCGGCCGTGAGCTCGCCCGCTGTAAGCGATTTACTGGTGTCGGGCCAATACGAGGTTGCCGCGGGAGTGAAGCAACAGTTGCAGGCTGACGCACAGCGCTTACCCGGGTTGCGACTCCTGGACGGGCGCTTTATGGAGATCAATCAAGCCCTGGGTGTTCCTAAAACCCATGAGCCTGGGGTGGCTTATTTACGAGCCTTTGTAGAAGAGCTCAAGTCGACGGGGTTTGTGGAGAAGGCCTTAGCGCGTCACGGTATTGCAGGGGCGGCGGTAGCGCCAGCCGGGGTAACTTCCTTGGTGCCCACGCCGGGCGTAGGTTCGTCGCGCTAGTACGGACTTTCCTGAATAGAAGTTGTCCTGAAATTAGTGCACAATCTAAGCATTCTGGCACGCTCCAAAGGCCGTGTCTTACACGCTGATCCACCTCTGGTAACCCATTGCCGATAACGCACTTTGGCCGTGACCTCATCGAACCATACTACTAGAAAGAATAGAACCCAGCATGCCCACTAATAGCAGTCCTCGCGCAACGAAGATCGTCGCGACCCTAGGCCCCGCAACCTCTTCGCCTGAAGTGCTCGACAAGTTAATTGCTGCGGGCGTCAATGTCGTGCGCGTAAACTTTTCGCATGGCACGGCTGAGGAGCACAGCAATACTGTGCGCATGGTGCGCGAAATTGCGGTTCGCCAAGGGAAAGATATTGGCGTATTAGCCGATCTGCAAGGTCCAAAAATCAGGGTGGGCAAGTTTGCCGAAGGCAAGATCGTCTTAGCAGTAGGGGATCGCTTTACCTTTGATATTGAATGTGAGCTGGGCGATCAACAACGAGTGGGTTTGGACTACCCGGAGCTGGTCAACGACGTGTTTGCTGGCGATACCTTGCTGTTGAATGACGGTCGGGTCATGATGAAGGTCGATAAGGTTGACGCAACGACCATTGCCTGCACGGTTACTCAGGGCGGCGTGTTGTCGAACCGCAAGGGTATTAATCGCCAAGGTGGCGGGCTAACGGCTCCGGCCTTGACTGCGAAAGATATGGATGACTTAAAGACGGCGGTGAGTTTTGCGGCCGACTTCATCGCCGTGTCTTTCCCAAAATCGGCGGCAGATATGTACATGGCCCGCGAACTCATGCGCGCTGCTGGGGGCCGCGCTTTAATGGTCGCCAAGATTGAGCGTTTCGAGGCGATTGGCAATTTGGAGGAAATTTTAAAGGCCAGCGATTGCATTATGGTGGCGCGCGGTGATCTCGCCGTTGAAGTGGGTGATGCAGCGGTACCCGGCTTGCAGAAGCGCATGATCAAGATGGCTCGCGACCTGAATAAAGTGACCATCACGGCAACCCAGATGATGGAGTCGATGGTCGAATCTCCAGTGCCCACTCGTGCGGAAGTTTCAGATGTCGCCAATGCCGTGTTGGACGGGACCGATGCCGTCATGCTCTCGGCCGAAACCGCGGCCGGCAAGTTCCCGGTGGAAACTGTCTTGGCCATGGCGCGAATTTTGGAAGAAGCTGACACGTATCAACACGCCACTTTGGATGATGCATTTTTGAATCGCACTTACACCCGCGTGGATCAATCCATTGCCATGAGTGCATTGTTTATCGCCCACCATCTAAAAGTGAAGGCGATTTGTTCATTGACGCAATCCGGTTCGACTGCCTTGTGGATTTCTCGGGTGGATTCCGGTGTACCGGTTTATGCTTTAACGCCCGAGGAGCGAAGTCGTCGCAGGATGACTCTCTATCGTGAAGTGCACCCTTTGGTGATTCAGTACAGTAGTTCAGATCGTGAGCAGGTGCTGGCTGAGGTTGAGCGTCGCCTACTAGAAGCCAAAGTGGTCGATCTTGGCGACTTAATTGTTCTCACGATTGGTGAACCAATTGGCAAGGCCGGTGGCACGAATTCCATCAAGATCGTCAAAATCGGTGGCTAATTTTGCGGGGCGCGTTTCGGCTTAGACAGCATCGAGCCGAACCTCTTGGTCGAAGTGGCCGCTTAAAGGTCGGCGTTCTGTTGCCTTTGTAGGAAATTGTGAGCAAATCGTCCGCTCGGGTGGTTTTTCGAGGCCTTTGAGCACTATTTTGCCCTGCTCAACGGGCATTTTTGCGATAATTGCGACCAGTAGATTCTCGCCTTTTCGTATATTCGGAGCCCAAAATGCCTTTAGTCTCAATGCGCCAACTTCTTGACCATGCCGCGGAAAACGGATATGGCATTCCTGCCTTTAACGTCAACAACCTCGAGCAGGTACAGGCCATTATGTCGGCCGCGGCAGAATTGGACGCTCCGGTGATCATGCAGGCCTCAGCGGGTGCTCGTAAATATGCCGGCGAACACTTCTTAAAGCATTTGATTCAGGCTGCGGTGGAGTCCTATCCAAAAGTGCCGGTTGTGATGCATCAAGACCATGGTCAGTCACCGGTAATTTGCAAAGGCGCGATTGATCTAGGCTTTTCGTCGGTCATGATGGATGGCTCTTTGGAAGAAGACGGTAAATCTATCGCTAGCTACGATTACAACGTCGACGTCACCCGCAAGGTGGTGGACATGGCCCATTCGGTCGGTGTGACGGTGGAAGGTGAATTGGGTTGCTTGGGTTCTTTGGAAACCATGAAAGGCGATAAGGAAGACGGCCATGGTACGGATGCCACCATGACTCGCGAACAGCTTTTGACAGATCCTGAGCAGGCCGCCGACTTCGTGAAGCGGACCCATGTCGATGCCTTGGCCATTGCGATTGGAACGTCACACGGCGCTTACAAATTTAGCCGTAAGCCGACGGGTGACATTTTGGCCATTAGCCGAATCAAAGAAATTAACCGCCGCATTCCGAATACCCATTTGGTCATGCATGGCTCGTCGTCTGTTCCCCAGGATCTGTTGGCCGAAATTCGCAAATTCGGTGGCGACATGAAGGAGACTTATGGCGTTCCGGTCGAAGAGATTCAAGAGGCCATTAAATATGGCGTGCGTAAGATCAATATCGATACCGATATTCGCCTGGCGATGACGGCGGCAATTCGGAAGTTTTTTGCAGAGAACCCCAGTAAGTTCGATCCGCGCGAGTATCTCAAGCCCGCCACCGCGGCCGCTAAATTGATTTGCCTTCAGCGTTATCAACAGTTTGGATGCGCGGGCCAGGGCAGTAAAATTCAAAGCGTTCCGCTCAGTGTCATGATCGGCCGTTATGCGAAGGGCGAATTGGCACCGGTCGTACAGTAGGTTTGAGCCCTAGAGTGGAACACCGTATTAGGGACTCAAGCTTTCTAAAAAGGCCACGAGATCATTGATGTCTTGTCCATTCAGTCTAAGAGGTTTCAGCAAGGCTTCACCGTCCGCGTGGAGCCTTTCTTCATCGAGCTCTGAATAATGTAAAACCACGTCGCGCAGGCTCGCCAAGCTACCGTCATGCATATAGGGTGCGGTCATTTTGAGGTTACGTAAGCTCGGTATTTTCCACTCGCCCCAATTGCGATGTTGCAGAATGGTTTGATCGACTAGTTGAGCCCGCTGGCTGTTGGGCGCGGGACTCCAGCGGCCTAAAAGGTTATATGGATCGCTTTTGACGCGCTCAATCCCGCGAAAACGACCGGGATCCACTGTCAAGGCCGGGTTGCCCCGCTTGGCTTTGACCATAAAGGGCCGACCGATGTCGTGAAACTCTCCATGAGTAAAGCGTGAGCCTCCGTGGCAGACCCAGCAATTGCCCTTGCCCACGAAGAGTTTTAGGCCTCGCTCTGCTTCAGGGGTGAAGCCGGTTTTCTTAAGGATGTTGGTTTGCGAAGTGGCATGCTCTACGATACTCTCGCCAGAAGGGTTGAGCGATAATTGAGACAAAGCGTCTCGGTAACGATCAAACGCAGATCTCTCACTTTCGATGGTCTCCATCCAGGCTGCAAGGCTCATTGCAGCAATGACCACAGTTTTCTCGTGATGATCGCGCGGCGAAGAATTGGGTGTGACTAAGCTCTGTAAGTCGTCTACTAAAGTGCTGTAGGCCAGATCGCCGCCCAAAACCTTGGCAAGAGATTCAACGGAATTACCCATTTCCTGAGGGTCAAGTAGGGGGCGAATACTGGCCGCCCATAAATTGTCTGCACCACCGTCCCAACCGAACCAGCGTTGATCTGCCAGATCGAAGAGTGGCGGGGCGTTGCGTTGAAGTTCGACGAGGCCAATACTCAGAGCGCGGCCGTCGGTAAAGCCTCGCTTGGCTTGATGACAGGTTTCGCAGGCTACTTTGCCGTTGGCTGATAAGCGGGGGTCTCCAAACAGGCGCTCTCCTAAAGCGATCGCCTTGGGGTGGCCAGCGAGAGGATTTATTTGGCGACGTTGAGGCGAGTCGAGTGCGTTGTTAGGCGGGGGCCAGGGGCCGAAGGTGAATATGCGTGCGCGCTCCAAAGGGCTCCAGGCGATCGGTGAGGTTTGGACCGCTTCTTCCGCGATGAGTTTGCTTCCACTCAATGAAATCAGCAAAAACAGAGTGGAGAGTATGACGGAGAGGAAGGTTGAGCGCTTTAGAGAATGAAACGCAAAGCAAATCACGGGGTGTCCGAGCAAAAGTCTCAATTTAAAACGTATTCGAAAAGAAGGCGTTCTGGCGCTTGCCAAGGCTGGTTGTCACGGTCCTTCCCGAATACTTGGAATTCGATTTGCCACTTGCCGGGCATGTGAAATACCAGACCTTGGGCGCTTAAGAGTCGTGCGCCTGAGGCTTGCATTGCCGGGTCGGAGGCAAGTTGGATTTTCGGTTTGTAGTTCATACCGTGCTGATGCTCGGGCATGCTGGCATCGACAGTCGCACGGACCACGCTCGCACCCTTTTCCTTTGGGCAAAGTAGGGCTTTGAGATTGAACGCTTGGCTTATTTTGATGGAGGATGTGGGCAGTTCAAAAAGAACACTCACTTTGCGGCCTAGAAGCAGGGCTTGCGTGTTGGAGTTAACTTGGCATTCTATGTTTTGTGCGGTTGTCCAAAAGCCATTGATGAGCGCCTCGCCATTTCGCCAGGCTATTTTCTCAGCGAGGTCGATTGGAAAGGCTTTCAGCCACTCTCTCGTGAAGCGTGCATGCTCAGGGATATAAAACAGGCGCTCGGGCGTGAAGGTATCGGTGCCAACCACAAAACGGGTGGGCAACTCCTTGAACACGGCCGTCCACTCGGGGGAGGCCTGATCGGTGCGGTAAGCCAGATCGGCAAAAAGCTTAGGGTATTTGCGCAGCATGTCGCGCACTGCCTCAGGCCGATCGAACCCGGAGTGGGCCCAAAGCACCGTAGCGTTTGGGGCATGCTTGAAAATGCGCTCGATGGCGTCTCCATCGGAATGCGCATGCAGGATTAGTTTGTACTGCTGCGCGAGCTCAATCATCCGGCGTGGCACGCTGAGCTCAGCGTCGGCCCCGTAGAGATGGAATTCACCCACGGCCGCGTATTTGTATTTAGCGAGGCGCTGCTCGAGGTAGGTGATGATGGTTGGATCTTTGACCCAAGTGGAGAGATCGCTACGCAGACGGTAAGGTCTGAGACTGGGCACAATCAAATCGGGTGCCGCAACGAATAATTTTTGTGTGCCCTCATCGTCCGAACTTGAAACCATGGCCCGCTTGAGGCCAGCCTGGCGCATCAGGGCGATCACCTTTTCGGTGCTCATTTGCGCAGCAGCGTCGCGGCTAAAATGCACGTGAGCGTCGAAAATCGGGAGAGAAATGGCACTGGGTACTACGGTTGCGCTATCACCTTTAGGGCCCGAAGAGTCCGAGGTTTGGGCCATGCATAGTGTGGCGAAACATAGGCCGAAGCCGGCTAGAGACAGGCCTTGGCGGGCGATGGGAATACCTTTAAAAATGTAAAACAGGGCGCGCACGGGTGCCTCGACGATAAGTTTGGAAGAACAAATGAAGCTCAT
>JANOPA010000010.1:0-62729 GCA_031421635.1 Betaproteobacteria bacterium | reverse complement strand
CAAGCACTAAACTAGAGGGCACTCTAAGCAATCCAGCTAGATCTTGAAGGGTTGCTTGATCATGGACAAAAAGTACTTTGACAAAATGCTCCACCATGAACGCAAGTGGTAAGCCCAGCGCCCCAAGCGTTTCGGGATAGTCTGGCGAATCTTGATCGTCGGGACCTTGCTGCTTTGCACTCTGAAGCATCGAGGCGGTGTTCATCCTAGAACTCGCCATGAAGTCAAGCCGTCAATAAAGGATGCACCTACTGGGCTAGCATAAAACCAAGCAGAGGTACCACCAACGATTGCAAAAGCATACGGAAGTCGAGCCACGGAATTCTTAGCAATATGGTCGACCTTGGTTGCGAAAAGGTTAGGCGCGTATTTAATCCCCGCAAAAAAATCTCTTAGTGATCCCCATAAAACGCCAAGTTTCCCTCTGACAGCAAACCAAAGAACTGATAAAACGCCACCGCAAATTAGCGTATATAAAACCACCCACAAGATGGCCTTTGGTCCGACAAACGAACCGATCACTGCGACGAGTTTCACGTCGCCTGCACCTAAAAGGCGCATGGAAAAAAACAAGAGGAGAGACATCAGGCCAACGAAGGCGCCCACCATCGAATACATTGAGCCAAGGGAACCGTGGAAACTTGTACTCGTACCCAGCCCGAGCATCAGCCCGATTACAATTAAGAGATTTGGAACCCGGCGATATCGGAGGTCCAGAATAACAGCGGTCAGCAACAAAATGAAAAGAGCCAACCAAGCCCCCACTGGAAGGCTGGGATCAAATCCGAGAACCTCTACATAGTCCAATTTCACCACCACGCGAGAATTCGCAAAAAATCGAATGCCGAAACCAGTTTAGTTCCAGTAACTGTCCCTTAAGCATTATCAAAACAAAACAAATGCCGCGCCACGTTTCTAGTACTTTCATCGATCCGTTCTCCCTCCAGATTCACCTTGACCCTGCAATCCTGGAAGGAGGCTGAACAACCTAGCAGCTTGTAGCTGATGCAGCCGCATTGACGCAGTTAGTAACTTTGCCATTAACGGTGGTAAAGATACCCCCTAGATTGAATAGCTTGACCGCGGCAAAAACGGAAACGGCCACGACTGCAACCAAAATTGCATACTCCGAAGCTGCGGCAGCTTCTTCTTCACGAACGAGACGTGTGATAAGGGACTTAAGCATAATTTCACTCCTGAAAAAAATTAAAAAAACAACTTCCACCACCAAAAATCTAGCTAGAAAAGCCTGATTTCAATCTTTCATCAGGTCACGGTGAAAAAATGACCCGAAAAAATATACGAAAAGGTCCAACTTAAGACTAGCAACTCGTGGCGCTTGTCGCAGCATTCACACAATTAGAAACTTTACCGTTCACCGTTGTGAAAATCGTATTCAAGTCAAATAACTTGACGGCCGCAAAAACTACCACGGCAACGATCGCCACAAGGATCGCGTATTCAGAAGCTGCGGCCGCCTCATCTTCACAAACCAATCGAGAAAAAAGCGATTTAACCATTGTTGCTCTCCTTAAAAAAACTAGAATCGACATACGGTTGAGAAGAAACCTGGGAGAACAACCTTGAAAGAAATCACTTTTTTCGCCCCTGGTTTACCAAAAACTTGGGTGCTCGTCACTGAACGTCTTTCTACTTTGGCCCACCGTTTGTCGGCTTTAAACGACTCCTCGTCTGAAACAAATATACGCTGTGTTAAAGATGTTGTCATCACCCGTTCAGATGATGCTCGAGGCCTAAAGGTCTAAAACTTGTGAAATTTCTCACGTTTGGGTGCCCTATTATTCATTCTCAGACGCATTGGTAAATGCAAGTCCTATGAATGCATCATTTTCGATCAAATTTCAAAAAGGGTGACGATCGCGAGCACTCCAAAAATTATGGAATTCGTGCTGACGCTTGAATAAAGCGGTTTACGTCTATCGACCAGGATATTGTCAACGCGTGAGTCAACAGTCTTTGAACGCTCCGAATCACAAACGAGCTGAACAGTCTACAACGGCTTGATGCCACGCGCGCGCGATTGAACCCTTGGCTGCACCGAATTTGCCGCTATGCTAGATTCAAGAAGCGCATTGCCATCTTTTTTGTCGCTGGTAGTTTGGAGACTTTATGCTTGACCGGATTCCGAAACTGACGTTGCCCGCGACTGCAATTCTTATCCTTGGGATGATCGTCACATTGATATCCGACCTCGCGGATCCCGATTACTTCTGGCATTTGCGTGCAGGGCAGTGGGTGATTGAAAATGGAAGGCTACCCGTCAATGATCCCTTCCTTTGGTCCCAGGCTAATACACCTTGGTTGCACCATGGCTGGCTCTCTGATATCGGAATGTTTTGGATTCACACGCATGTTGGCTCAAGCGCATTTTCGGCCCTCATCGGCCTCCTCTTTACCTCAACACTTGGTGTGATGTATTGGTTTTCGCGGCAATACGCTCCTGAGTTTATTTCGCTTCTATTAGTGAGCTTGGGTGCAGGGGTCATCTTGCCGTGGGCTGGTGCTCGACCACAGTCTGTCACCTATTTGTTTTTTGCGTTTTTTCTAACGGCACTTTTGCGCTTCAAAGACAAGGGACAGACGAAGTGGATCTGGATTCTCCCGGCTTTAATCATACTGTGGGCAAATCTACATGGTGGCTTCATCATGGGTATCGTACTCATTGGGATGGTGGCCGGCTTAATGTTTCTCGAGGCGCTATGGGAATCGCCAAGGTCATGGTTAGCGGCCTTGAAAGCGACCCGGCCTCTTTGGATTTGTATGATACTTGCCATTGCTGCAGCTTGCATCAACCCCTTTAAAGTAGACCTTTTGATCCACCCATTCAAAGCCTTGTCGCAATGGATCATCCCGTACATTGCCGAGTGGCATCCGCCGCGCTTCGGAGAACGCGGATCATTTAGCTTTTTTGCATTGCTTGGCCTATGGATTCTGCTGCAAATCTACCGGGTAAATAAACCTTCGTTGTTCGAGCTAGGCATGCCGATCATATTCATTATGATGGGACTTGCACACGCCCGGCATGCTCCGCTGTTCGCTATCATTTTGACTGCATTCAATGCACGTACTGTCATGGAAGTTTGGCCGAACCTGGTGGAGACTTTCAAGCGAAAATTCGGAATTTCGCCCATGGTTTCGCGGGCGACGCAGGATATTGGGTCGGTTCAGTACCTCATCAACTGGTCGCTGGTACTTATTGGATTAGTGACAACCAGCTATATGCTCCCGAAAAAAGTCGAGACGCAGCTCCAGGCGCATAACGAAATTATTGGTTATTCGGCGATCGAGTATTTGGCAAAAAATCCGACGCCTGGCCCAATATTTAATCAGTACGGATTCGGCGGCTATTTGACTTGGCGGCTATGGCCTGAGCAAAAAGCGTTCATCGACGGCCGATCCGATATGTTTTCCGACCAATTCTCGAAAGATTACTTTGCCATCATAAGTGGTGAACCGGACTGGGAGAAGAAGTTTGATCTCCACCAGGTCAACACCGTCGTGATCGGTAAGGTCAACCCACTCCGGCAACTATTATTGATGAAAGGGCAGTTCTCTGAGTTTTTCTCAGACGATAAGCTCACAATCTTGGTTCGAAAAAACACAAGCCAAGCCTCAACAGCCGGTCAATAAATCCAAGTCAACTGGAGGGTAAAGCATTTGCTGAGGCTGCTCTCGTGGAGGGCCGACAGACCTCCGCGATTGACCCAGAAATGACCACGCGAGAAGCGTCGTGGCAATTGTTAGCCCATACGACTTGCAGATCTTATTCGCCGTTGCCGAGGTTTTCCAAGATCTAAATTTGGCATAGTTTGCAGATCCAGGCTATACAAGGTCAACTTTCGATAAGTTTGAAAAACCCGAGGCCGGACCATTACACGCATCGAAAATTGTCGACCTATTGACCACAAGTAAAATGGCACCCAAAGGCGCCATTTTATCGAAAGCCAAGCCTCAGCTCAGCAACTCTATTGAGTCACAGTAATTAATTAAGCGCGAAAGCGACGAGCCAGAGCCAAGAAACCAAGACCCATCAAAGCCAGTGTGCCGGGGAGAGGAACATTGGTGGTGGTTGGGCGATTAACGGCGCCGAAGCGGATTTGCTTGATGTCGTCAATAGAGTTGGCTGCTGCCGTGAATGCAACCGTGGTAATGACAAAACCGCCTGTGGTGTCGAACAGGAACTGGTTTCCGCCAGGACCGACCACGAAGGACGCACTGTTGAGCGAGCCAGCAACGCCAGCACCATCTAAAAAGTTCACAACAAAGCTAACATTGCTTGGATTTTGATTCGTGGCTGTGGAGTTGATATTGAAACCGAGGAGGCTGAAGCCACGAGCAGCGTTAGCAAGTGTCATGCTGCCTGAAGTGAAGAAGCCATCGGCTGCATCGACGACGGCTTGTCCGCCGTTGATGGTTAAGTTCTCATTTCCGGTGACGTTGATGAGGTCGGGAGGTAAGCAGGCCGTTACAGTAAGTGCAGGTCCCGCAGATTGCGCTGGATTGCAAGAAGCCCATAACGCAACGCCTACATTACCAGGGGTATTCGAGGCAGATACCAAAACAGCAGCGTTTGCAGTTGTGAAGGCAACTAAGGAAAGGGCAGCAGAGGCCATGATTGTTTTGAAACCAAATTTCATTCTTATCTCCGTAATGTTTGGTTGTAGATCGACTTGAACTGGTACAAGCACTAACCATGCCATTAATTCTAGATTGTTGATTCTAATAAATAATTTCAATACACTTGATCTAAAACATCAAATTCTAAATAGCTTTTGTAACAAAGCTCGACAAAATTGAAACTCGGTTATATCTATTTAATCTATTAAAGACCGTCTAATAGAATTAACGAGTCTTTATGCGACGCGCAGGCACAAAAAAATCGCAAAACCTCCCCCATTCGGGGATGTTTTGTCATCAAATTAGATGAGAATTCCTCTAATCTTGCGTAATACTTTAGCTTCTCAAGAAATTTCCAATAGCATGGAGTGTAAAATCTATCGACAGGATCATGTTGTCCTAGGGTGCAGATCCACGCTAATGTTGAGGCAGGCCCGGGCATGGCAACGAGTCATGTTCTGCATACATATACCTTCTTGACCAAATTTGAAGGTCGGTTCCTCGACCGGCTTTCCCACAAAGCACTTGAAACAAAGAAATTTCATCCTGTTCGAAAGCAACCGAGCACCCCAGAAGGTAGATTCTCCAAATTCGGTACTTCCTGTCGCCAACCATTGCTCGAATCACTTCCGCCTGACTTTCAAAGTTTTCGGCCCAGTGGCGTAGGGTCCTGGCGTAATGTCGGCGAAGCCCCTCGACATCAAATACTTCTAGGCCGCCGCGTTGCATGGAGGACAGCACGGTGCCGACGTGGGCTAACTCGCCACCCGGGAAAACATATCGAGCAATAAAATCCCCGCCACCGTAGGCCGTTTGCCCGTCATTGGCGTCGGTGGAGGTGATGCCATGATTCAGTGCTAAGCCGTCATCGGTGAGTAAACCCCGCAGTCGACCGAAATAGGTTGGCAGGTTGCTGACCCCGACATGTTCGAACATTCCGACGCTTGTAATGCGCTCGAACTCGCCCTGCACGTCTCGATAATCTTGCAGACGTATTTCCACGCGATCATCTAAGCCGAGCGAATGCACCCTTTCCTTCGCAAAGGCGTATTGCCGTTCGGACAGAGTAATTCCAATGCAGCGGCACCCGAATTTTTGGGCGGCCCGAATGACCAAGGCACCCCAGCCGCAACCAATATCGAGCAAGCGATCATTGGGTTGCGCCTGAACCTTGGTGAGGATGTGATCAAGCTTCTTAAGCTGAGCGTCGTCGAGTGTTTCCGTACCGTTTTCAAAGTAGGCGCAGGAGTACACCATCTCAGGATCCAACCAAAGGCGATAGAACTCATTCGAGACATCGTAATGATGCTCAATGGCGGCCTTATCATCTCGCTGGGCATGGGTATAGCGGTGGGCTACGCGCCCTAGCAAGCCTTCGGGCTTGAGGGTTCGTTTGGCAAGCTGGTGGGCCATACTCACGATATCGGCAAGCTCGCCGTCTACTTCGATTAGGCCTTCCACATAGGCTTCACCCAGGTTCGAAAGGCTCGGACTGAACAAATAGGGAATCGCGGTTCGCGATAAAACTCGAATACAAACCTTTTGATTTTCACGGGGCACCAGTGACCATTCGCGACCACTCCAAAGCACGATCTTCAAGGGTAGCTCGCCCTGCGCCGCGAGGTCTTGAACCCACTGGTCAAAGCGGACCTCGAGGCCTTGGTTGATGCGTTTGCGAAGCCAAAGATCCAGCCGTCGAATCGCCGAACCCGGCGAGTTCGTTTTGACTCTACCTTCCCTCTCGTCTACGGTCTGACCAGGACGAGGTGTGGCCCTGCGCTCATAAAAATTTGCCTGAGCGTGTTTGGGTTTGGAATCACCAAAAGACATCGTGAATCTCCGCTTAACTTAAGGCACAAAGCCGCTCTACAATACGCAACTTGGTGATATGAGTGATCGAACGCAAATTTTGACCTCGCAACCCCTGCCCTAACGAATCGCCAGCACACTATAACTATTCAGTACATCCTCGGAGCCGAACTTGATCCAAAACAACATATGTGCAAATTTTACTCAACATCCGGGGCAATTTCCAAAGGGATTGACGCCCCCCCGTTCGGCTTTCCGTTCGGCCTTACCGTCTCTGCTCCTTTCTGCCTTGCTTCCGGCCGTGCTGGTCGGGACACTCATTCTCAGCTTGGCCCCCAAAGCGGCGCACGCACAAGCCTATCCCAACCGCGCGATCAAAATGATTGTGACCTTCCCCACCGGAGGCGCACCCGATATTCTTGCGCGCATCATCGCTGAAAAGACTCAGCTCGGTCAAACCATTGTGGTCGACAATAAACCTGGCGCAGGTGGCAATATTGGTGCGGATGTGACGGCCAAGGCTGCGCCGGACGGCTACACCTTTGTCATGGGTACAGTCGGCACGCACTCCATCAACGGCTCTCTCTACGCCAAGATGCCTTACGACATGGTGAAAGACTTCACGCCCGTAACGTTGGTCGCTTCCACACCTAACCTTCTCGTGGTGAACAACAGCCTTCCCGTGAAGTCGGTGCAAGACTTGATCGCCTACGGCAAGGCCAACCCGGACAAGCTGTCGTTTGGATCGCCTGGTGTAGGTTCCTCGGTGCATATCTCTGGTGAGCTCTTTAAATCGATGACGGGCGTTCAGATGACCCACATTCCGTACAAGGGTCGCCAATTCGCCATACCCGACTTGGTCGGTGGCAGCATTCAATTGATGTTTGACAATATGCCTTCTGCCTTACCGATGGCGAAGGAAGGCAAGATCCGCGCCATTGCCCAGACCAGTGCCAAACGCTCGCCCTCAGCGCCCGACGTACCCACCATTTCGGAAAGCGGTCTGCCGGGCTTTGATGCGACCTCCTGGTTTGCTATTTTTGCGCCGGCCGGTACACCGAAAGAGATTGTCGCGAAGATGCATAACGATGTGGTGCGAATTTTTAAGCTTCCGGATATTCAAGAGCGTATGAAAACCTTAGGGCTGGACCCCATCTTGGGTTCGCCAGAAGATCTTGCAAAGTATCAAGCCAGTGAAATCACCAAGTGGGCTAAGGTGATTAAAGAGTCTGGGGCCAAGGCTGAGTGAGCGACTTCACAAAGCGAAAACAAGGAGAGGTTTTAATTGGCCACGATCAAGACTAAAGCCAGCAAGGCCGAAAAAATCACCGTGATATTACCGGCGACCAAGCCGCGCAATCCCCTGGTGGTCCCCGCGCTGCATAAAAAATCTGGCAAGCACGCGCCCAGCCCGGGTGGCGAGCGCAAGCGTGCCAATGATGCGGCGAAGAAAGAAGGCTTGGTGGGGAAAAAGCCTTGAAACAAGATCGTCAGGTTCGTCTAATTAGCCAGCACTAGCCGCGATTGATCGCACCGACAGCAAATCGAAATCGCCGAGCTGCCGAATATCTTCTGGTTTTAAGGTCAGTAGCGCTTGGGTTCTTCCCGAACCTGCGACAAACTCAACCTCGAACGCGTCCTCCGCGACCACTTCGACAATAGCACCCAAGTCGCCGCGCCGCAAACCGGCCAAGGTTATGTCATGTGTTAAGGCAACAGTGTCAAGTAAGGCGAACATAATTTATCCTGGGTATGCCGTCACGAGCCTGGGTAAAAGATCAGCTGGTTTCACCAGCCAAACCGTCACAAAGTGACCAACCTTTCCGTTCGGACCGGTCAATTTACCATTAACCTCATACTTTTGACCATAGGACTGCTTTGCCCGAGCTTAACTTCTTCCGAAAGTGCTAATTGACGTAAATCTCGGGCCAAAACCTCCCAGTCCTCCTGGGTGTAACCGAGTGTGATGGTTAACAGCTCTTTATCCGGCAAGGCGCTCGGCGAGCAAAGTGTGCTGCTGCTACCAGCGAGAGGAGGAACTTCCGCTCTTGCGTATCGAGGCCGTTTGCAGCTCCCGGACCATACGTTCGCGCGCGCCAAGCAGGGCTTCGAGCGCCACCGAATCGGTGGTCATGCCGACGAAGTTGCGTTCGTAGTCGGAGCTGATATCGCGGAGCGCCGGGAACAATACTTCATGCACCGGGCGGTTGTGGCTGGCCAGATAGACGACGAAGGCGCGCCTGATTTCCAGCGTGATGCCCTCATGCTAGAAGAGCTGCATCACGTCGGACAGGTCGCGCGGGTGCTGACGATCTAGCGCGGCAACCAGCTTGCCGCCGTACATGTCGGCAAAGACACGACGGGGATTTCAAGGTCGGCCATCAAGGCGTCGCGCGCGTTCGGCGTCAGAGAGGCCGTGCGGACGGACTCAACTGTTCCGCGCATGACCGTATTGACCTCGACCTTAACCTCGACGCCACCGCGCCGCACCAGAAGCTTTGACTCTTCGCGGTCTTCAGGCCTCGGGACTTGGGATTGATCGCGGTGCCGCCCTTCAACGCGAAGGTGCCGTCCGCAAAGACAAGCGAAGCGAACGTAGTGGACGGCCAGGTCAGCGGATATGCCAAGGCGCGTCAGGTCGTCGGACATGACGGGAGCGCTGGGGACGAGCGCCGTATAGAGAGCATTTAGCTTGCTTCGGTGAGTAGTAGCCTGACTACGACAACCCAAACTTATTTAAATACCACTACCCCGTTCCGGCGTCTCGGCAAACCGCCTGCGGCAGCATCGCGGCCAGAAACGCCCAGCCATGAGCTGGGAGTCACGTGCATTCAATCCGCGCAAGCTTAATCGATGGGGATGCAAGAGGGAGAGTGAAGTCTCAGCTCTGGCCAGATAGGGTCCGGGGAGAGCGCTGAACCAAATGGAATCCGAATTCGAATCGGGCGCACTTGTTGTCGTTGAACCAGATAAAATTCGAATGCGAGTCTTGCCACTGCGCAAGAGAAGTTAGCCCTCTCCTCATCCTATCGAATTTAAATCAGAAAAATATGATCACCTTAAAACACCTCATCAACGGCAAATCGGTCGACAGTGCACAACGCTTCGAGAGCCTCAACCCCTGCAACCAGGAGGTCATCGCCGAAGTCGCCGCTGGTGGTGAGGCGGAGGTCGCCCTCGCGGTCGCAGCGGCAAAAGAGGCCTTTCCGAAATGGGCAGGCACGGCGCCGGTGCAACGCGCTAAGCTGATGCGCAAGTTGAGCGAACTGATTCTTAAAAATGTTGACGACATTTCAGCGACGGAAACTCAAGATACCGGTCAGGTGATCAACCAAACGCGTAAGCAGCTCATCCCACGCTCGGCCGATAACTTTACTTATTTTGCTGAGATGTGTACTCGAGTGGATGGTCATACCTACCCCACTGAAACGCATCTGAACTACACCCTCTTTCATCCGGTCGGCGTGTGTGCTTTGATTAGCCCGTGGAACGTGCCGTTTATGACCTCCACCTGGAAGACCGCGCCCTGCTTGGCGCTTGGCAATACGGCCGTGTTCAAGATGAGTGAGTTGTCTCCGCTCACAGCTTCAAGACTTGGTGAGTTGGCCTTGGAAGCGGGCATTCCTGCAGGTGTTCTGAACATTGTGCATGGCTATGGCAAAGACGCGGGTGAAGCATTGGTGAGGCACCCCGACGTACGCGCCATTTCATTCACCGGTTCAACCGCTACCGGAAACCGAATTGTGCAGCAAGCCGGTTTGAAAAAATACTCGATGGAGTTGGGTGGCAAATCACCCTTCATTATTTTTGAAGATGCGCAATTGGACCGCGCGCTTGATGCTGCTTTGTTCATGATCTTCTCCAATAATGGTGAGCGCTGTACGGCCGGTTCACGCATCCTGGTGCAACAATCCATCTATGCCGATTTTGTTCAGAAGTTTGTAGCACGTGCGAAACGCATCAGTGTGGGCGACCCGATGGACGACAACACCATTATTGGGCCGATGATCAGCCCCGCGCATTTGGCCAAGGTGCGCCGCTATATTGAATTAGGCCAAAAAGAAGGCGCGCAAATGCTGTGCGGCGGCACTGAAGTGGCTGGTTTACCAGAGGCCATGCGCAAAGGTAACTTTGTGCCCGCCACTGTATTTGCCGATGTTGATAATCGCATGCAGATCGCGCAAGACGAAATCTTCGGTCCCGTCGCCTGCGTGATTCCCTTTAAAGACGAAGCTGATGCGATCCGTCTCGCCAATGACATCAAGTACGGCTTGTCCAGTTATGTATGGACCGAGAATATTGGTAAAGCTCACCGGGTTGCAGCCGCGGTTGAAGCGGGCATGTGCTTTGTGAATAGCCAGAACGTGCGCGACTTGCGCCAGCCCTTTGGCGGCGTGAAGGCCTCAGGCACCGGGCGTGAGGGCGGCACCTGGAGCTTTGAAGTATTTTGTGAGCCCAAGAACGTCGCGGTATCGATTCAGCCGCATCATATTCCGCATTGGGGGGTTTAGATTTTGGGGAGAGTTATACCCCGGAGATTGCAAAGTCTATTGCGGTAATGATTTCATAGCGATAAAGTGACAGCTCAGCAACTTGCCTGCCAAGCCCGCTTCGGTCCAACCCTGAGATTTGTTGGGTGAGCAAGACGTAATCGTCTCCGTCAATTTGAACCACGGGCGTCAGCTTCGCAATCACTTTACCGATTGATTTTTTAATGCCAAAGGGATCACGACGGTGGGGGTCAAATCTTCAATCAAATTAGACTGAATATCCAACAAGAGTGGATAGGCCTTTTTAGTGTCCCGATTCGGGTTTTCGTACACAAAAAACTGAGACATTAAAATTTCCGCTGGTCGCGGTTGAAAAGCCCGTGTTTTTCTACATACTTGTTATAGGCTTGGATTCCAGCTTTATTTTCTCGCTTCCAATTTTCGCGCTCCTTATCTTGAACAAGATTGGCCAGAGCGGCCTCAAAGGTGGCAGATAAATTGATATTGAGAGCTTTCGCCTTGGCAAGGAGATCTCCGTTGATACTCAAGTTTGCCGGTTTTTTCGCAGCTAACACATCAAAAACAGCGCTCATAACATCCTCCTACGGAAGTTTAGATGCGCATATTTTATGCGCATCGGGTGCTTTGTGCAAATCTCATTTTCGCTAGACGAGTGGGCTTGGAGTGGTTTGCTAATTTATGCGCTGTGCGATAGCCCCACGCATCACTTTTTGAATTTGGTGATCAATGAGAACCACCATAGACATTTCCGACGACGTACTTTTCGCAGCTAAAGAATTGGCGAAGATCCAAAAGAAATCGCTTGGCCAAGTTCTTAGCGAGCTTAGTCGCAGCGCGTTTGCAGCAGCGGTAGCTGAGGGAACCAACGCCACCCACTTGCCTCAGTCCGCTTTGTCAATGCAGAGCCCCTCGAAGGTCTCCGAGCGCATTACCGAGTATGGTATTCACCCCTTACCTGCCCGGGGCGGCATTGCCTCCAATGAATTGATCGACGTTTTACGGAATAGAGAGGGAATTTAGTGCGAGCAGCGATAGCTTAGTACTGCTTTAAAAGTTTCGGCCTCAATACAAGCTTAGCCCTCAATCGAAGACAAAAATTGTATTAGCTCCGGTGTCTTTGGCTTACTGAAAATCTCACTAGGTGTTCCCATTTCATGCACCCTGCCCTGGTGCATAAAAATCACCCGGTTGCTCACCTTCCGAGCGAAGCTCATCTCATGAGTCACCATCAGCAAGGTCATGCCTTCCGTGGCAAGAGTTTCGACCACGCGCAGCACTTCGCCGACCAATTCCAGATCGAGCGCAGAGGTAATTTCGTCACACAGAAGGACAGCCGGCTCCATCGCGAGCACGCGCGCAATCGCCACGCGTTGTTGCTGACCGCCCGACAATTGCTCCGGCATGGCATCGAATTTTTCGGCGAGACCCACCCGCTCAAGGAGGCGTTTGGCTTGTTCAATCGCCACGGCTTCCGAGCTCTTTTTTACAAGGCTCGGAGCCAGCATGATGTTGCGACCCACGCTGAGATGCGGGAACAAATTGAAGCTCTGAAAAATCATGCCTACTTTTTGCCGCAGCTCGCGCATCGCCGCGGGGTCGCTATGTTTCAAGGGCTGACCGGCGACTTTTAACTGGCCCGACTGAAACACTTCCAGACCATTGATACAACGCAACAGCGTACTTTTACCTGAGCCGCTTTTTCCGATTATGGCGATCACTTTGCCGGGCTGCACCTCAAGGTCGATGCCTTTGAGCACTTCGTTCGTCCCAAAGGATTTACGCAAACCCTGGATTTCAACGATGGGCGACATTCAATTTCCTCTCGAGGGTTTTGGCGTAAAGGCTGATGGGAAAGCACAGCGCAAAGTACAACAAGGCGACGCAGCGATAGACCACGAAGGGGCGAAAGGTGGCATTGGTAATCATGGTGCCTGCCTTGGTCAGCTCCACAAAACCGATCACCGACGCCAGTGCCGTACCTTTGATCACTTGAACTAAAAAGCCAACCGTGGGCGCGATTGCAATTCGGCTCGCTTGGGGCAACACGACGTGGCGCAATTGCTCACGGAAGTTCATGGCTAAGCTTTGCGCGGCCTCCCATTGGCCCTTGGGTACGGCGTCGACGCACCCTCGCCAGATTTCGGTCAGGAAGGCACTGGCGTAGGGCGTGAGCGCCAGGGCCGCCGAGGTCCACGCAGACGTTTTAACGCCAAACAAGGCCAAGCCAAAATAGGTGAGAAAGAGCTGCATGAGGAGCGGCGTGCCTTGAAAAACTTGCACATACAGGCCCACGAAGCGCACGGCCCACGGTACGCGCGTAAGGCGCAGCACCGGGAGCAAAAGCCCGACCAGTCCACCGCCCAAAAATGCGATTAAAGACAGGGCGACCGTCCAGCGCCCTGCGAGTAGTAGGTTTCGAAAAATGTCCCAAATAGAAAAGTCAACCATGCGGGGACGCTCTCGACGGTAGCTTCACACTAGTGTTATGAGTCACGCTAGCGTCCCAAAAAAAATCGAGGGCCGAGCCAATTGAGGAGTTTGCGAACACCCATCGACAGCAGGAGATAAATGCCTGTTGCAATAATGAAAGCCTCGAATGCTCGAAAGTTCCGACTCTGAATCAGGTTGGCGGCGTAGCTCAACTCCTCCGTGGAAATTTGACCGCATACGGCCGAGCCCAGGCACAGAGCACACTCAGCCCAACCCCGATCACCGAGGCAATCGCCGTGAGCCCCAAGGTCCAGGCCACGCCTTTAAGGAGCAGCGGCCACTGCGAGAGGACCGCTGTGAAGTCAAATTGAATCAATTGGGCAAATCACCAGCAGGTCGACCCAACCATTTCATGGCCATCTTGTCGAGATCGCCGGTCTTCTTGGCCTCTGCCAGGATTTCGTTCACCTTGAGACGTAACTTGTCTTCGCCTTTGCCGACACCAATAAAGTTGGGGCTGACTTTTAGCAATAACTTGTACTCCGCGCCGAGCTGAGGGTTTCTGGCCATCATGTTGCCTGCCACCGAGGCACCCGTGGCCACCAGTTGCACTTGACCAGAGACGAACGCTGAGACGGTTGCGTTGTTGTCTTCGAAGCGCTTGATGTCTGCACCAGCCTGCGCCATTTTGGTCAGTTCTTGGTCTTCAATCGCACCACGAGTCACCGCAATGGATTTACCGGTCAAATCTGAAAAGCTTTTGATCGCCAGGGTTTTGGGAGCAAACACCGCCTGAAAGAACAGCGAGTAGGCGGCGGTAAAGTCGATTACTTTTTCGCGCTCGGCGTTTTTGCCGAGCGTCGAAATCACTAAATCGGCCTTGCGGGTTTGGAGATAGGGAATGCGATTGGCACTGGTCACGGCCACAATTTCAATCGCTAAACCCATTTTGGTGGCGATGTAGTTGGCCATATCGATATCCAAACCTTGAGGTTTGAGATCGGTACCGACGAAGCCATAGGGTGGAAAATCCGTAGGAATGGCGATGGTGATTTTCTTCGCCTTCATGACGTCAAGGTTTAGCGTCGCAGTAGCAAGAGCCGTGCCGCCTCAAAGTTGGGCAGTTCGCTCCTGCGGGCGTACGAACTGGCTGCAATGATACTGGACCAGAACAATGCTCGACCGGAGGTTCGACTTAGCGCGGCGCTTCAGTGCTTCCCAACGTGGGCGCGCATGCCGTGCATGCCCCTAGCCTGGTTCGCGACCGTGCCTAAGATTGTAAAGTTCATTGAGAGCAAGTGCTCCGACCACCATGGCACCTCCCACCAAGGTTGAAGCGCCTGGCCTCTCCTGGGTAAAAAGGATCGCCAGAATGATTCCAAAGATCACCTCCAAGAGCGACAGAAGCGACATCTCCGGCGCCGGTAGATACTTGGCGGCCACGACACACATGGCACAGGGGATGCCGAGTTGAAACACACCCAAAAGCGCCAGCAGGCCGACATCATGCGCGCTCGATTTCAATGGCCAAGCAAGGGGCAACATCAGCAGACAAGAAATGACGGCACCCAAGAAAACGGCCGAGATAAAGTCAACATGAGCTCCAGATTTCTCGACAAGATTGAAATTCACTGCGGCCGCTATTGGAATTCCCAAGGCCACCATGAAGCCGATCCAGTGCTTGCCCGCGAGCATTTGCGCATCCAAGACAAACATTACGACCACCCCGGCTGCGGCTACGGCGACGACCCACCACAGCCGAACACTCAATCGTCGTTTCAGCCAAAGCCACGAAAGGAGTGCCGTAAAAATGGGGCCAAAACTTTGAGCCACCAAAACATTGGCAACGGTGGTGAGCGACAAGCCGATCATGAAGCAACAAAACATCACCGCCCAGCAAACCCCCGCGATCCACACCGCGGCGCCGGAGCGAAGCGCCGTCAGCAGGCTTTGCCCCTTATGAACGAAGGGCCAAAGACAGAGGATCGTGAGCGCCGCAAAAAAACTTCGAACGAAAGTGATTTCGAATCCTGCCGCGGAATCTAGGCGACGGGTGACCATTCCCGCGATACTCCACATCGCTGTGGCGAGAAGCATCATAATCAGCGCACGACGATGGTTACTTGCCGTGCTTTGTAAGGTTTGGGTCATGGGGAGTTCTAACGGTCTCATGGTAAGTAATTTACAGTACGGCCTTGGTCATACCTTTCTCACCTTCATAGCTCTCCTTGTAGCGGCTATTTTCATAGGCTTTTTGATGCGCTTTTCGCCCACATCTAATCTCCTGCCCTTGGCTGGCCTTGCACGACGACTGAGTGGTCTTCGTACCGGGCTCACCATCCAATGCAAAAGCGAACTTCCTGGTCTGCTCTGGTGCGGCCTGGTTTACGGCAGCATGCTTGCGAGCGCTACGCTTACTCCCCTGCACTTTGCTTTGGCACAAAGCTCTACTTCGCCGACTACTAACTCCCCCGCAACCCAAACCACCCCTGGCACCGCACCGCCCGCGAAGGCCTCTACACCCGCTTCTACACCCGCTACTCCACAGACAGCGACCGCAGTCCCGACCCGCCTTCCGCAAGGCATGCAACTCGTCACCAGTTCGGAAGGTATCACTGAGTACAGGCTCGCCAATGGCTTGCAACTTCTGGTCTTCCCGGAAAATTCAAAAGCAGTAACCGTTGTGAACATGACGGTGCGCGTGGGCTCGCGCCATGAGATTACCGGTCAAACCGGGGTTGCGCACCTTTTGGAGCACCTGCTATTTAAGGGAACACCGCGACATGCCAGCCCTTGGGCAGAGTTCACGCGTCGCGGCCTGCGAGCCAATGGCACGACCAATACGGACCGCACGAACTATTTCGCCAGCTTTGGTCCGAATGAGGACACCATGCGCTGGTACGTGGATTGGCTGGCCGACGCGCTGGTGAACTCCAATATTGCCAAAGCTGATCTTGATTCGGAGATGACCGTGGTGCGCAACGAGATGGAGCGCGGTGAGAACGATCCAGGTCGCATGATGGGCCAGCGGATGAACGCGGCCGCCTATGGGTATCACCCCTACGGACGTGCGGTAATTGGTGCAAGATCGGACGTCGAATCGGTCCCGATTGAGAGCATCCAAACTTTCTACCGCAACTACTATCGCCCCGACAACACCACACTCATTATTTCGGGTTCGTTTGATCTCCCGAAAACCTTGAACCTGGTGAGCGAAATCTTTGGCAACATCAAGTCGCCCAGTGGCCCGATCCCTCAGCCGTACACCACCGAGCCGCTGCAAGAAGGCGAGCGCGAAGTGGTGTTGCGTCGGGCGACAGGCTCCCCATTTGTATCGGTCATGTACCGGGTCCCGCGCGCTGCCCATCCGGACGCGGTGGCCTTATCGCTGGCCACGGCGGCAATTGCCAACGGGCCGAGCGCTCGGCTCTACAAACGCCTAGTTGAAACCAATGTTGCAACCGAGGTCGGCGGCTACACGGCATGGAGCTTCGACCCTGGCAGCGCGATGTTTGGCGCCGACGGTCTCAAAAACGAAGATCTCATCCAATTACGCGATCAAGTTCTAGCCTTGGTCGAAGGTGTCGACAAAGAGCCGATTAGCGCGGCCGATTTCGAACGGGCCAAAGGCCAGTACTTAGAAGGTTGGAAAGACTCGTTTAACAACCCCGATAGCATCGGCCTGCGGCTGACGGAATTTGTCGCGATGGGCGACTGGAAGCTTATTTTCATTCAGCGTGACCGGGCCGAAAAACTCAAGCTCGACGACGTAAACCGTGTGGCAAAGGCCTACTTCGTTCGCGACAATCGAACGGTCGGCTTGTACTTCCCCGGCGAGCCTACCAAGCGTGCCGCAAGCACCGGCGAGTACGAGCTCAAAGCGGCAGTAGCCGAGTATCAACCCAAGGCCTCACTCGCCAGCGCTGAGGAATTCATCTACTCGCTCAGCAACATTAATGCCCGAGCGATTCGCGGCAGCTTGCCGAATGGTTTGCGCTATGCGCTTGTGCCCAAAGCGACTCGTGGCAACACGGTGTTGCTCTCGGCAAATTTTCGCAGTGGTAGCTTAGAGAATTTGAAGGGACAAAGTACGGCAGCCAGTTTTGCGGGTGCCTTGCTTGACTCAGGAACGACAAACATCACCAAGGAGCAACTGCGCGACACGTTACTGGCTTTGAAATCCCAAGCCGGGTTTGGCGGCTCCAGTAGCGGTGCCTCACTGAGCTTGAAAAGCGAAAAAGGAACAGTCCTGGAGGCCCTGGCTTTGGCGGCTGAGGTATTACGCAAACCCACTTTTGACCCCAAAGAAATTGAGCGTCTACGTCAGGCGCGCTTGCAACAAATTGACACCGAGAAAAAAGACCCCGACGAAAAACTCTCGAATGCACTGGCTCGTAACGAAGCGGCCTACCCCGTCGACCATCCTTATTACACACCAACGTTCGATGAAGCCGCGGCTCAAGTCAAGAGCGTGACCCGGGAGCAGATTGTGGCCTTCCATCGCGATTACTTTGGGGCGAGCTACGCCGAAGTCGTCGTGGTTGGCGACTTCGAACCCCAGGCCATGATTCAAGCGCTTGAAAAGAATTTTGGAGATTGGAAATCGGGCCAGCCTTACCAGCGCATTGCCACCACACCCAAACCCAATACCGCCAAGGTGTTCCAGTTTGAAGGCCCAGATCAAGCCAATGCCAATTTCTCTGCCTCACTGACCGTGCCGATCAATGTTCGCCATCCGGACTACCCGGCGCTGACCGTGGCCAGCAGCATGCTCGGCCAGGGAGGCAGCTCGCGTTTGTGGAAACGCATTCGCGAAAAGGATGGTTTGAGCTACGGGGTCGGCGCCTATGTCGCGTGGGCTAATTTCGACAACAACAGTACTTGGACCACTAGTGCCAGCTTTGCCTCTCCCGTGCGGGATAAGGTGGTTGCCGCTTGGCGCGAGGAAGTTGCCTCGGCACTCAAGGACGGCTTCACCGACAAGGAATTACAGGATGCCAAACAATCGATTTTGCGCTCTCGACAACTGGGCCGCGCGCAAGACAGCGGCGTGATGGGTCTCTTGGGTTTGCTGATGTTTACGGGCCTCAGCACTCAGGACATCGCCAAGATCGACGAGGCTTTTGCGGAGGTGACCTTGGAACAAGCCAATCAGGCCCTCAGAAAATACATTGACCCCAGCAAGGCTGTGCTCGGTTTTTCGGGAAACTTTGCCGGTAAGGCTGTGCAATAACAGCCGCTCGATTAACGCGTACTTCATCGCCGCTCTCAATGACGGCACCTTCGACCCAAGTTCAACAAAGCTCATGACTCCATCCTTCGCCTCGCTTCAATCCGCCTCATCGTCGGCCCCTTCTTCGAGCTTCTCTTCGCCGTACTTCTCATCTGAACACGAGCAAATACGCGACACGTTGCGGCGCTTTATTGCGGAGAAGGTGCAACCCGTCGCTGACGCATGGGAGGAGCAAGGCATGGTGCCACGTCAGGTCCTGCGTGAGATGGGTGCCTTGGGCCTATTTGGAATGGGCTATGACCCAGCCTATGGCGGTTCAGGCCTAGACACCTTAGCCAATGTTGTTCTCGCCGAGGAATTAGGTCGCAGCACTTACGGTGGCTTTGAGGTCACGGTGTTGGTACATACCGATATGGCTTCGCCGCACCTGCACCACGCGGGCAACCACGAGCAAAAGCAGCGCTGGATGCCCGATATTATTTCGGGCAAAAAGATTTGTGCGGTCGCCATGACTGAGGCCGATGCCGGTTCGGACTTGGCCTCGATGCGCAGCTATGCGAGACGCACGACCGGTGGCTACATTTTGAACGGCAGCAAAATGTTTATTACCAATGGTGTCCATGGCGACCTGTATTTTGTGGCCGCCAAGACAGGCGAGCCGGGGCGTAATCATCAAATCAGTATGTTTGCCATCGAAAAAGGTACGCCTGGTTTTTCGGTGGCACGCCCACTTAAAAAAACCGGCTGGCTGAGCAGCGACACAGCCGAGCTTAGCTTTGAAGATTGCTTCATCGCCGAGGATCAACTCATCGGAGAGGAGCATCGCGGCTTTTATGCCCTGGTCAAAAACCTGCAAAACGAACGCCTTGTCCTCGGAGCCATGATGATCGGCGCCGCCAGTAAAGCGATTGAAGTTACTCTCGAGTGGGTGAAGCAGCGTAAAGCCTTTGGCGCGAGCCTATGGGACAAGCAAAGTATCCGGCACCGAATCGCCATGCGCATGGCGCAAGTGGAAGCGGCGCGTGCGCTGGTCTATCAGACGGCTTGGCGCGACACCAAGGGCGAGCTTGTCAACAAAGAAGTGTCCATGATCAAGGCTCTGTGTGGCGAGCTCGTCAACGACGTGACCTATGACTGCGTCCAGTTCCACGGCGGCATGGGCTATATTCGCGAAACTGCAGTGGAACGAATGTCTCGCGATGCCCGCGTTCAATCGATTGGTGGTGGCGCGACCGAGGTGATGTTGGAAGAGATTGCCAAGCGCATTTAAGTGGATTAAGTATGGCCTCAGCCTTCGCCCACATCGCAATTCCGGTGGTGCTTTATGTGGTGTGGAAGAATAAACCCGTCAGCCTCAGGCTTTTCTTTCTGGCCTCATTGGTTTCAATCGTGCCGGATATCGATGTTCTTGCGTTTAACCTCGGTATCGCCTACGAATCACCGTGGGGGCATCGCGGCTTTACGCACTCGCTGATTTTCGCAGCGGCACTGTCGCTTGCCTTGACACCTTTTCACATAGTTGTTGAGAGTAGTCGCCTGGCGGTATTTTGGGTCTGCTTTGTGTCTTGCATCTCGCACGCTTTATTGGATGCGCTAACCAATGGCGGCCTAGGTGTAGCACTTCTATGGCCGTTTAGTGACGAGAGGTTTTTCTTCCCCTTCAGACCGATCGAGGTTTCGCCCATCGGCATTGCCAACTTCTTCAGCGAACGCGGTGCCAAGGTGATTGCTTCTGAGCTGCAGTGGATTATCTTGCCTGCAATGCTCATTGCAGCCTTAGCGGCTATGGTCAAGCGCAAGTTCGCCAAGCGTCAGATTGTCAAGAGATAAAGATCGCTGAATAGTTAGCCACGGCCTAGTGTGGCGTTCCACACTAGCGCCACAAAACCAATACCCAGGTCAACACGGTCAACGACAGTGCGATAAAAACAGCCGCGCTTCCCAGATCCTTGGCTGCGCCTAAACGCTCTCGTCGCTCGAGCGATATTTCGTCGGCCAAGGCCTCAATCGCGGAGTTAATGATCTCCACGATGAGCACCAACATCATCGGTGCAATCAGCGCCAAAAGTTCCCACCGGCTTCGAGCTAACCAAAGCGCGAGCGGTGTGAGGACGAGCGCAAGGGCCAATTCTTGCCGAAATGCGGCTTCGTGCTTCAAAGCATATTTGAAGCCACTCATAGAGTAGCCCGTGGCTTTCAAGACTCGCCTGAAACCACCGGTACTCTTGAACTCTGACTCGGCCATGAGGGTTTGGCGCTCGATTAAGAACTACTGAAAGAAGTCCTTCACTTTATCCTTCCAGGTCTTGGTCTGTGGGCTGTGCTTGCTGTCCACTAAAGACAATTCAAGCTCTTTCATGAGCTTCTTTTGATGCTCGGTCAGGCGCACAGGAGTTTCGACATTAATGTGTACGTATAAGTCACCAGGGTAGCTGGAGCGCACACCTTTGATGCCCTTGCCTTTTAAGCGGAAAGTCTTGGCGGGTTGGGTGCCCTCGGGGATTTCAATCTCGCCCTTGCCGCTTAAGGTAGGCACCTCAACGGTACCGCCGAGTGCGGCCTTGGTGATCGAGATGGGCACCTCGCAGTGCAGGTCGTCAGCCTCACGCTGGAACACGGTATGTTCTTTGACACGGATCTCTACAAAGAGATCGCCCGCGGGCCCGCCATTGACGCCGGGTTCACCATTGCCGGCCGAGCGAATGCGCATGCCGTCGTCGATGCCTTCGGGGATTTTGACCTCTAAGGTTTTATTGTTTTTGACCTTGCCAACACCGGTACAAGCAGTACAAGGGTCCGTAATGATCTTGCCACTTCCTCTGCAGGTGGGGCAGGTTTGCTGTACAGAGAAAAAACCCTGCTGCATGCGCACCTGGCCTTGCCCCGCACAAGTGCCACAAGTTTTAGGCTTGGTACCCGGCTTGGCGCCACTACCCGAACAGACGCCGCAATGATCCCAGGTGGGGATGCGAATTTCGGTCGCGTGACCGCGCGCCGCTTGCTCAAGGGTGATTTCCATCGCGTAGCGAAGATCGGCACCACGATAAACATTGCTTCGCCCTCCTCCGCCTGCGCGTTGCCCTCCAAAAATATCGCCAAAGATATCTCCAAATACGTCGGAGAAACCGCCTGCTCCAGCGCCTGCTCCACCCCCGAAGGCATTTGGATCGACGCCCGCATGACCATGGCGATCATAGGCCTGCCGCTTCTGGGGGTCAGAGAGCATCTCGTAGGCTTCTTTGGCCTCTTTGAATTTCTCCTCAGAGACCTTGTTATCTGGATTGCGGTCGGGGTGAAATTTCATTGCCATTTTGCGATAGGCTTTTTTCAGCTCGTCGTCGTCGGCATTTTTGGGAACACCCAAAATTTCGTAAAAATCGCGTTTAGCCATGGAGGTACTTGTAAGGGAGTCTTGCTATTAATGAGAGTGCGTATGCATGCTCGTTGCGCTTGTTGCCTTCGGGTAGTTACCCACAAGGTTCATCGCAAGATGCGGAATGTTGTCTTCAGTGTAAGGCTCGCCATCGCTTGCGAAACCTAAGGATTGGTAGAACTTTTCAAGTCGGGCCTGGGCCGATATTCGAACACCAACGCCAGGGTAGATTTGCGCGCAATGTTCAAGAGCAACCTTCATGAGCTCGCGACCCAACCCTATGCCACGAACTTCCGCCGAAGTAACGACACGACCAATGGAGCTTTGTTCATAACGTGTTCCCGGTTTAAGAATGCGAGCATAAGCGACCAGCTTATCTCCCGCCAAGCCCAAGACATGATGGGCATCGAGGTCCGCCTCATCTGCATCCAAGTAGGCACAATCTTGCTCAACTGAAAACACTATTTGGCGTAGGCGCATCAACGCATAAAGCTCGGACAGGCCGAGCTCGTTGAAATGCTTACAGAACCATTGGATCACGTGGGTAGAACCATTGAATTGCTTAGAACAGGCTCAGTCCGAAGACTGAGCCTTTGTCCGTCGAACGCTTAGCCGCGCTTCACTTCTTTAAAGTCCGCATCGACCACGTCGTCGTCCTTAGCTTTCCCGCCGCCAGCCCCTGCTGCGCCCGCTGCTGCACCCTCAGGCCCAGCACCGGTTGCTGCGCCGGCGGCAGCTTGAGCCGCCTGCATTTCAGCGTACATCTTCTCGCCCATCTTCTGCGAGGCTGTCATGAGCTCATTGGATTTTGCTTCGATAGCGTCTTTGTCTTCGCCCGCCAAGGTGGCTTGCAAATCTTTCAAGACTGATTCAATTTTCTCTTTCTCACCAGCCTCCAGCTTGTCACCGTACTCGGTGAGCGATTTTTGAGTTTGATGGACCAAAGCCTCGCCTTGATTGCGAGCCGTTACCAACTCAACACGCTTCTTGTCTTCACCAGCATTCATCTCGGCATCTTTCACCATGGCCTTGATCTCATCTTCAGACAGACCGGAATTGGCTTTGATGGTGACCTTGTTTTCCTTGCCGGTCGCCTTGTCTTTCGCGGACACATGCAAGATACCGTTGGCGTCGATATCGAAACCCACTTCAATTTGAGGCGTGCCACGCGATGCAGGGGGAATACCCTCAAGATTGAACTCACCCAGCATCTTATTGCCGCTCGCGATTTCACGCTCACCCTGGAACACCTTGATGGTGACCGCAGGCTGATTGTCGTCGGCTGTCGAGAAAGTTTGTGAGAACTTAGTCGGGATCGTGGTGTTCTTTTTGATCATCTTGGTCATGACACCGCCGAGGGTTTCGATGCCCAGAGACAATGGAGTCACATCCAACAGAAGCACGTCAGTACGTTCACCGGCCAAGACCGAACCTTGAATGGCGGCACCCACGGCCACGGCTTCATCGGGGTTCACATCTTTACGAGGCTCTTTACCAAAGAACTCTTTCACCTTTTCCTGAACCTTTGGCATACGGGTCATTCCGCCCACCAAGATCACGTCATCGATATCACTGGCTTTGCAACCGGCGTCCTTCAAAGCAATGCGGCAAGGCTCCATGGTTTTTTCGACCAGGTCTTCGACCAAGGCTTCGAACTTGGCCCGGGTGAGCTTCATGTTCAAATGTTCTGGGCCTGCGGCACCCATGGTGACGTAGGGCAAATTGATTTCGGTTTGAGTGGTTGAGGACAACTCGATCTTGGCTTTCTCAGCCATTTCCTTCAGGCGCTGCAATGCTAAAACATCCTTGCCGAGATCGACGCCACGGTCTTTCTTGAATTCTGCAATGATGTATTCAATGACGCGTTGGTCAAAGTCCTCGCCACCCAAGAACGTGTCGCCATTGGTCGAGAGCACGTCGAATTGCTTGTCGCCATCGACATCGGCCATTTCAATGATGGACACATCGAACGTACCACCGCCGAGGTCATACACGGCGATCTTGCGGTCTTTACCGCCACCTTTGTCGAGACCGAAAGCCAAGGCGGCTGCGGTGGGCTCATTGATAATGCGCTTGACGTCCAAGCCCGCGATACGACCCGCATCTTTTGTGGCTTGGCGCTGGCTGTCGTTGAAGTAGGCAGGAACGGTGATGACCGCTTCAGTCACGGGCTCGCCGAGATAGTCCTCAGCAGTTTTCTTCATCTTGCGCAGGACTTCGGCGGAGATTTGAGGAGGCGCCAATTTGGTATCGCGTACGCCCACCCAAGCATCGCCATTCTCGGCTTTAGCAATGGTGTAGGGCATCAAGGCGATGTCTTTTTGGACTTCTTTCTCGTCGAATTTACGGCCAATCAAACGCTTCACTGCGTACAGCGTGTTGCGCGGATTGGTGACCGCTTGACGCTTGGCGGGGGCGCCCACTACGATTTCGCCGTCTTCCATGTAAGCAATGATCGACGGTGTGGTGCGAGCGCCTTCAGCGTTCTCGATCACCTTAGGTTGACCGCCTTCCATGATGGCCACGCAAGAATTTGTCGTGCCAAGGTCGATACCAATAATTTTACCCATGTTCAGACTCCAAAGTTTATTTGAGATTGTTCTTAAAGTGCGTACGAATTCGCGTATTTCAAGCGCTTGTTAGTGACGCAACGACTAAAGATTTAGGCGGCAACCACTACCAAGGCCGGTCGTAGCACCCGATCATTGATCGTGTACCCTTTTTGAAGCACCTGAGCCACATGATTTGCAGCTAAAGGGGGTGTCGCACTGGCACCAGGCATGGTTGAAATCGCTTGATGTTTATGAGGATCAAACTTTTCGCCCACGGGATTGACTTCCATCAGCTTGTTTTTTTCGAACGCAGTAGTGAGTTGACGCAAGGTGGCCTCAACCCCCTCCTTGAGCTTTTCGGTCGTCAAATCAGGGAGGTTCAAGGCCATTTCAAGGCTATCCTTGGCCGGCAAAAGGCTTTCTGCAAAGCTTTCAACCGCAAATTTATGGGCCTTGGCGACATCTTCCATGGAACGGCGGCGGATGTTTTCAGCATCAGCCACCGCTCGAAGGTAGGAATCGTAGTTTTCGCCAGCTTTGGCCTGGGCTGCGGCCAGCTCCGCTCTTAGCGCGTCGATGGGTTCGAGCGGTGGAACCGATGCAGCCCCGCTTGAACTCTGATCAGCACCTTGCTCGGCACCCGAACTGGCGCCGTTTGCGGTGCCTGAACTTGAGCTCGACCCTGAGTAAGCGCTTTGAGCGCCTTCAGGGGTGTTTTGCTCAGATTTTGGTGGATTATTTTCCTGACTCATTCTTGGACATTACTTTTAGTTGATTTGTGTGCTGACATTGAGGCTTTTTCAAGGATTTCAAGGCCTTAAACGAACAAAAAAGGCCGTAAACTTCACGAAATGCCTAATTCGCGCAACGAAGGTCGCCATTCTATGGCCTCCACTTCCCAAAATAGAACTCCAGCCGAAGTTCGAGCCTTTTTATTTTGGTTATCACTTGCTCAACTTATTTCCTGGGGCAGCACCTTGTATCTGTTCGGCCTGTCAGTCGAACCCATTGAAACTCGCCTGCATATTTCCAGAGGGCAGACCTCATTGGCCTTTGGTCTAGCCATGCTCATTGAAGGGCTGCTGGCTTATCCGGTCGGCCGCCTGATCGATGCGGGCCATGGTCGAGCCGTCATGACAGGCGGCTCCATCGCAAGCTGTTTGGCTTTATTGGGGTTAAGCCAAGTCAGCAGTTTGGGGCAATTTTATGGGGCTTGGATAGGCCTCGGTGCGGCCATGAGCTGCATCTTGTACATCCCTATTTTCTCAATCACCACGCGACGCTTCCCCGTGGATTATCGACGCGCCATTATCGTCATCACTTTTCTAGGAGGATTGGCCAGTACGGTCTTTATCCCCTTGATGTCTTGGTTGATGACGCTTTTGGGTTGGTCCATGATGGTGGTGACCATGGCGGCCCTTCACCTCCTGGTGTGCGCCCCAATTCACTGGTTTTGGCTTCGCCACGAACCACCCAAAAAGCCCTCGCGGCCGCCGAGCACCAGCGCCCATCGCCATTTCGAAATCGTCGCGCAACAGCGTAAAGTCATGATTCTGATTGGTCTGTTCACAGCTCTTGGCATGGCCATGACCAGTACATTGGCGGCTCATCTCATACCGATGCTACGCGAGCGCGGGATGTCGGTATTCTGGGTAGTCTGGATTCCCGCTGCAGTCGGCGCCATTCAAGTGTTGGGCCGAATGGGCATTTTGTGGAGTGACGGAAAGTTCAACACGCATCGTGTCAATGCCGTCATCGTTTGGCTGAGTCCCTTAGGCATTCTTTTGCTGATCCTCGCGGGTACAAATACCGCGTTGCTGCTCGCCTTCGCGTGCGTCTGGGGTATTGCCAACGGCTGCCAAACAATCGTTAAAGGTACCGCAGTCGCGCAGTACGTGAGCCAGGAGAATGTCGCTGCGCTCAACGGTCGTTTGGGCCTGCCTACGGCGCTCTTGCGTACTTTGGTGCCCTGGGGCATTGGCCTGCTATGGTCGCCCAGCACTGGCTACGCAACTGCGACCTGGGCCTTGTTTGGCTTAGGGGCGGCGGCGGCCTTAAGCTTCATTCTTGCCCAGAAGGCATCGATGCAGGGAAGCAGCGGCACGTCACAAGAATTTTCAAACAAAACTTGAACGAAATCTATTTTGAATTTCTCCTATGGTACCCTCGCTACGAGCTTAAAAAGGTGAGGTCTTCGCGCATGACTTTACCTCTTGTTTCAGCGCAATGAATCACTCTGGAGAGAACGCATGGGACTACTATCTTTTATCAAAACAGCGGGCGAGAAACTGTTCGGCTCTGGCAATGCGAAGGCGGCCACTGAAGCAGCTGCAGCAGACCCTAGCCCAGAGAAAATTGCTGAGGCAAGCACTGCGGCTGGTTCAGCAATCGAAGACTACATTCGCTCGATGAATCTCGACGCGCGTGGTTTAAGCGTAGGTTTTGATGCCGGATCGGGCATTGTTTCAGTGTCGGGCGTTGCGGCCGATGAAGAAACCCGCGAAAAAATCGTTTTGTGCTGCGGTAATGTGCACGGCGTATCAGGCGTGGAAGACAATATGGAAGTTGAAGCAGGTGGCGACGGCAGCCAGTATTACACCGTGGTGAGCGGCGACACTCTGTCGAAAATTGCCAAGGAATATTACGGTAATGCTACTAAGTACATGCCAATTTTCGAAGCCAACAAGCCCATGCTTTCCCATCCTGACAAGATTTATCCAGGTCAAATGTTGCGAATTCCCCCTCAGTAAGGGTTCGAGCAGAAGTCGATAAATCGGCTTCAAAGTTCACAAAAAACCAGCCCTCGGGCTGCTTTTTTTATGGGCATTAGCGTAAACTATTGACCCGATAGTTGCAATGATCGGGTGAGCGTTCTATTATTTCAGTAATTTCTGAAATAACTGGTATTACATGAATCTCACTCCTTTAGTTCAAAGCTTCGTCCTTCATTTTGGAGAAATGGGTAATCGTTGGGGCATCAATCGCACGGTTGGCCAGATCTACGCCTTGCTCTACGCCAGCGAAAAGCCGCTAAATGCCGACGAAATCGCTGAGGCCTTAGCCTTTTCGCGCTCCAACGTTAGCATGGGTTTAAAGGAGCTGGATAGTTGGCGGCTGATCAAGCTTCAGCATTTGCCAGGCGATCGCCGCGAGTATTTTTCTACTCCGGAAGACGTGTGGGTAATTTTCAGAACCCTGGCCGATGAAAGACGTAAGCGCGAGATCGACCCGACGCTTTCGATGCTGCGCGACGCGCTTCTCCTGGACCCCGACAACGCCGCCGACAAGTTTGCGCAAAAGCGCATGGGCAGCATGTATGAGCTGATTGAAATGATGACGGACTGGATGGCGGACATACAAAGGCTCGATGAGCAAACCCTTCGCAAACTCATGAAACTCGGCGCCGCCGCGCAAAAAGTGTTGGAATTGAAGGGCAAATTCGGTTTTGGAGGAACTGCTGATGAGTGACCCCCTGATGCTGCACAGAATTCAGTTTGCAGCCAACATCAGCTTTCATATTTTGTTCCCGACCATCACCATAGCTCTGGCTTGGGTATTGCTCTTCTTTAAACTGCGCGCCAACACAAGCGGCGACCCCAAATGGATGGAGGCCTATGCCTTTTGGGTGAAGATCTTCGCTCTCACTTTCGCCCTCGGGGTTGTGAGCGGTATTACGATGAGCTTCCAGTTCGGCACCAACTGGCCTGGCTTCATGAAAACCGTCGGCAATATCGCTGGGCCGCTGTTGGCGTTTGAAGTTTTGACCGCCTTCTTTTTGGAAGCCACGTTTCTGGGCATTATGCTTTTCGGGATGCGCCGAGTGAGTAATCGGGTTCATACCATTGCAACCTTCCTGGTGGCCTTTGGCACTAGTATGTCAGCCTTTTGGATTCTCGCACTTAACTCCTGGATGCAAACGCCCGCAGGGTTTGAGATGAGGATCAATGCCAAGGGTGATCTAGTGGCCTACGCAACCGATTGGTGGGCCGTCATTTTCAACCCCTCGTTTCCGTATAAATATGCTCACATGATGACAGCCTGTTTTGTGACCACGGCGTTTCTGTTGGCGGGCTTAAGCGCCTATCAATACCTCCGGGGATCGCGTAGTGCGGCGACCTTGACCACGCTCAAGACCGGTGTCTTCATGGCCGCATTGCTGTTGCCGGTGCAAATTGCGCTCGGCGACTTGCACGGCTTGGCGACCTTGCGTCATCAACCCGCCAAACTGGCTGCTATGGAAGGCATTTGGAAGACTCAAAAGGACGTCCCAGCGATACTTTTCGCGCTTCCCGATCAAGCCACCAAGAGCAATCGCTTTGAGATCGCCATTCCCAATTTGGCCAGCCTCTATCTAACCCACGGGATACACGGCGAGGTCAAGGGACTCAATGAATTCGAGGGCAAGCATCCACCCGTCGCACCCGTATTCTGGGCGTTTCGCATCATGGTGGGTATGGGCATGCTGATGCTCGCGGTCGCATGGCTTGCAACCTGGCAATTTAAACGAAGAGGCTTGCCCGCGCCTTGGATGATACGCATCCTGGTGGGAATGAGTTTTGCAGGCTGGGTGGCGACGCTGTCGGGCTGGTATGTGACCGAGATCGGCCGTCAGCCTTATCTCGTGACCGGCATCCTCACCACCGCGCAGGCGGCCGCAACCACGCCGGCTCCGATGGTAGCGACCACGCTGGTCATGTATCTCGCTCTCTATGTGGGCTTACTGGCCGCTTATATCTCGGTAGTTTTTCACATGGCCAGAAAGCAGGGGTAAACATGCATTCTCTAAATTCTTTCGCCGATTGGTTGCCGGTTATTTTTATGGCCGTCATGGGTCTCGCCATGTTGGCCTATGTGGTTTTGGATGGCTATGACCTGGGTGTGGGCATCTTGATGAGTCGTGCGGTGCCCACCGATCAGGACATGATGATCAGCTCCATCGGTCCCTTCTGGGACGCGAACGAAACCTGGTTGGTGCTTGGGGTGGGTATTCTGCTGACCTGCTTCCCAGTGGCGCACGGGCTGATTCTCGGCGCACTCTATCTTCCAGTCGCACTGATGCTACTTGGGCTCACCTTGCGCGGAGTCGCATTCGATTTTCGCGCGAAAGCGCAGGTAGGGGCGCAAGGTCTATGGAACCGCGCCTTTCACTTCGGCTCGCTCATCGCCGCGCTGTCGCAAGGATGGATGCTGGGCAGCTTCATTGTTGGCTTTCAGAATACTTGGGTGGCCTACGCGTTTGCCGCGCTCATCGCGATTTGTTTGACAAGCTTTTACGCCCTCCTCGGCGCCTGCTGGTTGGTGATGAAAAGCGAAGGCGACTTGCAGTTGGTGGCCACCCGGTGGGCACGCTCTGCGCTCACTATGAGCGCCTTAGGGATTCTGGGCGTCTCTGTCGCCACGCCTTTGGTCAGCCAGGGCATTTTTGATAAATGGTTTGCTCTGCCCTATATCGTGCTGCTCGCGCCCGTGCCGATGGCGACCGTACTCCTCTTCTTTATCGCTAACAGAAGCCTGAAGCGTTTACCCGTACGTCTAAAAGAGGGCAATCACTATGGCGATTGGGTGCCGTTTGCATGTTGCGTGGGCATTCTTTTCCTTTCCTTCTACGGCCTGGGTTACAGCATCTTTCCTTATCTAGTGATCGACCAACTCAAGGTCTGGGAAGCAGCCAGTGACTTCGAATCTTTGCGCATTATTTTCTACGGCGCGGCTGTGGTCATACCGGTAATTATTGCGTACACAGTATTTTCCTACCGAGTGTTTTCTGGCAAGACCAAGCCCCTGACCTATTCGGTGTAACGCTCCTCACTTTGCATCATAAGGAACATGACCATGCCTAACGTTTTAGAAGTTTCCGTTCCAAGTTCTAGCTCGATTTTGACAGTGCTCAAAAACGTGCACTTCAGTGACGCTTACGAGGCGAGCATTGCTCGTCCGAGTATTGATGCCCAAGGAGCTTATGCGGCCATTTTCGGTCCGAAACCTGGCTGGATTTTGATGCTGCTAAAAATTCGTGGTGTGTTTGCAAATATCGCAGGCTTAAAGCATCCCGAGATTACTGAGGTAGGCGCGATTGAGCCCAACGCAGGGCGCCGCCCTTACGCCATCGGCGATAGAGTTGGGCTGTTCGGGGTGCAATCGATTAGCGCGAAAGAGCTCATTCTCGGGGTTGACGACAAGCATCTTAACTTCAGAGTTTCAGTGCTTAGATCGCTGCAAAATGACATTGAGAAGGTAACGATCAGCACGGTGGTGGAGTTGAACAATGGGCTCGGTCGGGCGTATCTCTTTCTGATTAAACCGTTCCATAAGCTTATTGTTCGATCAATCCTTCAGAACGCTTTGGACGCTGGTCGGATATAGCGCGGCGACCTCGCCCCATCTCTATTCACCGCCGCAACGCCTGCATCTCCAATCCAGTTCGATGCCGTTCGCGCAAAAACACGTCACTATTTTTTTGCACCCAGAGCTTGCGCAGCCTGCTTCTGACCACGAAGCGCTTCGCTACGCACTCTATCCTCCACGGGTTCAAGACGTCGAGTAGGCCAAGCACCCAAGTGCTGCTCACAAAGATCAGCCAAGCCTTTGATGAAGAGCGGCGCATCATTGACGCAGGGAATGTAGCGATACTCTTTGCCGCCGGCGTGTAGAAACGTTTCCTTGCCCTCGATGGCGATCTCCTCGAGGGTTTCTAGGCAGTCGGATACGAAGCCCGGGCACATCACGTCGATCCTGGTTTTTCCCTCGCCAGGCAAGGCTTTCAGGGTTGCATCGGTGTAGGGCTCCAGCCATTTTGCTTTTCCAAAGCGCGACTGGAAGGTGACTTTGATTTGCGTGGGCTCCAAACCAAGCTTTTCAGCCAAAAGTCGGGCGGTGACGTAACACTCGCAGTGGTAGGGATCACCCAAATGCAGGCTGCGCTCAGGTACGCCATGAAAACTGAGCATTAAAAGGTCCGCCCGGCCCCCCGCCGCTTGTTCGCGTTCCCAATGTTTACGTACTTGAGAAGCGAGGGCACTGATGTAACCCGGATCTTTATGGAAGCTGCGAATGGTACGTAGTTCGGGTTGATTACGCCAATCCGCCAACTCACGAAAAATCTCGTCCATGCCGGTGGCAGTAGTGGCTGAGGCATATTGCGGATACATCGGCAAGATCAACAATTTAGTGACGTTTTTTTCACGGAGCTGTTTCATCACTTGGGAAATACCAGGGTTGCCATAGCGCATGCCCAGGGCAACAATTACATCGTGCCCACGTTCACCCAAATAGCCTTGCAAGAGCGTCGCCTGGGCCTTACTGTTGACCATCAAGGGAGAGCCCTCTTTGGTCCAGATTGAGCGATACTTCTGAGCGGACTTTTTGGGACGGGTATTGAGGATGATGCCATTCAAAATCACCGACCAAATCAGCTTGGGAATTTCAACCACCCGCGGATCGGACAAGAACTGTTTGAGGTAGCGTCTCACGGCTGCGGGCTCGGGCGAATCGGGTGTGCCGAGTTGCACCATCAAAATGGCCACCCGCTCCTTCTTGCCATGTTCAAAGCTCATTGACTGGGAAAACTTATTCATCCGGGCGTCCCATATAGACCTTGAGTTGCTTGCGCGCTGCGGCTTGCACCGAAGCTCTAAATTTTGCGTGCCAACCCAGGACCAGCCCAAGGGGACCAAGCGCCTGGCGGCCCCAAGTATAGAAATTAAATCCGTCAATATGGCGGACGATTTTACCATCCCAAAACGTTAACGTCGCGAGGACCTTGTTGTGAACTTTGCGCTGGCCGCCATAACGATAGTGAGCCTGCCAATGCACTTGGGCTTTGCGTTCCTCGACAAACACTAGCTCATAGCTCATCTTGAAATCCTCCGGATGACGAGCCGCGGAGGCCATCAACATGCGCCACATTTCAAACACTTGGGCTTGGCGCAGGTTTGGAAAAAGTGGGTCAGAAAAAGTTATCTCGGGATGCAGACAGGCCAGCATGGTCTCGACGTCAAGGCGAGCGAAGGCGTCGTAGAACTTCTTCACCAACGCACGAGCCTCAATGAGCTCCGGCGTCTCGCTTTCTGGCGTCGTGTCTGGCGCCAGTTCTGAGGACATTCCTGCGGCCTCCTCTGTGGCAATTTTTGTAGGAATATTGGGCGGCAAGTTCAAATCAGAAACGACCTACTTTGTGCTCAGAGCACTTGAGACCAACTTGGCGGTGATGTCTACAATCGGAATCACCCGGTCATAGGCCATGCGGGTTGGGCCAACCACTCCAAGCGTGCCCACCACCTTACCGTCAACTTCGTAAGGTGCAGTGACCACACTGAGTTGCTCCATAGGTACCAGCTCAGACTCGCCACCAATGAAGATTTGTACACCGGTAGCTTTGCTTGATGCATCGAGCAATTGCAGGAGCGAAGTTTTTTGCTCGAACATGTCCAGGAGCTTTCGGATGCGACCCATGCCCTCACTTAAATCCATGGCACCTAGCAAGTTACGCTCCCCGCTCACCATCATGGGCTCGTTGTTTTCGGCGAGCGCTTGCTCGCCCGCATCGACCGCGCGATTCATTAGGGTCATGATGTCTTTTTGCAGACCTTCAATATCGAGGCGCAAGACGTGGCGAATGGTCTCGAACTCTCGCCCCGCGAACTGACTGTTCAAGAAGTTGGCGGCTTCGGTCAATTGTGACGGTGAATACTCGCGCTCGGTCAGCAAGATTCGGTTTTGTACGTCACCATCCGGCGTGACGATAATTAGCAAAATACGCCTTTCAGAGAGGCGCATAAATTCAATGTGCTCAAAAACCGCGCTGCGCTTGGGGATCATGACGACCCCGGCAAATTGGGTCAAGCTGGACAACATACTGGCTGCAGTGCTCAACACGCGCTGAGGTTCGTCCGCGCGAATGTTTCCCAGCAAGGCTTCGCTATGCAGAAGTTGCAATGGCTCGACTGTGAGGAGGGTATCGACAAAGAAGCGATAGCCACGGGGTGTCGGAATACGGCCCGAGGAGGTATGAGGACTAGCGATCAGGCCTAGCTCTTCCAGATCAGCCATTACGTTGCGAATAGTTGCCGGAGAAAGCTCGAGGCCCGAGAATTTGGAGAGTGTGCGCGAACCAATAGGCTGACCCTCAACGATGTAGCGTTCCACGAGGGTTTTGAGTAACAGCTGAGAGCGGCGGTCCATAACAAATTTATTGTGCCACAAGGTGGCATGGCGTTTCACTTGAATCAGTATGGTTTAATCACAATCATGGTCAATGCGACACGAAAACCCACTCAAAAAAGCGAACTAGCCAAAAATAACGCCCCGCAGCGAGTTTTGAGGCGTGCTGCAGTCCGCACCCCAGCCTTTACTCGAGTTGCCCTCATCGGCCGTCGACAGACCGAAGGTTTGGCGAAAACCTTGGGTGAAATCATTGGTTTTTTCAAAAACCGTGGTTTGGAAGTCATGGTGGAGCGCTCGACGGCGCGCGCCGCCGCAGGAGAGGTTGATCTCAAAGGGATTGCACAACCGACCTTGAAACAGGTGGGCAAAGAGGCTGATCTGGCGATTGTGATCGGAGGCGACGGCACCATGCTGGGCTTTGCTCGGCAAATCGCTGAATACGATATTCCGATGGTGGGTATCAATCACGGCCGACTGGGTTTCATTACCGATATTTCACTCGATGAGTGGCGCAAGGCGCTCGGGGCGATCTTGGACGGCGAATATACCGAAGAGCACCGGGTGATGCTCCTCGCTCAGGCCTACCGCGACGAACGCATGATCTGGGAAGACATGGCCTTAAATGATGTGGTGATCAGCCGCTCGTCGCGTTCCGGCATGATCGAGCTCGAGGTTCACGTCAATCGGCAATTCATGTATAGCCAACGGGCCGACGGCCTGATTATTTCCACTCCTACGGGCTCTACTGCCTATGCGCTGTCGGCCCATGGCCCGATCTTGCATCCAGGCGTGGGTGGCCTGGTTTTGGTACCGGTCGCGCCCCAGTCTTTATCGAACCGTCCGATTTGCCTGCCCGATACGGCCAACATTCACGTGGCCATTACTGAAAGTCGTCTGCCAAGAGTGGCCTGCGATATGCAAATGTTTGGCGAGCTTGTTGCGGGCGACGTGATTGAGGTGAGAAAGTCGCCGTATACCGCTCGCTTTTTGCATCCTAAAGGGTATAGCTACTTCAACACTTTGCGCACCAAGTTGAACTGGCACGAGATGCCGCAACTCAAATTAAAAAAGCCCAAGGCTTTGCTTTAGACATGTTGTTGCGTCTGACGCTTAAAGATTTTGTCATTGTCGACCAGCTCGAGCTTGAGTTTGGAACAGGCTTCAGTGCGCTCACAGGAGAAACAGGCGCTGGCAAATCCATTTTGCTGGACGCCCTGTCTCTTGCGCTCGGTGAGCGTGCCGACCCGGCCTTCGTACGCGATGGCTGCACACGCGCCGAAGTCAGTGCGGAGTTTTCGATTGACGCTCCTGTTGAAGCATGGCTCCAGGAGAAGGCTCTTCAGGGCGACCCAGGCATCACGCTAGTGCGACGTTTGATCGACAGCGAAGGCAAGTCTCGAGCTTTTGTGAACGGCACTCAAGTGACCATCAGTATTTTGAAAGAGCTGGGCGAACAGTTGCTTGAGATACATGGTCAACACGCCTCTCAGGCCTTGCTCAAACCGAGTGGGCAAAGAACGCTTTTGGATCGTTATGCGGGCACGGACAGTGCCCAGGGTGAACTCGGCCCGGTACGAAGCACCTTCAAAGAGCTTCAGCGCCTGCAATTAGCCCTGCTGGACGCCGAGAAAGGGGAGAAGGACATCGCCTTGCAGAGCGAGGCACTGGTGTGGCAAATCACCGAACTGCAAGAACTCAAGCCGCAAAGTGGCGAATGGGAAAATTTATCGGAGGAGCAAAAGCGCCTGGCCAACGCCCGCTCTTTGATCGAGGGCGCGCAAGCGGCGAGCGACGCGCTTAGCCAAGGCGATGAGGCCATGGTAGATCGGCTTTCACAAATTACTCAACGCTTGTCGCAACTGGCCAGTATTGACCCCAAGCTTCAAGAAAGTCTTGATCTTTTGCAATCGGCCCACATTCAATTGGACGAAGCGGCCTCCAACCTAGGCCACTATGCGGAGCGCCTCGACTTGGATCCACAGCGTCTACAGGAGATTGAGAATCGTGTCAGCGCGATTTTTGCCTGCGCTCGTAAGCTCAAATTAGCGCCAGAGAATCTACCGGCACAGTGGCAAACACTTCAGTCGCGACTAAAGGACATTGAAGAATCCCAGGACCTTGCCAAGCTCAAGATCAAGTTAGCGAGTGCACAAGCAGAATACGAAAACAAAGCCGCCGTGCTGAGCAAGAAGCGCAAAGTCGCCGCGAAGAAACTCAGCGAGGGAGTTACCCAAATTTTGCCCAGCCTGGGTATGAAAGGCGCAACCGTGGCGGTACAAGTGAGTGGCCAGGCGCCCTCCGAATCCGGCAGCGATACGATTGATCTTATGTTTGCGGGCCACGCCTCCACTCAGGCGCGCTCTTTGAGCAAGGTAGCGTCCGGTGGCGAGCTGTCGCGGGTGAGTCTAGCGATTGCCGTGTTGGCCGCACAGGCCAATCCCGTGCCCAGCTTAATTTTTGATGAGGCCGATGCCGGCATTGGTGGCGCAGTGGCCTCCGTGGTGGGCAAGTTAATGCGTCAACTCGGACAAGATCGTCAGGTATTTTGCGTGACCCATTTGCCACAGGTTGCAGCTCTTGCCAACCAGCAATATCGAGTAAGTAAAGCCACCTCCGGAAAGGCCACTTTGAGTCGGGTGGATATCTTAAGTAAGACTGAGCGAGTCGACGAGATTGCTCGCATGCTGGGCGGCGAGGAAATGACCGCCAGCACACGCAAATTAGCGCGAGAATTGCTCGAGTAAAGTACGTCGTAACATCATGTGGTGAGTTGCCTCACCAGGAGAAGATCATGACCACACCCGTCTTATTGATCGAACGAGCCCCCGAAGGCTATGCGGTGATCATCATGAATCGGCCGGAAGCAATGAACGCGCTTTCGCGGCAGCTACGCAGCGAGCTGGCGCGCGCCATTCATGACCTGGAAGCCGATCCAAGCATTCGTGTTTTGATTTTGACGGGTGCCGGTCGAGCCTTTACGGCCGGTCTCGACTTAAAGGAGCTCGGTGCGAGCGACCCGAGCACGGCCATTTTCGGGCAAGCTGTCCCAGATCCAGTGACGGCCCTGGCTGGGTTTAGCGGTCCGATCATTGGCGCCATAAATGGTCCCGCGATCACCGGCGGCTTTGAGCTCGCTTTGGCCTGCGACGTGCTGCTCGCCTCAACCGAGGCTCGGTTCGCGGATACCCACGCTCGAGTCGGTGTTATGCCAGGCTGGGGCCTGTCGCAGCGCTTAAGCCGCGTCATCGGCATTTACCGGGCGAAGGAATTATCGCTGACAGGAAATTTTCTGAGTGCTCAACAAGCTTGCGATTGGGGCTTGGTGAATCGCGTCGTTGAACCCGAAGCGCTCATGCCTCAGGCGCGTACACTTGCCAAGGACATGTTGTCGGTCTTGCCGGACATGCTCGTGCGCTACAAGAGACTTATTGACGAGGGTTACCGCAGCAATTTTGGCGAAGGCATGGCATTAGAGGGAAGAACTTCGAAAGTGGTGAATGCCAACGTCAGTGCCGAACAGATTGAACAGCGCCGTGGAGCCGTTCGCGAACGAGGGCAAAAGCAGTAAATTCCGCTGGCTCATCGATGAGGAGCGTTGACGTCAAACGGCGTGCGGCCCACGCTTCAAGTCGCGGGTTCCAAGCTGCTTTTCTCCTCGCGGCATTCATGGCGGGAATCTCAGATTCCAAAGCGCAAGCCGACGATGCAAGCTGTATTGCCGTCATTGATGCGATCAATCAGCTTCGCAAACAGCCCTGGGTAGTCGTACGGGGACAAGTCACCCAGGGGGTGCATCCGGACGGATATACGGCCATGACCTCCTTACTACTCGCTGGTAGGAAGCAGATACGCATTCTTGATGGCAAGCGCTTTAGTTCAAACCGAGTGATGTCCAACCAGGACGAGCTGGATCGAGTGACCGGTGCAACTGAATTGACCCCTGACTCTGATTGCGTTCCTGTGTTAGCAGCCGACAGTGTACGAGCCGACACTGGGTCGTTAGGGCTCGTTGAGTACACCTACAGCACTAAGGTGGCGCGCGCCGAAGCCCACTTTCGAATAGGAATTTCTCCTGGTTCGGGTTTACCAATACGAGTGTTAGTAAATGGCCCGCAGCTCGCCTATGGTCGTTCGCTCAGTCGACCCGGCAAACCGCCTCAAGTCACCCTCAGAACGAACGGGTTGCGCTATACGGAGTTGCTTGAGTACAGCTATGATGAAGGCGTGGTGAGAGCAGCCGCGCGATTGCAACACTAGGAGCGTGGGCCGTTACATTCATTGCTGATTCGCGGATTGGTGTTGGGTCACACGGGTGAGTGAAGTAAGCTTTTCTTCGCCGCCGCCTACACGCACACCCCGTACCGGACAGGCATCGTTATAGTCCAACCCAATCGCCAATTTAAGATGGGTGCCTCCCGCATTGCGGGCATTACTGATATCGAAACTTAGCCAGCGATTGGCGAGCCAAACTTCAGCCCAGGCGTGGCTGGCCACCTCCGCAAGCTCGGGGGTGTACACATATCCGCTCACATAGCGGGCAGGCACCCCCATGGCTCGGCAACAGGTCGTGTAAACGTGAGCGTGGTCTTGACAGACGCCCGCTTTAGCAGCAAAGCTTTGTCCAGCGTTAAAGCTCACTTCCGTGACGTCTTTGGTATAGGGCATGGCATCGAGCACGGCATGCATGAGATCGGTCACACCTACCAGGGGACGCTGTCGGACAAGGTTTCGCATGGGTTCAATGAAGTCGAGCAGGGGGCCATCAATCTCCGTCAGCGACGTTGATCGCAAGAAAATACGCGGATCAAGCCGACCTGCGGGCTCCCCCTCTTCCACATCGGAAACTTCAACCTCGCCTTGCGCCAGAATTTGAATGGCATCGTGAGGCCGATTGAGGGTAAGCAATCGTGTCGGGTTATCGAAGGCATCATTCATCAACAGCCCAGGTACCGGCAAATCAACGCGCCAATGCTTGATCTTTTGAGCCACGCTTGGGAACGGACTTAAACGAATGTATTGGGTACTGCGCGAAACCAGTTCTGCATAGTTATAGGTCGTGGAATGGAAGACAGACAGCAGCATGCTATTTCAACTCCAAATAGGCGGTTTGCACGGCTTCACCAAGGCCCACATTTTCCTTCAGGAACCCTTCCAGAAAGTCGAGCAGCCCAAGCTCATAGGCCTCGTCCACGTGCCCGTAAGTCAGTCGTGCTTTCATTTGGGCGGCCCAGCGCCGCGGCAAGCGGCTCGGTCCCGCGGGCAAGTGCTCTAAAAGCTGTTCGATTTCGTCATAGCAAAAACGCAAAGAGCGCGGCAAGGTTGGATGGAATACGAGAAGCTCGGCGACGCGACGAGCGTCAATGCTGTCCTTATAAGTGTCGCGGTAGGCTTCCAAAGCGGATACCGAGCGCAGCACGGCCGACAGTGAATAATAGTCACTCTCATCGCCTTGCCCACCGTTATGTTTGGCACTCTGCTTCACGCTCAGAATACGCGCGGTGTTGTCGGCGCGTTCGATGAAGGTGCCGAGACGAATAAAGTGATAGGGCTGGTCGCGACGAATGGTTGCGAAGGTGATGCCTCTAAACAAATGGGAGCACTGCTTCACCCAATCATAAAACTCCGTATTGATGGGGTCGTTGCCTTGCCGACGCTTGGTCTGAAGCTGTAACCAAACATCGTTAATGCACTCCCACATCTCGGAAGTGATGGAGCCGCGCACGGCGCGCGCATTTTCGCGAGTGGCCTCAAGGCAATTCGCAATGCTGGAGGGCTGATCCGGGTCCCAGGTGAGATAACGCGCGACGCTTTCAGTGGTGGCCACCAACCCCGTGGCTTGAAAGTCTTTTAAGTGGTCAGTGATGATCAGCGGCTCGAGCGCCGTTTCGGTGTCGTCCTTACTCTGGGCGAGAAGCGCCAAGGTTTGACCCACATCCAAAATGCGCGCCATGTTTTCGGCGCGCTCCATGTAGCGTGCCAGCCAATAAAGATGAGAAGCAACTCGTGACAGCATTAATCCACCACCCAAGTGTCTTTGGTGCCACCACCCTGCGAGGAATTTACGACCAGCGAACCTTTTCTTAAGGCTACGCGGGTGAGACCACCGGGCACCATACGGATATCCTTTCCGACCAATACAAAAGGCCGCAAATCAATATGACGAGGAGCAATGCCCTCCGCGACAAAGGTTGGACAGGAGGACAGAGCCAAGGTCGGCTGGGCAATGTAGTTGCTCGGGTTTGCTTTTAGCACGCGGCGGAAGGCTTCGATTTCCGCCTTACTACTGGTAGGGCCAACCAACATGCCATAGCCACCTGCGCCATGCACCTCTTTGACGACCAACTCTGGCAAATGCGCCAAGACATGCTTGAGCTCATCGGGCTTGCGGCACATAAAGGTCGGTACATTTTTGAGAATGGGCTCTTCGTCGAGATAGAAACGAATCATCTCCGGCACATACGGATAGATGGATTTATCGTCGGCCACACCGGTGCCAATTGCGTTGGCGATGACCACACGTCCCAAGCGATAGGAGCTTAATAGGCCCGGAACGCCAAGCATGGAATCTTGCCGAAAGGTTAACGGATCCAAGAAATGGTCATCAAGGCGGCGATAAATGACGTCGACCTTTTCCGGACCGGAGGTGGTGCGCATGTAGACGAAGCCGTCTTGCACGAATAAGTCTTGCCCTTCGACTAATTCAATGCCCATTTGTTGAGCCAGAAACGTATGTTCGAAATAGGCGCTGTTAAACCGACCCGGCGTCAGTAAGACCACCGTAGGGTTGGACACGTCCGCAGCCGCCTGAAGGGTTTGCAGAAGGAGCGCGGGATAATGCTCTACGGGTCGCACCGCATAACGACGGAATAGGTCGGGGAACAAGCGCATCATCATCTTGCGATTGCTCAACATATAGGACACACCCGAGGGCACGCGCAAATTGTCTTCGAGGACGTAGTATTCACCGTCGCTATGACGAACGACATCAACGCCAACGATGTGGGCGTAAGTTTGATTGGGCAAATCAATGCCAACCATGGCCACCTGAAACTGATCGTTGGAGTAGATTTGTTCAGGAGGGATCTTGCCCGCTTTAAGTATGTCTTGGTCATGATATATATCATGCAAAAAACGATTGATGGCTTTTACCCTTTGGGCAAGACCTTTCTCTAGTTTGGCCCATTCCTCTGACGAAATAATACGTGGCACCACATCGGAGGGAATGAGGCGTTCTGTGCCGCCCTCTTCCCCATAAACCGAGAAGGTGATGCCCAGCCGCCGAAAAATCAGATCGGCCTCAACGCGCTTGGCTTCCATTGAGGTACCGCTAATGCCGGACAACCACTCCTGGTAAGCAGAGTAATGGGATCGTGGAGTGCCCTGCTCCATCAGCATCTCGTCAAAAACGCCCGTCAAGGGGCCGAGCGGTGTGAGGCCATCGATTGCTTTCAAAACTTCAGGCATGCTCAAGATTGCCTCTCCCGGTGAACGCAATTTTTGCGGGTACAGTGCGCATACATCGAAAGCGCATGATCTTGAAGCCGAAAGCCGCGCTCGCTGGCCACTTGGTGCTGACGACTTTCAATGTCCGCGTCAAAAAACTCTTCGACCCGACCACAATCCAGGCACACGAGGTGATCGTGGTGGGTTCCCTCATTTATCTCAAAAACAGCCTTGCCGGACTCAAAGTTGTTGCGCTTCAAAATGCCCGCTTGTTCAAACTGCATCAGAACACGATACACGGTGGCCAAACCAATATCGGCATCGTCGGCCAGCAGCTCACGATACACATCTTCGGCCGTCATGTGCCTTTGCTTACTGGTCTGAAAAAGCTCGAGGATTTTCAGCCTGGGTAGGGTGGCCTTGAGGCCCATGGTTTTGAGGTCGTTACTGTCGGCCATTATGTGTCTTGGTTAAGAGGTCTAAACCTTGTTTGCGTATGATAGCGGTTTGGCTGATTTCTCGCGAGCCATCGCGAGGTTGGCGATGGGGATTCAAGCGGCGCCCAAAAGAGGTGCATGTTTTTCTCTATTCTTTTTTTACAACCGGCTCAAGCCAAGCGCATCGTTCTATGTCAAGTCCACTGAATATCACTTCCAGCATCGCGTCAATGTCTCAAAGCACGAGCAGGCCGCGACGGCTTAAGCAAGCCTCGCCGGTAGTGGTTTTGCTGGTTTGCTCATTGTCTATCCTCGCGGGCTGCAATTCGACCAACAGCAACCGCAGTGGCCTCTTTGAGCCTTATAAGGTGGATTTGCCACAAGGCAACTACATCACCCAGGAAATGCTGGCCCAGATTCGTACCGGCATGTCTGCCGACCAAGTACGTTTCGCGCTAGGTGCGCCCTTGCTCAACAGCCTCTTCCAGCCCGATATTTGGAGTTATGTTTTTCGCTACGAGCATGCCGGTGGCAGGGTCGACCTGCGCCGTCTGGTGGTTCACTTCAAAGATCAGCGGGTCGTCAAGATCGAGGGTGATGAGTTACCCCAAGGAGGCGACGGCTCGGACCCCTTCTTGCCGGGCTATAAAGGTCCGCAAAACAAAGGCGCTCAGAAATGAGAAAGATCAAATTAGCCGTGGCCGGAGCCTCAGGACGCATGGGCAAGATGCTGATTGAAGCGGCAATTGCTTCGTCCGATTTTGAATTGGTGGGTGCCTTGGATCAGGCGAATAGCCCGGCTATCGGTCGCGATGCAGGGGAAGGCCTTGGTAAGCAAACAGGTGTTCTAGTGCAGTCGGATCTCGCTTTGGGCTTGGCACAGGCTGAATGCCTAATTGACTTCACTCAGCCTGGCGGCACCCTCAAGCATCTTGAGGCCTGTGCCAGCCGTGGCGTGAAAATGGTTATTGGCACGACTGGCTTTGATCCCGCAGGCAAGGACAAAATCACCGAAGCCGCCCAACACACTTCGATTGTTTTCGCGCCTAATACCAGTATCGGTGTCAATGCAACTTTTAAAATACTTGAGGTGGCCGCGAAAATTCTCTCGGAAGGCTATGACGTTGAAGTGATTGAGGCCCATCATCATCACAAAATCGACGCTCCTTCGGGCACGGCCTTACGTATGGGTGAAGTGGTGGCCAAAGCTCTGGGGCATGAGCTTAGCGAGGTCGCCGAACACGGACGCGAGGGCCATACCGGTGCACGCAAGCCACAAAACATTGGCTTTCATGCCATTCGGGGAGGTGATCTGGTGGGCGACCACACGGTCATGTTCATTGGCCTGGGCGAACGCATCGAAATTACCCATCGATCATCAAGCCGCGCGAATTACGCGCAAGGCGCACTGCGCGCCTGCCGATTCTTAATGGCCCAAAACAAGGGCTTGTTCGACATGCAGGATGTACTCGGGCTGAAGTAAGGGTTCGATACTGAGCCTCCCCTAACCCAACCGTGGGTCGGCGCAATACATGTTAGATCGGCGCATCGCTCAGTGGATTAAACCTGGAGTGACTCGGCTGGCACGATTTGCCGTTAGCGTTGGCTTCACCGCAGACTCACTGACCTTCCTGGGGTTTGGCCTCGGGCTGGCTGCGGCTTCGTGCATCGCCTTGAGCCATTTTCAAATTGGGCTCAGTCTGATTTTGATCTCTCGACTTTGCGACGCATTGGATGGCGCAGTGGCCCGTTTCGATCACCCCACCGACCGGGGTGGCTTTCTCGACATTGCGCTCGATTTTCTGTTTTATGCCAGCATTCCCCTGGCCTTCGCAATCGCCAATCCACAGCAAAATGCGCTGGCGGGAGCCGTCCTCTTGGCAGCCTTCATGGGCACCAGCACCAGTTTCTTAGCTTTCGCGGTGCTCGCCGCAAAACGCAATTTGCACAGCGAAGACTATCCCGATAAGTCCTTTTATTTTTTGGGTGGGCTGACCGAGGCAACTGAAACGCTTTTGTTTTTTGCGGCCATGTGCCTTTGGCCTGAGTATTTTGTCGTTCTCGCCTATACCTTTTCGGCGCTTTGTTTGCTGACCATCGTCAGTCGCCTTGTATGGGGTTGGAAAGCCTTCACCGACCATCCATCGGCCTGAATAGCCCTCTCGCCGTGGCTCGCTTGAGCACCTTCCGGGAAATTGGCATTCTCACGCAAACACATAACCTTTGTCGCCAGGGAAGAGCAATGCCGCGAACGAAGGGTTCTCATGAAGTCACTGCAAAGCCGCTTGGCTACACCGGCGAAACCCGCGTTCAGGCTAAAAGCCCTTGGCGTTTTGGTCCTGGCAATGGGTCTTTCGACGGTAGGTCATGCTCCGCGGGCGCAGGGACTGGACCGAGCTGCCGGCTCCGCCGCCGGTATTGCCGCCAATGCGGCGCTGCAAGCAGTGCCCGCTACCAAACCCGATCGATTTGCAAACCGTTTCTTAACCGAAGACCCTGTAGTTCTCGCACAAGTGGCCACCCGCGCCATTAACAACATCCGCTCTAAATTAGACTCTTGTGGGGACAACGGCATGCTGGCCCTCCCCGAAGAGCGCGCAAAATCCACCGCGGCACCGATCAAAGTGTCTCTCACAGAAATCGCCGCCCGCCCGGCGCTCGTTTTCAACCCTAGACTCGCAGACGCAGCCTTGAAACATAGTCGTGCCATGGCTGAACAGGGCTTCTTTGATCATACCGACCCCAATGGGAAAACCGTTGGCGGTCGCAGTAAGGAGAGTGGCTATCGTTATCGAGTCGTTGGAGAAAATATTGCGGCCGGTCACGATTCTGTCGAGGAGGCGGTACGCGGTTGGTTACTTTCAGCCAGTCATTGTGAAAACATGATTGATTCTCGCTTCGTGGAGTTTGGCATTGCCAAGGTCACCAGTACCAATCCGGCCGACCCCTACGGAAGCTATTGGACTTTGGTCCTGGGTCAGCCTAGAACCGATCAGACCGCGAGTCGTTAGAGTCAGAGCCCATCCTAAGTCCACTCCTTGGAATTTCGTGGGGTGCAACGCCTGCGAGTTATAGTTTCCTGAGCTAAAGTGAGTTACCGTCCCTTACGCTTTAAGTTGAGCCAACGCGCTTGCAGATGAAGTCGGTCCTCGCCGAGCTGGTTGAGAAGTCACGCCAAGTCAGTGTGCATGACGAGGTGTACGACCTGGAACCGGGCCACCGTGCCGACGATCCACGCGTGCGTCGGATCAAGAAGCCTCATGTGGTGAATTCAGTGTTCTTGGAGTTCACTCAATCGGAGGCGCTCAAAGCTTGCCTTCGCGCTCTGCTTGGCGCAAGTGCGCGTCTCTACGGGTCGAAGCTGAACCTCAAGGCGCCGCGTTATGGCTCGCCGGTGGAGTGGCATCAGGACTGGGCGTTTTATCCCCATACCAATGACGATATTCTAGCCATCGGTGTGATGCTCGACGATACGACCGTTGAGAATGGCGCAATGATGGTCATTCCAGGCACGCATAAAGGACCGACCTACGATCACCATGACCGCGAGGGTTCCTTCTGCGGCGCGATGGATCCTGACACTTGCGGGATAGATTTTTCAAAGGCGGTGGCTTGCGAGGGCGAGGCTGGATCCTGCTCCTTTCACCATGTGCGCTTGGTTCACGGGTCTGCTCAAAACACTTCTCTAAAGCCACGTGGCCTGCTCCTCTATGAAGTCGCGGCGGGTGACGCCTATCCTTTAATGGGCGCTGGCAATTTCGCAGACTTCCAGTCGCGACTCTTGTTCGGCGAGCACACCATCGTGCCTCGCTTTCGGGAGGCGCCTGTCCGCATGCCCTTGCCTCCTGCAAAAAACCAGGGCTCGATTTACGAAAACCAAACTGCAGGCAAACGCTTTTTTGGTTTTACGGAGCCGTCGGCAAAGGTGGGCTAGAAATCACGCCACGCGTGGTGCGTCACTTTAGATTTTGTTAGTGGTCATTAAGAGAAGCGTCGGGTTGAAGGCGAGTCTACGAGAGCTCTCGGCCACCCTGCGGGTTCACGACCCAGCACAAACGACACCCACGACGCATGCATGATGCGAGCAAGCGACTGCGGCGCGTCTGGACCGGTGCGCTCCACGGCCTCTTTGGCCGCCAGATTGTCGAAAGCAAAGGGCAGCTCCATGCCATGAGCCGCACCCATGCGGCCTTGGGCCTGCATCGAGCGCCAAGCGAAGTTGTAATGCCAGGCGCTAGCACCATGACGCGCGGCTAACAAGGCAATTTCCCGCGCGGGTCCATGATAATAATAGGCGGACTGAATGGCTGCGAGTAGCTCTCCGGGAGTGGCCTCTGGCATGCGTTGGCGCCACTCCTTGAACGGCACACCTTTCAAATGGGCCGCTCGAACGAAGGCTTCCAAGCGCACATCGTCAACCCGGTCGATTTCGCCACCAGGCACAAGATAGAAATTCATTTCTTCGGCATTCGCACCAATTAAAAGATTTGGCACCGGCCAGCCCGGAAGTGACCAGGACCGCTCGAGCTGTTCCAGGGGCGGAGCTTTCACAAGATCACCATCGACCACCAAACCGACCGGGCAAAAACTACGGGCGCTGATACCGACCTCGCTGCGTAAACGCGCATCCGTTTGCAGGCGAGCCAGCAGCTGTGTCATTTGCGCTAGCGGCACTTCCCGCAAAGCTTCGAGGCTAGGTGGAAGATCGAGCAAGCTTGCTACGGCCAGACGGGTGAGAACCGCTTCTTGGACAGTTTGACTGGCCACACTTGGGCTATGTAAAACGGCGCGCTTGAGCTTGCCTTTGAGTGTCTCAAGACCTAGTAAATGACAGATCGATGCCGACCCAGCAGAGTCTCCGCCTACCGTGATTTGATCGGGATCGCCGCCAAACAAACTTATGTTTTCCAGGACCCATTCGATGGCCATGATCTGATCCAACAGGCCGCGATTATTGAGCACATCAGGAAATTGCATGAAGCCATCGATGCCCATTCGATAATTGATGGAAACAAACACTATTCCGTGCCGAACGAACTGCGCACCATTGTAAATTTCGTCCGCAGCACCTCCCCCCATAAAGCCATTCCCGGGAATCCACAGCAGTACCGGCAATTTGTCGCCGCCTTGCGCCTGGGTCAGGACATTAACGGTCAAGCAATCCTCGGCGCCTACTAGCGATTGGCCGTCGTCGAGTTCTCGAGGAGCCTGAGGCGGCACGGGACCGAATTGAGTGGCATCTCGCACGCCGATCCAGGCAGCGGGCGGCTGAGGAGCCTGAAAACGGTTTTCCCCGAACGGCGCTTTCGCATACGGCATGCCACCGTAGAAGCACATCGTGCCAAGATCGCGGCCTTGCACGCGACCTTGCGGGAGAACAATTTCTAAAGGAATCATGTGGCGTACTCTTCGAGCAGGGCAGCCTTTACAGTACCGTACATTATCAAAAAACACCCATCTGAATCCCACACAAATGTGACGATGTAGGCTGCAAGCGCCGTTCTAAGCTGAGAATTGGTCTAATCTGAAACATTTTGTTAAACCAAAGGACTCTCACGACGGGACGCTCAAAGCGTTAGCCGCAAAGCCTTCACCAAGGCCGCTGGTGCATAGGTCGCTCCAAAGGCGCGCTGATCGTAGGTGGAGACATTGGGAATCGCATGAGTTACTCGACCTAATCCTTCTAGTTGATCTCCAAAAACTTGGTACAAACTATCGTCGATACGCATCGCCGACAGTGGTGCCACGGGCACACCGTTCTCAACCCAGAGCGAAGCAAACCGGGTCATGCCGGTGACGGCGCAATGGATTCGATCAGAAAAATTCAGATACCAAAGATTGCTGATGTAAAGGCCTGTACCCAGAGCCCGCATGGCCTGCGCTTCATCCAGGTCTCCAGGATGAAGCTTGATGGCGCGCGGCGACTCTGAGCCGTCATAACCATTATGGGGAGACAAAAATTCGCGTGCGCTGCGGGGCGACACGAGCAACTGACTGACAACGCCGTTTTCGATTAATGGAACCCTTTCAGGCCCGACGAATCCCTCGCCCTGAAAGCGCGGGACACCGGCTTCACGAGGGCAATCGCTCAAGGTGATTAGGGGCGAAAATTTTGGGCGATCACCGACTTTTAAAGCGCCCTCCATGCCGCCGTGGGCTCGCTCTAAAGGGCTGTTACCGCGTCGCAGACTGCTCAAGGAAAATCCGCCCCAGGACATCATTTCCAATAAATCAGCCACGGCTGCAGGCGCGAGCCAGGCACGATAGTGTCCGGGGAGCAAGCGTTTGGCGGGCTCCAGCAAAACTTCCGATTGCTGGGCAGCCTGGTGAATCAAAGATGTTAAACGTGCAGGATCCCATCGCGTATCGGAGAGGCTTTGCTTGACTGCCTTGTCACGAATATCGACCGGCTTCGGAAAGAGCAATCCCCCTGCATAAATCGAAAAATCAAAGAAGTAACTATGTCTGGATTGGTAGTGGCTATGACCGAGCGAACTGAGTAGCCCGCGCGCGCGTGGGCCTAGAGCCAAAAAGCCGACCAAATCGATATTGCCGGCCTGCTCCGAAGTGCGAATGGCTGCTTCGATGGCCTCGACCATCACCTCAATGGATGGAAGATCCGCAACGACATTGTGTTCTGAACTCGACGGTGTTTCATTGAACAAAAGGAGTGGGTCAGCATTTGCTTGTGCGATCAAAGACTGTAGCCGGATGAGCGCTTGGTCACACAGCGCACGATCAGCTTGCGGCTCAGTACTCGCCGTGAGCTGAAACTGCACCTGGGCAGCGCTACCGTCGCTACGTTTCTCCACCAAGACCAGTTTTAGCTTTAAGGTACGGACTCGCCCAGCCTGACGTACCTTGGCGTGATTAAAACGTACATAGTCGGATTGATCGGCATCGAAATGAAGCATCAGAAACTGATGCTGAGGCAGCGCCAGGCCTTTAATCCAGCCGCGTAGGTCAGCGAACGAAGAATCGAAAGAGTTCACGTCTGTCCACCAAAAACTTCGACGCCGGAAAACAAACAAGCGGGCGAGGCGTGGCCAACCCGAATTACCTGCCCTGGCTCTCCCTTGCCACAAAATGGCGTACCCATCACCTCATGGGTTGAGGCATTGCCAACCGCTTTAAGCGAGCGCCAAAACTCCGCCGAGATGCCGCGATAGCCTGGGTTCTTAACAATCTCGGCAAGTTGCCCGTGGCGAATGACTTGACCCCACTCGCAACCAAATTGAAACTTGTTGCGTGAATCATCAATCGACCAAGACACATTGGTTCTCATCATGACGCCAAATTCCACACTCTCAATCAGCTCGTCAAGGCTGCTATCGCCTGGTTCGATATTGAGATTCGCCATCCGATCAATGGTGGGGCGATGCCAACCGATTGATCGCGCATTTGATACGCCTTCGAGCTTGACACCATGCGCCTGCACGCGGGCTACAGAAAGCGCGCTCCCCAAAGGTCGCTTCAAAAGCCCTTTTTCAATAAGTAAAGTTTTTTTGGAGACAAAGCCCTCGTCGTCTTTTGCGTAGCTGGCCAACTGGTGCGGATAGGTGTCAGGGTCGAAGCTCACATTCAGCAGAGGCGATCCATACTGGTAATGCCCGAACATCTCGGGGCCCACGAAACTCGTTCCTGCGAAATTGCGCTCGTCACCAAGGATGCGATCCAACTCGAGAGGATGCCCAATCGACTCATGAATTTGCAACATCATTTGATCGGGCATGAGGAGCAAATCAAACTTACCCGAAGGGCAATTCTTGGCCGCGGCTAATTGTGAGGCCTGCAAGGCCAATCGCTCGCCACAGCCCAGCAAGCCCGAGCGCTCTATCACTTCAAATCCGCCCTGTTGACAGTAGCCGTTATAACGGCCTGCCAAGGTTCGAGTCTGGGCACCCCCATCGAGCGCAACGGTGACTTGAGCATGAGGTTCGACAAATCGAGTTTCAAACTCGTTTATCAGAACCCCGTCGAGCCAATGCCGATGGTAACTTTGCTCCAGTGAGATTTTAAACTCGCTGGCCACGACCGATGAATGGGCATGCGCCGCCTCACTCTCATGAATGAGCAGTTTGAGCAAATTTGCGCGCGGCAGCATCGGCTGTATTTGATCGAGGAAGCTTGAAGATTCGCAATGCTCTGGCGACGGCAGAGGCAAATGTGTATCACCTAACAAGCCCGATGAGGCCACGAGCTTGGCTCTGGAAACTGCGACAAGCACTGCCGCCTCAATCGCCTCGCGACCAAGCTCCGCCGTTGCACAATAGCCCACACCCCCAGCGACATAGGCCGTAAACATTAGACCTTGATCTTGCCAAAGAGCGAGTGGCTCTTGCACCTTGGTGCTTAATCCGAACGCTTCTCCCTCAGAACGCACCCAGCGCACGCTGAGCCGGGCGCCTAGACCCTCGGCAAGATGCCAAGGAAGAAGAGATGAGTCCAAATTAGTGAGAACTGTTGATCCAAGTGAGGATGGATGCCCAGGTTTGACGGTCTTGATCGACGCGCTGGGACGGTACATCAAACACCGTCATGCCATGGGCTGCGAGATGAACGTAGTTTTGGGTGTCGCGAACATAACCGGCCACAGGAATTCCGATTTGATCGATGAAGCGAGCAAGCTGCTCGGCAGCCTTGGTGCGTACGTCCACACGCATACCAACGATGGCAACTCTCTTGGACATATCCTTAGGTGTTTTGAAATGCCCCTTCAGCTCTTCCAAAAATTTTTGAGTAGCCATCACATCAAACATCGAGGGTGTCAACGGCACGATGATTTTGTCGGCGGATTTGACGACGTCCGTTAGGGTGCGGCCGGTAATGGCCGCCGGTGTATCGATCACCACGTGAGTCACACCCTTGGGTGGCTTGGCGAGCGAGCCGTTCATTTCCCAGGTTTGAATTGGGGCCAAGGCAGGTGCGCGCAATTTAAGCCACTGACGTGCAGACTGTTGCACGTCCGCATCGCCGAGCATCGTGCTCAGACCTCGAGTTGCAAAATAGCCAGCAAGATTGGTGGCTAAGGTCGTTTTACCTACCCCACCCTTCGGATTCACAACCGCAACGATTGGCATAAATGCTCCCTATAAGTTAGGGAGCAATACTATCAAATTGGCGCCTGCTTGATGTCGTCAATTGGAGACGCAGCGGAATTCACTTCGCAGGCGCGTTAAGTAATTTCGAATTAATATTTAACGCTACAGCCGTAGGGACGAGTGTTGTTTTCAGTCACCGGCTTACCGGCTTTTAATTGATCAAGGGCAAGCGCAACATAATTCTTGGCACCTTTGATATCGCCAGGGTTGCTTGAGCGCTTGTCATCAATGCCGCCAGCGTAAGCAAGCTTGCCGAGCGGATCGACGATAAACATATGAGGTGTGGTTTTAGCACCCCAGGCGAGACCGGCTTTGCCATCAGCATCCATGAGTAGCGCAGTCGCATGGCCTTTGAGCTGAGTAAAGCGCTCTGACAATTGGTTCGGCTCAAGATAATCTTGATGGGATGGATTGGTCGAATTGACGATCAACCAGGCCACTCCTTGACGAGTATATTTATTTTGAAGGCTCTGCATATTGCTCGAGCCATAATGCTTTTGCACAAAGGGGCAATTGGGATTGAACCATTCGATCACAACGGTCTTACCGCGAAAGTCGGCAAGGTTGACGCTCTTACCGTGAGTGTCGCGCAACTGTAATGCTGGAGCAAGCTCTCCTGGCGTTGTTGTGGCCAGCGCAGGAAGGCTCAATAGTGCTCCAGTCGCCGCGCCCAAAAATAGTGCCGTCAAGGTTTTAAAAAGCTTTTTCATTTTGTCTCCCGTCTCCATTGAATGAACAACAGTGTTACAAAGCCTCTAACGTGCGGGCAAGCCTAAAGCTGACAACACTTGACCTTGTGTCAGTAACTCGGGAAGTATATTCGGATGCGTTTGGCCTGGCACAAATAGCAAGTAAAGTGGCACGCCACTGCGGCCGTGACGATTCAGCTCGGCCGTGATGAGTGGGTCTTGCTTGGTCCAATCGGCTTTCAGTTGAAGAGTCTTAAGGCTTGCAAATGCTTGCTGCACAACCTCGGTTTCCAGGACCAGTTTTTTATTCGCCTGACAACTCACGCACCAGGCGGCAGTAAAATCGACGAAGACTGGACGACCTTGCGCCAATCCATCCTTGACGGCCTGAGCAGACCATGGTTGCCAGGCCGCGCGCGCTTCCAGCCGGGTTTTAATAGCCTCCGCCTGACTGCCTTGCATTAAACCAAAAATGGCACCAGTGGCACCCGTCAGCGCAAGAAGCATGGCCAACAGGCCAGCGCCTGACGTCAGCCTTAGGCGCACTGCTCCCTGAAAAAAGCGACCGTAAAGCCAAAGTGAAAAGCCTAGGCCGACCGCGCCAAAGGCCAAATTCAACAAGGCATCCGGCGAAGTCTGCAAACCGAACACCCAAAGCAACCAAACAGCCGCCGCAAACATAGGGAATGCGAGAAACTGTTTGAAACTTTCCATCCACCGGCCAGGTTTGGGTAAGTGTTTCAACCAACCTGGAAAAGCGGCCAGCAGTAAGTAGGGCAAGGCCATTCCTAGGCCTAAAAAGCCAAAGACGAGCAAGGCATCGCCTGCGGGCTGAGCGAGCGAATAGCCTAGCGCCGAACCCATAAAAGGGGCCGTGCACGGGGTTGCCACCAATACCGCCAACATTCCTGATACGAACGCCTGGCCAGGATGAAGCGTGCCGGTACCCGCGTTGGAAGAAACAAGATTCGGGGAATCAAGATTACCGAGTTGAGTTAAGCCGAGCCCTACTTCAAAAAGGCCCGCAAAGTTCAAAGCCAAGGCCACAAAGAGCAGCACCATCGCGCCAACAAACAAAGGCGATTGCAATTGAAAACCCCAGCCCACCGCCTGACCGGCCGAGCGCAAGAAAAGCATCCCCCCACCGAGAGCCAAAAACGACAGGACGACACCGCCAGAGAATGCGAGAGTTTCACGCCGAAGCCGACGGCGATTGGCAGGCGCAAGAGTTGATCCACTACTTCCATGACCGGCAAAGCTCATGAGCTTCAGCCCAATCACCGGGAAGACACAAGGCATAAGGTTAAGAAGCAAGCCGCCAATAATTGCTGCGCCAAGGCTAAACCAAAGACCGGGTGCCCCCTCTAAGGCAGGTGTCACCGACCCAGTATTGGTTTGGTTAGCTGGACCAAGCCCAGAGCTTTTGGTAGCTTCACCTCTCGACGTACTCGGACTCCCTGTCGCAAGGCGCAATGCTTCGGCGGGACTGAGTTTGCCCGTGGTAGAGCTCGCCGGAGCTCCGGCCAAAGTGGCCACTAAAGTACCCGCCTCGGAAGTCACGTCCTTCGCCAGTTCTAGCGCGGAAGGATTGACGACAAAAAACTGGCCATCGACGTCGACAACGCCCGCAGCGCGTTCGGGAGCATGGCTAAAATCAGGTTTCTTGTCGCCTGCCAAAGCGAGTTCGAGTCGAAAGCGACCGTCCTTCAATTTAAACAGCGCTTGCGGTGCAGGGTGAGAGATCGTCTCTTCAGCGCCCGCAAAAAACTCAACACGCTTGGCGTTCTTAATCGTGACGGGCAAGAGAAGCGATAACTTGTCGTCAATCACAAATGCCTGCACGGGCAACTCAATCTTTGGCTCTTGGGCCCAGTTTTTCTCGAACAAGGCTTGATGCGCGGAGGGTAAGGGTGCGGCCGTTCGCACGGGTAAGTCCAACCTCAACGTGGCCTCTCCGGGAATACATACTTGTTTGCAAACAAGCCACGAAACCTTGGCGTAAATGTCAAGCATGTCGCCCGAAAAGTTACTCGGAATTTCTAGCTCTCGAGACAAGACGACTTCGTCTTCGTAACCATAATTAGCCAGCGGTGGAATAAACACTCTGTGAGGTTTAGGCCAGTGAATTGGGCCGCTTTTGACCGAGACTGGAAGGGTAAGTTCGAACTGGGTGGGCATACCCGAATCACCGGGATTTTTCCAATAGGTGTGCCAATGGGGATCATGCCGCATTCTTAGGCCAATCCACACCTTCTTTCCTGGCTGGGCGGACTGGCTGGGGCTGATCAACTCCACCCGCACATGGTCTGTAGACGGCGATAAAGAGGGGCCTGTAGCAAAAGCATTTTGAGGCGCAAGTGTCGCCACAATGAGAGCCAAAAAGCCGACCCAGAGGTAGGTGCAACCAGCAAATAAATTGGGCAAGATCCGATCCACTTTCATAATTTGGGTTGTGGAGACAAGGGGTCGAACTATTCGAACCGTGAGAATCACAGCTTAAGCGTTAGTCGATTTTAACAAAGTGGTGTATAAATACGCCTCAACCCCTTGATTTTAGGCTCTTTTTGCCCTGGATTGCCATGGATGAAGAAATCGATCAGTTAGCATCTAAAGTGGACACCTTAATCAAAGGTTCGTCGCGCTTGGCCGAACAAAACTTGCATTTGAGTAGTCAAATCAAAAGCTTGCAAGCGGAACTGCTCGCGCTCAAAGGTAACATGAAGGAAGCGCGCGCGCGTGTAGCTGCTGCGTTGTCGCGCTTGCCGGAAAGTGATCCGAGCGAAAATCGCACTACGAATAAATCTGCTGTTGACAGCGCTCGCAATTCGCTTGAATAATGAGTTAAGGAGCAACGCGCTGATGGAACAAATCACCGTCAAAATCCTGGATCGGGATTACAAGCTAGCCGTCTCAGCGGAAGACAAGACGCGTCTGGCAGGGGCCGCCCAGTTAGTCGATAGCCGCATGCGTACGATACGGGATTCTGGAAAAGTATCCGGTCAAGATCGCATCGCAGTGATGGTGGCCTTGCAGCTTGCGCATGAGCTTTCAGACCCCTCCAACTCAAGCGCAACCCTACGTTCGGCCAAAAGCGCCGATAAATTACGCAAGATCGCTGAAGACGTCGATCAAGCGATTCGAAAGCAAGACAGTTTGTTCTAGGCTTGCGCCTCACGTCCACAATGAGGCCGCGCATTATCAATAATGCCGCACACGCTCCAGAGCCCGCACATTTGTATACGGAGGTGCGTTCAAATCTTTTGCACATTTTTTAACCGACCATTTATTTTCACGCCATTAGTCGGGTGTACTTGTGCTCACGATTCATTGGATTACAATACGCACATCCCTGCGGTGTTCGAGTGGGCTATATATTCCTTGAACCAATGCTTTTGCATCCGAGGTTGTAGTTTGTGTTTTGCTGTTGTGATCGTCCCTTCGCGGACGAACCTGATGCAAAGCCAGCTGTGGCCGCTCTGAACTCAGGTTCAGGATGCTAGCCCTACGGCATCTGCGGGGTACTACCTTTTTACTGGTGATCATCGTTCACGCTCTTACGCGAACTCCATGTATTGGCTGATGAAATCCGAGCCTGAAGAGTGCTCGATTCTTGATGCTCTCCAGGCGCCGAACCGCACCGTGCCCTGGGTCGGGGTTCGCAACTACCAAGCCCGAAATTTCATGCGAGACCAAATGCGGCCGGGTGATGGCGTTCTGTTCTATCACTCAAGCTGCGAGGTACCGGGTATCTATGGCCTTGCTGAGGTCGCCTCCTCTCCCTATCCCGACGACACTCAGTTCGACAAGAAGTCAAAATATTTTGATGCGAAGTCGACTCGTGAAGTTCTCCGTTGGCAGTTGGTAGATGTCAAAGCGCTCAAGGCTTGTCAGCCCATTTCATTGACATCCTTACGCGCAATCGCTGAACTAAGCGATATGATTCTGCTCCAGCGCGGCAGCCGTTTATCAATTACTCCGGTAGAGAAAAAACACTGGCAAATCATTCAACGAATGATCCGACCTTTATCTACCTAAGGTCGCTTGCACCTTCGCCTGAAGCGCCTGTACATACCCATGATTCTGTTGAGCGCCTGTTGCGCCGACCCAAGACTCTTTCAATTAGCAACTTACTTTACGGACACTTATGGCGGGCCCTCTTTCACACATTAAAGTTCTTGATCTTAGCCGCGTCCTTGCGGGCCCATGGGCAGGCCAGAATTTGGCCGACCTTGGCGCGGAGGTGATCAAGGTCGAGCGACCCGGCAAGGGAGATGACTCGCGTGCATTTGGCCCGCCTTACCTCAAGGACAAAGACGGCCGCGAAACTTCAGAGGCCGCTTATTTTCTCGCGGCCAATCGTGGCAAAAAATCAGTGACAATCGATCTCGCCGATGCCAAGGGACAGGAAATCGTTCGAGCCTTGGCGGCGAGTTGCGATGTACTCATCGAAAATTACAAAGTGGGAGATCTTGAGCGCTACGGTTTAGGCTATGAACATATCAAGGCGGTGAACCCGAGCATCGTTTATTGTTCGGTCACGGGGTTTGGGCAAACTGGCCCGGCCAAAGAGCGTCCTGGTTATGATTTTATGGTGCAAGGCATGAGCGGCCTGATGAGCATCACTGGAAACCCCGACAATGAAGCAGGCGGCGGACCGATGCGTTTTGGCGTGCCCATCATTGATATATTGACGGGCATGTATGCCAGCGTGGCCATTTGCGCCGCACTAACCCATCGCGAAAAAACCCGTGTTGGCCAGCATATCGATGTAGCCTTGCTCGATTCAGCGATGGCACTGAGCTCGATTATCGGCATGAGTTATTTGACGACCGGCGATGCTCCTGAGCGTATTGGTAACACTCACCCCACCATCGTTCCCTATCAGGTCTTCAAGACCGCCGATGGGTACATTATTCTCGCCTGCGGCAATGACAATTTGTTCAGAAAATTTTGCGGCGCAGCCCACTGTGTAGAGCTTGCTGACGATCCCCGCTTTGTGAAAAACTCGGACAGGGTGAAAAATCGCAGTGTTCTGGAGCCTCTCCTGGCCGCGATTTTCGCAAAACTTAGCACGAAGAAGTGGACCGAAGTGCTCGAAGCCGCAGGTGTAGCGAACGGGCCGATCAACACCATCGCTGAAGCTTTCCAAGAAGAACAAACCAAAGCGCGCGGGACGCTTCAACAGCTCGCTCATCCTTTGGCGGGATCTGCGCCGATTATCGCCTCTCCCATGAGGTTTTCTGCGACGCCCATCGAGTACCGGAACTCGGCTCCTTTACTCGGTGAGCATACAGAGGAGGTTCTTGCTAGTCTAGCTTTGCGCCAGAGTCCTTAACGACCTTGGCCCATTTCTTGATTTCACTATCGACCAACTTCGCCATGACATCGGGTGTGCCCACGCCTGGGTCAGCACCCATATTGGCCCAAGCATCTTTCAACTCTTTCGAATTGAGAGCCTTGATGATCTCCGCGTTCATACGGTTGACGATGTCGGTTGGGGTGCTCGCAGGAGCCCAAACCGCATACCAGGTCATGGCATCGTAGCCTTTGATACCGGCTTCGGCGAGAGTTGGAATGTTGGGCAAAGCAGGTGAGCGCATGGCGCTAGTCACCGCCAAGGCGTTGAGCTTGCCACCACGAATATGTTGGATTGAACTTCCTAAACCGTCGAACATGAAATCGACCTGACCGGCCAGCAGGTCCTGAAGCGCTGGACCCGCACCTCGATAAGGAATGTGGGTCATGAAGGTCTTGGTCATGGTTTTGTACAACTCAACCGTTAAGTGGTGTGTTGTACCGTTACCGGCCGAGCCATAGTTATATTTGCCCGGGTTGGCTTTCACAGCCTGACCGAATTCGGCGATACTCTTGACGGTCATCCGTTGCGGGTTCACCACGACAACGTTCGGGACAAAGGATACTGTTGCTACCGGCGTAAGGTCCTTGACGATGTCGTAGGCGAGCCGTGGGTACATGCTGACCGCGATGGTGTGATGTACGGCGCCCATCAAGAACGTGTAGCCATCGCCCGCCGATTTAGCGACAATTTCGGCCCCCAAGGTGCCGCCTGCACCGCCGCGATTGTCGATCACCACGGATTGACCGAGTGCCGCCGACAGTATTTTGGACAAGGGACGGGCGAAAGCGTCGGTCCCACCGCCGGGTGGGAAGGGTACAATCAGTCGAATCGGTTTGTTCGGCCAAGCGCCTTGCGCTTTGACGACACTGGGTGCGAAGCCGTTAGCGGCGAGTGCCAAGGCTGCGCCAGTGGCAGCTCCAAGACGACGTCGCGTCGGTGATTGGACGGTTTCTAAGGACATTTTCAGCCGCGTTGTGGGTGTAGTCAAGAGGGAGTCTCCAATCTCAAATTAGGGTCATACGAACCGTCGAGAAAAGTTCGATGATCGGTTCTGGAAAAAGTGCCAGATCAAGAATTGCGGATAAATTGAAGCCGAGGCTTTAGAGCAATTTCAAGACCGAGGGGCTGCAATGTACGTCATCACGAACAAAACGTTCATGATTTGACTCAACTTCTTCTAAATCATAAAGATAATTGACCATCAATGCTAAGGACTGCTTCAGACCTTTCTTAGAGGTATCAGCCCGTAAATTGATGCGCGCCAGGCTGGCACCATTATTCAAATGAAAGCGTGCCACAGGATCGGATGGGCGTGTGTCAACGGCTGACGTTTGCCATAGGTAAAACGCACATAGGCTTTGCAGCAAGCCCAAGTCACGCTCCACCTTCCTGCCAAAGGGTTGAGAAATGCGCTGCCAGGTGCCGTCGGGTGCCTTTTGGCCGGAGGGTTCGGAGACCCTATGTGAAAGCCCCCCAAAATCGGTGCCATGGCGACGCCTTAACTCGACCAAGCCTGTATTCAAGGTTTGAACTTGCATTGGCTTAAGCCTTGGATCGTCGATTTCTTTAACCTTCTCGAGCCATGCAGTAAAGCCGGGCACAGGTGACAGGGTGCAAAAAATCTTGAGGCTCGGAAACTCGGCCTTGAGTCGTTCTGCAACCCGCTTAATCAAGAAATTACCTAAATTAACGCCCTTCAGCCCGGGCTGACAATTGGAAATCGAGTAAAAAGCCGCTACTTTGAAGCGGCGCGGATCAAGGTTCGGAGGGATGTCGCGATCTAGCAAAGGTGCAATCGCCGCCGGCATCTCGGGTAGAAGGGCAACTTCCACGAAAATGAGTGGTTCGTCGGGTAAAGTAGGGTGAAAAAACGCGAAACAGCGTCGATCGGGTTGCAGTCGCCGACGCAAATCGGCCCAGCCGTCTATGGCGTGCACGGCTTCGTGCTGAATCAACTTTTCGAGAAGCATGGCGGGCGACTGCCAATCGACCTGAACCAGGTTTAGAAACCCTGGATTAAACCAAGAACCCAACAAATGCTCGAAATCTGCGTCAACTGCGCTTAACTTGCGGTCTTTTCGCAAATAATGGAGCAACTTTGCTCTCATCTTCACAATTTCCGCCGCACCACCTGGTGCCCGGTTCAAGCGACGCAGAAGCTCTTGACGGGGCGGCTCTGCGGCCCGCGCTAGCGCCACGAGATGTTCTGGCGAACGATTCACGGCATATTTTTCAGCCAGCATTAACAACTCGCCAGGATCGGGGTCGAACTCCAAGGCAAGCACTTGGAAAAAGTGTTCAATCGCTTCAGGCGACAAGTTTCTATAGGCCGTAAGCGCGGTGGTAGCAACCGACACGCTATTCGATTCGCCGCGCTCGCCCAGCAACTGGTGGCAGTTTTCGATGAGTCTGGTGAGATCAATTCGTTCGCGATTATTGCGACGAACTTGTTTTATTTTTTCGAACATTGCGGAAACCTAATCGCACCTTATTTAATGACCTCCGCTTTACGCACTAGTAGGTAAAGGCCAAACAGAAACATGGGTAGGCACAGTAACTGGCCCATGGTCAGACCCAACGCTAAAGTACCCAAGAAAGCGTCCGGCTCGCGCGCGAACTCTACGATGAACCGAAACACTGCATAACCGACCAGGAAGAACCCCGACACTTGGCCTACTTTCCTGGGTTTGCTCGAATAGATCCATAAAAGCACGAAGAGCAATAGGCCCTCTAGCGCAAACTGATAAAGCTGGGAAGGATGGCGACCAAGGGCGTCGCCTGCTTGCGGAAATACCATCGCCCAAACACCTTCCGTGGGCCGCCCCCAGAGCTCGCCATTAATGAAGTTGCCCATCCGACCGGCCGCCAATCCGGTAGGCACTAAGGGTGCCACAAAATCCATGACTGGAACATAGCGTTTTTGTTTCACTTTGCAAAACAGCCAAATTGCAAGCATCACCCCCAGCATGCCGCCGTGAAAAGACATTCCGCCCTGCCACACCGCTAAAATTTCTCCAGGGTGACTGAGGTAATAAGCAGGCTTGTAAAAGAAAACGTAGCCCAGACGCCCCCCGAGCACCACTCCCAGCGCCCCCCAAAAAAGCAGATCCTCATGGTCTTTTGGAGTCAAGCCCGTGGAAGTCGCGAAATGCGCGGGCTGCCCATGAGCATTCTTAAGACCCAGCCGGTAACGGCCTAAAAACCAAAACAGTAAAAAGGCCGTGAGGTACATCAGCCCATACCAACGTACCGCGACCGGACCAAAACTGACGGCGATGGGATCGAACTGAGGATGGACAATCATGGGTTATGACACCGTTCTTGCGATTTGGTAAGTAAGAGGCGGAAAGACCACCGAGGGATAACGCCCGAAGTTTACCTTTCGGACGAAGGTTGATCCGGATCGACCCGGACCAGGAAAGAAACATCTACTCTTTGGCAAGGCTAAACCCATGACTAAACATCCATGAGACAGGGCATGCCCAACCGTCCCTGAGACACGAGACTACGAGCGCTTCGGCGAACAGTTAAAATCTGTGGGTAGAGCCTTCCCCTTTTTAGATCGTTCTCATCGAACGATCAATCGGCCTCGAAAAGAAACCGTCCTCGCACTGTCCGTGCCGGGACCCACCTTAGTTAGTCACACTCCTGGACCCCTATGAGTCAAGATCCCAAAGCCTCTAACCCCCCCGCACGTCGCAGTGACAACATCACCAAAGGTGTGTCGCGAGCGCCCAATCGTTCGATGTATTACGCAATGGGTTACGTGAAGAGCGATTTTGACAAACCCATGATCGGCGTCGCGAATGGCTACTCCACCATTACCCCCTGCAACTCTGGTTTGCAGCCCCTGGCCGATGCAGCCATTGCCGCCATCGAGGCTCACGGCGGCAATGCGCAGGTTTTTGGCACACCCACTATTTCCGACGGTATGGCGATGGGCACAGAGGGCATGAAGTACTCCCTCATTTCGCGCAAAGTCATTGCAGATTGCATCGAAACCGCCGTGCAGGGTCAGTGGATGGATGGTGTCCTTGTGGTCGGTGGCTGCGACAAAAACATGCCTGGTGGCATGATGGGAATTCTCCGTTGCAATGTGCCCGCCATCTACGTTTATGGCGGCACCATCATGCCTGGAAAATGGAAAGGAAAGGACCTCAATATCGTCTCGGTATTTGAAGCGGTCGGTCAATTTTCGGCTGGCAATATGAGTGCGGAAGATTTGGAAGGCATCGAACGCAATGCCGTTCCGGGAACCGGCTCGTGCGGAGGCATGTACACCGCCAACACGATGAGCTCCTCTTTCGAGGCGCTGGGGATGAGCTTGATGAACTCCTCCACCATGGCCAATCCAGACGGAGTGAAAAAAGATTCAGCTACGGCTTCAGCAGAAGTGTTACTACGTGCCGTGCAAAACAACCTTCGGCCCTCGGACATCGTTACGCGCAAATCGATCGAAAATGCAGTGAGCCTGATTATGGCGACCGGTGGCTCCACCAATGCCGTTCTTCATTATTTGGCGATTGCCCATTCGGCCGGGGTGACTTGGTCGATTGACGATTTTGAAACCGTTCGCAAGCGCGTGCCGGTCCTCTGCGATCTCAAGCCCTCGGGCCAATATCTCGCTACGGACCTTCATAAAGCAGGCGGTATCCCACAAGTGCTTAAAATTTTGCTTGATGCGGGCCTCTTGCATGGCGATTGCATAACGATCACCGGCAAAACGATTGCTGAGGAGCTCGCCCATATACCGAGCCAACCCAGCGCCGATCAAAAGGTGATTTTCCCGATCGATAAGGCCCTCTATAAGGAAGGCCATCTAGCAATTTTGAAAGGTAATCTTTCCCCCGAAGGCGCAGTCGCCAAGATTACCGGCTTGAAAAACCCGGTCATGACCGGCCCAGCACGAGTCTTTGACGACGAACAATCCGCGCTTGCGGCAATCTTAGCGGGCAAGATCGTTGCCGGTGATGTCATGGTGCTGCGCTATCTTGGCCCGAAGGGTGCTCCTGGCATGCCTGAAATGTTGGCGCCCACCGGTGCATTAATTGGTGCAGGCCTGGGCGAATCGGTAGGCTTGATTACAGACGGCCGATTTTCCGGTGGTACTTGGGGCATGGTCGTGGGTCACGTCGCCCCTGAAGCGGCCGCTGGCGGCACGATTGGCTTGGTCAAGGAAGGCGATAGCGTGACCATAGACGCACGCAAGCTTTTGTTACAGCTCAATGTGGCCGACACCGAAATCGCAGCCCGCAAGGCCCTCTGGCAGGCGCCGAAAGTGCGTTATACCCGTGGCGTGATGGCGGAGTTTGCGAAGCTGGCAACCACGGCCAGTCGGGGAGCGGTTACCGACGCGGATTGACCAAAGGTGGCGCATTCGCTCCGATCGGCGATGCGCCCCTACGTTCTTCGTAGGAGCCGATATTTATTGCGCTACTTAGTCTGTGGGCTTTTTTTGGTTTCAAAAGCTCGAGCGATACGAGCCTTTTTCTCGGCGGCAATTTTGCCATCATCCTTTTTGCGATCCATACCCAGCATAGGCTGAAGCACTTCGAACCAAAGAATCGCGGCCACCAAAGGTGAGAATATCCACCACCAACTAATGTTGGCCATTGGGCCAAGCTCCATCCATTTCGCGATTAAGAGCACGAGTCCGATCCAAACTAATGGCATGACGATTCCTATTGATGGTTTGTTGCCAAGTTTGCGCTCTAGGCCCCTCAAAAACGAGGCATTTGCTTCTATTGGTCGAATCGGGGCCGTCAACGGCAAAGCACTCTAAGGCGTTACATCTTCAGGTTTATCCAGGTTTAGATAGAATTACTGTTTGAAGCATTCGCAAAATATTCTCTAGACCAGACTTTTTGAATATCGGAAGGAAAACATGAAGTCAATTATCAGTTTCGCTGCAGCTCTAGCCCTTGGCTCTGTGGCATTGTCTGCTCACGCCAATTTGGATTTAGCCAAGGCTAAAAACTGTACCGCTTGTCAC
>JANOPA010000009.1:0-1816 GCA_031421635.1 Betaproteobacteria bacterium | reverse complement strand
CTCCTAGATTATTCTACCAGAAAGTAGTACGAGTGAAGCTTTGCTTAAGGGTCAGAAAGGGTTCGACACGCCCCATGATCGAATACCAAAGCACACCTCATCCCAGCCAGCGGGGCCAAAGTATGACCATCGAAAAAGCCGTTGAAAACTTCGCAAAAACAAATTAGAAGGGGCGCACCAATTGTCGGAACAATACTGAGTGCCCTCCTCAGCTCCCTGAGCCATCTTGCCTTTCGCCCTTCCAAGGATGTTCTGGCCTCTCACCGGAGGACAAGCAAAGGGGTAGCTGCTTGCTTTGAGTCTTCTTCCACCTTGCTGATTCCGAGTCCTTTCCAGATGGATACGGAAGTGATCAATGTGATCTCTTGTAAAAGCTGGAATTGCGAAAGGAATTTAGACGACCTTGTTTTTTCTCAAACACTACTACATTCGCGTAGTTCAAACCCCACTCTGTAATCCATCTCGCGCAGGTGCACTTGCTCTTTACGAATGGACTGCACCTTTTCGTCGATCATTTTTGATAGTGAAGCGTTACAATCTCAAAAAACAAATAGTAAGGTATGAATGTAACTTTAATTTTATCCCTCCGCGGCCAAGAAAATTCTTCAACCGGTGGGTCGCCTCTTGAGAATGTCGTTGGTTTCTTTGGCCTAGCTTGAGGCGGTATCTGGATTTTTCTTAACAACGCGCCCCGTTTTAGTGGTGGAGCTTTTTTCCCTCTGGCGACTACTTTGAGGGTTTCGGCGGGCCGGCGAATGTAAAGGTCTCTGAGCTTGGCGGGACTAGGAATCTCAAGCTGGAATTACTTCCGGAGCAAAAAAGTCCCAAGCCCAGTTAAAGTGATTGAAAGCCTTACAGCCCGATAAGTCAGGCCGACTTTGCAACATAAACTTAAATAAATACTAACAAGGTCACGATGAAAAAAGCATTGATTACAGGGGTAACGGGGCAAGATGGGGCTTACTTGGCTGAGTTGTTATTGCGCAAGGGCTATCAAGTTCATGGCATAAAGCGGCGGGCCTCCCTATTCAATACTGATCGGATTGATCACCTTTATCAGGATCCTCATGTTGAGAATCGAAATTTCGTTCTCCACCATGGCGATCTCACTGACTCCACGAATCTGATTCGTATCATCCAAGAAGTACAGCCTGACGAGATCTACAATCTAGCGGCAATGAGTCATGTCGCGGTGAGCTTCGATACGCCCGAGTACACGGCGAACGCTGACGGCATCGGTACCCTCCGTATTCTAGAAGCTATTCGCTTGCTCGGTCTAGAGAAAAAGACACGCTTTTATCAGGCGTCCACTTCCGAGCTATACGGGCTTGTCCAAGAAATTCCACAGAAGGAAACAACACCCTTCTATCAGCGTAGTCCGTATGCCGTCGCAAAGCTATACGCCTACTGGATTACCGTCAATTACCGTGAAGCCTACGGAATGTACGCCTGCAACGGCATACTTTTCAATCATGAATCACCGCTTCGTGGAGAAACCTTTGTCACGCGGAAAATTACGCGTGCATTAGCTCGTATCAAGTTGGGCCTTCAAGATTGCTTCTATCTAGGGAATCTTGAAGCCTTACGCGACTGGGGACATGCGAGAGATTACGTGGAAATGCAGTGGCTAATGTTGCAACAAGATCACGCTGAAGATTTCGTTATTGCAACCGGTGTTCAATACAGTGTTCGACAGTTCGTGGACGCAGCCGCCAAGGAATTGGGTATTAGAATTCAATGGAACGGCAAGGGAGTTGAAGAAACCGGTACGGATGAAAAAGGCAAAGTAATTGTCAAAGTAGATCCAAGATACTTC
>JANOPA010000008.1:0-56269 GCA_031421635.1 Betaproteobacteria bacterium | reverse complement strand
ATCGGCTAGGCTGTGACCGGCTGAAATCTGGATAGCACTATGGTGAACATCAAGGGTAAGGCTATCTTTCGAAACCTTTTCGCTATCTGCCAGCGCTAGACTTAATCATTTTGGATAAGTTGGCTTTCGTACGAATCTTTTCCTGTAGGCGAATAAACTTTAAATAGCTCGCCACATCCTTGTGAGTCGACGCATTCTTTTTCTTGGCGGCGTATAGCTCTGCCATCACATCATCTAGCTGCTTCATGAAAGGCTCTCCAAAATTTCCTCCGGCGTTGCAATCACCGGAACGTTTTCGACATGAGAACGCAGGGCATCCTCAATGTTTCGCCTCTTAACCCGATTTTAACGCTCAGTAGATGTCTTGCAAAGGTGATTTGGCTACGGATGCCAAAGTCAGCGAAGGGGTGGCTATTTCCCAGCGCAAGTTCGCAATGCCACTTTCTACTGACACGGGCTGTTTGACGTCAGTGGTGGGATTAGCTCTTTTCAGCGAGCATTCGCACCAAATCTTGATGATCTAAAACCTGCACGCCAGCCTTGGCATTTTGGCTGGCCATAATCGCCCTTCGCGCCAATTGATCGGTCCGCATATTTTCCGCGCCTTTGGGCAGCATCATGCGAAAGATATTGAAGTATCCCGCAAAGATGCGACGGAAAAATGAGATTTGTGGCTGGCTTTGGCTTTCAGTCGCTGGGCGCAAGATTAAAAGACTCTCAAGTTCTAAACTGAGTAACCTGCTTTCAAGCTCGGAGCTGATGCCCTTGGCGCTTGGGCTCATCTGATGCCAACTCGAGAGCGGCGAAATCAGTATCAATCGCCTCACACCCTTGTCGACCAAGCTTTTCGCAACTCCGAAGGTGTCGGCTGGTCGTAGGCTGCTGAAATGAGCGTCGCGCCCGTAGTAGGATTGCCCGTAGGCTGCATCGGGATCGGTTAAGTAAAGGTAGGCGTCGTTGGCCTGGCCTTCTTCTATTTCGCTCAAGGCTGAAACTTCAAGCCTCGCGATACCAAGCGTGAGTGGCTTGTCTGCAATTGCAGTTACTGAGAGATAGGACGAGGCGAGTAATTGATTGAGTAGGGCTTCGCCAAGCTTACCCTTCACGCCAACGATGATCGCTTTGCGAAGTCTAAGGTCTAGTACGCGAGGCGGGCCATTCGTGTCAGCGTCAAGTTCGGCTAATGTTTGCTGGCGGTGGCGTTCAGCTAGGTCGTAAGCTTTTTCAATCGCCTGCCCGCCAAGGACTTTACTGAAAAGGTCCTCAGCGATGGCTAGTCTCGCTTAGTACTTACCGGTTACTTCTTGCTACGGTACTTACGCAGCGCCGCAATCTGAGCCGCCATCACGGCCAACTCACTGGTGGCTCTGGCCAGATCGATATCCGTCTTGGCATTGGCCAACGCTTCTTCCGCGGCCTTACGCGCGGCTTCGGCCTTAGCCTCATCCAGATCATCACCCCGAATCGCGGTGTCGGCCAAGACCGTCACGCGATGCGGTTGCACTTCTAAAATACCACCGGCGACAAAGACGAAAGTTTCGTCCTTGACGCCCGCTTGCTTGATGCGAACCGCACCCGGCTTGATACGGGTGATCAGCGGAATATGCTGGGGATAAATCCCCAACTCACCAGATTCACCCGGCAAGGCTACGAACTCGGCTTCCCCTGAAAAAATCAGGGTTTCGGCGCTAACTACGTCGACATGAATGGTGGACATTGTTTCTCTACCTTCTTTTTCAGCTCGAACTTAGTTAAGCGTCTTGGCTTTTTCCTGAGCTTCTTCGATGGTACCGACCATGTAGAACGCTTGCTCAGGCAGGTTGTCGCACTCGCCGTCCACGATCATCTTGAAGCCACGGATGGTGTCTTTGAGAGGAACGATCTTGCCTGGAGAACCAGTAAACACCTCGGCCACGTTGAAAGGCTGGGAGAGAAAACGCTGGATCTTACGAGCACGAGTGACAGAGAGTTTGTCTTCAGGCGACAACTCGTCCATACCCAGAATTGCAATAATGTCGCGCAATTCCTTGTAACGCTGAAGCGTTGCTTGCACGCGGCGAGCAACCGCATAGTGCTCTTCGCCAACCACTTGTGGGTCGAGCTGGCGGCTGGTGGAATCGAGTGGATCCACGGCTGGGTAAATACCGAGCGATGCGATATCACGGGACAACACCACGGTGGCGTCCAAGTGAGCAAAGGTCGTGGCAGGTGACGGGTCAGTCAAGTCGTCGGCTGGAACATACACGGCCTGAATCGATGTGATCGAACCAGTCTTGGTCGATGTAATACGCTCTTGCAAGCGGCCCATCTCTTCGGCCAAAGTAGGCTGATAACCCACGGCGGAAGGCATACGGCCTAAAAGCGCGGACACTTCAGTACCGGCCAAGGTGTAACGATAGATGTTGTCCACGAAGAAGAGAATGTCGCGGCCTTCGTCGCGGAATTTCTCGGCCATGGTCAGGCCAGTCAATGCTACGCGCAAACGGTTGCCTGGTGGCTCGTTCATTTGACCGAACACCATCGCGACCTTGTCCAACACTTTGGACTCTTCCATCTCGTGATAGAAGTCGTTACCTTCGCGAGTACGCTCGCCCACACCGGCGAATACGGAGTAACCACCGTAGCTCTTGGCGATGTTGTTGATGAGTTCCATCATGTTCACGGTCTTGCCGACACCGGCACCACCGAACAGACCAATTTTGCCGCCCTTAGCAAACGGGCACACCAGGTCAATCACCTTGATGCCTGTGGGGAGCACTTCAACCGAAGGCGCGAGTTCGTCGAACTTGGGCGCTTTGGAATGGATGGAGCGACGCTCTTCCGTACCAATCGGACCGGCATCGTCAATCGGGCGTCCGAGAACGTCCATGATTCGGCCAAGTGTTGCAGTACCGACTGGCACCATGATCGGGCCGCCGGTGGAGGCCACCGTCATGCCGCGGCGCAGGCCGTCACTAGAGCCCAGAGCAATGGTCCGGACCACGCCGTCGCCCAACTGCTGCTGCACTTCAAAGGTTAGACCGGCTTCTGCCAAGCTCTTGCCGTTGTCTGACAATGTCAGCGCGTCGTAAACCTTGGGCATTGCATCGCGTGGGAACTGGATGTCCACCACGGCGCCGATACACTGAACGATTTGACCATTTGCCATGTTCGTTTCCTGTTAATTTCTGATGTTAAATATAAATATGATTAATGAGTCTTGTGAAGGTGCTCGTTGCGATGAAGGCCTTAGCCCACCGCTGCCGCACCGCCCACAATCTCAGACAATTCTTTAGTAATACTGGCTTGACGCGCCTTGTTGTAGCTCAACTGCAGCTCGTCAATCACCGACTTGGCGTTATCCGAAGCTGACTTCATCGCCACCATCCGAGCGCTTTGCTCGGACGCAATGTTTTCAGCGACCGCTTGATACACCAGCGCTTCCAAGTAGCGGGTCATTAACTCGTCCAACACGGTTTGAGCATCGGGCTCGTAGATGTAATCCCAAGAATATTCCTTGGTCTTGGAGCCTTCCATCTTCTCAGCAGGCAAGGGCAACAACTGCTCGATCACGGGCTCTTGCTTCATGGTGTTGATGAAGCGCGTGTAGCAAAGATACACCGCATTGAGTTCGCCACGCTGATAAGCATCGAGCTGAACCTTGACCGGCCCAATCAAACGCTCAAGGTGTGGGATATCGCCGATTTGCGTGAGGTGAGAGATCACCTTGGCGCCAATCCGGTTCATGAAGCCCAAGCCCTTGTTACCAATCGCCGACACGACGGTCTTTTGACCTGCAGCTTGAGTTTCCTTGAGCTTGATGGTCACTAGACGCAACAAGTTGGTGTTCAAACCACCGCACAAGCCCTTGTCACTGGTCACCACAATCATGCCGACCGAATCTGCAGCCGTGTTTTGCACGAGATACGGATGACGATACTCAGGATTGGCACTGGCCAATTGCGAGGCGATGTTGCGGATCTTGTCTGCGTAAGGACGAGCCGCGCGCATGCGCTCCTGAGCCTTACGCATCTTGGATGCCGAAACCATTTCCATGGCCTTGGTGATCTTGCGCGTGTTTTGCACGCTCTTGATCTTGGACCGAATCTCTTTACTGCCAGCCATATTTGCTCCTAGCCCGGGTCAAATATTAATAAGCGCCGGACTTTTTGAAGTCCTTCAACAATTCATGCAGCTTGGCTTCGATGTCCTTGCTGAATTTCTTGTCGCGCTCAATTTCTTCAACCAGACCGGCATGCTTTTGCTTGGCAAACTCTTTCAGAGCCTTCTCGGCAGCCAGTGCTTTGGGCACAGGGATGTCATCGAAGTAGCCGTTGTTCGAGGCGAACAAAATGACCGCCATTTCCCACACTTGCAAAGGCTGATACTGAGCTTGCTTCATCAACTCAGTGACCAAGCGACCCCGCTCAAGCTGCTTGCGTGTTGCATCGTCCAGGTCGGAAGCAAACTGCGCAAACGCAGCCAACTCACGATACTGAGCGAGCGCCAAACGCACACCGCCACCGAGCTTCTTGATGATGTCGGTCTGAGCGGCACCGCCCACACGAGACACAGAAATACCGGCGTTAATCGCAGGGCGGATACCGGCGTTAAACAGGTCGGTTTCCAGGAAGATCTGACCGTCGGTAATCGAAATCACATTGGTCGGAACGAAAGCGGACACGTCACCGGCTTGAGTTTCAATGATCGGCAGCGCCGTCAGAGAACCTGTTTTGCCTTTGACGGCACCGTTGGTAATTTTTTCAATATGAGCAGCGTTCACACGGGCTGCGCGCTCAAGCAAGCGGCTGTGTAGATAGAACACGTCGCCAGGGAAAGCTTCACGGCCTGGTGGGCGGCGCAAGAGCAAGGACACTTGGCGATAGGCCACCGCTTGCTTGGACAAATCGTCGTACACGATCAGTGCATCTTCGCCCAGGTCGCGGAAGTATTCGCCCATGGTGCAGCCAGAATACGCAGCGATGTATTGCAGAGCGGCGGACTCAGAAGCGGTCGCAGCCACCACAATGGTGTATTCCATCGCGCCGAGCTCAGTGAGCTTACGCACCACGTTGGCAACGGTCGATGCCTTCTGACCAATCGCGACATAGACGCAGTACACGCCCTTGCCTTTTTGGTTGATGATGGTGTCGAGCGCAACAGCCGTTTTACCGGTTTGACGGTCACCAATGATCAGCTCGCGCTGGCCACGGCCAATCGGCACCATCGAGTCAATCGCCTTCAGGCCGGTTTGCACGGGCTGAGACACAGACTGACGGGCGATCACGCCCGGCGCAACCTTTTCGATCACGTCGGTTTTCTTGGCATTGATCGGGCCTTTGCCGTCGATCGGCTGACCGAGAGAATTGACCACGCGGCCAAGCAGTTCTGGGCCGACCGGCACTTCCAAAATACGGCCCGTGGCTTTGACCACATCGCCTTCAGAAATATGCTCATACTCACCGAGAACCACGGCACCGACCGAGTCGCGCTCCAGGTTCAAAGCCAGACCGAACGTGTTACCGGGGAACTCGATCATCTCGCCCTGCATCACGTCGGACAGACCATGAATGCGGCAAATACCGTCGGTCACGGAGACGACAGTACCTTGATTCCGGGTGTCGCCCGAAACCTGCAGGTTCTGGATCTTGCTCTTTAGCAGTTCGCTGATCTCTGCGGGATTCAGTTGCATAAAATTCTCCTAAACTTTTAATCTTGACTAACGCGCCACGAATATGTGACTCATTTATTCGTGACTCATTTGTGAAACTAGGCCGGGCGAAGATTTGAGGCGGGGCAGACTTACTGCTCTACGCACTCTTTCTTCAAGCGACCAGGGATTTCGAAAGCTGGGCTAACTTGCCCCGTACTGAGGTGTCCATCACCTCATCACCAATCTTGATCGAGACACCACCAATCAAATCGCCATTCACTGAGGCCGTCGCTGACACTTTCTTGCCGACTTTGGCTTCCAAGGTTTTGACAATCTCAGCCATTTGGACATCACTTAAGGGGAAGGCGGACTCCACATGAGCATCCACCACACCCTCTTGACCATGCTGCAATTTGGCAAACATGGTGGAGATTTCAGGCAACACCGAGAGACGATCATTTTGCGCCAGCATGGTCACAAAATTTTTCTGCTCAGCCGTCAAAACGCCTGAGCTGTCCGAGAACAGGTTCGCGAGTTGGGCCACGGTGAGGTTGGGGTCGCCAACCACCGCGCGAGCCTCGGGCGCGCTGGCAATCGCAGCCAAGCGACCGAGAGCGTCGTTCCAGGAAGGCATCGCACCTTGCTCACGTGCCAGCTTAAAAGCGGCTTCGGCGTAAGGACGGGCAATAGTTAGCGCTTCAGCCATTGTGCAATGCTCCTAGCGCAGCTCGTTTTTGAGGTTGGTCAGGAGGTCCGCATGCTTACTCGCATCGATTTCACGACGCAAGATTTTTTCAGCACCAGACACAGCCAACACTGCCACTTGATCACGCAACTGCTCTTTCGCTTTTTGCGCGGCCAGATGAGCCTCTTCTTCCGCTTGCTTTTTGGCAGCGGCGACGATGCGAGCACCTTCGGCACGCGCCTCTTCAAGTGCGAGCGCGCCTTGCTTTTCTGCATTGGCACGCACTTCAGCGGCTCCGTCGCGAGCTGTCTTGAGCTCGGCGTCGATCCTACGCTTAGCAGTCGCTAGCTCTGTCTTGGCACGGTCAGCGGCCGCGAGACCATCGGAGATACGCTGAGCGCGCTCATCCAATGCCTTCGTGATCGGAGGCCATACAAATTTGGCGGTAAACCACCAAAGCGCCAGAAAGACTGCAATCTGGACAAATAAGGTCGCATTAATGTTCACGACTTAATCCCTTGGTTCTTGGGTAAGAACAATCAATCCATAAACCTCTGAGGACATCACTCGACAAGTGAGGATATTCAGAAGGACCTGCGCTTGGTTTCCGGGCGTCGCCTCTTGACAATTCAAGAGGCTTTACAGGAAATTAGCGAAAGAAGATATCTACGGCCCGTATCAAATACCTATTGAGCACTGAATACGGGACCCTGGATCACTTGAACGGGTTAGCGAAGGCGAACATCATGGCGATACCGACACCGATCAGGAACGCAGCGTCGATCAGACCCGCCAAGAGGAACATCTTAGTTTGCAGCTTGTCCATCAGTTCTGGCTGACGTGCAGCACCTTCAATGTACTTACCGCCCATCATGCCGATGCCGATACAAGCGCCGAGCGCTCCGAGGCCAATGATTAATCCGCAAGCGATAGCTACCAGTGCAACGTTGGTCATGTTGACTCCTTGTTTGTAATTTAGTGTTGAAAGAAAAAGAAAAGAGAATGTGATTAGAGGTATGAAAGCTTAGTGAGAGTCGTGCGCTTGACCCATATACACCAAGGTCAACATCATGAAGATGAAGGCCTGTAGCGCAACGATCAGGATATGGAAGATGGCCCAGCCTAGACCCAGTATGAAATGCAGGCCGCCGAGATACCAGACGCCAGTAGCGCCGAGTAAAGCAATCAACATGAAGACCAGTTCGCCCGCAAACATGTTTCCGAATAGCCGCATACCGAGCGATACCAGGCGAGCCAAGTATTCAATCATCTGCATACCCAAATTAAGCACGCCGAGGATCAAGGCATACAAGGGGTTTTTACTGGTGCCAAAGGGTGCAGAAACAAGTTCATGCAAGAAGCCACCAGGCTTCTTGATTTTGATGCCGTAATAGATGGTGGATGAGATCACCACCAAGGACATCGCCAAAGTGGCGTTCAAATCTGCTGTAGGTACAGAGCGTAAATAGGGTAGATGGAAAATATTTTCGGCTATCCAGGGGAAAAGGTCGAGAGGAAGAAAGTCCAGGCTGTTCATGAAGAACACCCACATGAAGCAGGTGAGCGCGAGTGGGGCAATGTAAGTGATGTCGCCGTGAACAATGGACTTGGCTTGCTCATGCACAAACTCAAGCAGGGATTCGATGGCGCCCACGAAACGACCTGGCACGCCCGAGGTGACTGCGCGCGCGGCGGCGAACATTAAACCACCGGCCAGCACGGCCATGGCGATTGAGAAAAACACCGTATCCCAATTGATCAGGGAGAAGTCGACGATCTTGGTCTGAGCATGACCCGAACTGTTAAGGTGGGTCAGGTGATGGACGATATATTCTGAAGGTGATGCTGGTGCTTGGCCGACCATACGCGTACTTCTAACCCTTAAATTCTTAAATGACTAACTTTTAAACTTCGCGCTTAAAAATACCGATAAAAACGGTGCTTTCAAAGCGGCAATCAAACCTATGAGCAATGGCAACCAACTGGCGCCCGGCACATACTTAATAATCAGACCTAGGCCCGCCACCATGAGTCCGATCTTCAGGAACTCACCCAGAAAGAACACCACCGGATAGGATTCCGGCGCGCGCCCCTGATGAAACGACAGTCTTAACGCGAATAAGGCGTTCGGAACAATCACCACCACTGCACCCAAAGCAAGATAACTCGCCGAGGCCCAACCCTGCCACATCCACGCGATCAGGCACAGAGCCGCCGAAACGAGCAACTGGGACAAAACCGCTGCAAACATGTGACTTGGTCGCTTAGAGAATCCTGATCCGAGCCTTGTGCGCGCATATCCTTTACGCATTCAATCGGCCGCCCAATGAGGCGCAGGAGGCAAAGACTCGGGATTCTAAGGGATTTCCCGGTCATCGGTCAAACGCTGAGTGCTAAATGTCGCCTGAAACGTGCATTAATGCCGCAGAATTGTTGCTGTGGTGCGAAAGCCCGCGCTTGATCGCAACCACGCGCGGGCTTGCAACGCAATGTCCTAATGGCCTAGAAACTGAGGCTCACGCTTCTCCATAAAGGCTCGCGCACCTTCTACATGGTCGTCACTGGCACCGCAGGCCGCTATTGCTTGAGCGACCGCCTCTAGATCAGGCGCGCCCTGTCTAAGAATCTCAGTCGAAGTGATTTTCAGAGCTCGAATCGTCAAGGGCGCATTCGCGGCGACCTTCTTGGCATAGGCCCACACCGTTGCTTCTAAGTCCTGCGCCGGCACGACCTGAAACGCCAAGCCCATACGAAGGGCCTCGGCAGCACCAAAAATCTTGGCCGTGAAGAAAATATCAAAAGTGTTTTGCACGCCAATGGTCTGAATAAAGCGGCGCACACCCACGATGTTGTAGCCCAGGCCCAAACGAGCGGCAGGCATTCTGAAGCGCGCATCGTCTGAACAGAAACGAATGTCGCAAGCCGACGCCACGCCTAGGCCGCCGCCCATGCAAACGCCGTGAATTTTGGCAATGACCGGTTTTTTACAGGCCACCGGCGCTAGATAAGCCTGTTCTACCGCCTTCTCGTGCTTGGCTTGTAACTCTCGAGCTTGTTTGCGATCTTCGAATTTAGAAATATCGGCGCCGGCCGCGAAGGCCTTTTCGCCCTCGCCTTCCATGATGATGACCCTCACCTCAGGATCAGCCTCCAGTTCTTGCAGACGGCGTGGGATGTCCAGCCACATGTCCATCGACAGGGCATTGAACTTGGGCGGATTGGAAAAAATCAACCGGGCAATCCCGGTTTCTTTGACCGCTTTTTTATCGACAATGAGTTCGGCCAAGACGGGCTCCTAGAATGAGTGAACTGAGCCTACACGCACGATTGACCATAGATGATCGCGAAGGCACAAGGCCGCTATTCTGCCGCAAGCTCTAACAAAGTGGTCCAGGCCAGATCATCCCTTGGCCAAGCACGCTCTTCCAGCGTTGCCAACCGGCGTAGCACCTGTATAAGTTGCCAAGTAGGCAGCGCTCCCAGACCAAACGGCTTGTCTCGCCACAAGCGGCGCAGAACATTGTCGGGCACGGCGAAACGATGGGCCAGGGCTTCGATGACCGCACGGTCTTGACCCGCATCTACCGCTTGGCGCAGGCTGGCTGCCCAACGCAGACTATGCATCGTGTCATTCCTTGAGGCGAGCTTGGCAAGATCCAAAGTGGGTCGGATCGGCGCCACGCCAGCGCCACGAGAAAAAGTCACAGCTTCATCCAGTTCGCTCGCCTCCGCGCCAAACAAGTCCTCATTCTCATTGGGGTCGGGTAGGCTCGACAAGGTGTCCAAAGGCACCAAGCTCTCGGCGAAGTAGCCTGCGAAATTTGGGAGCTCACGCAAGATGTGGGCGCGATTGGCGGCGTGTCGTGGCGACAAATGCAGCCAGTTGTAGCAACCCAGGTGCTGCCCCACGCTGGCCTTGCTGAGCTTGGCTAAAGCCACCGGTTCAAGGCAAGACTCAAGGAACCCGGCGAGGCGCTGTTCGAACGCCTCTTCTCGGCGATCAATGGAGCGCAGGACACGGCCATAGAAATGAATATCAATTAGCTCTTCGCGCAATGCGCGATGTAAGCCCTTCAAAAAATCGGGGTAGCGGGTTTCTCTTTGAAACAGACTGTCGCGCTGGCCACTCTCAAGACGATGCGAGGTATCAAGGTGCTTACCCCAGTCGCTGCGACGCTTGTCGAGTACCGTCAACATATCACGAGCCAGGCTTGCAAAAAGTACATCGGTGGTCCGCGCTTGTATTTGCACCTCGGGCGTGGCTTGACTATGCCCGAGCAACTCAATGAGTTGCCTCAGCAAATCGTCGGCCAGAAGAGTGCGAAAATCGAACACTCGGCGCTCATGATCAATGCCCACAAAGCGCAGGTTATAGCCCCAAGCGCGGGTGAGCTGGCCAAATATGGGGTTGGCGAGGAGTGAAAGCCTGGTGGCAATCGGTAACAGCAGAACCCAGGCATGCCACTCCGAGGAAGGGTTGCGAAAAACAAGCGCGCGCGGACTCTCTAAATAGACTTGGGAAATATGGGCTAGTTCGGGGCCGACCTGGCCGACATCTTCGAGTTCGCTATCGAGGGGGTAACGATCTACCCGCCAAGCATCGAACGATCTCAGGACGCTTCGGCGTGCTTAGCTGCAACCAGTAAGCCGCCGCCGAGGGCAAGAATGAGCGCGGCAACCAAAGTACGGGCCACGGAGCCGCGCCACAGTGCTTCAAAACCACACACAAACGACACCGTCAGCATAATGCGGGCGGTGAGTGCCGTGCGCTGGGCCGGGGTCCATCCAAATCTTGAAGAGGGTGGGCCAAGGCGTACAGGGCGGTGAGCTGGGAGACGTGTCATGCAGTTAATGTAACCGATTAGCAACGAAAAGGGGAAAGTTGTAGCGAGAGGGGGCTTGCAAAATGCCTAAAAGGTCAGGTTTTAGCGCACTAATGGTCGAAGAGTGCCTGAAAAGCTCGTCCTAGATGCGTTTCCGCCAGTTTGAGCACGCTCTGGCGCCAGAGTGCTTGATTGGGTCGGAAAGACTCCAAAACCTCGGATTTGATCGAGGGCCACATTGGATGCCCGCTATGGGCATAGTGATGAAGCCAATTATCGGAGCGCATGGCACGCAACATGCGCATAATGGGATAGGTACCGTATTCTGCCGACACAAAGAAAAATCGGGTGTGATCACCGAACAGAGGTCGCAAGCCCTGATCGATCAATCCGTTGAGTTTGGTCGATAAAGAATCGCCACTTTCGGTGGACTTCACGGCCGCCCCCCAAACTTCGTGCCCGAATTGAAAGGCGAGGTCGGTCTTTGGGTAACCCGAGATCAATTCACACGCGCCTTGATTGCCTAAGCCGGTGTGATAGTCCACCCACAGCACCTGCTCGGCTTGCGCTAAGTATTCGCGGCTCAATGCGTGCAGATGCCTAATTGAGGCTTGGGTTTCGTAGCCTCCGAATTGAACGCCGCGCGGGTATTTGTACTGCCCCTCCGCAACCGCCTGTTGAAAGGCGCGCTCACCATGCTTTGCGATAAAGGCTTCAATGGCCTGCCAACGATGGCCTTCAGCTTCCGGCTCCAAATCGGGTGGATTGAGGAGGTCCAACAAAGCTTCATAATCGGGATGCACCTTGCTCGCATCAAAGTGCCCAACCGAGTTACGATTTAAATCGACATTGTTTTCATTGACCCGGCGCAACCACGCAAATCCGTAGGGGTTAATTGCGTGGCAAACCACTAGGGCGAAATCATCGGGCCACTCACTCAATACAGGAATCGGTCTCGAGCCATCGGCAAGCAAGGAAACGCCCCCTTTCAGATAATGCTCCAGCACAGCGTGCTGAACACCGGCCCCGCAAAAACCTTCGATGCCATGAGTGCCCGAGGACAGCACCAGCACTCGCTTGGCTTGTCGACCACCACGTTTCGGGCCAAGCTGCACCCAGTCCAGTGCCAAGCTTTCGCCGCTCGGCCCTCTCGCCGGTATCGATCGGGAATCAATGGTGACAGAAATCGTGTTGGACCAAGCTCGTGCGCTGGCCAGCAGGCGTTCACGCGAAGCTTGATAGCTACCCGGAAAGTAAAGGTCCGATGGGTCCATATCCATGATCTGTTGCTCTAAAAACGCTTACTCTAAAAGCTGGGCCGGGTCCATATTGGCGCCGCAAACCAGGACGCCCACTCGCTCGCCGGGCTCCGGCACATAGGCGCCACAAGCCAAGGCGGCCCAAGCCGCCGCCCCAGCCGGCTCGGCAGCAATGCGCGCGTCACGCCAAGCTTGCAATTGAGCCGCACGAACGGCCGCGTCGCTCACCAAAATTGACCGGGCAATAAACTGCTGAGCAAGTGGAAACATCAACGAACCTATCCGCTTGGCACCAAGCGCATCCGCAGCATACCCCGAGACCTCGATGTCCACCGGCTCGCCCGCTTCCAGCGCACGATGCAAAGTGGCACAGGTTTCAGTTTCGACGGCGACGATTTTGACGTCGCCCCGATACCAAGCGGCCATACCGCCGATCAAGCCGCCTCCTCCGACAGCCACTAATACTGTATCAAGCTTTGGGCTTTGCTCATGCCATTCTCGCGCTAAGGTGCCTTGCCCACATAAGGTTTCGTATTGGTCATAAGCATGGGAAATCGGCACTGAATGTTCTTCGGCAAAACTCATGCTCGCGGTCAGGGCCTCAGAGTATTGACTGCCAATCTGATGCACCTGTGCACCGAGCTCTTGTAGTTTTTGAACTTTCGCGGCTGGGGCGCTTGTAGGCACAAAAATATGTGCTTTGAGGCCTAAGGTTTTCGCAGCGTAAGCCACCGCGATGCCATGGTTTCCGCCTGAGGCCGCGACCATTTGAGTCGCACCCGAACTCAAGCAGCGGTTGAAGGCGCCACGAGCTTTGAAAGTACCTCCGACCTGCAACTGCTCAAGCTTCAAGGCGACGGTAAATCCATTAATGCCTAGATTGATCACCGGTGTCTTTCTAACATGCGGTGCAATCCTGGTCGCGGCCTGTGTGATCTCCGCACGACCAATGCTCAAGACACCCGGTGGCGGCGACGGCGGAGAGTTTTTTCGACTCATACAATATCCAGTGCAAGGCTGGACAGGAGAAAATCAGGCACTTCGTTGGCCTGCGTGTTTTTCAGTTCGTTCGAGTCTTTAATCGACGTCGACAACCAGTGACTGCGCCAACGTTGCCCCTGCGCCATGGCCTGAGCATCCGTAAGCGTGCCAGTCGTAATGATCGCACCGGGAAGCAGGACCTTGCCTTCTTGGCCCAAACCTTTGACGAGAAAGGCCAAGGCCTGTATCGGCCCGTCCAACACATTTGAACCGAGACCCTGCTCCACGAGATGCAGACTTCTCACGCCATTGTTCATCCGTTCCAAACACAAGGCCACCTTCGCCGCACTCAAGGTTTGGGCAAGCTCTTGCGCGTTGGCCTGAATGCTTGTGCGCGGGCCGACCAAGAGCGCACCGTGCAAGCCCTGACAGGCGTGAGCCTGCGCCGCCGTAAACCGCCAGTTCGGGAAATGGCTTTGGACCACTTCGAAACCGTGCGCCACCCAGTCGACCGATCGCACGATTTCCGAAAGCGAATCGTCTTTAGGGGTGGCACGTAATCCAATGACAATTTCAGGCTCCAAGCGTGGCTCGACAAAGCGGTCCAGGCTGATCTGCGCACTGGAACCTGGCAATTGGGTCACGGTCGTATCGTAAATCGGCGACCAGATCGGTCTCGACACCCCATACACCGGCCAAATGCTTCGGTTCGTAAAACCGATCTTGTAGCCCAGCGGTTTTTCGCCGCGGGACGATCGCAGCTGAGCGACTTGGTTCGCAATGTCCTGAGCGTGGCTGAAGTCTGTCAGCGTTTGATATTGATCCGCGGCCAAGCTCGTAGCATTATCGTAGGCATTCAGAATGGCGATGGGCGAAAGAGGCAGCATACTGGCTTCCTAAAAGCAGACTCAGAGTAGAAGGTCAATGAGTATGCCAGCCTTTCACTACGTTACGATCTTGTTCGCGAGCTACCAGGTTCGCGAAATCCTGGCGCCCTCGCTTGGAAAAGGCGATGAGCTTTCCCTCATCATCGCCGATATTCATTTGCTCTTTGATCATCTTCTCGTCGTGATCGCGAAACTGGAAAGCCGCCTTGCGTGCAGCGTAGGCACCTTCCCCCAGAGTTTCAAGTGCTTGGCGTGCAGTCAGCAGCGCCGAGCCGAAGGTTTCTCTTACCTCAAGCACATCCAACTTCCGGAGTTCCACCGCTTCAGTTCGGCTTCGGGCCCGCGCTAACACTTTCACTTTCGGGAAGTGTTGGCGTAGATACTGTGCGGTTTTGATCACGCCGTCGGCGTCGTCCATGGCCAAAATGATGAGCGCAGCTTCCCGGATGCCTGCAGCCTCCAACACATCCGGGCGACTCGCATCGCCGTAGTAGGCGCGCCAGCCAAACTTGCGCATCGTGTCGACCTGAATGGGATCGATGTCGATCATTGTCAGCGTCACGCCGCGCGCGTGCAAGAGGCGCGCACTGATTTGTCCATAGCGTCCGATGCCGGCAATAATCACTTCGCTTTTTTCGTCGATTTTATCGGCTGACTTGGCTTGCAAGCGGTTAAAGCGCGGCATGATGAAGCGCTCGTAGCCAAGAAAGAGTAAGGGCGTACACAACATCGATAGCGCCACCACACCGTTCAGCAAAGCGGCCTGTTCACCAGTAAAGATGGCGCTGCGCTGCGCTTGATTGGACATCACAAAAGCAAACTCTCCGACTTGAGAAAGTGATAGGGCGAACACCCAGGCATCACTCTTGCAGAGTTTGAAACTCCACGCCAGGCATAGCAAAACAAGAGTCTTCAGAGCCACGACACCCAGCGCCAAACCAATCACCAGCAGCGGCGACTTTAACAGTAAGCCGACATCAATTCCCATTCCCACCGCAATGAAGAACAGGCCGAGGAGTAAGCCCTTAAAGGGCTCGATATCGACTTCGAGTTCCATGCGGTATTCGGACTCTGCTAAAAGTATGCCGGCCACAAAACTGCCCAGCGCAAGAGACAGGCCGACCGCCTGCGTGAGCAAGGCACTACTGACGATTAGCACCAGCGTGAAGGCGATAAAAATCTCGCGCATTTCCAAGCTGGCGATCAGTCGGAAGATGGGCCGCAGCACTAGGCGACCGATCAACACCATGCCCGCAATGAGTGCCACGGCCTCAAGCAAATTCACCCAGGTGAAGGCAGGGGTAGATGTGCTGGCCGGCGCAAGAAGGCTGAGCACCAAGAGTAAGGGAATCACCGCCAAGTCTTGGAACAGCGAAACCGCAAAGGCAGACTCTCCTCCTTGCGTGGCAAGCAAATGGCGCTCGCGCAGAACCTGAATGGCAATTGCCGTGGACGATAGACAGGCGGCCATCGCAATGGCTAGAGCAGGCTTCCAGGCCAAGAGCGTGAGAATCGCGAGAAAAACCACGGCAACGGTGACCACCACTTGCAAGCCGCCGAGACCGAAGATCGCCTTACGTAGGGACCAAAGCCGTTTCGGATTCAGCTCAAGTCCGATCAGAAAGAGCAGGAGTACCACGCCAAACTCAGACACCTTTTCAACCGCCTGGGGATCGCTGATCAGCTTGAATCCCCAGGGCCCAATCACCACCCCGGCCACTAAATAACCCAGCACGGCGCCGAGCTTTAACTTGGCAAACAGGGGTACCAACAATACCGCGGCAGAGAAATAGATAAGCGCCTGGATGAGAAAACCGTGGTCATGCATGATGCGACTCCAGCGTTTGCGCCTGCGCGAGGGCCTTAAGCCAGTCGCCATAACGTCTCGATTCCGTCTCCAAATCGCGCTCGTCCAACGTGAGGCTCGAGTAGGTGAACTGCGGCTGCAACCAAAGGGATGCACACAGAAGAGCGGTTTGTTCGAGCGGCCTTAACAACAACTCCACCTCAAAGTTATTTTGCCCATTAGAGGTGTAAGCGTTTGCTGACCCACCTGCCGTCACCCAGTGTGCCCAGCCCTTACCGGCTAATTGTTGAGCACCGCCGCCATAAGCCCAGCCATCCTCAAGTACTTCGTCGATCCATTGTTTGAGGAGAGCGGGTACGCTATACCAATAGAAGGGATGCTGAAACACGATGACATCGTGGGCCAGGAGCAGCCCTTGCTCCCTGGCGACATCAACATGGAAGTCCGCATAATTTTGATAGAGATCATGCCAGGTAATATTAAGTCCAAGCGTTGCAAGGTGGCTTTGTGCGCCCTCTCGTAGCGTTCGATTCGCCCGTGACCGGGGAGCCTCCGGGTGGGCATAAATCACAAGAATTTTGTTCATGTGCCTATTGTAAGCAGCCCTTCGTGAAAAACTCCCGGCCATTTGGCGCTTTCACCTTGCTTGCACTAGGCGCCGGCGAGATGATGCAAAGCCGCGACATCGTAGCCGTTTTGGACTGAATTGGTATTGACCAAACAGAACACGCCGGGTGTATGATTCGCCCCCCGGAGACTGAGTTCGTGTTAAAAACCACCAAAAACTCCCGCCTCGACCCTTCAACCCTGGGTCTGAATGGCTTGCCGCTCGCCCCAAGCGAAGCGCGCTGTCGTCCTCCGCGAAGCTCGCACCATATTAGTCCGCTGACGTTATTGCAACTTCAGAGTAATTGCCCCACTTTAAGTCTAGCCAGGTGCTCTGCGTAAACGCATCGAGCTCGGCCAGACGGTACCGATTTCTTTTTGATTTGGAGTCTTTTGATGAACCAACCCTACGCAAACTCAGCCGTTAAATCGGTCGAGGTTTCTGCTCCCAGTTATGTCAAACATAAGGATTTGATTGCGTGGGTCGCCAAGATGGCCGAACTCACCGAGCCAGACCGCATCGAATGGTCGGAGGGTTCCCAGGAGGAGTACGACCGTCTGTGTGGCGAGCTCGTGGCCGCGGGCACGATGAAGAAACTCAACCCCGCCAAGCGGGCTAATTCCTACCTCGCCCTGTCAGACCCAAGTGATGTCGCACGGGTTGAGGAGAGAACCTATATTTGCTCGGAAAAGCAAGAAGACGCTGGTCCCACCAACAACTGGGTAGCCCCGGCGCAGATGCGCCAGACCATGACGGGTCTCTTTAAAGGATCCATGCGCGGTCGCACCATGTATGTCGTGCCTTTTTCGATGGGCCCTCTGGGCTCACCCATTGCCCAAATCGGCGTGGAATTATCGGATTCGGCCTATGTGGTCATTAACATGCGCATGATGACCCGCATGGGCAAACAGGTGTACGAGGTGCTGGGCGCTGACGGCGAATACGTGCCTTGTATGCACACGGTTGGAGCACCTCTTGAAGCCGGCCAAAAAGATGTGGCCTGGCCATGCAACCCGACGAAATATATTGTTCACTATCCGGAGACCCGTGAGATTTGGAGCTATGGTTCGGGGTACGGCGGCAATGCACTTTTAGGTAAAAAATGTTTTGCCTTGCGAATTGCTTCCAACATGGGGCGCCAAGATGTCGCCAAGGACGGAATGGGCTGGTTGGCCGAGCATATGTTGATCCTGGGGGTCACTTCACCGGCAGGCAAGAAATACCACATTGCAGCCGCGTTCCCATCAGCTTGCGGCAAGACTAACTTTGCGATGTTGATTCCACCCAAGAGCTTCGAAGGCTGGAAAGTTACGACCATTGGCGACGACATCGCTTGGATCAAACCCCGTGTGGATGCGCGCACCGGCAAAATGCGCCTGTTCGCGATCAACCCAGAGGCGGGCTATTTCGGTGTCGCACCGGGCACCAATGATCAAACCAATTTCAATTGTATGGCCTCTCTTAAAGAGAACACCATCTTTACGAATGTTGCTCTGACACCAGACGGCGACGTATGGTGGGAAGGGATGGGCCCAGCGCCCGCCCAATGTATCGACTGGCAGGGCAAGCCCTGGACACCTGAGGACGGCAAGAAGGGTCGCAAGGCCGCCCATGCCAATGCCCGCTTCACCGTCGCTGCAATTCAAAATCCGGTCATCGATGCCGCCTGGGATGACCCAGCAGGCGTCCCGATTGATGCCTTCATCTTCGGCGGTCGTCGCTCAACCACCGTCCCTCTCGTGTCCGAAGCTCGTAACTGGGAAGAAGGCGTGTACATGGCCGCCACGATGGGCTCTGAAACCACGGCGGCGATTGTCGGCGAAGAAGGCGTGGTTCGTCGTGACCCGTTCGCGATGATTCCTTTCTGCGGCTACAACATGAGCGACTACTTCGCGCATTGGCTTAGCATGGGTAAAAAGCTTGCCGAAAAGGACGCGATTCTTCCTAGCATCTACTGTGTGAACTGGTTCCGTACCGACGAGAACGGCAAGTTTGTTTGGCCGGGCTTTGGCGAGAACATGCGGGTACTGAAATGGATGCTGGAGCGTATCGAAGGCACCGCAAAAGGTGTGGAGCATGTGTTTGGCACCTCACCTCAGTACAGCGACATTAGCTGGACTGGGATCGATTTCCCGGAAGCCAGTTATGCCAAGATCACCTCGATTGACCAGGCCGCTTGGAAGCATGAACTGACCTTGCATACGGAATTGTTTGAAAAACTCAAGCATCACCTTCCTGAGGAATTGAAGGCCATCAAGGTCGCTCTGGAGAAGCGTTTAGCGGCTTAAACAGCGGGCCAGTCTGGCGCGCCGGGGGGCAGCCGGACTCTTCATATAAATTTTAGGCGCACCTTCGTCGAACTTAGATTTCTCGAATCCAGCGCCCTAACTTTTCGAGAACGAACTCCTGGGCGGCGAGCTCAGTCACCGTGTGGTCAATTTGAGGATCAAAGTCGACCCGCAAGGGGCCCGAGATCCTGTAGGCCTTGAAGCGATCTTGAAATTGATTCTTATAGTTGTAGTTGTAGAGAAAGCTTCCGGTATAGATCAGGAGCAGTTGGGTCTGCCGATTTAATAGGGTCTGTAGGCCAGCCGCGAATTCATCAGGGCTGGGCCGGTCTAGCCCCGGTAAGGCACTTGGCGTACGCTTGGCCGGTGGTGTTTTGGTCATTAAGTTTTTGAGTAACTTAAGGCGTTGCATCCCCCACCTCGCCAGCATCGCGGGAAGACCTTCCTGGGGAATTCTGTGCCGCAGCAACACCCACCGGGTTCGCCATGTGGGATACATGTAGATATCGATCATGGCACAGCCCACGACCCGTGGGTCGATCAAAGCGGCCTTGTAACTGAGTGCGGCACCGGAGCAAATACCCGCCAGCACAAAGCGCTTAATGCCGGTCTGCGCAAACACTGCGTCCATAGCGCTTACGATGTCCTGCGCCGCTTGAGCTTCGAAAGCCATGGTGGAGGGCACTTGAGCGCTATCGCCCTGGCCGTTGAGGTCAAAGCGAAAAGAGCTCAGTCCTTCGCGCCCTAAACGTCGTGCCAACTTGACCCATAGGCGGTGCGGACCCGTACGCGGAATCAATCCGGCGTTGAAGGTCAGCACGGCCATTCGAGGCAGAGCCTTTGGAGGACTGTCGTCGAAAGTGGGCGCTTCGAGTAATGTGCCCACTAAGCGACCGCTCTCGCCAAACTGAATCAGACTTTCTTTCATTGACCGCCTCCAGCCATTTCGGCCAGAACCAGTGAGATCACATCATTGGGAACGATCGCTGCACTGATCGCTTCATCACTATTCCACTGCGAAGGGGCCACCTGAGCCATTTCGTACGACAAAATGCGCCTCGCTTTTTCCAGACCAGAAAGACTTTTGCGCTGGGCCTCGCCGGCTGCAATGACAATTAAGCGGCTACATCGAACAGCCTCGTAAGCTTCTCGTTTGATAGCCCGAATTTCTTGATGAAGCTGCTCGTTCACGAGAAAGCCTTGCGACTCAAAAACAGCGACATCCTGAGCCAACGCCCGTTCGCCCTGGCCTAGAAGCCGAGGGGTGATCGGAGCGGGTAAGGACGTTTTTGGTCGGCTACCAGGGCGCCAAAAATCCAAGGCTAGCAAGGCCAATTCATGTTCACGTTTAAGCTGCTCAACCCAAGCCGCGCCGTCTTCGATCGGATCCCAAAGGAAAAGGCGGTCGGGCTTGTGTTGGGCGCTGATCGAGGCAAATGCCGCAACCACCGCTCCAAAGCGAAGTCCTAGCCAACTGACATGAGTGCAGCCCGCCACCCGGCGCAGTTCCTGATCCGCACGCAAAGTATTTTCAACGCAAGTCTTGAGCGTTACTTGCTCGTCTTCCCCGTCTGAGTCGCCGGTACCGAAATAGTCAAAACGTAAACAGGCCACCCCGGCTCGAGCGAGTCGCTCCGATAACACGCGATACATTCGGTGACTGCGCACGGCCTCCTGACCGAACGGGTTGCACAACACTACGCCCTGCTGTACCTGGCCTAATGGGCTAGGTAGCGATAAATATCCGTACATCTCGGTGTCGGACGAAACCTCAGCGAGACCCGCAGCGTCGGCATTAAAACGAAATGGCCGCATATCTAGTACTTCTCAGCCCTCTTGAAACTCAAAACGTCGCATCCTCGGCAATGGTATTTTATCAACCAGAGCGACGGCTCCGTGCCAGTGCAGCGGCGAAACTGGGATAGTCCTTTCCTCGTCAAGATCGGCCGAGGTTGCGTCAAAGCCTAAGCCTTCAAGAGCCCCTCCAATATTTTTAAGTTGCGAAACCATTGTCGTCGAGCGCTGTGCAATTTTAACGATATCTGATCCATCAGAGTATGTACCTGCGGCCCTGAAACACCAACCGGAATCGAAGTGGTGCGGCTCTACTTCAAACCCAATGCCCAAGGCCTTCAAGCATGCTTCCTTGCGCACCCAAATCTCAAAGAACACCTCACGCTGCTCAACCGTACTCAAGGCAAGTAAGCCCCGAAGTTCACGCTCGCAAAGACAATGTTTGAACAAGGTCTCAGGTTCGGTGAGGGTCTGCTTTGATTCAATGTCCACCCCAACCTCGCAAGGCCCCTGAGCAGATGAACTTTCACCAAGCGAGCCATCCACGAGAGCCAAAACCGCCAATCCTCCCGAATGACTCAGATTGAAGCCAAGCTTCGCATGGTCGATCAAGCCGGGCTTGTCGTAAGGGTTCAAGCCAAGCGCGACTTTTTTAGGCGAGATGTTCAGAATTCTCGACAGCACACTGCGCATCGCAAAACGGCCCACCACATAACGAGCCCGATCTCTTTGACGGGCAAAGCGCTGCGCGCGTTTTTGTTCAGAATCACTGAGTGTTTCTCCAAAGTGTTTCACCCTTGCCTCGTCTTGGTCCAATGCGATAAACCATAGGTCTACCTCAGCCGATGGAATGCCAGGCTTGATAGGGTCGCCAGGGTTAATAACGTTGCCTAGCTTATTGGAGTCGCCAAGCTTAGTGCGTTCGCCTAGCTTAGTGCGTTCGTTAACCTGACGGGGATCGGACTGCTTAGCGTGATTCACCACGACCCCCGAAAAGTCGACCGAGTAGGCCAGTCTTCTTGGCTTTGGCAACAACAGGCTGCGCCTGATAAGCGCTCGCGAGCTGAGCCAGGCTTTCATAGACGTAGCGACGTGCGTCAACCTTGCTACCAAAGTGCTGTTCAGCCAAGGCCACTGCATTCATCGCGAGCAAAGAATTGCCCCCCAGATCAAAAAAGTTGTCCTGCGGCTCAATCGCACTGACTTGCAACAAAGACTTCCAAATCTGCGTCATTGTTTTTTCGGCGTCCGATAATGCTGCCGTGCCCGCTTGAGCACTCTTCGTGACCGGGCGCAGCAATGCGTCTTGGGGAGAAGTCGCTTCCCCCAACGCGTTGGCCGTCGGCGTCAATCCGCTCGGCAGATTACTGGCAGGCGGTTGAACCCCGGCCAGGAGGTCCGAGATATGCGCCTGCGAGTCCTTGCAAATGGCCTGCAAAAGTGCAACGAACCTTTCATGCAACTGGCGCGCGCTGTCGGGGCGATAGAGGTCAGTATTGTAAGTCAGCCCACCGACTAAACCCGCTTCACTCTCGACCAGCCAAAGTCCGAAGTCCTCAGTCGCGCCTTTTTGGGCAACTTCCAGTCGCTCATGTTTGAGGTTGCCCCAATCGATGGGTCGCTGACGAGCATCCTGGAACGAAAACAAAGCCAAATAAAGAGGTCGGCCCGAGCCTGCCCCAGTCATTGAGGACAGCAAGTGTTCAATCGGCACGTCCGGCGCCGCGTAGGCGCCTAGAAGCTCGTGTTTAATGCGTTCTAACAAGCTTACAAACGTCAAGCGGGTATCCATCTCAACCATGAGCGGCAGAAGATTCGTGAAATAGCCCATCAAACTTTCTGTCTCAGGCCGACTCCGGCCTTTGACGGGAATTCCAATTGATTGCCGCTGAGCACTACCGAGCGTCACTAAGAGCAAACTAAAGGCTGACAGTAGAACTGTGAATAGCGTTGTCTCGGAGGCAACCGCCAAGCTACGAAGCTCAGCCACTAAGGAACGATCCAGCTTGATCCATTCGGTACTGCCGCGCCCGGACATCGTGGCGCGCCGAGGATAATCGGTGTTGAGCGCTCGAATTTGATGATGCCCGGCCAGTTTGGCCTTCCAGTAATCCAACTGCGCGGCGAACTCAGCGCTCTTCAGCCATTGCTTTTGCCAAGCGCAGTAATCGCCATAAGACACGGGCAGGTCCGGCAATTTAGCAGGTTTGCCCTCAAGGCCTGCCAGGTAACTTGCCGAAACCTCATCATAGAAAAGATCAAACGACCAGCCATCCCAAATGAAATGGTGGGGCATGAAAAACAGGACGTGTTCTTCCTCGCTGATTTTGAATAACTTGGCCACAAACATCGGAGCTTCCTGCAGTGCAATCGGCTCTTCAATCAAGGCATCAAGCCGACCTTGCAGCTCGGCCTCGCGCTGCGCAGCGGGTTCGATGGAAATGTCCTCAAGCACATCCAGTCGAAGCGCAACCTTGCCCATGACCCGTTGCATGGCCCTGTCGCCGTCGACCTCAAGCACCGTACGCAAGACCTCTTGGCGTTGAATCACCTGCTCAAAGGCCGCTTGCAACACGGGAATATTGAGTGGGCCGCGCAGGCGATGTGCGGAGGGGGTGTTGTAGTGCGCGCGGCCAGGATGCAAGCGCTCCAGGAACCAAAGCCGCTCTTGCACCAAGGACAGGGGAGCGAGGTCGCGTTCGGTGCGTCGCCCAATTTGGTCAGTTGGGTTCAGATCGCTTTTCTGGGTTTCTATAAGTCGCGCCAGACCGGCCACAGTGGGCGACTCAAAAATCATTCGAAGCGACAGTTTGGCATCAAGCTGTCGGTTGATTCGCGCCACCAGTTGAGCCGCGCTGAGTGAATGTCCGCCTAGCGAAAAGAAGTCTTGATGGCGCCCTACATCGACCACTCCGAGCAACTTCCCTACGAGTACAGCCAGCTCCTTTTCTAAGTCCGTCGCGGGTTTCGATGCGCTCATGTGTGCGGCGGATCCGGCCTCGGTCTTCAAGCTGATTTCAGAACCCTCAAAGGACCGTGGCGAGGGCAGCGCTTTACGATCAATCTTGGTGTTCGGCAAGCGCGGGAGGTTTGGCAAGATCAGAATATTTTGCGGGACCATGTAGTCCGGCAACAAGCCTTTCAATTGGCCACGCAAATGGTCGGCGTCCAAGATGGCGCCTGGCTCCGGGCACACATAAGCCACGAGACGCACATCCCCTGGCTCATCCTCACGCACCATCGCCACGCTGTCGGCAACCTGAGCCTGGCGTGCGAGCACCGATTCGATCTCACCCAGCTCAATTCGATAGCCGCGCAGTTTGATCTGAGCATCAAGGCGACCGAGATGCTCGAGGTGACCGTCGTGGCGCCAGCGCCCGAGGTCACCGGTGCGATAGACGCGCAGACCGCTCCCGCTACCCGTTTGTAAGGTGACGAATTTTTCAGCACTGAGCTCGGGGCGCATCCAATAGCCCAGGGCCAAGCCCTGTCCGGCGATACAAATCTCACCGCGCGCACCCAGCGCGCAGATCTGATCCATCGCATCCAGAACCAAGATTTGCGTATGCGCGATCGGGCTGCCTATGGAAATACCGAGCAGAGGCAGTTCAAGCTTGCAGCAAGTCGACCAAATAGTGGTTTCGGTGGGGCCGTACATGTTCCACACTTCGGCGCAGCGCTCAAGAAGGGCCTCAGCCACGTCTCTTGGCAAGGACTCTCCCCCGACCAAGGCCTTGAGATCAGACTGGCCCTGCCAACCGGCGTCCAACAACACCCGCCACCCTGAGGGGGTCGCTTGCATCACATTAATGTTGTGGGTTTCGACAAGCTCAATCATGGCCTGACCATCAAGCACCTGCTCCCGAGAGGCAAGCACGACGGTAGCTCCACAACTCAGCGGCAGTAGAAGCTCCAGCAGGCTGATGTCAAACGAAAGGGTCGTCACCGCCAGAAGTTGGTCGCGACGCCGCAGGCCCGGTCGCTTGGCCATGCTCTCTAAAAAATTACTGAGCGCCAAGCGCGGAACGACCACACCTTTAGGCTGACCGCTGGAGCCCGATGTATAGAGCACATAGGCGGGCCGCAGGGCCGCTAAGGTCCCATCGGGGTCGTGCGGCAAAGGCTCGGGTGCCAGAGCAGCGAGTTGGGCTGCATCGCGATCCAATAAAACAGTCGGATTCGTGTTTGAATCTTGCGACCAGGGCAGTTGCTGAATGGTGGCACTGTCGGACAGCACTAGCGCCAGTTTTGCGTCTTCCACCATGAAGCTCAACCTAGAGATCGGAAAGCTCGGATCGAGCGGCACAAAAGCTGCGCCCGCTTCAAGCACTGCTAATACGGCCACCAACATATCGGCGGAACGCCCGAGACAGATGCCGACCATGGAGCCCGGTGCAACCCCTTTCAGGCGCAGCAGCCTGGCGAGACGAAACACCCGTTTGGCAAGTTCAGAATAGGTCAGGCGCGCCCGTCCTGCAATTAAAGCAACATCGTCGGGGAAGGCCGTTGCATGCTGAGAGAGTAAAGCCTGCAAGCGGTCAACTGGAGCCTGTCGCAGTCCCTGGTGCGCTCGCTCAATTGGGTGTGCCGTTTGCACATCGTTAGGAATGATGCTCGTTACATCCGCATTTTCAGCTGAGGTATTCTGAGGCGCATCGTTCCAGCCCATGATGAGACTGGCCTGAGCTTCATCCAAGACGCTGAGGCTACTCAACACCGCGTCCGGCGCCTCCACCAAGCCCTTGAGAATCTGTGCGTAGCTTCTCAGCCAATGCTGGATCGTCTGTTCATCGAAGAGATCAGTGTTGTATTGACATTCCAACTTCAAGCCTGCGGCAACTGGCGTGATATTGAGGAATAACTCAAAGTTCTCAAAGGCGCGAGGCAAGGACTGCAGGCTCGCCGAAAGACCGAGAAAACGAAGCGTGCTTTCATCGATGGCTTGATCAAGGTTGAACATCACACTGACCAGAGGTTGGCGTGAAGGGTCGCGCTTAAGCTGCAAGGACTTGAGTAGGGTTCCAAATGTTAGGCGTGGGCGCTCGAAGGCATCAAGCAAGGTCGCTTGCATCGTCTGTAGTTGTTCGCCCGTGCGTAGCTCGGGTCGGACCTTGAGACGCACCGGCAGCAGATTGACACAATGGCCGATCAAGCCCGGCATTTCGGCGGACATCTGGCCGGCTGCGGGCACGCCGATGACGAGATCGTCTTGTCCGCTAAGGCGATGCAGGGTACTCGCAAAACCGCACAACAAGGCGCCAAAAAGACTACCACCGTTTCTGGCCACCAATTTCTTCAAGCCCAACAACAGCTCAGGCGGAAGGTCAAGATCTGCACGCTTTGAGGCGTAGCCACGAAATGCTGGTCTGGCCCGATCCAAGGGTAAGTCCAGGCTGGGGATACTGGTGTCAAACTGCTTTACCCACCACTGTTCATCGCGCAAGTTCTCGGCGCTAGCGCGCCACTGAATTTCCTGGGAACAGTAGGTACTATATTGATCAAGCACCGGTGCTGGCAGGCCCGAGCCCTTGGTCTGCAGCGAGTACAACGCTGCCAAATCTGTGGCGAGGATACCGAAGGACCAGCCGTCACAAATGATGTGATGGGCGCTCAGAATCAAAGCATGATCGAATTCACCGAGAGCGATCAGTTGAGCGCGAAACAGCGCCCCTTTGGACAAATCAAAGGGTTCACGCACGGCCGCCTCAGCCCACTGTTTGAGGCCGGTGTCAGCACCGGCCTGAGCGGTCACATCAACAAAACTCGCCTGGAAAACTGGCGCGCTGGACACGACAAACTGCAATCCATCGTCGCTAAAATTAGCGCGCAAAGATTCATGACGAGGCACCAAAAGCTGCAAAGCGTCATTCATGGCCTGAATGGACAGCGGTCCTTTGAATCTGATCAACACGGCTTCATTAAAAGCGAGGCTCGCCTCCACACTGAGTTGGCTCGCCAGCCAAACCTCACGCTGTGCTTCGGTGCTCGGCGCCACGCGCTCAAGGTCTGCACTTGCAAAGGGATCGAAGTTAGGATCGAAGTTGGGGTCCATGGAGGATTGCACTTGCGGCTCAGAAATTGCCTCTAACGCGGCACCCTGATGGGTTTGCGCTGCCTTGCTCGGCGCTTGATTCGCCGCTGGGTTCCTCATACCACTATTGTCGCCTAGTGTACTCATTTCATTTCCAGATACTTGCCAGACTCCGCCGGATTCTCAACAAACCAAGCGACTTGCCCGGCACGATTGCGTCCCAAACGCGCACCGGGAACCGGTGGCTGGTTAGCATCCAGGGTATTCACAGTGTCTTCCTGTCTGCCTGGAAGGAAGGTGGCTTCTTGCAATTCGATAACAGAGTCTTTAAAGGCTTCCAGGATGATCGAAAGATCTTCGGCTTGGTGAGCGGTCGTCATGAAGCAGGGGAAATTATCGAGAATATGAACGCCACGGCTGCGCATCATCGCGAAGAGTAAATCTTGATAGGGATGCTCCTCAATAAATACCACTCTCCAAACCGAGGCAAAGAAACGAAGCTCAATGGGTGCACCACGGGTCTTGCAAAAAGCATTCATGGCCTCACACAGCTCGGCGGTGCGTGAGTTTAGAGTCTCTTGTAGAGTGGGGCCTTGCTCCTTTAAGTGTTTGAGCACAGCATGGGCCGCCGCCAAGGCCAAGGGATGTCTCACGAAGGTGCCCGCAAAGTATGTAACGCCAACCGTAGGGATGGAGTCGTCACCATACTGCCAATCGCCGCCATCGAGTGCGTCCATGTACTCGCGCTTACCCGCCACAACACCAATCGGCAGACCGCCGCCAATGACCTTGCCGTAGGTCGCCAGATCGGCTCGAATGCCAAAGAGAGATTGCACACCGCCGGGGTGGGCTCGAAAGCCGGTAACGACTTCGTCAAACACCAATGCAATGCCACTACGCTCCGTGAGGTTGCGGAGCGACTTCAGGAACTCTTTGGGTTGAAAATCGGGGCGTCGGCTCTGCACGGGCTCGACCAATACGGCAGCAATATCCTCCGAGCGTTCTGCAATGATTCGCAAGGCCTCCTCGCTACCGTACTCAAGCACGAGCACGTTTTCGCCCACATTGGCCATGATGCCTGGGGCGGCCGGAATAGTACGCAAGGACTTGGATCCACGCACCACCACTTCATCAAAGATGCCGTGATAGGCGCCGGAGAAAGAAACGATTAGGTGGCGACCGGTGACGGTCCTTGCGATTCTAATTGCGCCCATCACCGCTTCAGAACCCGTATTGCAGAGTGCGGCTCGCTCGAAACCCGTCATATCGCAAATTTGTTGCGCGACCTCGCCTGCAAGCGGATGTTGCGGGCCAATTTCATAGCCCAAATCGAGTTGCTTGTGAAGTGCCTCGGTCACAAAAGCCGGTTGCCAACCGAATAGACTCATCCCAAAACCATTGAGCGCATCAACATAGCGATTGCCATCAAGGTCCCAAAGATGCGCGCCCGCCGACTTTTCGATGACGATCTGATAAATCATTTCTTTCAATGCGGGTCGAAAGCCGTTGACTACGCGGGGGTCGGCAAGATGGCCGCGTTGAAGCGCGGTATAGGTTTTGGACGCTTGAGTGCGTGCGACATAACGGCTGATTAAAGCCTCCAGGCGAGTACGCTGGCGGGTGGTCAGCTCAGCGCTGCGACTGGTGTGAATGCGAGCGATCGCGCCGAAGGCCTTTTTTACATCGTAGGTTTTGGTGTCGCTGATCTCGCTCGCCACCGGCGCGGGGCCATCACCCAGGCCAGTAGAGGGGATCTCGGCTGAAGCCATGCGAGCGCTGGAACCGATGTCACTCGCCATGGCATAAGCGTTCAACGGACTTGCTCCCGGAGCTTGGCCCGATCCTATGCGCAGGAGTTCGAGCTGCTGCTGCATTAGTAGAATTTGCTGTTGAAAGATGTTCGTTAAACCAGGCTCCATGATCATTGGCATCGCACTGGCGGAACCTCCTGCAAAGCCTTCGAGCTGGGTCGCAAACACGCTTGCAGAAACGGCTGACGAAGCAGGCGCTGAAACAAGTGCAGAAGCTGGGCCGGAAGTGATGGGTGCAGACACCGCAACGGCCTTTTCCGGCGGAAGGCTTCGCTCGACATGCTCCGCTAAGGCGTTCAAGCTGCGATACGACTCCATTAACTCCCGGAACGTGACCTTGATCGCAAACTTGCGCTTAATCTGAAGTGAGACCTGGGTCAGGATCAAGGAATCTAGGCCGAGCTCCGCGAAGCTTTGCTCAGGGTCGGCTTGAGAAAAGTCCATGCCCGAAACAGACTCAAAAAGCTGCCCGAGGTCTTGGATAATCTGAGGACGTCGGCTAACACTGGATTGCGGAGTAGCGGTCACAATTTTCTCGAGCGAGTGTTGTTGATGGGCAGATTGATTCATGGAAGCCTGCGCAGTAGTCGTTTGAGGCGACACGAAAGGTGGTGAGGACGTTTTCGCCTGTAAAGCATAGGCCGCGGCATCCAGCCAATAACGACGACGCTCGAAGGGGTAGCTTGGCAAAGGAATGCGACCCCCCGAGCTAGCAGCAGGAGCGGGCTCGTCACTCACTCTCACACCTATCGTCCAAAGCCGAGCAGCGGCGCCAAGACTGGCGACGGTTTCAGTGGCATAGTCATCGCCCAAGGTGCTCACTGCAACCGAGGCGTGCGCGGGCTTTAGTTGCTGGCGCACCAAATTGGTTAAGGTGGCGCGTGGACCAAGCTCCACGAAGAGAATATCGGTTTCCTTGAGCAAGGCACCCACGGCGCTCGCGAACAATACAGGCAGGCGAAGGTGCTGCGCCCAGTAGCTGGTTTGCACCGCCTCTTCGTCGGTGAGCCAGCGCGCCGTGGCGGTCGACATAATCGGCAGGGTTGGAGCTCGAAGAACCACTTTACTAAGTTCTTGCTCAAAGAGCGTCACGGCGGGTTCCATCATCGCCGAGTGAAACGCGTGCGACGTTTCCAGCAAACGGGCGCTGATGCCACGAGCCTCAAGCACTAAACGATAGGCCTCAATAACCTTCTCAGGCCCGGCCAAGACAATTGAATTGGGCGAATTCTCGACCGCTAGAGACACCTGCTCAGGAAGGCTGGTAGCGAGTGCTTGCGCCGACTGACGGACCGCTAACATGCGCCCTGGAGGCATCGACTGCATGAGGGCGCCACGTCGCGCCACCAAACAAACGGCATCTTCCACCGACATCACTCCGGCCAAGGTCGCGGCGACGAATTCGCCCACGCTGTGCCCCAAAAGAACTCCAGGCTTTAGGCCGCGCGCAATCCAGGACTGCGCCAGCGCGTATTCAATCGCAAACAAGGCAGGCTGGGTGAGAGAGGTTTCGGAGAGCGCACTGATTGCGGCCCCCGGGTTTTGGCTGTCGAGGTGTTCAGCGCCGAAAAGCCGAGCCTTCAAATCGAAAGATTGTCTGGTCAGGAGGGCAGCGAAGCAGCGTTCCATGGCCGCTTTAAATGGGCCCTCCGTTTGATACAAAGTCCACCCCATGCGCACATACTGGGCCCCCTGCCCTGGGAACATGAAGACCGTTGTTTTGAACGGCCCACGCGCCTTGCCACTAGCCGCGGCGGAGAGCTTGCCTGGATCGAGCTGGTCGATTGCATCGACTTCACTTTGGGCGACGACCGCAAGCCGGTGGGTGAAATGCTTGCGGCCCTGGTCCAAGGTATAAGCAATGTCATGCAAACGACTGCTGAGATTTGATCGTAGATGTTTGTGTAACAGAGTCGCAGCCGCGTTAAGCGCGCCGGGAGTTCGTGCCGACAGTTTCAGGATTCTAGGCGATGCCGAGTTTGGCGCGAGTTCTGTCGCAGGCGCTACAACAGGGGCCTCCTGAAGAATGAGATGAGCATTAGTGCCTCCTACTCCGAAGGAGCTGACGCCCGCCAGACGAGCCCGCTGGCTTCGCGGCCAGGCTTGCGCCTCGGCAACAACCTCGAACGGACTTTCGCTTAATCGAAGCGCCGGATTCGGGGCCGAATAATGCAGGCTCTGCGGCAGCTTTTGTCGGGCCAGTGCAAGTGCTGTTTTGATGACACCAGCCGCCCCGGCGGCCATGACGGTGTGACCGATATTGCTCTTCACAGAACCGATCAAGCATTTGTCGGCACTAGGCTTGTCTTCGAGGGAAGGGTCTCGTGCACGTGCGAGTCGCCGACTTTCGTCAAAAGCGCGCCGCAAGGCATCGACTTCGACGGGGTCTCCCATCGGCGTTGCGGTGCCGTGCGCCTCAACATAGCTAATGTCTTGAGCGCTCACGCCGGCCTCTTGATGCGCCGCCAGAATGACTTTGACCTGGCCATCCACGCTCGGCGCGGTAAAACTTGCCTTGCCGCCGCCGTCATTGTTCACGGCCACAGCGCGAATCACGGCATGAACGGTGTCCCGATCTGCGATGGCATCGCTCAGGCGTTTAAGGTAGACCACTGCGGCGCCGTCACTGAATACGGTACCAGCGGCCGACACATCAAAACTACGGGTTTTGCCATCGGGAGACAGCATCGACCCCTCTTGATAGAGATAGCCCGAATTCGGTGGGCAGGTAATGGAGGCACCACCAGCTAAGGCCGCGTCGCAGCGACCGAGGCGCAAACTATCTACCGCCTGCGCAATGGCCACCAAGGAGGTGGAGCAGGCCGTAAATACATTGACGGCCGGGCCCGTCAAATTGAGGCGATGGGCGACTCGCGTCGCGACATAGTCTTTCTCATTGGCGAGCATGACCTGAAAGGTGCCAAAGTCGGCCACTTTTTCCGGATGACTCAAGACATGGTTTTGAAAATACGATGCGTTATAAACCCCTGCAAAGACGCCTACCGAGCCCGCCTGTGGCTGCGCCCAATAGTCGGCGCCGGCGGCATAACCGGCATGCTCCATACACTCCCAGCAAATCTCCAGAAAGACTCTTTGTTGTGGGTCCATCAGCTCGGCCTCGACCGGGCTGATTCCAAAGAACTCGGCATCAAAGCTGGCCACGTCGCGAATCACTCCTCGAGCTGAAACATAGTCCTTGTCGTTTTTTTGATCGCCAGAAATAAAGGGATCGATATCGCCTAAGTTAAAGCGCGTAATGCTGTCACGGCCCTCCGCAAGGTTGTTCCAAAACTCTTCGAGCGTGTCCGCGCCGGGTAAGCGCAAGGCCATGCCCACAATGGCAATGGGCTCGCTCGCGCCGGCACCAAGCTGAGTGCCCGGGTGAGTACTCGTGAGGACGCTTGTCTTGTCGCTGGCCATATCGTTGGCCATGCCGTTAGCCATGTCGCTGGCAATGTCGTTCGTATTGACCTGAGAACTGGCGCGGAGTGTCCTTGAGTTGACCTGGAACTGAACTGGTTGCTCATCGTTCAACAGCCCTGCAATTCCTCGCGGCGTTGGATTTCCGAAAAAAGCCGCCACCGGGATGACTCGGTCGAGCGCTTCCTCCAGCAGGTTAATGGCTCGCACGACGGCCAGCGAACTCCCGCCAAAATCAAAGAAGTTATCGGCCGCGCCGATGGGCTCAATCTGCAAAACCTTGGCAAAGGCGGCCGTGATCGCCGCTTCGAGCGCGTTGCTCGGAGCCTCAAAGCGCTGACCATTTTCTGGCCGCTGAAGTGAAGGCGGGGGTAATCCAGAGCGATCCAATTTACCGTTAGCGGTGAGCGGTAAAGCGTCAAGTCGCACCCAGGCCGAGGGCACCATCGCCTGGGGCAACTGCTCGCCAAGTAGACCACGCCAGCGGGTCGCGTCAAACAATTCGGGCGAGCACACCATGTAAGCGGTCAATTGCCCATCCGGACGTTGTTCATGACGGACCATCGAAGCGGCCGCGCTCACTCCAGGCAGGGCCGCCAAAAGCGCATCGATCTCACTCAACTCGATACGAAAGCCACGCAGTTTAATTTGTTGATCATTACGACCCAAGAACTCAAGCTCACCCTGCCCCTGGCGCCGGACCCGGTCGCCACTGCGGTAAAGCCGCAGGCCGCGATCGCTGCCTGGAGGTGTGAGCGTGCTCGCAGTCGCCATAGCCTCATTGGAATTCACCTGGATAAAGCGTGCTTCACTTAAGCCAGGGTTACCGAGATAGCCTTCAGACAAGCCCATCCCGCCAATCATCAGCTCGCCAACAAAGCCTTGCGGAACGCGTTCGAAGCGACGGTTCAGGACCCTTGCCGTGGTGGCCGTGATGGGAAAACCAATCGGGATGCTGGTGGTCGTCGCGGGCAAGTGATGAGGAATGTCATAGGTGCAGGCGAAAGTCGTTGATTCGGTCGGACCGTAGCCATTGACCAAGCGTATGTTGGGAAGTGCTGTGAGTGCGCGCCGCACATGGACCACGCTGAGGGCCTCGCCCCCAATCACCAATTGGGCCAGCCCGGCAAGATATTGAGCACCTTCATCGATGACATTATTGAACAGCGCCGCTGTGAGCCACGCAGTGTTCACCTTAAACGAACCAATGGTTTTCGCCAAGCCTCGGGCGCTCGGGATGGCCTCAGCATGAAGAACACAACAGCCACCATTGAGTAGTGGCCCCCAAATTTCAAGCGTCGAGGCATCAAAGCCGAACGGAGCGGCCTGCAACATTCGGGTAGAGGCATCAAGTTGCAAGTATTGGGCGTTCGCGATTAGCCGAACCACGGCACGCTGAGGAATCACGACACCCTTGGGCGCTCCGGTCGAGCCTGAGGTGAACATGACATACGCGGTCGTCGGCTGTTTTTGAAAATGGGGTGGCGCCCATTTGGCGGCGGTTGCTAGAAGGCCTTCCTGAAGTACACAGATTTTCAAATCTGGCAGCACACCCAAGGCCAGCTTCGCCGCCACCAGAGGGCTAGGCGCGACCAAGATCTTTGCGCGAATCTCTGTCAGCAGAGCCTGAATACGGCCCACCGGCCAGGTTGGGTCAAGTGGGACATAAGCCGCGCCACAGCGCAGAATCGCAAGAATCGTAGCGTAAGTGTCTGGCGTGCGATCCGCCAAGTGCGGCACGAGATCGCCTTCGGCTACGCCCTCCGCCAAGAGGTTTATTGCGATTAATTGTGATCGTTTTTGCAATTCTGAATAGTTGAGCGCTCCGCCGTCCCAAACAAGCGCCTGGGCCTGGGGATTTCTTAGGGTTTGAGCGTCAAAAAGCTGAATAATTTCACTAGTTTTGTGCTCCCCTGCAGTGAGTTCGCTCGGTTGCATCTCGAGCACTAACGTTGGGCCCTCTTCTCGTTCGATCAACTGGGCGACTTCGTCCAGGCTCAATAAGGCGAAGGAGCTCACCGGACGAGAGGGGTGCGCGAGCACATAACTGAGCGCAGCCTGGACTCGCCCGAGAAACTGTTCGGCTAAGTCCGGAGCCACAAAGCTGGGTGCAAAGTCAATGCCAAGCCTCCAAGCCGGTGAACTTGCATCTGGCGCCTTCATGACCAAGATGATTCCCGGCCTGCCAGGTGCACTCGCAAACCTGGTTTCGACCCCGTCAAGCGACTCAAGCACCGCGATCTCAACCGCCGGTCCCTCAGAGTGCTGTTGCGCGGCAGGTTGATTTGCGGGCCGGGGGTTGACCGGAAAAGAACCCAGAGCAACTCGTGCGTCGCGCCACTGCAAACGTGCGCGTTCGATGGAAATCAACCAGTCTGCGAAGCTTTGATGGGTAGGTACATCAATCTGCCCACTCACCAGGCCGTCAGCTTCGATGATGCCTATGCCCGCCATAGCGCAACCCATAAGCCGATCCGCCACGAGTAAGGCTGCTGCGAGTAACGTACAGATTCGTGAGTCGCCGCGCGAATTCAAACCTAGTCCGGTCGTCTCTGGCAAATCTACAAATGTTCGCTCCGCCCGCATGTTTTGAGTAGGCAGGACCGGCGCAACAAAGCAGGCCGACAAAAGCCCATAACTTTCGGCGTGAGGCTCTACATCAATGCGGGAGGCGGGTTTCAACTTACATGCACCATAAATCGCGGACCAAACCCGCTGAACCTAAATTTAGCCTCAATTTCGTGTGGGACGCTGAGGAAATTTCCGCATTTCACAAATTAATACTTTCGCTTCGAAAGCGTGTGGCAATATATTTTGAGAAAATACTCTCGATGCTTGCGCCAGGACCGAACACTTCCACCTTTGCGGCAAAGGCTGACAAGGTAAAAAGTCACAAAAATTGTATTCAATGAGACGATTGCGATGAGCATTAATCAATTTAATGATGATAGTTTGAAAACTTCAATGCGACGCTTAAGGGCCACGCAAAAGTTTGCCTGGTTTCCAGGAGTCGCGGCAATCAGACAAGCTGTGTACGAACGCCTGTTTCGCGCAAATGTTTCGAGCAATATGTTTCGCGGTGTGTATTTAACTTATCAGTCCGCGCAACGCAGTGCGCCTCCCGATCGTGCGCTGGGATATGACAACCCCGAATCGGCGGCCATGTATTTCAATCACATGGGCCCGGATTCCTTCGACTATCCCGCGATTTATTGGCTGGAGAAATCGCTTCTCAACGGACACCAAAGCATCTTCGATGTCGGGGGTCATATTGGCATTAAATATTACGCGTTCAAGCCCTTGCTCAGTGCGCGTCAAAAACTGAGTTGGTTAGTGTGCGATGTGCCTGCCGTCGTTCAACGTGGCCGGGCGGCTGCAGCCAAGCGCGATCCGAGTGGCAGCCTCGAGTTTACGAGTGACTACGCTCTGGTCGAAGGGCGCGATGTGCTTTTTGCCTCAGGCGTGGTGCAATATTTGCCGATGACGATGCTCGAATGGTTAGCGCCGATACAGTCGAAGCCGCGCAGAATTATTTTTAATACGACGGCCATCCATCCGAGCTTGGACTTTTTTACCTTAAATAGCATCGGAACGGCCTACTGCCCTTACCGCGTCACGAGCGAAGTAAGCTTCTTATCGCAGATGAAAACACTCGGCTATCAATTAGTGGATCGCTGGCATACCCCGGGCAAGGGAGCTTTAGAACTTCCGGTGGAAGAGGGTCACGATATCTGGGAGTATTCCGGCTTTGTTTTTGATCGGGTAGAAGCGGCTTCAACCTAGGCCTTTCACTACTGGAGGGCCGCTAACCAAAGTATGGCGCCCTGCTTGGGCGAACTCTGCCAGGTAATGTCATAGCTGCCCGCCTCCTCGACGAGTCTGTAGGCAAGACAGCATTGCACTAGGCCGCCACGCAATAAAATTGATTCAAGCACCACGAAGCCCGGACCCGGGCGTGCCGTATGCGCTCGCTTTCCGTCAGCATCTCCCCACCACCAAGCCAATAGGAGTGCCGGACCGGTCGTAGTGACCGCGTCACTGCGCTGCGGCTGGTCGGCTTTAGGGTAGTTAATACTGAGCGCTTGAAGTTTGTTCGCGTCCAAGATTTCTACGGCACTCAAAGTAAATTCGCCTCCCGGGTCCGTTTGCTTGGTACTAGAGATCGCGAGCCGGGCACCGGCCTGATAGTTTGGGCAAACGTACAGTGCGTTTCCATAGCCAGGATAGGGGAAGTATTGCAGGACAGGCCCGCGCGCACTAAAAATATTACCAGTAGCGCCGAGCGGTGCAGCAAAACTCGCCACCAGCCCACCCACTCCCACCAAAACGAAACTCGAACCCGGTTGTCGGCGACGTAAATTTAAAGTGATCGTGGCTGGATTATCCTCGTAAGCGTGGTAGCTCAGTCCATGCGCACCTATGCGGGGTCGCCGCAATCGCGGCAATTCTTCACCTGTCAGCGCGGGTCGCACGGCCTCTCGACAGGCTTGTAACCATCCGGCCAAGGCGAGCGTATAACCACCTACGAAGGTGCGGTGAAACCAGTGGCGGCGCTTGCCTATCGGCATGTTTTGTTCAAGAAGTTTAAAGACGTCGCGACCCTTGCGACTTGACCGCTGAGATTTTACGCACTCGGCTTCACTCATGGCACAATTTGAACAATGAAAACCAATTCTCTTGCCTTCTGTGAAGCACTACAAATCAAACTCCCCATTATTCAAGCACCAATGGCCGGCCTACAGACCAGTGCCATGGCGATTGCGGTCTGCAATGCGGGAGGCCTAGGTTCTCTGCCTACGGCAACCCTGAGCCTCGAGGCACTAGAAAAGGAACTGAAGGCGATCACGCTCGGCACTCGAGGCGCGTTCAATGTCAATTTTTTTGTGCATGACGTCCCAGTGGCTGATCCGGCCCAAGAGGCGGCATGGCGCCTGGCCTTGGCACCTTACTTTAGCGAATATGGAATTGACGGCGCCAGCATTCCCGCCGGGCCAGGTCGAGCACCCTTCAGTCATGCCGCTGCGGATGTTGTGGAGGCCTTCAAGCCAGCCGTTGTGAGCTTTCACTTCGGGCTGCCGAGTGATGACTTACTTGCGCGCGTGCGCTCTTGGGGGAGTCAGATTTGGTCGTCCGCCACTACCCTTGCTGAAGCGAAATGGTTAGAGCATAAAGGGGTTCATGCCATCATTGCTCAGGGGCTTGAGGCCGGTGGCCATCGCGGCCTCTTTCTGAGCCGCGACCTGAGTTCCCAGGTCGGTAGTCTGGCTTTGATTCCTCAGGTGGTTGCCGCCGTGAAGATTCCCGTAATCGCGGCCGGTGGCATCGCCGACGGCAAAGGCGTGCAAGCCGTCTTGCAGTTGGGCGCTAGCGCTGCCCAAATCGGCACGGCCTATCTACTTTGCGACGAAGCCACAACCAGCAGTGTGCATCGCCAGGCGCTTAAGAGCACCGGCGCTCAGTTCACGGCTCTCACCAATTTATTTACAGGCCGCCCGGCTCGCGGAATTGTCAATCGACTTATGCGTGAGCTTGGCCCTATGAGTTCGGACACGCCCGAGTTTCCGCTCGCCTCGGCGGCCCTGGCTCCGCTGCGCGCCAAGGCTGAATTAGCGGCCTCCGGCGACTTTACATCGATGTGGGCCGGGCAAAATACCTCGGGCTGCGAAGAAGTTTCCGCTGCGTCCCTGACCTTAAAGTTGGCGGCCTATTGAAAGTCAGCGGAGATCCCCCAAAATGTTAAACGGGCCCCGGCATCTTCTTCCGCACTAGGCTCTTTTGGAAATAGGCTCTATTTGTCTGACAGTTTTAATCAGTTCTTTTTATCGCTAGTCCGGCCCCGTAGGCCTTTGATCGCTCATTAGTAGTGCAGTGAGTGCCTTAGATCTATCGTAAAGGTCTATGACTTTCACCACACGATTGAGAACACTCGCCCTTGAACTACTGAGCCTTGGCGTATTTGCGCATTCGGCTGCTTTCGCCGCCGAATCGGGCCCAATCTTTACGCTTTCAGGCTTCGCCACGCTCGCGGCTGGAAAAGTCCTGAGTGGAACCCATGACGCGACGGTCAATCAGGGCTACGATTGCCCATGCTACATCTCCGACTACGCGCAAAACGGCGTCTATGAAAGTAAGGGCGTGCAATTGCGGCCCGATTCGAAACTGGGCCTGCAAGGCCGCCTAGCGAGCCAGGACCAGCGCTATTCACTTACTGCACAAGTGGTGACGCGCGGAGCTGCCGATGGCAAAACCAATTTGGAATGGCTGTATGGCACGGCCGAGCTCACCAATAAGCTCACCTTGCAGGTGGGTCGCAAGCGTTTGCCACTGTTTCTGCACTCGGACAGTCAAGACGTTGGTCATGCTCTGAATTGGATTCACTTACCTCCTCAGCTTTATGGATGGGAAGTCGTGAATTACAACGGGGCAAGCCTGACCTATCAGGACACGCTCGGTCCGTGGGCGATGAGCCTGAATGGCTTTGTGGGCAGTGAGAGCCTCAACGATGCGGGTTTTTGGAAAATCTACAATGGCAAGGCCACGCAAACCCGCTCAAAATGGACCAATATTATCGGCGCCGAGATCAAGGCAAGTCGCTCATGGCTTGAGGTTCGTGGCATGTATCTTGAGTCCAACACCCAGAATCAACTGATCGGCGTGAACCCAAGTTTTAGTGATCCCGCCAAGCAAAAGATCTACGGGCTTTCTGTGAGCGCAGACTTCGGCGGCCCGTTCGCACGCGCGGAGTTTCTCTACATAAACCGTGACGCCGACTACGGTGGCGATCGCGCCCAACTCTACGCGGTGGGCTACCGCATTAACAAGTTCACACCGCTGCTGTCGTACGCAAACTACCAGCAGCGACTGAACGACAAAACAGCCGTACCCGAGGGACATCGAAGTATTTCTACTGTACTGCGCTATGACCTTGATAGCACCACCGCCTTCAAAGTTCAATACGATCTTTGGAGTGACAAATCAGGCCCGGGTTTTGGGTCGATGTATGGCAATTCAAAAGTGCTCACCGTAAGCATTGACAAGGTATTTTGAAAATGAACGTCCCCGCCCATAAAAGACTAACCCACTCCGCGCGCGGTCTACGTCGCACCTTGATTGCATCGATAGTGTTCGCACCCTTGCTCTGGAGTGCCACTAGCCACAGCGACAACATCGTGGTGATCATGAATCGCGACAACACGAATAACGTCGATCTGGCCTACATCAACAAGATTTATTCGGGCACTTTAAAAGCTTGGCCGGACGGAAGCCCGGTTTTTGCTTTAGACCACTCGGAGGAAAGCGAGTTAAGGGCGTTATTTAGCACCCAGGTGTTAAACCGTAGTGTGGCCAATATGCGCGCCATTTGGTCGCAGAATATTTTCACGGGCAAGGGTATGCCACCTAAGGTCGTTTCTCTCGATACAGAAATGAAGCGCTTGGTCGCCACCAACCGCAATGCACTCGGCTACATCCGCACCTCGCAAGTTGACCCGACGGTCAAAGTGGTCGACCGATAGGTCACTCGCAAACAGCATGAGGACCTTCGATCCAACAAGTGCTGACTAGCCCTAGACCATGAAACCCCCAGAGCCCAAAAAGAGCAGCAGCGCCCGAATTTCTGGCGAAGATGAGCAGCGCCTGTCGCGCCTACTCACTCTGGTGGCTTTTTGCATCGCCGTCTTCGTGACCTTGATACCTCCTATTGGGTATTTTCAGCTGGCGCGTGAGGCCGAAGTAAAAGAGAGCGCGGTCGCCGCTCGACTGCATGCGGCCTTTGTGACGCTGGCCATTGCTGGCGCGCAAGGTGATTGGCGCGAACAGGTGTCCGGTTTGATCAGTGCCGACCTCGCCAATAGCCAGCTTCCTGAGGAGCGCGAACTGCTCGATAGTCAGGGCTTGCGCATTGACCGAGCTGGCGTAAGCCTGAAAGGCGTCTGGGTAATCGCCAGCAGATCGCCGGTTAATAGTATCGAAGGCGCCGTCGGCGTCGTGATCGTCAAACGGTCCTTGCAGCCCATTCTCCTGAATGCTTTCTGGGTGGCCATCGCTTCCGCCTTGCTGGGAGCAGCCATTTACACGTCCTTAAGGGTTCTGCCGCTTAGAGCTCTGCGACGCACTTTGGACGCCCTCAAGAGAAATGAATCCAAGGCACGCTTTGAGGCTGAAGAAAATCTCAGAATTATCTTTCGAAGGGTGCTTGATGGCATCGTGATCTCTGATCGTAACGGTCGAATCACTTCCTGCAATCCGAGCGCAAGTACGATGCTGGGCTTCAGCGAGCGGGCGCTGCGCGGCAAGCGTTTCAACGAATTGATTCCACCCGTCCAGGTCGTTACTGACAAGAAAGATTTCTCTGCCAATCAGTATGAAACGGTGATGCGCAAAGCCTCTGGAGAGTTAGTCGCCGTGGAGGTCACTATGAGTGAATCCAACGCCATCGGCAGGTCTCGACGTATCGCCATTGTGCGCGACATTACCGAGCGACATCAAGCGAGGGAGCGCCTCACGCAGATGGCCAACTACGACAGCCTGACGGGCCTGCCGAATCGAAGCCTGTTTCGCGACCGGTTACAAGCCGCCATCGCGCGCAGCAAAAGTCGAAAGCAAATGGCCGCTTTAATGTTCTTGGATCTTGACCGATTCAAGACCATCAACGACAGCCTGGGTCATGATTTCGGCGACAAACTCCTCCAGTTGGTGTCCAGCACCTTGAATAGTTGTCTCCGGCAGTCCGACTTCGTGATTCGTTACTCGGATCGTGAGGACGACGTCGGCGTCTATCGTCTTGGCGGCGACGAATTCACGGTCTTAGTCGAAGATCTACCCAGCTTAAATGTGGCTGAAGATATCGCCAAGAGAATTCTCGCCGCGCTTTCACAACCCTTTCAGGTGGGGGTACATCAAATCTTCATTTCGGTGAGCATCGGAATTACCGTCGTGCCCAAGTACAGTGATGATCTTGACGTACTCATTAAGCAGGCCGACCTCGCCATGTATCGCTCGAAATCGATGGGGCGAGATACCTACACTTTCTTTAGTACCGATCTTGAAGAGGTTGTTTCAGAACAGCATGAGCTGCAAACTAGCCTGCGATATGCGCTAGAACGAGAAGAGTTCACCATTGTTTATCAACCCAAGGCCGACCTGAAAACCGGTGCCATCTGTGGCGTCGAGGCTTTACTGCGCTGGAATCGTCCTGGCCAGCAGTTTATAGGGCCCGACAAATTTATTCCGATTTTAGAAGAGACCGGGCTGATTGTGCCGGTCGGCATTTGGGTGATGCGCGAGGCCTGCCTGCAATTGATGCGCTGGCATGCGAAAGGCTTTACGGCATTGACCATAGCGGTTAACCTTTCAGCACGCCAATTCCGCCAACATGATCTGCTCGACCAAATTAAGCAGATCGTGAGTCAGACCGGTGTGCCAAGAGGGTATCTTGAAATCGAACTGACCGAAAGTACCTTGGTCGAAGACAGCGAGGCCGTCGTCGACATCATGAAAGCTTTTGGAGAGATGGGTGTTGGCGTGGCTGTCGATGACTTCGGCACGGGCCATTCGTCGCTGCGCTACCTTAAGCGCTTTGACGTCTCCACCTTAAAGATTGATCGGTCCTTTGTGCAAGACATTCCACACGACACGGAAGACAATGCCATCGCTATCGCCGTGATCGCGCTCGGCCATGGGCTTGGGCTTAAGGTGGTCGCGGAAGGCGTGGAGGACGAAACTCAAAGGGCCTTCTTACAACTGCACGGTTGCGATCAAATACAAGGCTATTTGCTGAGTAAGCCGCTCTCGGTCACCGACTTTGATCGCTGGCTGACTGATCGCCACAAGGCCTCCCCACAGCCTGAAAAGCCAGGCGAGTTGGCCGCTCTCATCGATGCCCTAGCCTAAAAGGCCGGGGCGATGTCGTGACGCGGCCAAGCCTTCATCGGGCCGTTTACCCGTCGAATCGTCACCCGACTTTGTTTTTAAGTTTGCCCTTAGGCATGACGGCGGTGATCGGTGGAGCACGTGTCGGCTCACCCGACACCAACTTGGCTGGCGCGGTATCCTTCTTAGCCTTCTTCGTTTCTTTATTGGTTTTTTGTTGTCCTTTGGCCATGTGTGCCTCCTGATTTGTTTTAGCTTGCGGACCTCTACTTTACGCCTACTTAAGGGACTTTTCTTTCGAGCGCAAGAATGAACGCTTCACCTTCTCACTCGCTACTTCCAAAATTTCAGATTCCCGAATCCGAGATTGAGCTTCAGCCGATTCGTGCCCAGGGTGCGGGCGGACAAAACGTCAACAAAGTTTCCAGTGCGATCCACCTGCGCTTTGACATACATGCTTCATCATTGCCGGACGACGTCAAGGCACGGTTATTGGCTTTGCGCGACACTCGAATTACCGAAGACGGACTCTTTATCCTCAAGGCGCAACAACATCGTACCCAGGAGATGAATCGCAACGATGCCTTGGCCCGCCTACAAGAACTGATTGACTCCGTGGCCCGAGCGCCCAAAGTGCGGCGCGCCAGTAAGCCCAGCTACGGCTCCAAACAGCGTCGCCTCAAGGCGAAGAGCATACGTTCGGACATTAAGGCTGGTCGTGGGAAACCGAGTGAGTAGATCTTCACAGTTTTAAGTTAACAAATAATCCCACGCTCGCGCATGGCCGAAATTTGCTCAACACTCAGCCCCAGCTCACTCAGTACGGCGTCCGTATCTTGACCTAAATCGGGTGCATTACGCCGGTGGGCGCCGGGGGTACGTGAAAGTTTCGGCACCAGGCCTGGAACGGATAACAGACTGCCATCGCGCATGCTGACTTTCTCAATCATGCCGCGCGCCAGGTAGTGCGGGTCGGTGGCAATGTCGGCCACGGTATAGATTTTGCCGCCCGGAACCTTAGCGACATCAAGGGCGTCGAGCACCTGTTCAACGCTGCGTTGCGCGGTCCAAGCACCAATCGCGGCGTCAAGCTCTTGCACGCGCGCCACACGGCCGCGATTGCTGGCCAGCGTAGCATCGTGGGCAAGATCATCGCGACCAATGGCGTTCATCAAGCGCTTAAAGATGCTATCGCCATTACCCGCGACAAGTACGTAACCACCATCCTGACAACGATAGGCATTGGTTGGTGCAATGCCCGGCAAGGCGCTTCCAGCAGCTTCGCGCACGGCGCCAAAGGCGCTGTACTCCGGCAATAGGCTCTCCATGCAATTGAACACCGCCTCATACAAGGCAACATCAATCACCTGGCCTCGGCCACTTTTCTGGCGCTCATGCAGGGCCATCAAAATGCCAATCACTCCATGAAGGGAGGCCAAGGTATCGCCAATGCTCACCCCGACCCGCACCGGTACACGGCCGGGCTCGGCCGTCAGATGACGCAAGCCGCTCATGGCCTCGGCCACGACCCCAAAACCGGGCTTGTCACGGTACGGGCCGGTCTGCCCATAGCCGCTGATGCGCAGCATGATGAGTTTCGGGTTCAAGGCGCTAAGCGCGTCGGGCCCTAAACCCCAGGCTTCCATGGCGCCGGGCCGAAAGTTTTCAATAAGCACGTCGGACTCGGTGGCCAGGCGACGCACGATGTCTTGAGCTTCGGCCGATTTCAAGTCCATCGCCAAGGAACGTTTGTTGCGAGATTGAACTTGCCACCAGACCGACGTCCCGTCCTTGAGCAGACGCCATTGACGCAAGGGGTCGCCGCCTTCAGGCGGTTCAATCTTGATGACCTCAGCACCGAAGTCGCTTAGAGTTTTGGCGGCAAAAGGGCCCGCGATAAGCTGACCGAGTTCAAGGACTTTGAGGCCGGACAATGGGCCACTGATAGCAACGTTACTGGATGAAGTCACGGGCGCGGTGCCCTGAATAGAGGTGGGGGTCACGAGGTTACTCTTTTCAATACATTCTAAGTGAGGGAAAAGCGAAGCGTTAAGACAACGGATGAGTTAAGGCAATGAGGAAGTGGTGTTCACGGCAGTGGATCGACGCTGGACGAGGCGATCCACAAACAGGGAAAGTGCAATGGCGGCCGCCATAAAGGGCACGCCGAACCAGCCTAGCCATTGATAGCCCGAACTTCCGGTACGTGACTCTAATACGGCTGCACCAATCGGTGTCCCCAAGGCCTGTCCTAAATACATGCAGGAGGTATTGAGGGCGATGGACACGGGGGTGAGGCCCGGAGCCATATTGGCGAGTCGGCCTTGTTGGGTAGAGTTCATGGCGAAGCCGCCCAAACCCCAAAGTGCCAAAGTCGTCAATAGCCAGGGCCAAGAATGTTGTCCCCTCGGCCAAAGCGCCATGCCGAGCAGCACCAAGCCGGTGGTCACGATGAGGACTTTCGACGCCCCGAGGCGATCTGAAACCTTGCCAGCAATGAGACTGCCCACGACACCCGTACCCCCAAACACCGCCAACAAAAAACTGACTTGGCCTGGAGTGGCGTCCACCATGGCGCGAAAGGCCGGCACCATAAATCCAAAAGCGACGAACTGGCCCGAGGCTTGCACGGCGGTGAAGAAAATCGCTAGCATCAAGGGGGCATTGCCGAGCAGCTGACGCCACATTTCCAAGCCCGCCACTTGAGTTTTCAAGCCCGCAGGCAGCACCCGGTAGAGCGCGAGCGCCGACAAGAGACTGCTCACCGCGACCAGCATATAACCTGCCCGCCAACCCACCTCAGCACCGATATAGGCACCAAGTGGCATGCCCACCACCGAAGCCACGGCCCAGCCCATGAAGACCGCCGCAATCGAGGAAGCCCGACGCTCGGGCGGCATCAATAAGGCAATGGTGGCTGCAGCCTGCGGCGTGTATAAGGCGGACGCGACGCCGCACAGTATCCGCACAAAGATCATGGCATCCAAGCTACTGACCAGCGCCGCCGCCACATGCGTGAGTGCGTAAAAAAGCATGACCACGGTGAGGAGTGCACGGCGCTCGAACCTGGCTGTGACTGCAGCCAGGAACGGCGCAGAAAAGCACACGGCTAAAGCAAAGGCCGTGATGAGGTAGGCTGTTTTGGTGATTGGAGCGTTCAGGCCTTCGGCCAGCGCGGGCAACATACCGGTGACAATCAAGGCGCCTGTAGCAATCACGAAGTTGCCAAAAGCGAGGGCGAGTGTGACGGGGTTCATTGGCGAGAGAGTTGATCCGCCATGTGCAGGGCCGACACCATGCTGCTGGGATCGGCGCAACCTTGGCCCGCGATATCGAACGCCGTGCCATGGTCCGGACTGGTGCGCACAAAGGGTAGGCCCAAGGTGACATTCACGCCCTGCTCGACACCTAGGTATTTGACGGGAATCAAGCCTTGATCGTGATACAAGGCAATGACGGCATCAAACTGCTTGAGTCCGCGTGCGCGCATAAAAATGGTGTCGGGCGCGAACGGTCCTTCAGCATCAATGCCGAGGCTACGTGCTATGGAGATGGCCGGCCGAATAATGTCAATTTCTTCGCGACCAAACAAACCGCCTTCTCCAGCATGCGGATTGAGTCCTGCCACGGCTAGCCGTGGCGCTCGCTCGGCACGTTGCTGACCGATACCAAAGCGACGAAGACTGGCATCAGTAATTTTCAAGGTCTCCACGATCGCCTTTTCGGTGATCGCGTCCAAGGCTTGGCGCAAGCTCATGTGAATCGTGACCAGTACCGTCCTTAACTCCGGACTGGCCAACATCATGCGTACCGGTACGCCCCCCGCCAGCTCCGCCAAAAGTTCGGTGTGGCCTGGGTAAAGATGCCCTGCTAGGTGCATCGCTTCCTTATGAATCGGGGCGGTAATGAGCGCTCGGGCACGGCCTTGCAATACCGCCTGAGTCGCGGCGACGATGCTGCGAAAAGCAATTTCACCGGATTGTGTGCTCACTTCGCCTACTCGAATTTGGGTGGCAAGTGTTCCGGTCGGGAGCGCTACATCTTCCACAAGATGACCTGTGAAGGCTTGTCTCAAAGCGAGCAGCGCTTGGGACTGCTTAGGGTGGCGATCAAGCTGGTCGAACAATAATGCGCGCGGGCCATAGATGCGACATTTCGCGATGTACTCCGGATGTTCTAACAGCGTCTTGATCAGGATTTCCGGGCCGATCCCGCTGGGGTCTCCGATGCTGATGGCCAAGGGAAGCGCACCAAAAGCAAAACCCTCAGCGGCAAGCGGTTGTGAGTCGGGCCATGATGCGTTGATAGACAATTTTATTCTTTGAGTAGTTTGATCAAAATGTCTGGACGGTCGGTAATCATGCCGTCCAAGCCCATCGCGTGCAGTCGACGCATTTCATTCGGATCGTTGATCGTCCAGGGCACCACCTTCAAACCTAGGACTTTGGCTTCGCGGAGAGTGTCAGGGGTGAGGTCCAAATAATAAGGCGACCAGACGGAGCCACCGGCTCGCTTGACCATCTTGGGTACGGATCCAGCGCTTTCCAGACTCTGATCTACCGTCCAGCTCGGCCCCGCAGGGTTCACGATGTTATTAAAGCTTGCGAGTTGAACGCTCAGGTATACAGTGGATATAGCGGGTGCGAGCGCTTGCACCAATTTAAGGGTTCGCCAATCAAAAGACTGAATACTGACCCGACCCTCCAGTTCAAACTGAGTAATTGCGTTAAGAAGGAGTCTAACGAAGGTCTCGGGATCAGCGGTTTCCTCCGGTCGGTCTGGACGAAGCTTGGTTTCGATATTGAAGCGCACTCGACGGTCTCCGCGCGCCTTCACCATGGCGAACAGGTCGACCAAGCGCGGCATGACCGTGCCATCAAAGGATTCTTGCGCCGGGTATTGAGCGGCGTAGCTGGTCCCGGGTTTAAGGCGTCCAACGTCATACTGTTGAATCTCGGCATAGCTCAAGGAACGCAGGCTCGGTCCCATGCTGATCAGATACTGGCCGTTCGAATCGCGGCTGAGATTGGGATTAATTCTGGGATCATGGGCAATCACCAATTGGTCGTCGGCCGATACGCCGACATCGAGCTCCAGGGTGGTGACCCCGAGGCTCATGGCTTTGGTGAAGGCAGGCAATGTATTTTCCGGGGCCAGCCCGCGTCCACCACGATGGGCTTGAATATCAAATGGTGTTGTGCAGGCGACCAGAAGGCCTGCAGTCAATAGGAGTGCAAAAGCTTTTAAGGTACCCATCACAACCCTTTACTGAATGTGCCAGCCTAGGCCGCAAGCTTAAGCATCGCATGGAGCAGCACATTAGCACCCACCGTCAAATGCTCGGGCTTGGCGTCTTCAATCTCGTTATGGGAAATGCCATCCTTGCACGGAATAAAGATCATTGCCGCGGGAGCTCCCCGAGCGACATAGACGGCGTCATGTCCGGCACCACTGACAATATCTAATGTCGGCGCACCCAGGGCCAGCGCCGCGTCGCGTACCGCCTGAACCAACCGGGATGCGAAGACGGTCGGCGGGAAATACACCACAGGTTCAATGCTGATCGTGACCCGGCCATCGATTTCCGCTTCTTGACATGCCAGCCGAATGGCTCGGTCCATACGATCCAAGCCAAGATCATCACTATGGCGAAAGTCAACCGTGAAGGTCACCTTGCCGGGAATAACATTACGCGAATTGGGAAAGACATTGACGTAGCCCACGGTACCGCGCGCATGGGGTTGTTCTTGAAGAGCAATGTCGTTGACCTTAGCCATTAATTCAAGGGAGGCCTGCAGGGCGTCGCGCCGGAGTGACATGGGCGTCGGACCCGCATGTGCCTCTTGACCTGTCACGACCACGTCATACCAACGTTGACCTAAGGCCCCAGTGACGGCCCCAATGGTAATTCCAGCCGCTTCGAGAACAGGTCCTTGCTCGATATGGGCTTCAAAATAGGCTTCGAAGGCTTCATGGCGCTGCGCATCCCCAGCATAGCCAATTTTTTGAAGAGCCTCCCGCACCGAGATACCGTCACGGTCCTGAGCGTTGAGCGCGTGATCCAAACTAAAGGCTCCACAGTAAACACCCGAGCCCATCATCACCGGGACGAAGCGCGAGCCCTCTTCATTGGTCCATACACAAATTTCAATCGGAGCGTTAGTGCTTACACCCTGATCATTCAAAGTACGGACGACTTCAAGCCCAGCCAGGACGCCATAATTACCATCGAATTTGCCGCCCGAAGGTTGGGTATCGATGTGACTCCCGGTGGCGACCGCGCGGCGATTAGGGTCACGGCCTTGACGACGCGCAAAGATGTTGCCGATGGCATCAATGCGAATCGTACATCCCGCTTGTTTGGCCCAGGTAATAAAAAGAGCTCTGGCCTGAGCATCAAGTTCAGTTAAGGCTAGTCGACAGACACCCCCTTTTTCAGTCGCGCCGATCTTGGCGAGAGACATTAAGGAATCCCAGAGGCGGGTCGGGTTGATGGTCAGTTCGGCATGAGTCATGACAAAGCTCCTAGTCGACGGGAGATTTCTCTGGCCAGATCGCCCACTTGTTGAATCACCTCTTGTTTTCGCTTCACGTTGGTCGAGGCCTTAATGAGGCTAACCGCCACTGCGGCGATCGCCTCAGCCTTACCGGCCGTGAAGACCGGTGCGCCAAAGCAATGCATGCCCTCCGCCATCTCTTCATCATCGACCGCGTAGCCGGCATGTCGGAAGCGATCCAGTTGCTTGAGTAGGGCATCGATGCTGGCCACGGAATAACGCGTTTGGCGTTGCAGTCCATATTCCGCCACCAAGGCTCGGACTTTCTCATTCGACAGTGTGGCCAGGATGGCTTTACCTGTCGAGGTGCAAGCTGCGGGAAAACTTCCGCCCACACGAAACTTCACGGCGAGTGGGCGTGTGCCCTCTCTACAACTAAGATACTGAACATTAGATTTCTGCAACACGGCCAACATCACCGTTTCTTCTTGCAATGCAGCAAGACTTCTTGTGGCTTCATTGAAGGCCTGAATTACTCGCGTTTGATGGGCATAGGCATCGGCCCATTGCAGACATTTGCTGCCCAGACTATAGCGCTGTTCATCATTGCGGTAAATCAAGCCGAGCTGGGTCAGGGTGTTCAGTAAGCCATGCAAACTGCTTTTTGGAAAACCAGTGCGACGCTGCAAATCAGCCCGCGCAATAGACTCATCAACCTCGGCCAACACGTCGAGCAAGGCCACTGCGCGCTCGACCGCTGGCACCAAATTTGCAGTGACGGACGCCGACTCCGCGCTTTTTAAGTCTCTGATTGAGGCTCTGTCCCGCCCTGCCATCGAGGTTTTTCCAGCCCCATTGACGAACGTGTATCCAGCCACCCGCTGTCCAACTTTACTCGGCTCTTCTTGGGGGCTACTCGGTGTAAGCGTCCAATCCTTGCGACTTAATCTGTTAAGCATTACAATCCTATCCGTTCAGCCGAGAGAATATACGTTCAACCTATTGAACGTCAAGCAATTCGTTTTTCGTCGGTATTATTTTTCTCCATACAAATCAAGGACGAGACCATGGGAAATTCAGATCAACAGGGCCTTCACGCCGATTCACAATCGGTAACAGTCATTCCGCATTGGGTCAACAACGCGGTTGTGACCAGTAAGGGTGAAAGAAGCACACCGGTATTCAATCCTGCGACCGGGCTGATCGAAAAGCGGGTCGTTCTGGCGACGGTTTCGGACGTCGATGCTGCAGTGCAATCGGCAGCCAAAGCTTTTCCAGGGTGGGCGGCTACACCGGCGCTGCGTCGCGCCCGAGTGCTCTTCAAATTCAAAGAGTTAATGGAAAGGCATGCCGACGAACTAGCAGCCTTGATCACCAACGAGCACGGCAAGGTCTTCACGGATGCGCACGGCGAAATTCAGCGTGGTCTGGAAGTCGTCGAGTTTGCCTGTGGCATTCCGCAACTTTTAAAAGGTGAGTTTTCTGAGCAGGTAGGCACGGGTATTGATATGTACTCGATCCGCCAATCGCTTGGTGTGTGCGCCGGGATCACACCCTTTAATTTTCCAGTGATGGTGCCGATGTGGATGTTCCCGGTAGCCATCGCTTGCGGTAACTCCTTCATTTTAAAACCGTCGGAGCGCGATCCTTCTGCGTCGATCTTTATGGCCAAACTGCTTAAAGAAGCGGGTTTGCCAGACGGTGTGTTCAATGTAGTACAGGGCGACAAAGAAGCGGTCGATGCTTTGTTGACCCACCCACTAGTGTCGGCGATTAGCTTTGTGGGATCGACACCCATTGCAAAATACATTCACGAGACCGCCACCCAATCCGGCAAGCGGGTTCAAGCCTTAGGCGGCGCCAAGAACCATATGGTGATTTTGCCGGATGCTGACCTGGATCAAGCGGTTGACGCTTTGATTGGCGCGGCTTACGGTTCAGCGGGTGAGCGCTGCATGGCGATTTCGGTCGCGGTCGCGGTCGGGCCGGTGGCGGATGCACTGGTTGCCAAGCTGCAAGATCGTGTGCCCAAAATTAAAATGACGCATGGCATGGACAAAGCCGCCGAGATGGGGCCGTTGGTCACGCAAGTGCATATGGAGAAAGTTCGCGGCTATGTTGACACCGGTGTTGCGGAGGGCGCAAAACTCGTGATCGACGGACGCGCCTTAAAGCCTAGCGCTCCAGTAGCGGGTGTAGATGGCAATGTCTCAGGCGGTTTCTTCTTGGGTGCTTGCCTTTTTGACCACGTCAAACCGGAAATGAAAATTTACAAGGAAGAAATCTTTGGACCGGTACTGGGCATAGTTCGCGCCGAGAGTTTTGAAGCAGCGCTTAAATTAGTCAACGATCATGAGTTCGGAAACGGCTGCGCCCTGTTTACTCGCGATGGTGATGCGGCTCGGGAGTTTGCCAACCGTGTACAAATCGGTATGGTCGGCATCAATGTACCGATTCCGGTGCCAATGGCCTTCCATAGCTTTGGGGGGTGGAAGGCTTCGTTGTTTGGAGACCATCATATGCATGGACCGGAGGGCGTGCGCTTCTACACACGTTACAAGGCCGTGACCCAACGCTGGCCGGCCGGTATTCGGGCGGGTGCTGAGTTCATCATGCCGACCATGAAGTAAAACAGGGACCATCATGACCTTACAACTGAAAGCGATGCAGCTCTTGCGCAATCAAGGCTTGATCGACAACCAATGGGTCGGGGCAGACTCCGGGAAATCTTTTGCGATCACCAATCCGGCTACCGGTGATGTGGTGGCCCAAGTAGCAGATATGGGTGCCGCTGAAACTCGGCGGGCGATTGCCGCGGCTGAAAAGGCACTTCCGGCGTGGCGCAAAAAAACACCCAAAGAGCGCTCGACCATCTTGCGTAAGTGGTACGACCTTATCCTTGCTCATGCTGACGACTTAGCTCTCATGATGACCACGGAACAGGGCAAGCCCTTGGCCGAGGCCAAAGGCGAGGTGGTTTACGCGGCGAGTTTTATCGAATGGTTTGCAGAGGAAGCCAAGCGCACCTACGGCGACGTAATTCCTTCGTCGGTTGGTGATCGTCGGCTACTCACCCTTAAGCAGCCAATTGGCGTGTGCGCCGCCATCACGCCGTGGAACTTTCCAGCGGCCATGATTACCCGTAAGGTTGCGCCGGGTCTGGCCGTAGGCTGTACTTTTGTGGTGAAGCCCGCCGAAGCCACTCCCCTGACGGCTTTGGCGCTAGCGCAGTTGGCCATTGAAGCCGGTATGCCTCCCGGTGTGTTCAACGTCATCGTGGGCAATGGGGACAAATCGCCTGAGATTGGCCTTGAGATGTGCACTAGCCCGGTGGTCCGCAAAGTGTCGTTCACCGGATCGACCGAAGTGGGCCGGATTTTACTTCGCCAGTCTGCAGATACAATTAAAAAGCTGTCATTGGAATTGGGCGGCAATGCGCCCTTCATTGTGTTTGACGATGCTGATATTGATGCTGCGGTGGAGGGCGCCTTGCTCTCCAAGTATCGCAACGCGGGCCAGACTTGTGTCTGTGCCAATCGTATTTTTGTGCAAGAAGGTGTCTACGAGCAATTCGCCGCAAAATTGGCTGAGAAGGTCAAGCAGTTCAAGGTCGGGTCAGGAGTTGAACCTGGCGTGAACATCGGGCCGCTCATTGAGCCTGCAGCTATCGCGAAAGTCAAAGAGCATGTCGCGGACGCATTGGCCAAGGGCGCTAAGTTGTTGACCGGCGGACATGCTCATGCACTGGGCGGCCTGTTCTTTGAGCCCACGATTTTGACAGACGTGACCACCGATATGAAGGTTGCTAGAGAGGAAACCTTCGGACCACTTGCGCCTCTATTCCGCTTCAAGACCGAAGTCGAAGTGGTCGCTATGGCCAACAACACTGAATTCGGTCTTGCGGCCTACTTCTATTCTCGCGATATAGGCAGGATCTTTCGAGTCTCCGAGGCCTTGGAAACGGGCATGGTGGCGGTCAACTCCGGCTTACTCAGCTATGAGATGGTGCCGTTTGGCGGCGTCAAGCAATCGGGCCTGGGACGCGAGGGGTCTAAGTACGGCATTGATGAGTACCTTGAGGTCAAATATATTTGCTTAGCCGGACTTTAGGACTTTGGGCCTCTGTACTAGCCCTCTACTCTAGCCCTCTACTCTAGCCCTCTGCTCTGGTACTCGGCTCTGTCCTGAGCCGGGGCTTTATTAAGACCAGCTTATGGATTCATCACCAGATAGCGGGCGGTTTGATAATAGGCTTCGAGGAAGGACCCCAGGCGCTTCACCTGTAGCGGCTCCTGGGCGGCGATGTCGGTTTGATGCTTACTAACATCGCTCAAGTCATAGAGCTGGACTCGTGCCAAGGTTGCGGCATCTTTGCTGGCCTGATCGGTATTTTTCGAGTCCTTGGGGGTATTACCACCATCCAATAACTTGGCGTAGTAGCGTCCGTCAAACCAAGCATATTGGGAGCCGCCGACGTGAAAGCTAAACAACATACCTTCTTGGCCTGGGCGCTCTGACATGAGGCTACGTCCCAAACCGCGTTGCTCCGTACTGCGGCCACTGATATCGATTAAGGTGGGTAGAAGATCGGCTTGCTGCCCGAGCGTATCGAACAACTTTGGCTTTAGAAACTTAGGCGCATAGAGTATTAAGGGCGTGTGGATGCCGGAGATATCCTTGGCCTGCAGCCAGGCGGGCATATAACTCGGTACATCGCCACTGGTGCCGTGATCTCCTAAAAATACAAACACGGTGTTGTCGAACCAGTTGCTTTGCCGTGCCTTGTCCATAAACTTGGCGACGCTGTGATCCATTAATCGGATCGCGTTGTATTCCAAGTTGCCGCCGCCCATCCCGTTGGCCAGCACTTCCGCCTCAGGCCTGTTGACGACTTTAAAGTCGGAGTCATCGCTGGGAATGGTGTAGGGGCGGTGATTGGCCGCGGTTTGGATGATCGCGAAAAAGGGGGTCTTCTTCTCGTCGTTATGCCGGTTGAGAACCTCGAGCGATTCATAAAACAAGTTTCGATCCGAAAGGCCCCAAACGTCCGTGCGCGGTGTCTTGAAGTTTTCTTCTTCGAAGATTTTGATTTTTGGAACCGCCTTGGTGAGGAGACCACGGATATTCGCCCAGGAGGTACTGCCCCCAATGAAGTAGTAAGGCTGATGGTCGGCCCAGGCCGCGATCAGACTTTTATGCAGGATGGCCTGCGGGTTGCGACTCGCCGTGTCGCCGGCTACTACATCGGGGCGACTGGTGATGATGGAGTACACCCCTCGGGCGGTAAAAGGATGGGCACTTGAGAACCGATTGAACCACCAACCCTGGTCGGCCATCTCTTTAAGGCGTGGGGTTGGGTCCAGTTTATTGCCATGAAGACTGGTTTTATAACCCGAAAGCGATTCGAGAATCACGATCACCACGTTGGCGTTCTTGGGGATAAAAGGCTCCGTCCGGGCGGGTGGAGTCCTTGAGAAGTTTAGTGGTTTGGCTTCAGCAGGAGGGATCTGCAGCCACGCCGCCATGGTCGGATATGCGGCAACAGTCGCAGATCGATCAAACTGAGGCTTGCGGTAGGCCAAGGTGTCCGCAATGTTTTGTATTGGGTTAATCGCAAGCTGCTCTGCGGGCGGGTGGCCTACTCGGACAAGATCACTCCAGCGTAAAGGATACTGTGACCAGCGGCCATGAATTAGGAAGATTACAAGGGCAACTAGACCAACGTTTATGAGAAAGGCTTTGTATCCTCGGATAGATAGGGATTTCAAGGCCGAAGCCGCTGATAGATCTGAAGATGAAGCAAGATACGAAGCCCATCGCCTTAAGATTAGGAAGCTAGTAGTCACTAGCAACGTAGTGCCTAAAAATAGTGGAATCACCGGATACGACTCCCAAAGCACTTTGGAATTTGTTCCAAGATCTTGAAGTAAGAAAAGTACCCCTACATTCAATCTTTGCTGCCAGTAGGCCATGTTGCCGAAGTCTGCATAGCTCGCCAGACTCCACAGGCCAATTAATAGTGCGCCGAGGCTAGGCCAAAACCATGAGAGGCTGCCGCGAGCACCCCACCAGTGGCCGGAGACCGGGTGAAGCTTAGCGCCGATCCATGGTAACGCGCCTGCGAGTAAGGGCACACCTGCAACTAAACACGCGAGCCGAATATCGAACCTTAATCCGTAAAAATGGGCGAGCAGCGCCTGACTAAATGTTAACGAATCTTTGAAAAATGCCATCTGCAAGACCAAGCGAGCACCTACTTGCAGCAAAGCCAAAAATAGAATAAGTCCAAAAGCGTAGCGCCATGACATGCCCCCACGCCAAGAGACGGCCTGTCGAACTTTAGAGTGAGGGCTTTTGGAGAGGATCATTGTTCGGTCGGCGAAGATAGGTTTGAGTCAAAAGCCCAAGATAGATCAGGATACTGGGCACATCCAAAAGATAGTCCCAAAGGTTCGACGAGGCTTGCAACCCCAGACTCCAGCTTATACAGGCTAACGCTAATAGACTCACCAAGCGGATTGGCATTATCAAACTCAACATCGCTAGAGCACTGAGCAGGATGAGGCTTCCGAGTTTACCGCTAGTGGCGTGCAGATAGCCCAGCCGATAAAGATCGACTGGGCCATAAGTCAGCACCGACCAGTAGAGTACTAGGCCAGCGATTACCGGCAAGATCAGAAGTTTTCGAATTCGAAGTGTCGTCCAGCCGGGTAAAAAGTTAGCGATCACCAGCAGTACGCTTAGGCTCGAGATTTCCCCGCAGGCACCAGCCAGGATTGCCGCTAAGGATAGATGGGCTTGTCCAATCGGGAAAATTTTTGAGCTCACCAGTACCAGAAGCATTGCACCAATCCAGTACTTTCGCCTGGTCCCGAAGGTCAACGCGATCCAGCCAGCAAGGCTTACCGCCATGGCCGCTTCTGCCCAGTGAGCGGAAATCCAGTCTAGAGCGGCTGGATAACTCAAGGGTGCTCTCGATGCATAGGCTCAAGATTGGGCTGTGGCGCCCAAATGCGATGGCGACTCCCTTTACGCCCGTCGGCCGTATAAACAAGGTGAAGTCGGCCGTCACTAGTTTTTGCGAAGCTCGGATAAGAGAATTCTTGATGTCCTGGGAGTGACGCAGGCACTTGATCAAGAATACGGGATGGCGCGAGATTCGCCGAGAAGGGAAGCGAATCGGGCAACTCGTAACTGGCGATTGATCGACGCGACTCAAGTTCTGGATTCGCCACCAGCCAGATTTTGGTTCGATCAGCCCAAGCCACCACCGAGGCATCTCCGTTCGGAATGCCAATCGGTTCGGCATCGCTCCAGGTTTGACCATTATCCAGAGAGCGAGAAGTAAAGACTCTTGCATCGGAAACAGCTTGACCCCGTCTGAATAAGGCAAGGAGAGTCGTATCGGGCAATATTGTCGCAGGCTCCGTTGCTGCTGAAGCGGTCTCGTTGCTGACTTTGACTGGTTTACGCACAGAAGGGACGCGAACGACACTAGGCTGAAGTAATCCGGTCCGCCCGCCAAAGGGATAGCGATCCAAAATCCGGCTATTGACGTCCACGCGAAGCATTACCGGGTACTTGTGACTCACCTCAAAATAGGCGGGCAGTAAGGTTTCACGTGAAACCACCGCCGCTTTCGGGCTTGGCGAGCTCAATTCATTTGGAGAAAGTGCTGGCAAGGCCGTGCTTCGGACTAAGGTGCTCACGTTCAAAAAGGGCGAGGTCACCAAAAGCTTAGGCACGGACCATTGCCCGCCATCATCCAAGGACACCATGTGATTGAGGCGGGCACCGCCCCAACCACCGAGAGACACCGACACAAACCAACAATGCAGCCGTTCTCCGTCGAAATACAGCATCGGATTACCAAGCTT
>JANOPA010000007.1:0-75863 GCA_031421635.1 Betaproteobacteria bacterium | reverse complement strand
ACATCACCTGATGCGTCGTGCCGTCTCGCCACGGCGTCTTGAGCTTCAGCTCGACCTGGCCTGCCGCGTTGCACTGCACCCGCTCATTGGCGAGCGCTGGGCGGGCAATGTAACGACACAGCCGCTCCAGGGTCTTTCTCTGCCCGGCACCACAACGCACCGCCGCATGCAGGCTAAAGCCTTGCAGGTTGGTGCATAGCTTCTGCTTGCCACTTATTTCTCTGGGCAGAGCGCCCTGCAACGTCAGCACCTTCTGGCCTGCCCGAGGGCCGAAGGCAATTCGATAAACACACGAACCCCGATGCAGTGGCCTCAGCGTCCGAGATTCCTCGGAGTCATCGCCGTCGTCGGCCAAATACGTCTCGCCCTGATCCTCAACCAAAATGCCGCGACGAACCAGTTGCTTCATCACGCGCTTGATGATTCTCTCCAACACCTCCCACACCTGCTCGTCGCTCGGGGGAGGCATCTCGACGAACACGGGTTCGCCCTTGGCATTTGTCCGGTAGACACCGTCCAACACCAAGCAGTGCAAATGAATGTTCAGCGACAACCACTCTGAATACCATGCCGTTGACCGTGACGGTGCACTACCCGTTTCACCCGCTCCATAATTGTTGTCTCGAAGTCGTGGCGTGGCCTCGGCGAGCCGATCTTTCATTAACGGTGCGCCACCCCGACGGCAAGGCGCTGAAGGTCCCGCTATGGATGATTGAGCCCGTCACAGCGCAGCTCTACAGGCACGATCAAATCGAGGTTGCTGCCAGCGCATTGCTCGCGGTGGCGACGTTGCTCGAAGTACACGCTAGGGTAGTTGCACACAACCCTTCGGAGCACCGCGATGCAACAGCAAATCAAACTCAATCTGGCCGAGCTCGACGCCGGTCAACCGGGTCCGACGATCCCAGCGGAGCTCGAACAACAGCTCATCGCACTGATGGCCCAGGCCATCGTCGCGGTGTGTCCACCCGCGCAGGAGGCCGACCATGAAGCGCGTTGAATTTAATTCGAAGATCACGGCGAGCCACCTGGCACGTAAGGCTGTCGTCTATTTGCGCCAATCATCCCTCGCACAGGTCAAGCACAACACCGAGAGCCAGCGCCTACAGTACGCACTGAAGGACACCGCGAAGGCTTACGGTTTTGCCCGCGTCGAAGTCATCGACACTGATTTGGGTATGAGCGCCTCCAGTGGTGCGCAGACGCGCGAAGGCTTCAAGCAGTGGCTGGCCAGTATCGCGCTCAGTGAGGTCGGCATGGTACTCAGCCGCGAGCCCGCGCGGCTGAGTACCGACAAGGATTGGTGTCAGTTGATGGAGCTGTGCCGAGTCCTGAACACGCTGATAGGTGACGCTGAGAGTGTCTATGATCTGAATCGGCTCGACGACCAGTTGATTCTTGGCATCAAGGGCACGCTCAGCGTGGTCGAGCTGGGCACGCTGAAGCTGCGTCTGCAACAGGGCCGGGAAGCCAAAGCCCGGCGCGGCGAATTAGGCCGTAGCCCCCAGCCCGGCTACGTCATGGACGAAGCAACCCATCGTCTGGTCAAGGATCCTAACCTGCGCGTGCAGGAAGCGATCGCGCTGGTCTTCAGTCGCTTTGAGGCGTTGGGCAGCCTGCGCCAGACGCATCTGTGGTTTCACCAGGAACGTATCGAGTTGCCGGTGAATAAACCCCTTGGTGGGCATTTCCGCTTGGCTTGGAAACTGCCCAGCCCAAGCTTCTTGGGCGACATGCTGAACAACCCAATGTACGCGGGGGCCTATGTATACGGTCGCAGGCCCTCCGAGGTTGTGGTGCGCGAAGGCCAAGCGGTGAAGCGCGCAGGCAGGCCGCGCGCCGCGCAGGAGGCCAGTGTGTTCATTGCCCAGCATCACGAAGCTTATGTAAGCTGGGAGGTGTACCAACGAAACCTGGACACCCTGCGCGGCAACGGGAGCAACTTTGCGCAAGACGATGCCGCCCAGGTCGTGCGCGGCGGACAGGGCCTATTGAGCGGACTGTTACGCTGCGCGCGCTGCGGACGGAAGTTGAATATCCGTTACTGGGGCAAACAAGGTACGGCAGCACGCTACCTGTGCAGCGGTGACTTCCAGACGGGCGGACGCTACTGTTTGGGCTTTGGCGGCGCGACGGTCGATCGGCGCCTGAGTGAGGTGATTCTGAACGCCCTCTCGCCGTACGGCCTGCAGGCCAGTATTGCGGCAATCGCGCAATCACACTCACAAGGCAGTGAACGGCGTGGCGTCATGCAGCGGCAATTGCAGAGAAGCGCGCTACGAAGCCGAGCGGGCCTTTGCTCAGTACGATCAAATCGACCCCGGCAATCGCCTAGTGGCCGAGGTATTGGAGCAGCGCTGGAACGCGAAGCTGGCAGAGCAGCAACGCGTTGAGCAAGTGCTGAGCAATCTGAACGATGCTCGCGCTGCGCTCACGCCGGCCAATGAAGCGAGCCTGCGCGCGTTGGGGGAGAACTTTGCTGCGGTCTGGCAGAGCGACGCCTGTCCCATGATGTTGAAGAAACGCATCGCGCGCACCCTCATCAAGGAAATCGTCGTTGATGTTGTCGACAATCTTGAACTTAAAATGATCATCCACTGGCACGGGAGCTGTCACACTGCATTCACTATGCTCAAGCCCCTATCAGGGGCCATTGCACACAAGACTGCGGTGAACGACATCGAGCTCATCACGACGATGGCTCGACGCTATGGCGACGACCAAATCGCGCGGGTGCTGAGCAAGCTGGGACGGCGAACCGGAAAGGGCAATCGCTGGAATCAAGATCGTGTCGCGACGGTCCGGCGCAAATACGGCATCGCCGCACCGGTGAGCGCGCAACTCGAACCAGAAATACTCAACCTGGCGCAAGCCCAGCGCTATAGTAGCGTCAGTGACACAACGATTATGCGACTGATCAAAGCTAAGCTACTGAAAGTGGAGCAAGCTGCGCCGTATGCGCCATTGGAAATCAAACGCATTGATTTGGACAGCGAACCGGTCGCTGGCATCCTCGCACACCTGAGGGCTACCGGCAAACTGATTCTCGATGGGAATTCGTCGGCCCAACAAACGGGCTTGTTCTAATGAAATCAATCACTTGTACACTGGGGGTATTATGGCTGCATCTTTAGGTTGGCGGCTGAGCCACAACGAAGTTGCAGAGTAGACTAAACTGCTTGCAAGTTATGTCGGAACTAAATCTCTGAATCAGCGTCACGGAGCCACAATCACCCTCGCCTGCCTTCAGGCCTGCCTGCCCAAGCAGATAGCGCGAAAGCACGCGCTGCACCACTTGCAAGACTGGCGTAATTAACTCAGGCTGCGCGGCCAGAAGTAGGCGAAGAGGAATCGGTAGCGAAAGATCCCACTGACGCACCGGCACCTGCGGTATCAGGTGATCAACCAGACAAACAGCTTGGTTTCAAGCTATGGCGATATTGACTGGATACGAACCATCAGGCATGGAGTGAAACCCAACGGCCAACCCGTAATAATCATGCCGAGTGAAGACTATGCTCGTCTCACAGATCTCGATCTCAGCGCGATGGTTGCCTACATGCGGCAAATGCCGCCGGTCGCAGGCGTCAGTTCTGAGATTCTCGTTCCCTTGCCGATGAAAGTGCTATTCGGTCTGGGCTTGATAAAGGATGCAGCGGCGAAGATCGATCATCGTTTGCCGCCTACAGCACCCATCCCCGAAGGGGTCACGGTACAACACGGCAGCTATGTCGCCAACGCTTGTATTGGATGCCATGGTTCAAACTTCGCCGGGGGCAAAGTTCCCGGCGCACCTCCCGACTGGCCGCCTGCATCTAAACTCACGCCCGGCGCAGACAGCGCGATGTCAAAGTATCTAGATGTGCAATCGTTTGCAGCGATGCTGCGAACGGGGAAGCGTCCCGACGGGAGTGAGGTCAGCGGCGTCACGCCGTTCCTGTCGCTCAGAGAACTCAGTGACACCGATGTTCAAGCGCTATACCTGCATTTCAAGGCCTTAACACCTGCGGTGACTCAGTGACTCACTCAATTCTAGGACTAAGATCATACCCGTCATTCATCAATTTCTTTCCAGTTTTTCAGCGATCAACAACCACTTCAGAAATTACCGTCATACACTTAGTGCATCGAATCACAGGTTGGTCTTGACGTAGCGCTTTGCGGATTGGAATAAATGTGTGGGAGCGTCGCATGAGTTCCTGCGTCGTTCGTATTTTGATTCGTCATGGTAAAGTTAAATTGACAAAGCCTTGGTGACAAGGAGCTCTACACCGACAGTGTTCATTGGCGTTTTGTTTGCGAGTGTTTTTGATACCGCCACCCAGGCGTCGGCCTGGGGCTACGTCGCAAGTAGTAACGGTGGCGTTGTTGCCGCGTTTCTCGCGGGCTTGGTGTTCACCGCCGGCATGGTGATTACCGATTCGATTGATGGCCGTTTGATCTGTCGGATACGCCGCAGCGCTCAAGGCCCGGCGGCCGGTCGGCGATTTCGGCGCACGCTCGGTTGGGTGATTGTCGCGATGTCGTACACGGTACGCCGCGTACAACATCCTGAAGGCCTGGATTCCGGCGATCGAACTCGACAAGTTAGGCCTCAGCGTCGCTGGCTTGGGGCTGGTGGTACTCATACTGTTTTTCTGGCTGTGGGCATTGAAGGCCAAGGCTTTTCCCAACGGCGTTATCAAGTAACTTCTTTGGGGGTAATCCCCCCACAACAACGGTGAACGCCGAAGTAGAATTTCAACTAATAAGGAAGTTCTACGATGAAACGAATCAAGATTCACCAACAGCCAGATCATGGCAGCCCTCAAGCGGGGCGAGACTGGGGTTGCGGTGCAGGATTTGGCGCGAGAGCTCGGCGCAAGCATGGCGATGCTTTATCGTTGGCGGGCTAAGTTCGGCGGCTTGGACACCTCGATGCTGTCGCGCATGCGTGAGCTAGAGGAGCGGAATCGGCGGTTCAAGAAAATGTATCTGGAAGAGAATCTAAAGGCCGAGATTGTGAGCGACGCTATCGCAAAAAAGTGGTAAGGCCATCTCGACGCCTAGAGATCGCTGGTTGGCTGCTTCGCCTGACTCACGCGCAGCGCAATTGGGGCTTTGGACTTTGTTTGCTGTATTTGAGAAACGCGAAGGGTGTCAAATGGAACCACAAACGCGTTTATCGGGTCTACAGGGAGCTGGAGTTAAATTTGAGGTCATGCCTAAGCGACGGCTTGATCGAGATAGGCCCGAAGCTATGGTCGTGCCTATCGCCAAGAATCTTGTTTGGTCGATGGACTTCATGCATGATCAGCTTGAGGATGGCCGCAACTTCAGTCGGTGCAATGTCATCGACGACTTCAACCGAGCAGCACTGGCCAACGAGATCGATTTCTCCTGGCCCTCGGTCAGAGTGATCAGGGCGCTCAATCAGATCATCGAGCGGCGAGATCTGCCCTTAGTAATCCGAAGCGATAACGGTCCAGAGTTCATCAGCCAAGAGATCACGCTGGGACACGACTTGACGAGGCGGTCCGCGGTGTGAGACTCGACAACTTATGGAGCCCGTGCGCTCAGACCGCTGCACAAGGGCTAGCGTGTTTGCCGAATCGCCTTCGGTCCCCGAGCAGGTGCCAAGCGGCGGCGCAGCGCAGCCACAGCAGTGACGGCCAGAAGATCGCCTGAAAACCACTGAAATTGACAAGCGGCCGAAAGCCCAATGCGATATAGTTGACCGAAGCCACGTCATAGCACATTGAACGGAGAGTTCGCCATGTCTAACGAAGGTATTCTGGGTCTGACCGAAGCCTTGACACCGCAGATTTACGCGGACCAAGTGAACTTCGTCAAGCAGTACACACGGACATCGAAGGAGGCGGCTTTACCGCCGGGACAATCTCTCGAGTTTGAGTTCTATGTCCATAACTTCCCGATTTCATTGTCCGTTGGACACCGCGACCTTGGCAGCTTGCTGACCACCGCCCGAGTGATCGACCCTTCCCCGACCCGCCCGACCGATGTCTTTGGGGAACCAGGCCCTATCCCGGGTGTCATGGCGCGCATGCGACTACCAGACATCCCAAGAGGCGGGGACTGGGATCTGGAAATACCACCGGTATTTCCCCCGCCCGATCTTCCGGACCCAATTGTGCCTTTTGAAATTGTCCTGACACCACCGGCTCCCAAACCTGCGCTCACCTACATCAATCCAAAGGCCAGCGAGATCGACCAGTGGCCCCCTCAGGAGGTTGTAGGCCGGATTGCCGTGGATTTGCGCGAATACCGCGGATGGTGGCGCATCAGTGTCAAAAACATCAATGCCGTTTCGCTCTTCCTGCACATTTCGCTTTCTGCAAGTTTTGCATCGACATCACTCCTCAAGGGGCGCTTTTCACTGCCTCTTTTCAATCGCCTGGCAAAAGTGGCGATGGCGAAATTGGCTCCGAATATCGGATTTTCGTCAGGCGTCGTCACAGCCGCTTTTACCTACCCCTTTTCAGTCCTGGTAGGCGACCAGGCATTCTCCCTGCCAGGCATCGTGGGTTCGGTTCTGACTTCTGCCCCAACGTTCCGACCGCTTTCAGCAAAACTGATGTCCGTTCGCAACTACAAGAGTTTGTTGCTTGAGCGCAAGACCGACACCTTGGCAGGCTGGAATCAACTTATCGCTCAATCTCACGACAACAATGTTCGCAATTACCTCATCGGCAAGAAAAACAAGGCAGCGTCGTTGTTTGACTCCCGCATCCAAAGTGTGAGCCAGCACCAGGAGACCCATCTCGCTCTGGTGATCGAAGGGCTTTTCTCGCAAGAAAATATCGACATCAAATTCATCGGGGAAGCGGCGCAGATCAACAACCTGTTTCCGCAGTTGGGCGTCATATTCGACGAGTATCTCCAGCCTGTGAAGTTTGTTTCTACCCTGTCAGTCGACCTTTCACCACTATATTTCAAACTGGGTATCGGGCTGGTTGCTGTTGGCTTGGTGTTGGCCACGTCCATTCTTGCCCCTCTGGGCATCATCGCTATTGGTGTGGGCGCCTTCATGGCCATTTTTGGTGGCGATGACGAGGTTGATCTTGATCAGATCATCAACGCCGAACTTCGTAAACACAAGGAGCCTTTCGCTGCGCTCTTGAAGGAATCAATAGGACGGTTCCTCGGATACCAAAGCTACGCGCACTCCGCCACGGTAGACGGCGAGATGCTGAACGTCGCGTACTACAGCGTCACTATAAACGAGCCTCCACGCAATCGCCCGCGACTGCGTGGAGGGGTCGTCACTCCGGAACTTGATGCAGTGACCATGCAACCTGGGTATATTGAGCCCGCCCGGCCTGTGAATGTTACAGAGTTGACCAGTATGGCGCGTCTGATCGTGCCCGGTGAAGTTGCCACCACCACAGGCGGCACGCTCGACCCCGAAACTCCCGTGTCTCTGCCTGAGGACTTCATTGTCAGCAACCCGGAAACACTGGGGCGCCTTGACCAGCACAAGTCCATCGTGCTGATCATGATGGAAAACAGGTCCTTCGATCACATGTTTTACAACCTGGCCAGCGAGCTACCTGGAAGGGGTTACGCCAGTGTGCCCACGAGCTATTCCAATCCACCCGGCCCTGGCTTCGGACATCCTGTGTTCCCCATGCCACGAACATCGCTGGGACTGGACAAGAGTCTGATTTATATCGATGGTCATTGGCTTGACCCCAGCCACAACCTTGACCACACCTTGTTTCAAATCGGCAATGGCACGGAAGAAGGAAAAGGCACCGGAGAAATGAAAGGGTTCGTTCGCGATTTTTCGCGTAGCTCAGACGCGTCTCATTTGGTATTGAGTTACTTTCAAATGCCGGACCTGCCGACTTACAGCGTACTGGCTCGTCATTTTTCGGTATGCGACAACTGGTATGCAGCCTTGCCCGCAGGCACTCACCCCAATCGTTTGGCCGCGCTGCAAGGCGATGTACCCAGTCTGTACAACTTCCACGTGGGTGACCCGGGCTTGGGTTATCTGAAGGACCGTTCGATCATGGACGTTCTTTCGTATCATGGTGTGAGTTGGATGGCGTTTGAAAGCGACTACTCGACCCTGCGCATGTATGACCGTTACCGGCTTGAGACGCAGAAGATTCGCCCGATTGGAGATCTGGACGCCGTGCTTCACGAGACAACGCTCCCGCGATTCATGGTGATTGAACCCTCGTTTTTCTTCGGTAATGATGATCACCCGCCAATGAGTGTTCAGGCCGGACAGGATTTCATCCGCGAAGTAATCGGCAGCTTTGTCAAAGCGGACCGGCTGAAAGACGTCATGCTGGTCATCACTTACGACGAACACGGTGGTTTCTTTGATCACATTGCCCCCCCGGGTACGGTCTTGGGCGATCACAAATTCCGGGGTCCCGACGGAATAAGCGTCATTCCCAAGCTTCACCCCGAAGCCCCCGCCTGTATGGGTGTACGCGTACCGTCGATGGTCATCTCACCTTTTGTGGACGTCGCTGCCGAGCACACCGTGTTCGATCACACCTCCGTACTCAAGACCGTACTTCTGCATAATCGCCGCGCCATTCAAAGCAGTTACTTTGGGGCCTTCGGCAAAAGGGTGCAGTGGGGAAATCATCTGGGGCAGGCATTGACCCGAACCATTCCCCGCATCATGCCCAACGCCGAACTGGCGAGCGCACTCGGCATCAACCTTAAATCCAGACGTGTCGGCGGCCGACCCAATGTATTGTTTGATGCAAAAGTCGCCCAGATGGACGCCACGCATCACGGCAATGTGATGGCCAATTTGTTGACCCCGAGAGGCCGCACTATTCGTTGAATATTAACCGGAATTCTAAGTCGGGAACTTTACTATTTCTCTCAAGACGCGTTTTAAGATCTTGCCAGTCGCACTCTTGGGCAAGGCTCGAACAATCTCGACGAGAGCAGGAAACTTGTAAGCCGCAAGATGTTCCTTGCAGTAAGCAAGCACCTCGTCTACGCTCAAGCGATGACCCGGCTTGATAACAATAGCGATGGCCACTTGCTCGCCTTTTTCAGGGTGCGCGATGCCATAGAGCGCAACTTCCTGAATGGCCTCCAGCTTGTAGAGATATTGCTCCACTTCGGCAGGCCAGACCTTGAAGCCAGTGACATTGATCATGTCCTTGACGCGGTCCACAATAAAAACATAACCGTCTTCGTCCATACGACCGATATCGCTAGAATGCAGCCAGCCGCCGCGCAAGGCCTGCCGTGTTTCTTCCGGCATGTTCCAATAGCCCTTCATCACACCCGGCCCCTTGAAGACAATCTCACCCCAGGTGCCGCGCGGCACTTCATGGCCCATCTCATCATGAATGGCCAGTTCGAAAGCTTCGACGGCCTGACCCACTGAACCAAAGCGATGTGCAACAAGATCGTTATAGCAAGCAAATGGCGAACATTCAGTCAGACCATAACCCTCATAAATGGGTCGGGGCATAGGCTTTTCAAAGAGCTTTTTTCAACTGATTGCCTAAGTATGCGGGGTCAGGCGGGGTCTGATTCATCAAATTGCGATCCTTGAAAGCTTACCTAGGTGGTGCGCGCCTGGCATTATCGCCGCAAGTCCCTGCCATTGCGGCTCACGCGGTGCCTTCTGCCACAGTTTATCGAAAGCTCCTTGATTCGGGCGCAGCTCTATCTACGTCATTCGGCCTGACCCTGGCTGGCAAGTCACTTTATTCTAGGCGATCGGGTCTGATTTTTGGGTCAGAAGTCTTGAAGTGGCATCTGCCCACGGGCGGGTGAGCGTGGTGGGGGCCCGGCATCAAGGCGCACGTGCGCGAGTATCTTCTCAAGCGCCGGTCGTTCAAGGATCGCCGCAATCACCTTCAGCTCACCACCACAGTTCGGGCAATGTTCAAGGTCCAGGTTAAAACGAAGTTTCGGCGAAGACTAACTTGCTTGTAAGTTATGTCGTAGCTAAATACCCGCATCAGTAGCTTCGCCCACCCCACGGCGCATCAGGCCAACCCGAGACACGCCATGGCGTGCTGGGCGCCACCCTGAGTGCGAGAGAAAATCGACGCCGAGAGCCCGGCCGCCGCTCCAAGGTGCAGTACAGTGTCGGAAATCGACTGCTTAACTCACTTTTGGAGAATCTTCATGCGCATGAACCGACTCAAACAACTTTGGCGTGAAGGCAAAACCGCCGTCGGTGGGTTTTTGTCGATTCCCCACGTACTCGCTGCTGAAACCATGGCGCATTCGGGCCTCGATTGGCTATGCGTTGATATGCAGCATGGCTGCATCGATTACTCGGACACCGTGAACTTGCTGACCGCGATTTCAACCACTTCGGTGACCCCTTTGGTGCGAGTACCGTGGAACGAACCGTCGATGATCATGAAGGTGCTCGACGCTGGCGCCTACGGTGTGATCGTGCCGATGGTCAGTAACCGCGCCGAGGCCGAGCGCGCGGTCGCTGCCTGTCGTTATCCGCCGCTCGGCATCCGTAGTAACGGCCCGATACGCGCCATGATGTATGGCGGCTCCGACTACCAGAAGCATGCGAACACCGAAATGTTGTGCATCGTGATGATCGAGACCGCCGAGGGCATCGAGAAGATGGAGGAGATCATCTCCACTCCGGGTGTCGACGCGGCTTACATCGGCCCGACCGACCTGGCCTTGTCTTTGGGGTTGCCGCCAGTGATGGACAACGAAGATCCGAAACATCTTGCGACGGTCGCGAAAATTTTGGCAACCTGCCAAAAGCATAATGTGGTCGCCGCGATGCACACTGGCAGCTCGCGCTTTTCGCAGCGCTCGATCGATCAGGGCTTTCAGATGATCATGCTGGTGCAAGATCGCACTGCAATGGCCAACTTTGTGAAGTCCGAAGTCAACACGCTCAAGGGTTGGACACCGATGATGCCGACCCAAGCAGCGCAGAAAAGCGGCTATTGAGAGGTTCGCCTATTTATTTGGCGAACGGCTCGCTGCTAATCACGCCGATCTTGGTTAACCCGATCCGCTGCGCCGACGTCATGATATGAGCGAAGAAACCATACTTGGCGAGCTCAATTGGGCGCAGATGTAACTCGGGCTGCACCGGATGATTTGGTCTGGCTAGCTTAGCTCTTCGATTGCCGGAGCATGGTATCGGTGCACAAAAGCGAACGGCGCACGCCTTATGATATTCATCGCGCGCTCCACTTCTCTGTCTGTTTTTGCGTGAATCACTAGAAAAGCGCCGCTTTCGCGGGCAAGTTCCGGGCGTAGTATTTTTAAAAGGCCTTTTTTCGAAAGATCGCCTAAGCAGTCGATGTCTGATCAACAAAATCGTAGTCGGTAAACACCGTCCAACACTAGGCAATGCAAATGAATGTTCAGGTTGGCGGCCGAGCCACAACGAAGTTGCAGAGTAGACTAACTTGCTTGCAAGTTGTGTCGGAACTAAATCTCTGAATCAAAGTCACCGAGCCGCAATCACCTTCGCCTGCCCTCACTCCCGCTTGGTCAAGAAAGTAGCGAGAAAGCACTCGCTGAACCACTTGCAAGACCGGCGTGATTAGCTCGGGCTGGGCCGCCAGAAGCGGGCGAAGTGGAATCGGCAGCGACAATACCCACTGCCGCACCGGCACCTTCGGTATGACGTGATCCACCAGGTGGGCAGCAGTCTCTGACATTCGACGAGCGCCGCACGACGGGCAAAAGCCTCGCAGGTTGCATGAAAAAAAGTGACAGCGTCAGCCGATGGGCCGTTGCGTCGGCAGAGCAACGAGAATACTGGCGTGCGCTGGCCCGCAGTTTCGGGATCAGCCGCGAAACCTCGGACCTGTATTTACGCGGGCCATGATCTTGCCTCGGCGTTCGATTCTATCCACCACTGAGCGCGAAAGCTTGTTGGAGCAAGGCCGCCCACCGTGGACGTCACCGAACGTATTTGCGGTTAGGCCGTGGGAATCAACAACGTCGAAGCAAATGCCTCAATCCCTTCGCTCCGTCCGACAAACCCTAGTTTCTCGCTAGTCTTGGCCTTGACATTCACCCGGGACAAATCTACCCCCATGAGCCCCGCAAGCCGCGCTTGAATCGCCGCTCGATAAGGCGCGAGCTTGGGAGCTTGCGCGATGACGGTTGCATCCACATTGCCAAGCTCATAGCCCGCTTGCCGCACACTGGCCATCGCCGCTTGCAAAAAAATTCCGCTATCGGCACCCTTGTACTGCGCATCCGTATCCGGAAAATGAGTGCCGATGTCCCCCAAGCCAGCGGCGCCAAGAACGGCATCGATGATGGCGTGAATCAGGACATCCGCATCGGAGTGCCCGAGCAGGCCGTGGCTATGGGCAATTTCGACACCCCCGATGATAAGCTTTCGTCCGGGCACGAGGGCATGCACGTCGTAGCCTTGACCAATCCGGTAACTCAGCAGAATCGAAGGAGTTGCGAAAGGATCGCTCATAAGGTCGGGCCACTATGAAATGATGAGGAAAGTCACTCTCGATTATCGCTTAGCCTTCAAGAGGGCCCGCATCAGCAACAAATCGTCCGACGTAGTGACCTTGAAATTCTGAGCGCTTCCCATCACCAAGAGTGGCTTACCGCCCGCCTGCTCGACGGCGCTGGCCTCATCGGTGACGGCGTTAAAAGTCTGCAAGGCGGCGCATAGTTTTTTCAAAGAGAACATCTGTGGCGTTTGGGCCGCCCAGAGCAAGCGGCGATCTATAGTTTGAATGCTACGCGCTTCTTTTGCCCGGCCCACTCCGGCTACTTGCTTGACAGTATCGGACATGGGCATGGCTAACAAGCCTCCCGTTTTCTTGAGGTCGCCCAAGACCGCGCCCCTGAGACGTTCGAGACTCAAGGAGTCCAGGCCAGGGCGAGCGGCGTCATGTACTAGCACCCAGGCTCGCGCAGCCTTGCGCTCACCTTTGAGCACATGCTGTAAGCCATTTAAAACGGTGTCGCGACGAGTCGCACCACCTTCCAGCAAAAACTCGATCCTGGTGCCATAGCGTCTTTTCAGGCTGCGACATACCGCCTCCTGATAGCCATCTTCCGCAGCGACCACTACCACGACCTTACTGATCCAATCTCGCTCCAACAAGGCCGAAGCACTCATCTCCAGCATGGTTTTCCGGTTGAAAACTGGCAAGTATTGTTTGGGCCGATCCGCACCGAAGCGGCTACCGACCCCGCCCGCTGGGATCACCGCGTAAATGGTGGGAAGCGCTTCAAACGAAGCCGATGGATGAGCAGAAAGAGGCGTTTTTGATTTCACAAGTAAAATTGTAGCCGTGTCTGCCGTATTGCCTAAAAATCAAGGCGCTGCTGCTGCCGGTGCAACACAAAGCACGGTGGCCAGTGAGTCCGTGAAACCTTCCCCCCGCGCTCGCCAAAGCTTCAAGCCCCGCGAGTGGCCTGGACTCGCGCGCCATGTGAGTTTGCCTGGCGGAGTCGGCTCCAGCGATGCCTGGATGATTTCTCAATTGCTCCTGGATGAGCGCCGCACGGGGCCGATGGTGGTGGTTACCGCTAACCCAACCGATGCCCAGCGATTATTGGACGAGGTGGCCTGGTTCAATCCCAGCCACCGTCTGGCACTTTTCCCGGACTGGGAAACCTTAGCCTACGACCAGTTTTCTCCGCACCAGGATTTAACCTCGGAGCGGCTGGCCACCCTCTATAGCCTGATGCAAGGCCAACTCGATTTAATGGTGCTGCCGGCCAGTACGGCTTTGCACCGGCTTGCCCCACCTTCATTTCTCGCCTCCAGCACCTTCTTCTTCAAGAAGGGCCAAAAGCTCAATGAAGCGGCGCTGCGATCACAACTGACCACGGCGGGTTACGAGCATGTCTCCCAAGTCGTGCGCCCCGGTGAGTACTGCGTGCGCGGTGGCTTGATCGATCTCTACCCGATGGGCGCCGCCCTGCCCTTCAGGCTCGATTTATTCGGTGATGAGATCGAATCGATTCGCACCTTTGATCCGGACAACCAGCGTAGCCTCTACCCGCAAAACGAAGTCCGCCTTTTACCTGGACGAGAGTTTCCGCTCGATGAAGCGGCGCGACAGTTTTTCAGAAACAAATGGCGCGAACGCTTCGAGGGCGATCCGAGCAAGTGCGGCGTGTATAAAGATATTGGTGTGGGTATTGCTTCGGCGGGTATTGAGTACTACCTGCCCTTGTTTCATGAGACCAGTTCCACGCTCTTCGATTATTTACCCGAGGGCTCCACCCTCCTCACCCACGGCAATGTCGAGGCCAGCGCAAGGCAGTTCACCGAAGATACTGCACAACGCTACAAGTTTTTAAGCCACGACGGCGAACGGCCCTTGCTGACTCCTAAAGAGCTTTTCATTGAAAGTGATGAATTCTTTATCCATACCAAGCATTTTGGTCGTTTCAGCCTTAAGGCAGGTAGCAATGCGGACGAGAACAAGGGCCAAGGCAACGCGAGCGACGCGCCAATCCAGGCCCTGGAGGCCCTCGAGGCATTGGCCTTCTCGGTGCCCGATTGCGCTATTGATCGTCGAGCCGAAAACCCGATTGCCCGCCTCACCGGCCTGCTAGAGCGCACCAGTCGCAGTGTCCTTATTCTGGCTGAATCGGCCGGCCGTATGGAGACGATCTCGCAGCTTTTCGAGCAATACAAGCTCAAGCTCGATCAAGTGCCGGATTGGTCCAGCTTTCAGGCAGAACTCGGCTCGGGCAAAAAAGTGGCCCTCAGTGCCGCCCCGCTTCACTTAGGGTTCTTGCTCGATCCTGAAGACCTCATCCTTATTACCGAGTCCGAGCTGTTTGCAAGTAGCGGCCGACGCCATCGGCGCGGCAAGCGCGATGCACAGACCAATGTCGATGCGCTTATTAAGGACCTGTCCGAACTCAAAATCGGTGACCCCGTGGTCCATACCCAGCACGGTATTGGTCGTTATCAAGGCTTGGTTAATTTGGATCTCGGTGAAGGCACCACCGAATTTTTACATCTCAAATACGCGGGCGATGCCACCCTCTATGTGCCGGTCGCACAACTGCATGTCATTGGCCGCTATAGCGGTGCCAATCCGGATGATGCGCCCCTGCACGCCCTTGGTTCCGGGGCTTGGGAGAAAGCCAAACGTCGCGCGGCTATACAGGCCCGCGACACAGCCGCCGAACTCCTCAATCTTTACGCACGGCGTGCCCTTCGCGAGGGCCATGCCTTCAAGTTTTCTCCAGCCGATTACGAGATGTTCGCGGAAGGTTTCGGCTTCGAGGAAACACCCGACCAACTCGCGGCAATCCACGCCGTGGTGCAGGACATGACCTCGGGCAAACCTATGGACCGACTGGTTTGTGGTGATGTCGGCTTCGGCAAAACCGAGGTGGCCCTGCGTGCTGCCTGGGTGGCCGTGAACGATGGCAAACAAGTCGCCATTCTTTGCCCGACCACCTTGCTTGCAGAACAGCACTTTCAGACCTTTAGTGATCGCTTTTCAAACCTGCCTGTACTGCTTGCCGAGTTGTCGCGCTTTCGCTCGGCCAAAGAGGTGAAAGCCGCGATTGAGGGCCTGAATGCTGGCAAGATCGATATTGTAATTGGCACCCATAAATTGCTCTCGAACGATGTGAAGTTTGATCGCCTGGGTCTCGTCATTATTGATGAAGAGCATCGCTTTGGAGTTCGTCAAAAAGAAATACTGAAGAACCTCAGGGCTGAGGTCGATGTGCTCACTTTGACCGCGACGCCAATTCCTCGCACCTTGGCAATGAGCATGGAAGGCATTCGCGATTTCTCGGTGATTGCCACCGCCCCGCAAAAACGCCTGGCCATCAAGACCTTTGTGCGTCGTGAAAATGCCGGAGGCATTCGGGAAGCTTTGTTGCGTGAATTGAAACGGGGCGGTCAGGCCTATTTTTTACACAACGAAGTCGACACCATCGAAAATCGTCGTCAAGCGCTGGAAACGCTCATGCCAGAGGCGCGCATCGTGGTGGCCCACGGGCAAATGCCTGAACGCGATCTTGAACGCGTGATGAAAGATTTCCACGCCCAAAAATATAACGTGCTGCTGTGTACCACCATTATCGAAACCGGTATTGATGTGCCCACGGCCAACACCATTGTGATTCATCGCGCCGACAAGTTTGGTCTGGCCCAGTTGCATCAGCTCCGTGGGCGCGTGGGTCGCTCCCACCACCAGGCCTATGCCTATCTCATGACGCCCGACGAGTCGGCGATCACCAAGGATGCCAAGAAGCGCCTGGAAGCCATTCAAATGATGGAAGAGCTCGGCTCGGGCTTTTATCTCTCGATGCACGATCTTGAAATTCGTGGTGCGGGCGAAGTGCTCGGTGACAATCAGTCGGGTGACATGATTGAGGTCGGCTTCACCATGTATAGCGAAATGTTGAGTGAAGCAGTGAAGGCCATGAAGGCGGGCAAAGAGCCTGATCTCGCGGCACCGCTGCCCTCCACCACTGAGATTAACCTGCATATCCCTGCACTTTTGCCCAACAGCTTTTGTGGTGATGTTAATGAGCGCTTGAGCCTTTACAAACGCCTGGCCAACACGGACACTGCGCAGGAGCTTGAATACATGCAAGAAGAGCTTGTGGATCGTTTTGGCAAGCTACCCGACCAGGCCCGTGCACTCATCGAAAGCCATCGACTTCGTATTCTAGGTAAGCCTCTGGGCATCGCTAAAATTGACGCCAATGAAGAAAGCATTCTGATTCAATTCATCCCCCAGCCCCCGATTGACCCGGCCAAGATCATCAAGTTCATCCAAACCCGCAAAGATGCCAAACTGGCCGGCCCGGATAAACTCCGCTTGACCATTCCGGCGAGCGATCTCGCGCAGCGCGTCAATAAAGTTCGAGAAGTATTCAAGGCTCTTTCATGATTAAAGCCCCTCCTGCCAATGGTATCGATTTGGTCTTGCAGCATGCCAATATCAACTACGACATCATGCCTCCGTTCAACGGCATGGTCGGCGAACCACCACGCGCCATCAGCACCAACTATGCGCGTTGGCAGGGTATCGAGGCGAAAGAAGACATCACCGCAGAAAAGGTGCGAGCGCTAGCCCTCGAAAAAGAAGTTGACGTGGGTTTGGCCCCCTCGGCGCGCAAGCTCAGCGATTTCAAACTGATCGCTTTTGACATGGACTCCACCCTCATCACCATTGAATGCCTCGACGAAATCGCTGACTTTTGTGGCAAAAAAGCGGAAGTGGCCGCCATTACAGAAGCGGCGATGCGTGGAGAAATCAAGGACTATGCTGAAAGCCTAAGACGACGGGTCAAATTTCTGGCGGGCTTACCCGAAAGCGTCTTGGCTGAAGTGTATGAACAGCGACTCAAGCTTAGTCCAGGCGCGGACACACTGATTCAAGCTTGCCAGGCCGCGGGACTCAAAATCTTGTTGGTGTCTGGGGGCTTCACCTACTTTACCAATCGCCTTAAGGAAGAACTTAAGCTTGACTTTGTGCGCTCCAATCAGCTTGAGATCGTCGACGGAAAACTCAGTGGCGAAGTGCTAGGTGAAGTTGTGGATGCGGACGTTAAGCGACGCACCGTCCTAGAGCTTTGCGCTCAAATAGGATGTGCACCCGAGCAAGCGATCGCTTGTGGCGACGGCTCAAACGACCTTAAGATGATGGCAGCAGTGGGTCTCTCGATTGCTTATCAGGCCAAGCCAATTGTGCAAGCTCAAGCTACTTATTGCATTAACCACAATGGTTTAGACGCCGCCATTCGCTTTATCGAACCTCGAAGGCCTAGCTCGGTACCCATTTCATAAGTCTCCTTCAATCACTCTTCCGCTACTTTAGATTCGTAGCCGGCACCGAGAAGGCATAACCGCTCAGAAGCCAACCGCTCGGCGGAGTGGTGGATGCAGCGTAGGTGAAATGCCAACCGTCTGACAAAGTTCGATAGTGTTCATATACGGCAATTGTGCCCGCAAGTTCGCTCGAAAAGGCATGAAACGCGGCGCCTTCACTGGCCCAACCACCACCGAGGTTCGGGTCTGTAGAGAAAACATAGCGCTTTTTACCGTCCGCCTGGACATAGGAATAGCGAATCACAGGCCATGTGCCAGTACGTGCCACCGTCAGTCCATAGAAGGCATTTCCGATCTTGGTCCATTCGCCGCCTATCGCGGCATCAAGACTAAAGAGGTAGCGCAGACCACCCAAGGAGTTAGTCGCCGAATAAGCTTGGACACTGCCAATCTCGGCATCCACTAGCGGTTGAGGCGTTGGCGTTGGCGTTGGAGTCGGGCTGGGAGCCGGTAGCGCCGCAGTACCACTAAGAGCATCGATCACATTCTTTGTAATTTTGCAGATAGGAACCGTATTGCCAGAGGCGATGCAGGGCTCTAAGCCCCGAGCCCAGTCGGTGGTGCCACCATTGAACACCCAGCCATTTGGCTTCGACAACGTCATCGCCGCCCAAGCTCCAGACACGCCGCTCAAATTAATTGCGGTCGACGGACGCAAGGCACTACTAGTGCCATTCCATCCGGCCAAAGCGACGAGCCCTAAGATACTTGTGTTCGCATTGACCGTATCGCCGGTGGTTGGACGGGGTAGGTTTTGCGAGTCGTATTTAAAGTCCACACCATCCACTTCGTAGCGCAAGATGCGCTGCTCATGGCCAAAGCTGGCACCCTGTGCAAGTCCCGAGCCTGCAAATACCCAATGGCTAGCATCGACTACTTTGTAACCAGTGTTCGTCGCAGCGGGGTTTGCAACCTCGTCAACGTAGCCACCGCGCAAAAAGCTCGCACCGATGCTCTTGCCCTCGGGGTTGCTTTCGTACCAGTTTCCGGTCGTCGAGCCTTGCAGCTTTGTCGCGACCATTAAGCCACCACTTCGGCCAAAGCTATCAGCGATATTATCCGTTTTCCACCACATGGTGTTCCCGGAAAATATGGCCGCATTCGCACCACGACCGATGAACGTATCGTAGTTGGTTCGCATGGCTGCGGACCAATACTCATCATGGCCTACCGTAATAAAAAGCCGATAGGCGGCCAACGGCGAAATGGCTTTATCCATGTCAGTACTGGCGATGTACTCCAAGGCAATATTGGATTTTTCGGCCCATTGGATGAAGGGTTGAATCCAGCGATACACCTCTCCGTCCATCGCTCTATCGGGCCGATACATCGAGACTCGATCCGCTTTTACACTGCTACTGGAGTTAAATTCATAGAGGCTTTTATCGCCCCAGTTGTTATAGGCCTGGGAGGTATGAAAAGGTATTTGAAGGACGCTCTTGGATAGATCTCCAGGAGTCGAACTTTTCACGACAAAGTACACACTCGACAGAGACGTTCCGATTGCGAAATCGGCACGGTACAAACCACTTTTCCACTGGGCTCCAACCGGTAATTGCCAGCTCAGGGGCCAGTTGCAACACGCTTTCCAAGCATTGGCAGGAACCGATTGCTTTTTGGTCGCAACCGTGGCTGAGGCGACAAGCTCCTCCGTCAATCCGATCCGATAAACGCTGGCGGCGGCATTGCGGGTCTTGAGCACACTCCCAGACGCGTCTGAAATATGAAACTTTGCGCTGGCCCCTTGGACGACTGAAATCGTGCTTGTATAAGCCTGTAAGCCGCTCAAGACTTGCTTGAGTGCGGGATAATTCTGGCCTTTGTAGAGCACCAACTCAGTGCCCTTGAGATCCGCAGCAACAACGACCGGGTCGGTTGAGCTCGTACCGCAAGCGCTTAGTAAGCCGCCCGAAAATAGTGTGGCCACTGAGAGTTGAACAACTCTCTTCAAAAGGGTCAAGTACGTCATGATCAAACCGCGAGGCAAAATTGGCAAGACCTCACGGCTAAAATGCCCAGAGGAAAAGTGGATGCTAGGGCCTAATTTCGCTTCAAGCGGTGCGGAAAGTCACTCGAGACCCGCGTGACCGTGACAAAGCTCACATAGCGTACGAGGAATTTTCTAAATTTTTGTGAATCGCGGTTTTAATAGACCGTCGATTTCCACATCTTCATTGAACATCGTGGCGGGCCTGACCCAAAGGCCCCTTTCGCCATATAACGCGCGGTAGAGAGTCATCGACTCCAGGCTCTCGCTATGTCGAACTGTGCCGACGACCTCGTATAAGCCCCCTTTGTAATGGCGATAGTTTCCGGGAGGTGTTTCAATCAGTGCAGGTAAGTCTTGATCTGTCATCTTGGAGGGCGGCGGTCTTTAAGGTTCGCGAAATTGAAACTTTATAATGGGCTAAGAATCACAGGGAAAAGTCTGCTCGCCTCAGAGTGCAGGCAAGGACGCTCTGCATAGCAATCACTTTTCGGGAGTTGTAATGAATTCGAATGTGCAACAGGTCATTATCTATCACAACCCGAGCTGTGGCACGTCTCGAAACACACTTGCTTTGATCAGGAAAGCGGGTATTGAGCCTCAGGTGATTGAGTATCTGGTCACACCTCCTTCCAGAAAAGTTCTAATCGACCTCATCAAGTCGATGGCGATTACTCCGCGCGCTCTGCTTCGCGAAAAAGGCACGCCCTACCAGGCGCTAGACTTGTCCAACCCGAAATGGACAGACGAGCAACTGATCGACTACATGCTGACACATCCGATTCTGATCAACCGACCCATCGTGGTCGCGCCTTTAGGCACCAAGCTGTGCCGACCTTCAGAGTTGGTGTTGGAGATACTTCCCGAAAGGCAAACGCCCGAGGTCCGTCGCCTCGCGCCAATCGTGAGCGAATCACACATTTTCGATCTTGCTAAGGTTCTGATGGATTGTGTGGAAGGCGGGGCCTCAGTGAGTTTTATGCAGCCGCTGTCCACCGAGACAGCGCAGGCCTTTTGGCGACAAGTCGCAGAGGCCGTGTTTAAAGGCGAACGAGCCCTCTTGGTCGCTGAGGATGCCTTGGGTATTGTCGGAACCGTGCAGTTAGTCTTATCGCAGCCAGAAAATCAACCGCACCGCGCCGATCTCTCCAAAATGTTGGTCCATCGCCGTGCTCGACGCATGGGTATCGGTGCCCTACTCCTTCAAGCGGCCCAGCGCGAGGCACTAGATTGCGGTAAGACTCTACTTGTGCTGGATACAGCGGGCGCCGAAGCCGCGCGCCTGTACGAGCGTCACGGCTGGCAGCGCTGCGGTGTGATTCCTGGGTATGCACTACTACCAAAGGGTGGCCTGTGCGATACCACGGTGTACTACCTTCATATCAAGTCTTAATCTTTTCTTCAAAGGTGCTTCAGGAGAACTTCATCATGGCTTCTACATTGCATACCAGACCTATGCATTCTACGTTTCTCACTCTTACAATTTTTGCTCTAAGCGCATGCTCCAGTTTGACGCCCAGCTTGTTCACCGAGCGTATCCAAAGCATCGTCGCTGCGCCCGCAACGCAAGCGGCAGCGCCCCCAATAAGAGTACCTTCAAGTGTAGCTCTGGCGCAGCGCAGTCAAAGGCTGCAAAGCGCTGGCACAGCAGCGGCAATCATCGTGGCGATCGTGCAAAGGTTTGAGACACCGATACCCGAAGGCATGAGTGAGAACAAACTGGATTTCGCAAGTTTGATGTTTAACTATCACGATCTTGGTCATATGGGGATTGATCGGACTGCGATGAACCGGGCCATTTTTCAGGCGCTCAAACCTGGCGGCATCTACGTGGTATCGGATCATGCCGGGCGCGACGGCACGGGTATTTCGGAAGCTGGAACTCTGCACCGCAACGAAGAGGCTTTCTTACGCAATGAGATTGAATCTGTCGGATTCAAATTTGTGGCCGAAGGCGGTTTTTTACGTAACCCTAACGACCCGCGCGATAAGAACACTCCAAACCCGCCACAACCCAAAGACGATTTTGTTTTGAAGTTTGTGAAGCCCTAATGCGCTAATTCACGCAGGTTTTGGCTCCCTCCGCCACCTATGTTAAGCACGAATTTATGCCCTTTTCCCCCGAACGACGACATCATTTACACATTACCCTAGGCAGCGTGGCACTTGGAATGAGCTCGAGTCTTCCCATGGCGCAAGCCCAAACCACCTGGCCTGCCCGCACGATTCGGCTCGTCAACCCTTTTGTACCTGGTGGCACCTCAGATATCGTGAGCCGAGCAGTCGCGAGCGAGCTTAGTAAGCAACTGGGCGTGCAGGTGATTGTGGATAACAAAGGAGGCGGGGGCGGTGTTCCAGCCATGCAAGACGTGGCAAAGTCTGCGCCCGATGGCTACACCATCATTATTGCCCACGTGGGCAATCTAGCCGTTAACCCCTATATTTTTGAGAAGACGGGTTACGAGGTCAACCGCGATTTCACGCCCATTGCCTTACTCACAAAAGTTCCGAGCCTGTTTGTCATTCACCCCGACGTCCCTGCCAAAAACTTCAGAGAGTTCATTGCCTATGCCAAGAAGAACCCGGGCAAGTTGAACTACGGCTCGGCGGGCAATGCGAGCGCGGGGCATCTTGCCATCGAGAATCTGAAGCTCACGACAGGTATTTATTTAACCCACATTCCCTACCGAGGCACCGGCCCTGCCCTCACCGATTTATTGGCAGGGGTCACACAGGTGTTTTCGGCAGGTACCCCCGCGCTTCTTCAGCATATTCGCAGCGGCAAGCTCCGAGCCATTGCGACTGGCACACCAAAGCGCCTACCTTCTTTGCCAGATGTTCCCACCGTTTCCGAGTCCGGTTATCCAGGGTTTGAATCCGTCCAGTGGTATGGCTTGATGGCTCCAGCCAGCACGCCGCCCGAGATCATCAAGAGGCTGCAAGAAGAAAGTTACAAGGCGTTACGCAGCCTCAACAACGCAGAGCGTTTTGCCAAAGAGGATGCAACACTGGAAGGAGGACCATCGGCCGAGTTTGGAGCGTTTATTGCGCAACAGCAAAAAATTTGGAAAGAGATTGTGGTTAAGGCCAAAATCAAACCAGATTGAATTATCTGCGCTACTCAGGGCGCCGCTTGGCGCTTCGCGGTGCTTGCAAAGCGTGAAGTGGTATTGGGTATTTGCCAAGAGTGATTTTTCTTAAACTCATCGATGAGAGAGTCCAATAGCAGACGCACTCGCCCCGGCATGTTACGTCGGCTCGGATAAACAGCGTACACATCTAATCCGGTCGGTGGGTATTTTGGCAATATAACCTTAAGTCGTTTCGCGGCAATATCCTCATCCACCATATAGGTTGGATGCATGGAAATACCATAACCTAACAGCGCCGCATGACGCAAAGAGTCGCCAAAGTTGCTGCGCATCCGGCCATATACCCGAACCGGCTTTTCGCCGATAAATCTCCAGTAGTTGGTCGGCGATTTCAAGGTATTGATCAGACAGTCGTGTTTCGACAGCTCATCCAAGCTCTTGGGCTCGCCTCTCGCACCGACATAGGCTTGGGAGGCAACCAGTAACTGCGGTACGCTCCCGAGACGCTGCGCAATCAAGCTAGTATCCTTCAGTGCCGGTGCAATGCGAAGCGACAGATCGAGGCCCTCGCCAGCGATATCCAAGCGACCATCATCCAACTGAAGCTCGAACTGAATGTCCCGATACTGATTCGAAAAACTGGTGATCATGGGCACGAGATGTGCCGCCCCAAAAGAAGGTGGTGTGCCAATGCGGATCGATCCCTTGGGCGCCTTGACCGCGCTTCGCACGGCCTCACCGACGGCATCAAAGCGCTGTAGTAGATCATTCCCGCCTTCTAAAAGTTGCTGCCCCGCTTCGGTGAGGCTCACGCTTTTGGTCGTCCGGGTCAGTAGCTGAGCCCCGAGGAGAGCTTCCAGCCAAGCCACGTGCTTGGTAACATTGCCCTTGGCCATCCCGAGTCGCACCGCCGCTCCGGTAAAGCTCCGGCCGCGAGCCACTTCTGCGAAAATTTCAATGGCACGCAAGCGATCCATAAGGTTCTCCCGTTGTTTCGATATCGAGAACAGTATATTCATATTTATAGACTACTTTAGGAACAGATCCTCTCTTAAAATGAAACCCGCGCGGGCTGGATCGATTAGCGAGTGCATTGCGGCACATCATTGGGAAACTTAAATGAATATTATTGAAAGCGGACAAATTCTTGGCGCAAGTGTCGAAGGGCTTGATCTTGCTGAGCCAATTACGGCGGACCAGTTTAAGACGCTGGAACAAGCCCTGGGACGCTACGGGGTCTTGAGCTATCCCAAGCAATCCCTAAGCGCGCTACAACTCAAAAGCTTTGCTGAGAATTTCGGCAAGCTCGAAATCAATGTCGCCAATGCGTTTCAGGAACCCGGCTTACCCGAAGTGATGATTCTTTCGAATAAACGTGACGCCGAAGGCAAGGCGATTGGCCTGAGTGATGCGGGTCAGGATTGGCATACAGACATGTCCTACAGTAGAACCATTGCTTTCACTAATATTTTGTATGGCCTTGAGATCCCACATCGCAACGGCGAGCCGCTCGGCAACACGGAGTTTTGTAATATGCATGCGGCCTTTGAGGCACTCCCCGAGGCTCTCAAATCGCAACTCGCGGGGCTCACTATCACTCACGATTTCGCGAAATTCTGGGACAAGATGCGCGCCAAGCCTGGAAGCGGCCGTGGCCCCCTGACCGAGGCTCAGCGTGCCGGCAAACCTCCGGTCAGTCATCCAGTTTTTCTCAAACACCCCATTACCGGCAAAAACGTGTTGTACGCCAACCCTGGCTATGCCATGCGTATCAACGAGCTGCCAGAGGATGAAAGCACGCGTATTCTCAACTTCTTGTTTGTGCACCAGGTTCAACCCAAGTTTCAGTACAAGCATCGCTGGAGCGTTGGTGATGTGTTGATGTGGGACAACATGGGTACGCTACACAATGCCATTCCCGACTACGGCCCTGATGAGCATCGCTATATCAAACGCTGCCAAGTCATGGCTGACCGCTACTTTGGTACGGCTCCCGCATGAGAGTGGTTTCCTATTGCCTTGAGAGCAAAGGGGCGAGTCGCCTTCCTGAAGGGAGTCTCCAATCTGACACGAGAAGCAACCCAAACTCAGGTATTCGCACTGGGGTCGTGATTAGTGAGCAGAACCGTGATGATCGTGTCCTCGACCTGAGCGACTGGATTCGCAGCCTCCCTGTTTCTCCGGAGGCCTCTCGGAGAAATGCCCTGACAGGAATTGACGCACCGAAGGGCGGCATCATGCGCTGGCTGCAATCTGGCACGGTAACGTTAGGTACAGAGCAAAGCCTCATTGCCGAGGCTGGCCTAGGTCAAGCCCCTACCTTCCACGAGCTGGAAAACATTAAGCTCTATGCGCCTGTGCCTCGCCCCGGGAAGATTATTGGCGTGGGCCGAAATTATGCCGATCATGCCAAAGAAACCGGCGTAGATCCTTTTGAGAAACCACGGATTATTTTTAAGGTGCCCTCTTCGGTGGCAGCTCCGGGCGCACCAATCCCCCTCCCGCCAGAGGTGAGCAAGCTCGATTTTGAAGCCGAGCTAGCCGTAGTCATTGGCGCTTATGCCAAAAATGTCAGCAAAGAAAATGCACTTCAGTACGTGGCCGGTTACACCATTCTCAATGACGCCAGTGCCCGCGAATTTCAGTTTGACATTACCCCCCCGCAAACCACTTTCGCAAAAAGCATGGACGGCTTTGCGCCTATGGGGCCCTGGCTTGTTACTCCCGATGAGATCCCGGACCCGCAAGATCTCGAAGTATTTTGCTGGCTAAATGGCGTACAGATGCAACACGGTCATACTCGAGACATGCTCTTTCCGGTCGCAACCCTAATCGCATACTTGTCGCAGTTCATGACGCTCGAGCCTGGCGATGTGATTGCCACGGGCACACCTGCCGGCATCGGCGCTTTCAGGAAACCACCGCTCTATCTCAAACCGGGCGATAAGCTACGTTTCGAGGTGAGCAAGGTCGGGCGCCTTGAGCACATGATTATCTAGACATAATAACTTTTGAAGAAACGCGGAGATCTCGAATAATGCTTAAGGCCTTTCGTAATACGACAATACTAGCAAGTGCCCTGCTTCTGGTTGGCAACGCTTACGCTGCCGATGCCTACCCCACAAAGCCAATACGTCTCTTGGTCGGCTTCGCCGCAGGCGGCCCGACCGATGTCATCGCCCGCGTACTCGCCAAAGAAATGACCGCCTCACTTGGACAAGCGGTTGTGGTGGAGAACAAAGCAGGCGCAAGCTCCATGATCGCTACGCGCGAAGTACGTAATGCCGCTGCTGATGGCTACACCTTGCTGTTCTCGTCCCTTGGGATGAACGTCAATCCGATCTTGCTTGGCGACGGTGCGGGCTACAACCCCAAGACAGATTTCGCGCCAATTTCAAACGCGGCAAACCTTCCTCTCGTCGCTGTCAATGCTTATGCCTCTCCCGTCAAGACCATTGAAGATCTATTCAAGAAAGCGCGTTCTAAACCTGCTGCCGTCAGCTTCGCATCCTCTGGCAATGGTGGCTCAGGACATCTTGCCGGCGAGCTGCTCGGCACCTTACTCAAAAGCAAAATGCTGCACATTGGTTACAAGGGTAATGCACCTGCCTTGCTTGATGTAATCGGTGGTCAGGTGGACTTCATGTTTTATCCCGTGATCGGTATCGCCGATCAAGTCAGTGCAAAGCGTCTCAATGTGCTCGCGGTGGGTACGCCCAAGCGCCTGCCCGCATTTCCTGACACACCCACCATGGCTGAGGCGGGCTTCCCAGGCTTTGAAGAGACGGCCCCTTGGGTGGGAATGTTGGCGCCGGCCAAAACGCCCGCTGCAATCATCAATACCCTACATGAGGCGATGAGCAAGGCCTTGGCCAAGCCTGAGGTGCGCGCGCAAATGGAAAAACTAGGTGCGGTCGTGGTCGGCGACACTCCCGCACAATTTGCCGCGTTTCTCAAGCGCGATTATGAACGCTGGGATGGGGTGATCAAGGCCGCTGCGATTAAAGCTGATCCGAATTGAAGCGATTGGAGCGCGCAGCCAGTCGCGCTTTCTCTATTGAAGATTTACGTCGAGCAGCTCGGTCACAATTGCCTCGCGCGATCTTTGATTTTTTCGATGGCGGCGCGGAGGACGAAATCACGCTTCGCGAAAATTGCGCGTCCTTGCAAAAAGCAAGATTGGTGGCAAGGGTACTTCGCGATGTTTCGTCGGTAGATACGCAGGCAAACCTTCTTGGCAAAAGTTCCACCCTGCCACTTGCGATTGCTCCTACCGGTGCACTTGGGTACGGGCGCCCGGGGGCCGACCTCGCGATTGCCAAGGCGGCTAGCGCTGCCGGAATTCCCTATTCACTGTCTAGCTCAGCGACCGTGTCCATTGAAACCATCGCCAAAGAAGCGCCCGGACGGCACTGGTTTCAAGCCTATATCCTGAGCAATAAACCTTTCCTTGCGAGTTTGATCCATCGTGCCCAGGCCGCCGACTATGAAGCGCTAATGATTACCGTGGATCTCCCCGTAGGCGGCAAGCGCGAGCGAGATTTCCGAAATGACTTTAAGGTGCCATTTAGCTTCACCGCTAAAAACGTTTGGGACTTTGCACAACACCCCGCTTGGGCGCTACAGATGCTCAAAAATGGTGTGCCGGTGATGGAGAATTTGAAAGGTTTAGAGGCCACAGGATCGGCGTCGCGCGAATCTTCGGGCCGTCCGTCACCATCCCAAGCATCAGCGATTGCTTCCTCGGTTGGCCGCAACTACGACTCGAGTTTCGACTGGGACGCTCTCCAAAAAATCAGAAACGACTGGCCGCGCAGGTTGATTGTCAAAGGGGTAGTGCACCCCGAGGACGCAATGAGACTTGCCGCAATGGGCGTAGACGCGGTCGTTGTTTCTAACCACGGTGGTCGGCAACTCGATGCCGGCATCGCCACCTTCGATGCACTGCCTACCATTGTTGAAGCAGTTCAAGGTAAAACTGCGATCTGGATGGATGGCGGCATTCGTCGCGGCAGCGATGTCGTCAAAGCCCTTGCCGCAGGTGCGCAAGCCGTTCTGATCGGCCGCGCTACCTTATTTGGCGCCGTCGCTTTCGGCGAGGCCGGTGCACACCGTGCGATTCAAATTTTGCAGGATGAGTTGCGACGTACGATGCAGCTCTGCGGGGTTCGAAATCTTGCTGAAATTGATCTGAAACTCTTGAAGCAGCGTTCCTAGTCCAAGCTTGGAGAGTCACACAAGCGATCATTGTCGACTCCGAACAACATCCAAGGAATGTACCGCCCCCGCCCCGTTCCCCCAAGACTGCCGGACGAAACTCAACACCTGAGCCATTTCAGTGTCGCTCAAGATATGGCTAAAGGGAGGCATGCCAAAGGGTTTAGGGTTACCGCTTGTTGACGGCGGGAATCCGCCTTGCACGAGGATGCGCACCAAATTTAAAGGTGAGGACAGGTTGACGGCGCGATTGCCCGCTAAGCGAGGGTAAGCGGGGACGCCGTCAACTTCTGCACCTTGACCCTGATCTCCATGACACTCTGTGCAATGTGTCTTGTAAAGCGTTTTGCCTTGTTCATCGCTAGCGGCATCAATACTGGGAGTCTTGACACTCTTGGAATCTTTCGTGCCAGTGGCTGAAGGCCGTCCAGGAAGGTCTTGCAAATAGCCCGTCATTGCAACAAGATCCGCGTCACTCAAGTATTGTGTACTGCGAAAAACCACTTCGGCCATAGGACCCATGACCGAGGCCTGCGAATTGACCCCATGCCTGAGAAGCGCCTTCGACTCGGTCATCGACATGCTTTGCAATCCAGCTTCCCGGGCTTCACGTAATGATGGCGCATACCATTTTTGCACCGGCATCACGCCCCCGCCAAGCGTGCTCTCATGCTCGGGATCGGACTGTACTCCTCCCAGGCGCGAACGTGGTGAGTGACAATCACCGCAGTGCCCTAGACCTTGAACCAGATAAGCGCCGCGATTCCAGTCCGCCGTCTTGTCAGATTGGAACTTGAATCCGCGCGCTTCAAAGTACAGCGCTCTCCAAACCATCAAGGCCGCCTGAGTGTTGTAAGGAAAGCGCAGCTCTTGCTTTCGATTTTGCTGTGTAATCGCGGGGATCGAACGCAAAAACGCAAAGAGCGCATCGCTGTCCCTTCTCGAAACCAAGGTGTAACTGCTGAACGGAAACACAGGATTTAAAAGCCGCCCGTCTTTCGATTGGCCGTGATGCATGGCTCGCCAAAAGTCCTCCGCCGTCCAAAGGCCGAGGCCTGTTTTTTCATCTGGTGTGAGATTGCTGGTATAGACCGTTCCAAACGGTGTCTCCAAGCCATGCCCGCCTCCAAACTTCGCCTGACCTGGCTCAGTGTGACAGCCCGCGCAATTACCTGCCTTAGCAAGATAGGCACCAAGCGCGAGCAGTTTCGGATCAGCCAATTCAGCCTGGGTGATCTTGTTCAAAGAACTCTTTGATTTATCTTCATCGCTTCTATAACTAGCCCAGTAAACCCAGCCGATAAAGAACATGGTCAGCGCCAAAATTAGCATCAAACTGATGCCTAGTACACCCAAGCCTGAGCGCCTCATTTAAACCCGCTCCCACAGGGCATTGCGAGCGCGGAGAATTGCGCCGGATTGAGCATGCCTCCTGGTTTGGCGTTAACCGGTAGGTTTTGAGAAGACAACCAGCTTGTTAAGGCCCCGACATCGTCCGGGCTTAATCGACTCGCAATTTTCTCCATGCAGTCCGGTACGCCGGCGTGACGCTGCCCAGTTTGCCAGCTTCCTAACTGAGCGACGAGATAGTCTTTGGACAGACCTAATAGTCCGGGCACGGCAGGCAGCACACCCGTGAGCTTGGCTCCATGACATTGATCGCAAGCAGGGATATTTTTAGAGGCATCTCCTGTGCGGATTAATTTTTCTCCGCGCTCCATTTCCGCGCGTGAAGTGGTCGTCGTGGGAGCAGATGGGTAAGGCAGATCAAGTGCCGCAAAATAATCGGCCAGGTCGCGCAAAAAATCGTCCGACAAGTTTTCAATCAAACTCGTCATGGCCGGATTATGCCGTCGCTTTTCCCGAAAATTTAATAGTTGATTGTAGAGATATCCAGCCGGCTTTCCTGCAATGCGAGGGAAGTAGCCCGCGTTGGTGGCCCGCCCTTCTTTACCGTGGCACCCTGTACATGCCTGTGCGCGCTGCGCCATCGTATTTTGAACTTGCAAGGGGCGAGGGGCGGTTTGCGCCAACGCTGGGAAAGTGGCCGAAAACCAGGCGACTACAAAAGCGATACAAATAAAGTAGGAAACACAGTCGGGAAGACAGGCAAAGAAGCCTCTAAAAAATCGACTACTTAGAGCGAAAACATCCAAAATCAAACCCTAAAATCGTGTTTCAACAGGAATGCACGGATAATAACCGCTATGAAATCACTTCAAGATATCAAACTGTCTATGCTCGACTTGGTCGCCGTACGTGAAGGCGGCACGGTGGCCGATGCTCTAGCGATTGCGCTCAAAACCGCTCAACATGCCGAGCGGCTGGGCTTTACCCGCTATTGGCTGGCCGAGCATCACAATATGCCCGGCATCGCATGTTCGGCCACGGCGGTATTGGTCGGGCATGTGGCGAGCGGCACAAAGACCATCCGCGTAGGCTCGGGTGGGATCATGCTGCCCAACCACGCACCCCTAGTGGTCGCGGAGGCCTTCGGTACCTTGGCCGAACTCTATCCGGGACGTATTGATCTAGGTTTAGGTCGAGCGCCCGGAACGGACCAGCTTACGATGCGAGCCTTGCGTCGAGAGCGCACGGAGAGTGAAGACGATTTTCCGAATGATGTGGCCGAGCTGCAATTCCTTTTGGGTCCGGCGCAGGCAGGGCAAAGAATTATGGCCATGCCGGGTGTCGGAACCAATGTGCCTATCTGGTTGTTAGGGTCGAGCTTATTCTCTGCACAGTTGGCGGCTAAGCGAGGGCTACCCTTTGCGTTTGCGTCGCACTTTGCACCTCGGCTATTGCTACAAGCCATCAGTTTGTATCGAAGTATGTTCCAACCCTCTGAGAGTTTGAAAGAACCGTACGTGGTCATTGGTGTGCCTTTGATAGGCGCAGACAGTGATGAGGAAGCGGAATTCTTGGCGAGCAGTACTTATCAACGTATCCTTGGCATCCTGACCGGCAATCGGCGCAAGCTTCAGCCACCGGTGGCGGATTTCATGGCGCATCGCCATCCCCAAGAACGTGATGCCATAGCGGATTTCCTGGCCGCCGCCGTCATTGGTGGGCCTGACAACGTCAGGCACGGCCTTCAGCAACTTGCTGACGCCACTAGTGCCAATGAATTTATGATCGTCTCCGACGTCTTTGACCCGGCGCTACGCTTGAAGTCCTTGGATGTAGCGGCCGCAGCGATGAAGGTAAACGCCTCGGCGACCGTTTAGAGCTAACCTTAGGTGCCTCAATCGGCTTCGTCCGGGCGAAATAACGAACCCAGCTCTAGGAAACAGGAAGCAATTCTAAAAGCGAGTCCAGAACGCTTGTTTTTTCTGGACTGGCTTCGAATCTCGGCATTCGCAGTCCTAGTGCTGTACCACGTTGGAATGTACTACGTGAGCTGGGATTTTCACGTGAAGAGCCCCTTCGCAAGTACGAGCCTGGAACCTTGGATGAAACTCACCGCCCCCTGGCGGATGGACCTCATTTTTATGGTTTCTGGTGCGGCAACGGCACTGATGCTCAGATCAGATACCTCGTTCAGCCTCATGCGAAGGCGCACCCGGTTTTTGTTGCTACCGCTCCTGCTAGGGATGGCACTGTTAGTGCCGCCACAGTCGTATTTCGAGGTGGTCTATAAGTTTGGCTACAAGGAAGACTATTTTAGTTTTCTCAAACTCTATTTCACGAGTTACAACGGCTTTTGCCAGAACGGTAGGTGCCTGACGCTTCCCACCTGGAATCACCTTTGGTTTTTACCGTACCTCTGGCTCTATACCTTGCTACTTTGGAGCATCCTTAAAGTAAAACCGGGCTCTCTTGTATTTGCTGGAAAGTTAGTCGATCCCCTCTCGAAAGGCTTAGGGTTGATCATCATCCCGACGCTCCTAATTTGGTTTTTGCGCCTGACGCTTTTCGCGCACTTCCCGTCCACGCATGCGGTGCTTGGAGATTGGTTTAATCATGCCATGTACCTCAGCATGTTTTTGACTGGTGCGGTCTTTGTCAGCCGCCCTGCCCTATGGCGGCGCCTAAAGGCATGGCGCTGGCCGACGCTTTTTCTCGCATTAGGATGCTGGGCATTGTCGCTGAGCCCTAGTCACATGTTTAGCCGACCTAGCTATCATCTCATCATCGCTACAATGCAATGGGGTGCAATCGTTGCGTCCTTTGGTTTTGCACAGCAACTTTTAGATTTCGATCACCCTTTACGGCGACCCCTCAGCGAGGCTGTTTTTCCGGTCTATGTTTTGCACCAGACCGTCACTATCGTATTCAGTCAGGTATTGCGACCATTGCAGTGGCCGCCCCTTATCGAAGGTCCGATCTTGGTGGCACTGACTTTTTTATTGAGCTTTCTCGGCTATCTCGCCGTGCGACGATTGACTACGCTACGACCTTGGTTTGGACTGCGACCGCTTCCAAATCATACTCGCGCGCATCCGTAATCTCGGCGTTCACCCAATCGCCCACCTTCAAGGTTTTGGCCTCTTTTTTGGTCTGCGGATAAAGATAGATCAGCCCGTCGATCTCAGGTGCTTCCCCGGAAGAGCGGCACTCCGCGCGCACAGCGCCATCCTCGTCAGCACCCATCGCGTCGATCAGAACTCGGGTTTGAGTTCCCACTCGTGCATCCAGGCGATCCTTGGAAATATGTTGCTGCACTTCCATGAAGCGAGCGCGACGCTCTTCACGCAGTTCTACTGGCACTGGATTGGCCAAGTTGTTCGCGGTTGCACCGTCGACTGGCGAGTAGGCGAAGCAACCCACGCGATCCAATTGCGCTTCACGCAAGAAATCAAGCAAGTGCTCAAACTCAGCATCCGTCTCACCTGGGAATCCCGCAATAAAGGTGCTTCGAATCGTGAGGTCCGGACAGATATTGCGCCAAGCTTGAATACGCTCAATATTCTTTTCACCTGAGGCCGGACGTTTCATGCGTTTGAGCACGGCGGGGTGACTATGCTGGAATGGCACGTCCAAATACGGAAGAACCTTACCCTTAGCCATTAGCGGCAAAATCTCATCGACATGCGGATAGGGGTAAACATAGTGTAGACGTACCCATACATCGAGCTGGGCCAGTTCTTGCACCAGCTCAGTCATGCGGGTACGCACCGGGCGCCCATTCACGAAGCCCGTGCGGTACTTGACATCGACGCCGTAGGCGCTGGTGTCTTGAGAGATCACCAACAACTCTTTGACGCCATCTTTCACAAGCGCTTCGGCTTCGCGAAGTACCTCACCAATCGGACGACTCACCAAATCGCCGCGCATGGAGGGGATGATGCAGAAACTGCAACGATGATTACAGCCTTCAGAAATTTTGAGATAGGCGTAATGCCGTGGCGTGAGCTTGAGACCTCCGGCAGGAACCAAGTCAATATAGGGATCATGAGGTTTGGGCAAATGAGCGTGCACATGGCCCATCACTTCATCCAGCGCATGAGGACCGGTCACGGCCAGCACCGAAGGATGCATTTCACGAATCAAGCCACCCTCGGCGGCATCGCCGCTCTGACCTTTTTTGGCCCCAAGACAGCCAGTGACGATCACTTTACCGTTTTCGTTGAGGGCCTCACCAATGGCATCCAAAGACTCTTTTACGGCGTCGTCGATAAACCCGCAGGTGTTGACGATAACGAGGTCGGAGCCCTTGTAATTGGGTGCAATGTCGTAGCCCTCCGCGCGCAGCTGGGTGACAATGCGCTCAGAGTCGACCAAAGCCTTGGGGCAACCCAAGGACACAAAACCGACGGACGCCATTAGCGACGATCTGACGTTGGGGGAGTGAACGGGAAATTCTGGAAGATCGAACGCGAGTTTTCTTGCATTTTCTCTTGCATCTGAACAAACATCGACTTGCTTTGTTCAATGTAGTTCGACATCATGCCCTGAACCATCGGAGCTTGCAGGGACATAAATTGGGTCCACATCTCAGGATTGGGAATCCCCTTGGCGTCGTACAAGCCCTTGGAAGCATCCTGCATTTTGGCCTGAATATCGACAAAAGCCTGGAGGCTCTTCTCTAGGTAAGTACCCATCATGCCTTGAGTCGCTTGTCCGTAAAAGCGAATCATTTGCGAAAGCATGGGGGCAGTGAACAGTGGTGAGCCGGCCGCTTCCGCTTCTAAAATGATTTGCAAGAGTATTTGACGGGTCAATTCCTCGTTGCTCTTGGCGTCTACGACTGTAAAGCTTTCATTGGCCAGAACCAACTGACGTACATCGTTCAACGTGATGTAGGAACTGCTCTGGGTATCGTAGAGACGACGGTTGGGATACTTTTTAATGGTTCGCATATGTCGCGGATTTTAGCCTAAGTATTCTGACCGTCCTAGGCACAATTCGTGCCTTGCACCTGAAATTCACGAAAACTCGACGAAACAAGCTGAAAAATCTCGGAATTTGGCTACTTGGCCTCCTCTGCTCGCATTTTCACGTAACGACCGGGCGCAGCTTCCAGAGTCGGGTGCTTTGCGTCGCCAAGCCTTTTGACGGCAGCAGTTTCGCCATCCTTGAAGCCACCAAGCCAATGCGACCACACTGGCCACCAACTCCCTGGTCGCTCTTCGGCAGACGAGAACCAACTTTCATGATTCGGTGGGAAGTCTGCCCCAGCGGAAGAACTCTTTGCCTTGGCGACATTCTTTTTCGAGGCTGGGTGAGATACCCAATGACTACGTTTGTTCTTTGAGGCGGGGTTAATCACGCCTGCGATATGGCCGCTTGCTCCCAGCACGAAGGTCTTATCCCCCTCCAGCAATTGCGTTGACATATAAGCCGACTCCCAGGGCACGATATGGTCCTCGCGCGAGGCATAGATGAACACCGGACATTTAATTTTTCTGAGATCCACCTTCTCGCCAAGGCAGGTCAGTACGCCTGGCTGCCGCAACTCGTTTTGAAGATACAGGTGACGTAGGTACCACGTAAACATCGGGCCTGGAAGATTAGTACTGTCGCTATTCCAAAACAGCAAATCAAAGGCGGCTGGCTTGTCGCCCATCAAGTAATTGTTGACCACATAGTTCCAGACCAAATCGTTGGGGCGCAGGGCTGAAAAGGTACTCGCCAGCTCTTTGCCTTCTAATATGCCCCCTTGACCAATTTTCTTCTCTCGCTCTCGTACTTGCTGTTCATCGATGAAGATGCCCAATACGCCAGGCACCGAGAAATCGAGCAAGGTGGTCAGCAAGGTCATCGAGGCAGCAGGATGTTCACCACGCGCAGCCAAGACTGCCAAGGCCGTGGAAAGAATTGTCCCACCGACACAAAACCCAAGAGTGTTAATCTGCTTTTCGCCCGTAATGGCGCGAACCACCTTGATCGCTTCAATGGGACCCTTCTCGAGGTAATCGTCCCAGCTCAGTTGCCCCTGCGAAGGTCCGACGTTGCGCCATGACAGCATAAACACAGTGTGTCCCTGCGACACAGAATATGCGACCACCGAATTTTCAGGTTGAAGATCAAGAATGTAAAATTTATTGATGCTCGGCGGCACCATCAACAACGGCCGCTTACCCACTTTCGGCGTGCTCGGACTATATTGAATTAACTGAAATAATTCGTTCTCGAACACCACAGCGCCTGGGCTCACGGCGAGGTTTTTTCCAACTTCGAAGGCAGATTCATCCGATTGGGAAATGCGACCCCTGGTCATGTCGCCCACGAGGTTTTCAAGACCTTTTTTCAGGCTTTCTCCTTGGCTATCAATCAGCCTTTGCTGCGCATCCGGATTGGTCAGTAAAGAGTTCGTAGGTGAAACCGCGTCGATCCATTGCTGCGTTGCAAATTTCAATCGCGCCTTAGCTTGCGGATCAGCCTCTATGGCATCGGCCATACCCAACATAAGTGCGGCGTTCGCCTCGTACAGCCCCTTGGTGAGACTCAACAATGGCATGGTATGCCAGAGCGGATTGGTAAAGCGTTTATCGGCCGCGGGTGCGGTCGCTGGGCCATAGGCATCCTGGGCGACCAAGCCCTGGAGTTGGGCAAAATACCGAGCTTGAAGCGCCTGAAATGTTTCTGGGGCAATCATCGGAAGGGTCGGCATTGCAGGAAGATCGGGGACGCTTGCCAAGGCACTGTTTGGGCTTACCTCGGTCACATTGCTCGCGCTCTTCGCGCTTCCGCTAGCTTTGGATTTCGCCGCCGCCTTCTTGACTACCAGCTTCTTCGCTACCGGCTTCTTCGTTACCATGCTATCTCCTCCAATATTAAAACGGATTTTCTCATGAAATCCAAATAATTGAGGCCTGCCTCCCAGTTTGTCCGTCGCGCCGATACGAAAAAAAAGATTCCGGTTCCGAGAAGGTGCAATGGCGGTACTGTCCCGTTACATTTACATCGACTAAGCCTAAACGCAAACTCGCAAGGCCGTAGAGATTTGCCAAGAATTTGCCGGGCACGGGTCCAGGCTTAAAAAAAAGTTCGGCCAAATTATTTTTCTTGTCCAGAAAAGCTGCCCTCACTTCTGACCCCACTTCGAATTTTTCAGGACCGATGGCCGGCCCAAAACCAGCTACGATGGTTTCACTAGCTCCTCGCCTACGCGCCTCGTGACGCATTAGGCTGACCGTTTTTTCTAACACTCCAGAGGCGAGACCGCGCCAGCCCGCATGAGCGACGCCGACCACCGCACCATCATGACTGGCAAAAAATACCGGGAGACAATCCGCGGTCAGAATCACCAAACCTAGCCCTTTCTTACACGTCACCAGGGCATCAGCTTCGAGCAAAGCCGAGGTTAGTAGGTATTGCTCTTCTGTTGGGTTCAACGCGCTGCCCTGCAAGCCATCCAACAGCACAACATCATTACCGTGGACCTGATTAACGAAGCACAATCGTGTCACACCCTTTGCATGGGCAAGCAATCGGCGGCGATTCTCGAGTACGTTCGACTTTTCGTCACCGACTTGGCCGCCAAGATTAAGAGATGCGAAGGCACCTGAAGAAACGCCTCCTTGACGCATCGTTGCGAAGGCCTTCACACTTTTCGGCATTTTCCAGTCGAGCTGGACCATCGGTAGAGACTGTGTCGTTTGAGAGTGAGCGCTGGACATAGTGTAGGGCAGTCTAAAGAGGGGACATAGGTTGGAGAGTCAATGCAATGACAAAGCGATCCTAATTGTAGGTTCCGTCACGGGCCAGCAGAAGTGGAGCAATCTCCCCTTCACCGGCCAATATCAAGTCCTTTAAATCGTCCGGCAAAGGGGCTGAAAAATCAAGCCCTTTCGGCCTTACTTTGAGCGCGATCGGATATTCAAACGCTAAGCGCCAGGCATGCAAGGCCTGGCGTTCCAAACCAGCCCAACGCGGTCCTCCATAAAGTGGGTCGCCAAGCAGCGGGAATCCTTGATGGGCAGCATGCACTCTAATCTGATGGGTGCGACCGCTATGCAGTCGACATTCCATCACACTGACCGGTCCGCTACCGTGTCCCTCTGCAATCAAACTCAGGCGTCGAAAATCCGTCTTGGCCGGCTTGGCGTGGGCTGACTCAGGTGCAAACGCGGCCATTCTTTGGCGATGCTGCGGATCGCGGCCAATAGAGGCGTCAACGCTGAACACGCTTGGCGCACTTTTATGGAGAATCGCAAGATATCGCCGAGCAACCTCACGCTTTGCGATCATGGCAATTAGAGCCTGACGACAGCCCTCTGTCTTGGCGACCACCATCAACCCGGAGGTGTCTTTGTCCAAACGATGCACGATCCCGGCGCGCGGCAACTCAAAGTAGCCTGCCCCTCGGTTGAGCAGGCCATTCATGAGGGTTCCCGACCAATGACCAGGGGCAGGATGCACCACCAGTCCGGCGGGTTTATTGAGCACAAGCAGGGCTTCGTCTTCAAAAATCACGTCCAGGGGCACATCTTCGGCCACAAAAGACTGCTGCGCTTCAAAGGCCTGGGGACGCACTACAATACGCTCCAGGCCGCGTAATTTATACTTTTGTGAGACCGCCATATCATCGGTCCCGACCGCACCGAGAGCGATCCAAGTTTGCAAGCGACTCCGAGAAAATTGCGGCAATTGAGTGGCCAACCATTTGTCGAGGCGTTGCCCCTCGGCGCCCTGAGCAGACAGGACAATCGCATCGTCGATATAATCTAACGCGTCGCTGACAACTATCTGATTCAAAGGTTGGGTCATGGCAGGGCTACTGGTCCGGCTAATTGACAGAATCGCTGGCTCGCTGACACACCATTGGGTTTACGGAATGAAGACAATGCAATCACACAATTCTTGGTTTTCTTGGGTAAGCCCGCGTACGGCGGCTTGTTTGATCTTGACAGCCTGCATGCTACAGGCTTGCTCGGGAAATAAAAGCAGCGACGACAAAACCATTAGTTGGACGCCTGAAAAATTATATGCCGAGGCTAAAGACGAGACAAACTCGGGGCGTTGGGCCGAAGCACTTAAGTTATTGGAACGTCTCGAGTCTCGCTATCCTTTCGGCCGCTTTGCCCAGCAAGCCCAGATTGATCGCGCCTACATACACTACCGAGAGAACGAAGCCGGTCTAGCCTTGGCGGCGATTGATCGATTCATGCGTTTGCACCCGAATCACTCGCAAATGGATTACATGCTTTACTTGCAAGGTCTTATTAACTTTAATGAGAATCAGGGCTTCTTGTCCAATCTCGGCGGTCAAGATCTCTCGGAGCGTGATCTCAAAGCGGCACGCGAGTCTTTCGAATCCTTCAAACAGCTCTACACCCGCTATCCGAATAGTAAGTACGCCACCGAGGCCGAGTCCCGTATGCGCTATCTGCGCAATTCAATGGCTGCCGGTGAAGTACATATTGCGCGCTACTACTATCGCAGGGGTGCTTATGTGGCCTCTGCGAATCGCTCTCAGATTGCCGTGCAAGCCTATCAAGAAACACCAGCCATCGAAGAAGCTCTGTTTATCATGATGTCGTCTTACGAGCGTCTTGGCCTCACCGAACAAAAAGAAGCCAGCAAGCGCGTCCTTGAACGCACGTTTCCGAAAAGCCGGTATTTGACAGAGGGACTACAGTTTGCTGAAAAATCATGGTGGCAAGTCTGGAAGTAACCGGGTCTGAAAGTACCCACCACTGAATTGGCTTCGCCTAGGCCGTCACCCGCCGAAGGTATTCGAGAGCTTCATCTACGCCGTTCACGCGAGCAAAGGGCGGCAAACTTCGGAGCAAGGTGCGTCCATAGGACTTGCTGCTAACCCGCGCATCGCCGATCACGATGAGGCCGTAATCCTCTTCGGTCCTCACCAAGCGGCCTACACCTTGCTTCAAAGCAAGTGCGGCAAGTGGAAGTTGATAAGTTCCAAAGGCATCCCCACCTTCCTTTTTAATGGCGAGAGTACGCGCCTTCACGACCGGGTCATCGGGTGGCGCGAACGGTAGTTTCGCGATCACCACCATAGAGAGTTGCTGGCCCGGCACATCGACACCCTCCCAAAAGCTGGCGCTGCCCACGAGTATTGGCGCCCTCGCCTTTTTAAAACGATCCAGCAGCTCATGGCGCGGCATTGAACCCTGCACGAGCAAATCAAATGCGGGTGCTTCATCCCCCCACGCACTCGGTTCTCGTTGAGCGTTTTGTTTCTCAGTTTTGCTACGAAACCGTTCGGCAATATCGTCAACTTGTCGCAAGCTCGTGCAAAGCACAAAGCAACGCCCTCGGTTCTCTAGAACTAATGGCCAGATTTCATCGACCAACCGATTGGCAAACTGAGGTTGATTAGGATCACCGAGTTCATTCAAGACCAGGAGTCGCCCTTGTTTTTCAAAGTCAAACGGACTCGGGGCCTGTAGGCAGGAAACTTCCTCAAGACCTAAAGCCTTTTGGAAATGATCAAACTTATTGGCCATGCTCAAAGTCGCTGACAAAAAGATCCACGAACGAGGTTTCGCCTCTCGGTGCTTGCGAAAAGGTTCTGCGATAGACAGAGGTGTCGCATGCAAAGTCAGACCATTCTGACGGACATCGGCCCACAAAATTCGCTCGGCCTGATTCGCATCCTTCAGGTCTCCTAGCCAGCGCTCTAACCAAACCTTGATCTCGTGCCCGCGTAAGGCTAACTTCCCCAAGTCTTTCGAAAGCTCCGTCATTGTCACTAACTGGGCGTTACACACCGCCAAGCTGCCTAACCAAGCTTGAATCGCGTCCGCAAGACCCGTATATTGACGCAGACGATCACCATCTGGCTTGCCCGGTGCGCCGGCCTCCAGACGTATTTCCCTCAAACCTAATTCCAGGGGTGCCAATAGCTCAAGCCAATCGGCCAGGCCACGCGCTTCCGCCATCCCCAGCCGCCGAACCTCGCGGCAAAACTCCAAAAGCTGTCGCAACGAAAGGGAGGCTCCGAAGAATTGACTTGCGACCTCAGGTAATTGATGGGCCTCATCAAAAACCAGCACCTGAGTTTGCGGTAAAAACTCCGCAATGCCTTCATCTCGCAAGGCTAAATCGGCACAAAACAAATGATGATTGACCACGACCACATCCGCTTGCTGAGCCCTTTGGCGTGCCCGGAAGACAAAGCAGTTTCCATAATCCGGACAATCTTGACTCAGACAATTCTCGCGGGTCGAGACGGCCTTTGCCCAGGCAGGCGCTTCCTCAGAAATGCCCAGCGCCTGGCTTCTCTCGCCATCCTGACTAATTTCAGCAAACCGTTCGATACGCTTAAGCTGAGTAATTTCGGCCTTAGTTTCAAACTCGCCTTGGGCAAGATTTAGGCGTAGGTGGTAGCGGCATACATAATTACTACGCCCCTTCAAGTTAGCAATACTCTGCCCGGTACCCAAGGCCTTCAGTATCGCAGGCAAGTCTTTGTGGAAGAGCTGATCTTGAAGATTCTTGGTTCCGGTACTGATCAGAACCTTATGTTCCTGCAAAAGCGCAGGCACAAGATAGGCAAAGGTTTTTCCAACGCCGGTACCGGCCTCAGCCACCAGAGACGTCTGTGCTTCAATGCTTTTGGCAATCGCCTGAGCCAATTGCTGTTGACCTTCCCGTTCCTTAAAGCCGGCAACGTTCTGTCCGACCCGACCCAATTCGCTCAGGGCGCGGGTGCAAGCCTCGATGTAGGAGCTCAAGCCGGAATATCCGGAATCAATTGCATTTGAAGTACAAGAATCATGTCCTTGATTTGCAACTTGCGCTTTTTCAAGCGCCGCAGTTGTAATTCGTCGAACTGACCGGGGTCACCGATAGCGTCGATCACGCTATCTAAACCACGGTGTTCTAGTTGCAACTCAACGATGCGTTTTTGAATCGTTTCAGCGCGCGTTTCTTCAGGTATTGGGGTCAAATCGGACATTAGACAGACAGAAGCTCTTACCAAACGGATAAACGGGCGGCCAACACAGGGTAATTGCGTGGGAGAAGTGAAATAATAAGACCAAGATGTCCTCAACACAAACCGAAGCGCCTCCACCCCCGAGAATTACTCCCGCCAAAGCGGCATTGAGTAACACGAAAGCTGTTAAAAACAGACCTGATCTCGTGGTTTCGGCGTGCACTGCCCAACACAAAGGTGATCGCAACGAGCAGCAAGACAGGGTACTCCTGGTGAGCTCGGCCACCCCAACCGCGCCGAAAACGGCGCTGGAGCCGGTGCAGCAGACTCCGCGTCGCCATGCCTTGGCGGTTCTCGCCGACGGCTTAGGCGGGATGTCGGGTGGGTCTTTAGCCTCCGAGAATGTGATGTTGATCGCACAAAGTCACTTTGGCGAATTTGTGCCCGGTGTCCAATCCGAACGACGATTCTTCATGGAATTAGTCGAAGAAGCTCATACGGTCATTAGTATCGCCGCCATGACCTCGGAACTACAGCCGCATACCACCTTTACTGGCTTGGTTGTTCAACAGCATCGCGTCGATTGGTGCCATGTCGGTGACAGCAGAATCTATCACTTCCGGGTGGGCCATTTGATGTCCGTTACCGAAGATCACACCTTAGCTTGGCAGCTTGTTCAAGAGGGAAAGTCACTCGAAAAAGCAGCCCTGCACCCTCAGGCCCATAAATTGGTCAACACGCTGGGCGGAAGAATCGCACCGGTTCCGGCCTATGGACACATTGAAAACCCGGTCGGGGGTGACGCTTTTCTTCTGTGCTCTGACGGCCTCTGGGGTTATTTCGATCCAATGGAGCTGGGCACTCTCATTGTCAGCCTACCCGCCGGGCAAGCCGCAAGCCGTTTAATTGCACTCGCGCGCGAACGAGCTCAGGGCAAGGGCGATAATGTCTCACTCGCGCTCGTTAAGTATGATTTGCCCGAGGGCTCGGCGGAAGCCGACGAGCCGGACGATCTCACCGTCAATTCACGCTGGCTGTAGGGGGCGACTTACTCGCTGGATCCAGCGCCATGGCGGGTGTAACAACCGATGTGCCACCGGCTTTGGGTTTCATCCCGGAGTCCTTGAATCGCGCCCGAATTTCAGCCTGCTTTTCCTCTGAGCGCTGCACCTTTTCAAGGTAAATACGCCGGTTTTCTTCTTCTTGGTTCTTTTTTTGCTGATGAGCGTCGAGTCGCTCCTGAGCATCGGCCAGTTTTTTGGCCTGCTGGGCAAGCCCGGCCTCGCGCTGGGCTTCATCCCTTAAAGGTTCTGCCGCCCGCGCTTGGGCACTCGCCAAATCTGCATTCTTTGACTTGGCCGCCATGGACCGCAATTGTTGCTTTGCGCTGATTTGTCCGTCTCTCAACACAGCGTCTCTACTACGACGCCTTACAAGAGCTTCGGAGGTGCAGCGACTCACTAGAATCGCTGCAGCGCAGGCCTTCTTATCGGCAAGGAATTGAACAGCCGAGGCTTCACGATCAGATTCGATTTTTTGAATGCGGGCCTGAAGTACGGTCTGAGGGGAGATTTGCATGCCCTCAGCGAATACCCGTGTTTGAGTGCTCAATCCGAACACACACACTACTGCCATCAGTAGCGACGAAAAATTTTGCGATTCAAACCTATGAGGGAGATTGGAAGAGCAAAGCATAGCCTCTCACAGCAATGTAAACAAAGGTAACGAAGCTTACACTAATGAAGTCATCACCACACGCCGTGGAGCCTCTAGATATTCTCTAGACTGTATCTCCACAATGCGACTCACCGTGCGCTGGAATTCATGTGCCATTGCTCCGCTGGTGTAAAGCTCCTCGGCGGGACAGGCTGCACTCATCAGGACTTTTGCTTTCTGGTCATACATCACATCGATGAACCAGACGAAACGCCGTGCCTCGGAGGCCATGCTGGAGGCCATGCGAGGAATATCCGAGAGAATGACCGTGTGAAATTGGGAAGCAATCTCGAGATAATCATTCTGCGAGCGCGGTCCGCCACAAAGGGTCGAAAAATCGAACCACACTACCCCACCCGCTCGGCGCAGGGCGTGAATTTCTCGATTTTCAATCTTCATCACAGGATCTTCATCCGGGATTTCAGCCAGTGCTTCGAAGGCTTTTTTTAAGCGTTTACCGGCTTCAGCATCGTTTGGAAAGATATAGGCCTGAACCTGTTGCAACGAGCGACGCCGGTAATCAATACCTGCATCGACACTCAAAACATCCAGGCCTTCATTTAAAAGGCCAATCGCCGGCAGCACTCGGTCACGGTGCAAGCCATCAGGGTATAAACCATCGGGCTTGTAATTTGAAGTCGCCACTAAAATCACCCCGTGTTTAAACAAACCACGCAAGAGACGCTCCAGGATCATCGCATCGGCAATATCTGAAATATGGAATTCATCGAAACAAAGTAATCGGTACTTGACCGCCACTTTCCGAGCCACTTCATCGAGCGGATCACTGGTACCGCGCAGGCTCTCCAATTCACGATGCACACCACGCATAAATTCATGAAAATGCACGCGAAGCTTCCGACGAACATTAACGACCGAATAAAAGCTGTCCATTAAAAAGCTCTTACCTCGCCCTACCCCGCCATGGAGCCAAACACCCTTGGGCACCGCGGGTCGTTTAAACATTCGATTCAAGGTGCCGGTGCGCTGCCCTTTGAAGACCTGCAACTCGTCATGCAAACGCTGCAAGCGAGCAACGGCAGCCAGTTGCGCCTCATCCGCCACATAGTCGCGGGCAGAGAGTTGCTGCTGAAAGTACTCAGAAACATTCACGGCTAAAAATTCAACGCAAACAGTTGATGCAGCACGGTAACCATTGGATGGATCGGAGCAGGTTCAGCAATCACATGTTTAGGGTGCGTTTGTCGGTAGCCAATGCAGCCTCACGCATCACCTCGGATAATGAAGGATGGGCATGACATATACGCGCAATGTCTTCGGCCGAGGCCTTGAACTCCATAGCCACTGTCGCCTCCGCAATCAGGTCGGAAGCAGCCGAGGCGACGATATGCACACCTAAGACTTCATCGGTGGCCGCATCCACGATCATTTTCACGAAACCGTCACTGCTTCCCATGCCGAGCGCACGCCCGTTGGCAGCGAAAGGAAACTGCCCGGTCTTCACTGTACGGCCTTCGGCTTTGAGTTGCTGTTCGGTCTTGCCCACCCAGGCAATCTCGGGGGAGGTGTAAATAACCCAAGGAATGCAGTTGTAATCCAGGTGCGGTTTTTGACCAGCCAGAATTTCGGCAACCAGTACGCCTTCATCTTCGGCCTTATGCGCCAACATGGGTCCACGCACCACATCACCAATCGCAAAAACACCCGTCTTGGCGGTTGCACAGTGTTCATTCACTGGAATAAAGCCGCGCTCATCCACCTTCAGGCCAATTGCCTCGAGGTTGAGGTTATCGGTATTGGGCACTCGCCCTACAGAGACGATCAAGCGATCCACGCTCAAGATCTGAGCACCACCCTTGGCATCGGTATAGGCGACACTGATTTCCTTGGCGGCGGTCTTGACCTCGCCAATTTTGACGCCAAGCTCGATTTTCAAGCCCTGTTTCGTAAACAGCTTCCAGGCCTCTTTTGAAACGGCATCGTCACAGGCCGTTAAAAAATTGGGCATTGCTTCCAGAATCGTAACGTCCGCGCCCAGTCGACGCCAGACCGATCCAAGCTCCAAGCCAATCACGCCGGAACCGATTACGCCTAGACGCTTGGGCACCGTGCTCAATGAGAGCCCCCCTTCGTTATCGCAAATGCGTTGGTTATCTACCGTGACGCCAGGTAGGTGACGCGCCTTCGAACCGGTCGCAATAATGACCTTGCTTGCTTCGAGCAAGCTTGGCGTTGCCTCGCCGCCGACCTCAAGTTGATATAGACCGCCCGCCTCACCGACGAATTTGCCGTGGCCTTTTAGCCAGGCAATTTTGTTCTTGCGAAATAAGAACTCGATACCTTTGGTCATCTTGCTGACAATGCTTTCCTTGCGAGCCAGCATTTTTGTGAGGTCAAGCTTGACGCTACCAACACTGATGCCGTGGTCCTCGACATGATGAAGGATATTTTCGAATTCTTCCGAGCTTGCTAATAGCGCCTTCGAAGGAATGCAGCCGACATTCAAACAGGTGCCCCCGAGGGCTAGTTCACCCTTGGGATTTTTCCATTTTTCGATCACAGCGACTTTAAAGCCTAACTGGGCTGCTCGAATCGCTGCAATGTAGCCCCCAGGCCCTGCACCGATCACCACCACGTCAAAACGATCTACCATGTTTCTACTCTTACTGAATAAGCTATGTACTACTTAGGGCAATTAGAGATCCAAAAGCAGACGAGCAGGATCTTCCAACGCGTCTTTGATCGCGACCAGAAAAAGTACCGCCTCCCGACCGTCAATGATACGATGATCATAGGACACCGCTAGATAATTCATAGGACGAATCACGATCTGGCCGTTCTCCACTACCGCGCGATCTTTGGTCGCATGCACACCCAGAATGGCCGACTGAGGCGGGTTAATAATTGGGGTAGAAAGCATCGAGCCAAACGTTCCACCATTACTGATCGAGAAGGTGCCACCGGTGAGTTCTTCGATACCAAGCTTGCCGTCCTGGGCGCGCTTACCAAAATCGGAAATGGTCTTTTCAATCTGAGCAAAGCTTAGTTGATCAGCATTACGAATGATTGGCACAACCAGGCCGCGAGGAGACCCAACCGCCACGCCAATATCGAAAAAGCCGTGATACACAATATCGGTGGCATCCACTGAAGCATTGACAACAGGGTATTTTTTCAGTGCATGCACGGCGGCTTTCACGAAGAAAGACATGAAGCCGAGCTTGGCACCATTTTCCTTCTCGAAGCGCTCTTGATATTTTTTGCGCATTTCCATCACGGGCTGCATATTAACTTCGTTGAAGGTCGTCAAAATGGCATTGGTCGCCTGCGATTGCAATAAACGCTCGGCCACCCGTTGACGCAAGCGTGACATGGGTACGCGCTGCTCTGCACGCCCTTCCAGCATCTTGCTGTTATTCAGTGGAGCACTGACCTGCGGCAGAGCAGCCTTGGTCGGTGCGCTCGGAATGGCGAGTGCTCCAACGTCAGAAGCTGCCTTGGGCGACGCAGCCGAACCCACCGCCGCCAGCGCATCGCCCTTGGTAATGCGGCCATCGCGGCCGGTGCCTGCGACCTGAGCCGTGCCAAGATTATTCTCTGCCATGATCTTCGAGGCCGCGGGCATTGCAACGGCGCTCACCGAGGCGGCGCTTGCGCTTGTCGCGGCCGCACCACTTATGGCCGCAACAGCCGTTGTTGCAGCGCTTGGCGCACTCGCTACTGCACCCGCCACAGCACCGGCTTTTGCATCGGTATCAATAATAGCGATCACCTGACCCGAGGCCACGGTGCTGCCATCTGGCTGAACAATTTGCGAAATCACACCCGCTTCAGGGGCAGGCAATTCAAGAACCACTTTATCGGTTTCGATATCGATCATATTTTCATCACGACTCACCGCCTCGCCTACTTTCTTGTGCCATTGCAACAAGGTAGCCTCCGCGACAGACTCGGACAACTGGGGAACTCTTACTTCAATTAAAGCCATGAAAAACTCCGGAACTCTTAATTAGGAGAGCGATCAAATTTAGGGAGGATCGATCTCGGATCATTTGGGGAAAATTGGGGCGAGGCCCTACGCTGCAATGGAGCGGCGAAATCAGATCGTTCACGACCCTCCTGCAGGGAGGTGAACGATCGACCGCAATCCTAAGCCGCTTTCTTTGGTTTTGCCTTAACGTCGCCGAGCGCCGCGATCAACAGTTCTTTTTGTTGCGCGTAGTGCTTGTCGTAATAGCCGACGGCGGGAGATGCCGAGGCAGGACGACCCGCATAGCTCAGCTTTTGCCCTTCCTTTAAAGACTCAAGCAAGTGATGCTGAATGTAGTGCCAGTAGCCCTGGTTTTGCGGCTCATCCTGACACCACACCACCTGCGTTGCCGCCGGATACTTTTTCATTTCAGCCTCGAAGGCTTTGTACGGGAACGGGTACAACTGCTCCATGCGAACGATCGCCACGTCAGCCAACTCTCGCTCGCGGCGGGCGGTCGTCAGGTCGAAATAGACTTTGCCAGAACAAAACACAACTTTCTTGACTTTCTTAGCGTCAATTTTGCTATCGGTTTCCCCGATCACAGTATTAAAGCCACCCTTGGAAAGCTCTTCCAAAGGTGAGACGGCCTCTTTATTGCGAAGCAACGATTTGGGCGTCAAGATCACTAAGGGCTTGCGGAACTGGCGAATCATTTGACGACGCAACACGTGAAAAATTTGCGATGGCGTAGTTGGCTGCACAACCTGCATATTATGCTCGGCACAAAGCTGCAAGAAGCGCTCTGGGCGTGCCGAAGAATGCTCGGGACCCTGCCCTTCATAGCCATGAGGCAACATTAACACCAGCCCTGAAGAGCGGCCCCATTTGGTTTCACCCGATGAGATAAATTGGTCGATCACGACCTGGGCGCCGTTCACAAAGTCACCGAACTGACCCTCCCAAATCACGAGGGAGTTGGGCTCTGCCGTTGCGTAGCCATACTCGAAACCGAGAACGGCTTCTTCTGACAGGACCGAGTCAATGACGGTAAAGTCGCCCTGGCCTTCTGTAATGTTTTGCAGCGGAATATACGAGCCAGAATCCCAACGCTCGCGGTTCTGATCGTGCAAAACCGCATGGCGATGGGTAAAAGTGCCGCGGCCACAGTCCTGCCCCGACAAACGCACGCTGTAGCCGCTTGCGACCAGGGTTGCGAAAGCCATATGCTCGCCAAAGCCCCAGTCCATCTTAATGTCGCCATTGGCCATGGCGCGCCGATCCGCAATCACCTTTTCAACCAAGGAATGCAGCTTCAAGCTGGCAGGCATCGTCGTCATCTTGGTACCGATACGCTTCAGCTCAGCCATGGGTACCGAGGTATCAGCAACGTCGGTCCACTTCTTATTTAAGAATGGGGCCCAATCAACGGCATGCTTACCCTTGTAATTGGAGATGACCGGGTTCGAGGTGAGTTGACCCTCGTCCATGCCTTTACGATATTCCGCGACCATTGCGTCGGCCTCAGTGGCGCTAATAACGTTCTGCGCAACCAAGCGATCTGCATACAACTTGCGGGTCGTGGGCAGTGCGGCGATACGCTTATACATGAGCGGCTGAGTGAGTGCCGGAGTATCTTGTTCGTTATGGCCAAGGCGACGATAGCAAACGATATCCACCACAATGTCCTTATGAAACTCCTTTCGGAAGTCCATCGCGATTTGGGTGGCGAAAACAACCGCTTCCGGGTCGTCACCATTGACATGAAGCACCGGTGCCTCGATCATCTTGACCACGTCCGTACAATAACTTGTGGAGCGCGTGTCACGCGGATCAGAGGTGGTGAAGCCAATCTGGTTGTTAATGACAATATGAACTGTTCCGCCCGTACCATAGCCTCGGGTTTGAGCCAAATTCAAGGTCTCCATTACTACACCCTGACCAGCAAAGGCCGCATCGCCATGCACAAGGACCGGCAATACCTCATTACCCTCATGGTCGCCCCGACGATTTTGCCGCGCCTTGCATGAGCCTTCAACGACCGGATTCACAATCTCAAGATGTGAGGGATTGAATGCCAGCGAGAGATGCACTGGTCCGCCAGGGGTTGAGACGTCGCTTGAGAAGCCTTTATGGTATTTCACGTCGCCACTTGGGAGATCATCCGCATGCTTGCCATCAAACTCGGCAAAAAGTTCTGCCGGGCTTTTGCCTAAGGTGTTGATCAGCACGTTGAGGCGGCCTCGATGCGCCATGCCAATGACAATTTCTTGAACACCCGCCTCGCCACCCCTTTGAATCACTTCGTCCATGGAGGCAATAAAGCTATCACCGCCTTCAAGCGAGAAGCGTTTCTGCCCGACGTACTTGGTGTGGAGATATTTCTCCAAGCCTTCCGCGGCGGTAACTCGCTCTAAAATTCGTTTGCGCTTTTCTACGGAAAACTTTGGCAGACTGCGACTGCTCTCAAGCTTTTCTTGTAACCAGCGCTTTTGCGCTGGATCGGCGATGTACATAAATTCGGCACCAATTGTGCCGCAATAGGTATCGCGCAGGGCTTTGATGATGTCTCGCAAAGAGCCGTTTTCAAATCCAAAATAGGTATTCGCGGCCGAATAAATATTGGCCATATCGCCTTCTTTAAAATCATAGAAGGCGGGGTCTAATTCGGGAATACTGGGCCGTTCTTGGCGCTTGAGGGGATCAACATCCGCCCAGCGTGAGCCTAAAAAACGGTAGGCCGCAACCAATTGCTGAACAAACACCTGCTTACGTGCAGTAGCAGAGTCGCCGCCCATCACCTGAGGCGTTAATTTATTTTCCTTAGCTCGTTCGGCAAAGGACTGAACGATGGGCGCATGGGCCACATCACGGGTGTTGATCGAGCCATCACCGGCAGCAACCACTTGTAAATTATCAAAATACTGACGCCAGTGGTCTGGAACCGAGCCTGGGTTGTTCAGATAGTTTTCGTAGAGTTCTTCTACATATGGAGCATTTCCGCCAAACAAATAAGAGTTGGCTTCAAAAGCTTTCATCATTACGCTCACCTTTAATCAACGAGTTTCTCGCCAAAGATGCGCAGCGCCTTGCTTAATCTGAGAGACAATTTAAAGCCATCCCCAGAAAAGGATCCCAACAAGCCGCTGGCCCCGCCTTCGTAGGAAGTTTCTACCTAAAAAGGATGCGTTACAAATGCACGCAGGCCGAAGGATACACCTTCGGCCTGCACTCAACTATAAATACCAATGTGACGAGCCGCTGAACGAGAACAATTCCGATCAACGCACCAATTTCGCGCGTGAGTGCCGATCTGCTCGGGCAGATTCGGCTTTGCCTTGTCTGGTTTTCCCCATGAGTTGGCGTTGACTCTAGCCTTACTGGCCTATCGCTTTTCCAAAGCGGTTACTGCCCTCGGCAAGTGACCAGTGAACAATTGACGCGGGCGACCAATTTTCTGATCGGGCTCGGCAATCATTTCAGTCCATTGAGCAATCCAGCCCACGGTACGAGCCATCGCAAATATACAAGTGAACATCTCAACAGGAATGCCCATCGCTTTTTGAACGATGCCGGAGTAAAAATCGACGTTGGGATAGAGCTTACGGCTCACGAAATATTCGTCTTCAAGCGCCACTTTCTCGAGTGCGAGAGACAACTTAAAGAGCGGATCATCATGCAGGCCCAACTCGCTCAACACTTCGTGACAGGTTTCACGCATTAGCTTGGCGCGTGGATCATAATTCTTGTACACGCGATGGCCGAACCCCATCAAACGAACATCGGAATCTTTATCCTTGACCTTTGCGATGAATTCACTAAGCTTGGCTACCCCCCCTTGCTTTTGAATATCGTCCAGCATTTTGAGGCAAGCTTCATTAGCACCGCCGTGAGCTGGCCCCCATAGTGTCGCGATGCCAGCGGCAATACAGGCGAACGGGTTGGCGCCCGAAGAGCCGGCCAGACGTACGGTAGAGGTTGAGGCATTTTGCTCATGATCGGCATGCAAAATCAAGATGCGATCAAGGGCACGCACCAAAACAGGGTTCGGTACATATTCTTCACACGGCGTAGCAAACATCATACGCATGAAGTTGGCCGAGTAGGACAGGTTGTTCTTTGGATAGACGAAGGGCTGACCTTGCGAATACTTATAAGCCATGGCCACCAAGGTAGGCATTTTGGCCACGAGACGAATCGCGGACACGAAGCGATGCTCCGGGTTGTTGATATCCAATGAATCGTGATAGAAGGCCGATAAGGCGCCTACGCAACCCACCAGAACCGCCATCGGATGAGCGTCGCGACGGAAGCCTTGGAAAAAGCGAGTCATTTGCTCATGGACCATCGTGTGATGAGTGACCCGAAACTCAAAGTCTTGCTTTTGCTTTGCATTGGGCAATTCGCCATTCAAGAGCAGGTAGCAAGTCTCAAGGTAATCACAATTCTCAGCCAACTGCTCAATTGGATAGCCGCGATACAGGAGTTCTCCCTTGTCACCATCAATGTAGGTAATTTTTGACTCACAGGCGGCAGTCGACAAAAACCCGGGATCAAAAGTGAATTTACCGGTTTGCCCGTAAAGTTTACGGATATCCACGACATCCGGTCCAACCGTACCTTTGTACACGGGGAATTCAGCGGATGGGCTGCCGTCCGAAAAGGACAGCGTGGCTTTTACTTGGGCGCTCATGATTTTCCTAGCAATAAAAGTCAATTAAAAATTAATTCAGGATGGCCGTTCACCAAAGCGCTCCAACCACCCATAAGTCACAACTTACCAAACATATTGCTTTTACTAAGGACAATCCCGCCCTCAGACTTTTCGCAGAAGCTCCAACACTCGCCAAGCCTGCGCAGGAAGACTTTTCTCTTTTTCCTCGCTGGCTCGGCAAAAAATTAAATCCATCAGATCGTTGTCGCCCAACTCCAAAAGCTCGTCCAATCCTTGCACATCTTCATCACTCAGGTTGGCCTCGTATTGATCGAAAAAACGTCCTAAGACCAAATCATTTTCCAGCAAACCCCGGCGCGCACGCCAACGCAGGCGGCGCCTCTTAACTTCGTCACCCTGATGACTGGCTAAGTGCGGCTCGTTTTGAAGTACATCCCCAGCAAGTCCCATCGGAGCCTAATTCGAGCGATTGACTGGCACTTAAACAGCGCGCTTGACCATCAATTCTTTAATCTTACCAATGGCGCGGGTCGGGTTTAGTCCCTTCGGACAAACATCGACGCAATTCATAATGGTATGGCATCGGAACAAACGGTACGGATCTTCGAGATTATCCAAGCGCTCGGCAACCGCCTGATCTCGGCTATCTGCAATAAAGCGATAAGCTTGCAGCAGTCCGGCCGGGCCCACAAACTTGTCAGGATTCCACCAAAAAGAAGGGCAGGAGGTTGAGCAGCAAGCACATAGAATGCACTCGTACAGCCCATCCAACTCCTCGCGTTCTTCAGGCGATTGCAGACGCTCTTTCTCAGGCGGCGGCGTGTCGTTGATCAAAAATGGCTTGATGGAATGGTATTGGTTAAAGAACTGTGTCATGTCGACGATGAGATCGCGCACCACTGGCAGACCGGCAAGCGGCCTAAGCACCACGGGCTCTTTTAAATCGCGCATATTGGTAATACAGGCCAAGCCGTTTTTACCGTTGATATTCATCGCATCTGAGCCACAAACGCCTTCGCGGCAGGAGCGTCGGAACGATAGAGAATCATCGTTCGACTGTTTAATGCGCATAAGCGCATCAAGCAGCATTTTATCGGTTGGCAAAAGCTCTACTTCCAGATTTTGCATGTACGGCTTCTCGTCCTTGTCCGGATCGTAACGATAGATCGAGAACTTCACGACTCGATTTTGAGCCTTGGCCATATCGAGGATCGGTTTTTCAACCACTGCATTCATCTCATCACTCCAAAATTCTTGCTTTTGCGTTGCTGACAGTTGCCCCGTAAGGCCTAGAAGGTACGCGCCTTCGGCGCAAAGCTTTCAACTGTCATCGGCTTCATGTTGACAGCCTTGTAATCCAGGCGATTGCCTTCGGAATACCAAAGCGTGTGCTTTATCCAGGTGGTGTCATCGCGATTTGGAAAGTCGCGATGCGCATGAGCGCCACGGCTTTCCTTGCGTGCTTCTGCAGACACAATCGTGGCTTTCGCGGTTTCCACCAAATTGGCCAGCTCAAGGGCTTCGACCCGAGCCGTGTTGAACACCTTGGACTTATCCTTAACGTGGATGTTCTCGGCGCGGGCGGCCAGTTCGTTAATCTTGCTGACACCTTGAGACAGCAATTCCGAAGTCCGGAAGACACCACAATGGTTCTGCATGGTGCGGCGAATATCATTCGCCACGTCTTGCGTATTTTCACCGCCCGTGGAGTCTTCCAATTTCGCCAAGCGGGCTAAAGTCGCATCAGCCGCATTTGACGGCATGGGTTTTTGAGTAGTGGCCTGAAGCTTGCTGTTCACAATGTGATTGCCTGCGGCACGACCAAACACCAGTAAATCCAGCAAGGAGTTCGTTCCAAGACGATTCGCGCCGTGTACCGATACGCAGGCGCACTCCCCGATGGCGTAAAGGCCATTAACGATGTCGTTTGAGTTTCCGCATTTAGGGATCACAACCTGCCCATAGACATTGGTCGGGATGCCACCCATTTGATAGTGGATGGTGGGCACCACCGGAATGGGCTCCTTGATAGGGTCGACGTTGGCGAACTTGATCGCAATCTCCCGAATCGAAGGCAGGCGCTTCATAATAGTTTCGGCACCAATATGGCTCAAATCCAGGAGCACATGGTCGCCGTCCGGGCCACAGCCGCGACCTTCTTTAATTTCCTGATCCATCGAGCGAGAGATAAAGTCGCGTGGAGCCAAGTCTTTAAGTGTTGGAGCATAGCGCTCCATGAAGCGCTCACCGTCTTTGTTACGCAGCACGCCGCCTTCGCCACGAACACCTTCGGTGATCAAAACGCCAGCACCGGCCACACCGGTTGGATGAAACTGCCAAAACTCCATGTCTTCAAGAGGAATGTCAGCCCGAGCCGCCATACCCATGCCGTCACCAGTATTGATAAATGCATTAGTAGAGGCGGCCCAAATGCGCCCCGCTCCGCCAGTCGCCATGACCGTGACCTTGGCCTCTAGGATCATGACCTCACCGGTCTCCATTTCTAGCGCCGATACGCCGACCACATCGCCCTCGGAATTTCGGATCAAGTCGAGTGCCATCCACTCCACAAAGAACTGGGTACGGGACTCGACATTGCGTTGATAGAGCGTGTGCAGGAGAGCGTGGCCGGTACGGTCAGCCGCCGCGCAGGCACGCTGCACGGGCTTCTCACCAAAATTGGCCGTATGACCCCCAAATGGGCGCTGATAGATTGTCCCATCTGGGTTGCGGTCAAAGGGCATGCCAAAGTGCTCGAGTTCATACACTACCTTGGGTGCTTCACGGCACATAAACTCAATCGCGTCCTGATCACCTAGATAGTCGGCACCTTTTACCGTGTCGAACATATGCCAGTACCAATTGTCCTCCGACATATTGCCCAATGAGGCACCAATTCCGCCCTGGGCGGCCACCGTATGGGAACGAGTTGGGAAAACTTTCGACAAGACTGCAACTTTGTAGCCGGCCTGAGCCAACTGCAACGAGCAACGCATTCCGGAGCCGCCTGCGCCAACAATCACGGCGTCAAACTTGCGACGCGGCAAATTATTTGCCAAATGATTCAACACATCAGCCATCTCAAACTCTCCAAAGGATTGCGACCGCCCAGATACCATAGCCCACAAGGGCCAAAATGGTGGCGACTTCTAAAAACAAGCGAATGCTGGCAGGTTTGATGTAGTCCATATAGATGTCCCGCAAACCAATCCAGGCGTGATATCCCAGGCTTAGGAAAGCCATCACGGTGAGTACTTTCATCCAAGTGGGAGCAAAAATATTGGCCCAGGTACCGTAGTCGAGCTTGCCCGACATCAAATAAATCACCAAAAACACCAGGGTAAATAGGGCCATAATGACTGCCGTAACGCGCTGCGCCAGCCAGTCTTTCAAACCGTAATGCGCACCGGTAATAACTTTATTCATCGCCATTTAAAACACCCCAAAAATTTTCAAGCCGATCAGGAAGGTCAACGCTAGGGCAACCACCATGACCGAAACTGCACTGTTATGTGACTGCTGTTTTTCTAGCCCAATGTGGAGATCGAGAAGGAGGTAACGAACACCGGCGCAAAAATGATGGAGATAGCCCCACACCAAGACCAGTAAGACAAGCTTTGCAAACCAATGCGAAACTACTCCACGGTAGGTTTCATAGCTCATCTCCGAACTTAGACTGTTGTCGAAAAGATAGAGCAGGAAGGGCAGGCCAATTAAAAACAATAGCGCGCCACTAATGCGATGCAAGATAGACACAATGCCCGCCAAGGGCAGTCGATAACCAATGATCTGTGCGACGTGAATATTGGTGAACTGCGGGCGTTTTTTGCCCGTCAACTGAGGCATGGAAGAATCTCCGGGGGGTAAATTTGGGGTGGGACCAGCGAAAAACAACAAAAATGTAGGAACTTTCGGATTATCGCATTCATCGCGATTTTTTCTTCCCAAGCCTGATTCAAAAATCGGGACATCGAGACAAAGTCGATGAAACCAGGGCACCAACTAAAAATTTTAAAAAACATTCATCGGGTCTGCAGTCAAAGTTTCGATACGTAGTGATAGCCCTCGCTTAAATAGTAACCACGCCTCACTTCAACGGGCTTGTGGTCATAGGTTAGAGTCAGGCGATCCACAAAAAGCAAGGGGGTCCCGTCCGCTAGCTCAAGAGCGGAACAGACCTCCTTCGGCCCAATCACCGCCTTCAGGCGCTCTTCACCTGCCACCATGCGAACCCCAAATTCAGTTTCAAACAATCCATACAAGGGGCCTTGATATGCAGACAATCGCTCAGCGGACAAGCCTCTAAAGCGTGTAGCGGGGAGATTAATTTCCTCAAATACCAGGGCTTTTTCTCGGACGACATCCTTTTCCAACAGTACTCGGCGAATTCGAACAATTGAAGCGTTGGCGGGCAAGTCGAGCGCAACAGCAATATCCGGCGGGCACTTCAGACGCAGGCAATCCAAATATTGGCTTCGCAAACCAAAGGGTGGGCGATTATCAGGCTGCAGTTTCAAGAAGCGAAACTGGGCAGCCTCTTCACGGTGAGTCGCGACGTAGGTTCCTCGCCCCTGGCGTCGAACCAAGAGCTTGTCGGCACGCAATGCTTCAATAGCTTTACGGATCGTTCCTTGACTGACGCCGAAACGAATGGCTAGCTCAGGCTCACTTGGAATTAATCCGCCCGGCGGCCATTCTCCAGCGATAAGCGCCTGCGTTAACAAGAGCTCTGCTTGGCGATACAGGGGCTGAAAGACAGTTTTTTCCATGATTTCCCTAGCCAAATTGAACCACATTCAGCCCGATTTGTCCAGATTTAATGTCTTATATAAGATATAAGACATTGACGAGACGACGCCTGCTGGCTAGACTATTGAAGCACCGATTAAGTCCCGCCATGCGCGGACCGACGCCTAATCAATGGTTCCCTACTTCTAGCTTACAATTTCGGGTTATGTTCATCGCGACCGGCAACCAGACTCTTTGAATCCAGCGCCATCGGCTATGGGCCAGCTTTTCAAACTCTAAACCTTCATCTATTAGGAATCTCAAATGAGCAAACCTGTTAAACGTGTCGCCATCACTGGCGCAGCGGGTCAAATCGGCTACAGCCTTCTATTTCGCATTGCTAACGGCGATATGCTGGGCAAAGACCAGCCCGTGATTCTCCAATTACTGGACATCACGGCCGCGCTTCCTGCCGTCAAAGGTGTTGTGATGGAGCTCGAAGACTGTGCTTTCCCCCTGCTCGCTGGCGTAGTGATTACCGATGATCCAAAGCTTGCCTTTAAGGACGCAGACTGCGCAGTGCTGGTCGGTGCACGCCCACGCAGCAAGGGTATGGAGCGCAAAGACCTTTTGGAAGCCAATGGCGCCATCTTCACTGTGCAGGGCCGCGCCTTGGACGAAAGCGCATCGCGCGATTGCAAAATCTTGGTGGTCGGCAATCCGGCCAACACCAATGCTTATATTGCAATGAAGTCCGCACCTAACCTGCCCAAGAAAAACTTTACGGCCATGTTGCGCCTGGATCACAACCGCGCGCTATCGCAAATCGCGGCAAAAACAGGCAAAGCCGTCGATCAAATTGAGAAATTGGCCGTTTGGGGAAATCATTCTCCGACCATGTATGCGGACTATCGTTTCGCAACCATTGGCGGTCAATCTGTCAAAGCCATGATCAACGACGAGGTCTGGAACAACGACGTCTTTTTGCCGACTGTAGGCAAGCGCGGAGCGGCCATCATCGAAGCTCGAGGGCTTTCCTCAGCAGCATCGGCGGCGAACGCGGCCATTGATCACATGCACGACTGGGTACTCGGCTCCAACGGCAAGTGGGTGACCATGGGCATCCCATCGGATGGGGCTTATGGCATTCCAAAAGACGTGATGTTTGGCTACCCGGTGACCTGTGCCAATGGCGAGTACAAGTTAGTTGAAGGCCTCGAGATTGATGCTTACTCGCGCGGCAAAATCGACATCACGCTCAAAGAACTTCTCGAAGAGCGCGACGGCGTCGCTCATCTTTTAGCTTAAATAGGACAACAAATGACTCCAGGACAGCGCTTTCGTCAGGCCCTTGCAGCCGAGCAACCTTTGCAAATTCCCGGTACGATTAATGCCAATCACGCCCACCTTGCCAAGCATGCCGGCTTCAAAGCCATTTACCTCTCCGGCGGAGGCGTTGCCGCAGGGTCACTAGGTTTACCCGACCTAGGCATCTCTGGGCTGGAAGATGTTTTAATCGACGTACGGCGCATCACCGATGTCGTCGACCTTCCCTTGCTCGTCGACGTCGACACTGGTTTTGGCTCTTCGGCGTTTAATGTGGCGCGCACAACACGTTCCTTGATCAAGGCTGGTGCGGCAGCCATGCACATTGAGGACCAAGTCGGCGCCAAACGTTGTGGTCACCGCCCTAATAAAGAGATCGTCTCGAAGCAAGAAATGGTTGATCGGATCAAAGCGGCCGTGGATGCTCGCACGGATGCCAGCTTCTTCATCATGGCACGCACAGACGCGCTCGCGGTCGAGGGCTTGGAAGCCTCCATCGAGCGCGCGATTGCCTGTAAAGAGGCCGGCGCGGATGGCATTTTTCCGGAAGCGATCACAGAACTCTCGATGTATCGACAATTTGTCGATGCGGTGAAAGTGCCCTGCCTGGCCAACATTACCGAATTTGGCGCGACCCCCTTGTTCAGCGTCGAAGAATTAACCCCAACCGGCGTGGCCATGGTGCTCTACCCCTTGTCGGCTTTTCGCGCGGCCAACAAGGCGGCTGAAAACGTCTATGGCGCTCTACGCAAAGATGGCACGCAGAAAAACGTTGTGGCCAATATGCAAACTCGAAAAGAACTCTACGATAGCATCGGATATTGGGACTTCGAAAACAAATTAGATGCCTTATTTGCAAATAAATAAAGAGGAAATTGTAATGTCCCAAAAAGCTCCTGAAGGTCAAGCTAGCGTGACTTTCAAACCCAAAAAATCCGTCGCTTTGTCTGGCGTTACCGCAGGTAATACTGCCCTTTGCACCGTGGGCCGCAGTGGAAACGACCTGCACTACCGAGGCTACGACATTCTCGATATCGCTGAGTCCGCGGAATTTGAAGAGATCGCCTACTTGTTAGTTCACGGCAAGTTACCGAATGTCGCCGAACTCAAAGGCTACAAGGCCAAGCTCAAGGCCCTGCGCGGCCTGCCTGCCGATTTGAAAACGGCCCTCGAAGCGCTACCTGCTTCTTCGCACCCCATGGACGTGATGCGCACGGGTGTGTCTGTATTGGGTTGCTTGCTTCCCGAAAAGGACGATCACAACATGCCCGGCGCGCGTGATATTGCGGATCGCCTGATGGCCAGCCTAGGCTCGATGCTGCTCTACTGGTATCACTTTGCGATGAATGGCAAACGCATTGAGGTCGACACCGACGACGACTCCATTGGGGCACATTTCCTGCACCTGTTGCACGGAAAACCAGCCCCGGCTTCTTGGGTGAAAGCGATGAACACTTCCTTAGTGCTTTATGCTGAACACGAATTTAATGCATCAACATTTGCTTGCCGCGTCGTTGCAGGCACGGGCTCTGATATGTTTTCAGCCATCACTGCCGGTATTGGAGCCTTGCGCGGTCCAAAGCATGGTGGCGCCAATGAAATGGCGTTTGAGATTCAGAAGCGTTACGACAACGTCGATGAGGCTGAGGCCGATATTCGCAAACGGGTAGAGGCCAAAGAAGTCATTATTGGTTTCGGGCATCCGGTGTACACGATTAGCGATCCGCGCAATGTTGTGATCAAGCGGGTTGCCAAGAGCCTTTCTAAAGAAGCTGGCGATCTTAAGATGTTTAACATCGCGGATCGACTCGAAACAGTGATGTGGGATGTCAAAAAAATGTTCCCTAATCTCGATTGGTTCTCCGCAGTGAGTTATCACATGATGGGCGTACCGACGGCGATGTTCACACCACTTTTTGTGATTTCACGTACCTCCGGTTGGGCAGCTCACGTGATCGAACAACGCATCGATAACAAGATTATTCGTCCGAGTGGAAATTACACCGGCCCCGAGAACTTAAAATTTGTTCCGCTCGGAAAGCGCAAGTAATTAGTTCCTTGGACGAATGGCAAAGCAGCCGCTTGTCGGAAAAACGGCTCCTTTCGCCCAAAAAAAGCCAATCCGTGATCCCTCGTGTTCTGGTCGTGAGATCATCCCGGCACATTTGAACTAGGAGATCCGGACATGCTTAGCCCATCGACAACAACGATTCGCTGCACTCAACGTACTAACACCCTATTCAAGGCCGCCGCTGGTCTCGCCTTGGCGAGTATGCTGGCAGCCTGCAATACGACTAGTCGGGGTAACTCGGAAAGCGCTCCGCCGCCGATGAAGCCAATTGAGACTGGGGCCATGGACAAATCAGCGCCAGCTCCGATAGCGGTCCCCGCACCCACGCCGGCTCCGCCGCCACGTGCCAGCACCCCCGCACCGGTGGCGCGAGCACCCGTGGCGAACGCCCCGGCCCCGACGGTCACTCCGAAAGCCCCAGACACAGAACCCGAGCTTAAGGCCATTGTTGTCAATTCTGGCCTACATCGCTGCGAACTTGGAAAACGAGTCCTGGTTAAGCGAGTCGCAAGTGACGGTTCGGGGGTCCAAGTGAATTGGAACGGAAAGGATGTCAACCTACATTCTGTTCCGACACAAAGCGGAGCCAAGAGGTTCGAAGACAGCAAAGCTGGGCTCGCCTGGGTGGTCATATCAGCCAAGGCCTTCATTCTCGACACTAAGCGAGGCCAAATGCTCGCCAATGAATGCAAGCTTTGACCAAAGGTCATTGACCAGCAAAGACTAGCAAAATTCAGGGCACATTCAATCGATGAAAGTGAATAGTTTTCGTTTGAAGATTGGGTTGGCACTTGGAGTGATTTTGAGCACTCTCGCAGCACCTACCCTCGCCAACACGGAATTCCCCAAACGCAAGGAAGGCCTTTGGGAACTCAGAACGGTAGGCTTACAGGCAACAGGGATGCCGGCCACGCAGTTTTGTGTGGGCGACAAAACCGACCAGGCCGAACACGCCCTGGACCGAGTCGCCGCGAATAAGGGTAGTTGCAAGTTTGGCTCCTTCAAACGCGCTGGAGAAGCCTGGTTGGCGGAATCGGTTTGTAAAGAAGGCAAAAGAGTAGTGACCAGTCGTAGCATCGCAAGTGGGGACTTCGAGGGCTTCTATCGCATCGACACCAACGTTAATTACGAGCCACCTCTCGGGGGCGTGAAGCGAGAAGACAAAGACGCACTAGAGGGTCGCTATCTTGGACCCTGCCTAGCCGGGCAAAAACCTGGCGATTCGGTAGTACCTGGCATGGGTACCCTGAACATGCATGATGGTACGTTCAAACCCGAGCCCGAACCCCGCCCGCCTAAAAAACGCCGTAACCCCAAAGCGCAAAAATAGGATTAGAGTTGAGTTTTTCTTAGGAGTTCCTCGTGAGTCACAACTATCTCGATACCCTTAAGTCATTCAAGCTCGCATCGGGCAAATCGGCCAAGTACTACTCCCTACCAGCCCTTGCCAAGACTTACCCGAAAATTTCTCGTTTGCCCATCTCGATTCGTATCGTATTGGAAGCGGTGCTACGCAATCTCGACGGCAAGAAAGTCACCGAAGAGCACGTCCGCGAGCTCGCGAACTGGGAACCTACAGCGCACCGAATCGATGAGATACCTTTTATTGTTGCTCGCGTGGTACTTCAGGATTTCACTGGAGTACCGCTTTTAGCCGATCTCGCCGCAATGCGTAATGTGGCGGCAAGCCTCGGTAAAAATGCCAAATCGATTGAGCCACTGGTACCAGTCGATCTGGTGGTCGATCATTCCGTCATGATCGATCATTTTGGCACTAAAGACTCGCTCGATTTGAACATGAAATTGGAGTTCTCCCGCAACAAAGAGCGCTATCAATTTATGAAATGGGGCATGCAGGCTTTCGATACTTTCGGCGTCGTGCCACCCGGCTTCGGAATTGTTCATCAGGTAAATCTTGAGTATCTTGCGCGGGGTGTTCACAAAACCAAGGACGACGTGTTTTACCCTGACACCTTGGTGGGAACAGATAGCCACACCACCATGATCAATGGCATCGGCGTCGTTGGTTGGGGAGTCGGTGGCATTGAAGCGGAGGCCGCGATGCTTGGCCAACCGGTCTATATGCTTACGCCAGATGTGGTCGGATTCGAGCTCACTGGGCACTTGCGTGAAGGCTGCACCGCCACCGATTTAGTGCTGACCGTCACTGAACTGCTACGTAAACACAAAGTCGTCGGCAAATTTGTCGAATTTTTTGGCGAGGGCACGGCCACTCTTCCCTTGCCGGATCGTGCCACCATCGCCAATATGGCTCCAGAATATGGGGCCACCATGGGCTTTTTCCCCGTCGACGACAAAACCATTGAATACTTTGAAGGCACGGGCCGTAGCTCGTCCGAGATCGACGCTTTCGCAGGCTACTTCAAGGCACAGAATATGTATGGTGTGCCAAGGTCTAACGAGATCGATTTTAGCCAAGTCGTGAGCTTGGACTTAGGCTCGGTTACCCCCTCATTAGCGGGTCCCAAGCGCCCGCAAGACCGGATAGAAATCACACACCTTTCGAGCGCATTCAAAACCCTGTTCAGCACCTCCTCCGCGGACAATGGTTTTAATCAAGCACCGGAAAAATTCGGAACTTCCTATACCAATTCAGACGGAATATTGGTGAAAAATGGCGATATCCTGATCGCTGCAATCACCTCATGCACCAATACCTCGAACCCAAGCGTGATGCTGGCCGCGGGCCTTTTGGCTAAGAAAGCCGTTGAGGCTGGACTCAAGGTCCGGCCACACATCAAAACCTCCTTGGCTCCCGGTTCGCGAATGGTCACCGAGTATTTGGGAAAAGCAGGCCTCTTACCCTACCTCTCCAAACTCGGATTCAATGTGGCCGCCTACGGCTGCACAACCTGCATTGGCAATGCCGGGGATCTCACCCCGGCGCTTAACGACACGATTATCGAGAACGATCTGATTTGTGCGGCCGTGCTGTCGGGAAACCGCAATTTCGAGGCCCGCATCCATCCCAACCTTAAGGCCAATTTCCTCGCCTCCCCACCGCTTGTGGTGGCTTACGCTTTAGCCGGTACCGTAACCAAGGATCTGATGACTGAACCGATCGGGCTCGGCAACGGCGGCAAGGCCGTTTTCCTCGGCGACATTTGGCCGAGCAGTGAAGAGATTCATCGCTTAATGAAACACGCGATGAATGGTCGAGGGTTCAAGGCCAACTATGAGAAAATAAAGACCGAACCCGGCAAGCTTTGGGAGAACATTCAAGGCGTGTCAGGGCAAGTTTATACTTGGCCAGCATCAAGCTATATCGCGAAACCTCCATTTTTTGAGGGTTTTGAGATGAACCCATTAAACGCTTCTGCACCGATCTTGGGGGCGCGCGCCCTGGGCCTCTTTGGCGACTCGATCACGACCGACCATATATCGCCCGCCGGATCGATTCAGGAGCAGAGTCCAGCGGGGCAATGGCTGATCAGACAAGGCATCACAAAGGCGGACTTTAACTCTTATGGTTCCCGTCGGGGGCATCATGAAATTATGATGCGAGGTACCTTCGCCAACGTTCGGATCAAAAACCTGATGCTACCTAAGCGTCCGGATGGGTCCCAAGAAGAAGGCGGGCTCACCTTGTTTCAGCCCAGCGGCGAAAAGCTCTTTATTTACGATGCTGCCATGCGCTATCAAGCCCAAATGGTGCCCACAGTCGTGTTTGGCGGCGAAGAGTATGGCACCGGATCGTCGCGAGATTGGGCGGCCAAAGGCACCCAACTGCTAGGTGTAAAGGCGGTGATCGCGCGCAGCTTTGAACGCATCCATCGCTCGAATCTCGTGGGTATGGGGGTTCTCCCCCTGCAATTTAAACCGGGCGATTCTTGGCCATCGCTCGGCATCAGGGGCGACGAAATTTTCAACGTTGAAACACCCTCTGATTTGGCTCCACAACAAGAAATAACTTTGACGGTCAAGGCTCTGGATGGCAGTTCTCGCCGTATTCAATTGTTGTCAAGAATCGACACTCCGATTGAAGTTGACTACTTCTTGAACGGAGGTATCCTGCCCTACGTGCTACGGGAGCTCATGGCTGCTTGAAAACAACGTTTTTGAGTTATAGTCAAGACGCCCCTTTAAGAAATCTCATGACATCGTCTTCCCAAGAAAAATCTGAGGCCATCAAGCCCACATCGCATGATTCGGCGACGCCTCAGATTACTCCGACGATCTCCTGGTCGCACGCTCTTAAAATCTTCGTCTTGACGGCGCTTGCCTGTTTGGCCGCGCACATGCTCAGCGTCAATCGCCCCGAGTTGCTCGTCATTTGGTTGCCTTCTGGCTTGGCGATGGCCTTGGCTTGGCGACTTGGCACTTGGTCGATTGCACCGGTTGCTCTCGGTGCTTTAATGGCCGCTCTTGCTACCTATTCATCCAGCCCCACACCATTGGGGGCCGCGCTAGCGACCGTAGTCTTGAGCTCACTGGGTCCGTGGGCCGGAGTACTAATCCTTAAACGACTCATCGATTGGAAACCGGTGGAATCGAATCTTGAAGGGGTCATCCGGTTCGTCGGTATCGCTCTTCTTGTGGTGGCCCCAATCAATGCCCTGGCGATGGTGCTTTTAAGCGAAGGGTTTGGTCTCGCTTCTTTCCTTCATCCTGTTGAGGTATTAATTGGTTGGTGGCTTATCGACTCGCTTGGCTCACTTCTTATTTCGCCGGTCGTGAACAGTTTTTTCGAACGCGACGAGAAATTTAATGAGCCTTCGGCCCGAATTACCAGCCGCCCCCTGGTGTACTTGCAATATCGGCTACAAGCGACGGCGAGCATCGACTTAAGCGCAATGGCGGCAACGGGCGCCGTGATTGCTGGGGCTCTGGTTCTTGTGGGCCTGGGCCAACGCAACCTAGCGTACGGATTAGGACTCATGGCCATGCCTATTGCGGTGTGGATTGCCATACGTTGTGACACCCGCACCACCGCATTCAGTCTCTTGCTAACAGTGTTCAGCCTATTAGCGCTGCGTAGCTTCTTGGTTAATGGTTCACTGGACGGCTTTGACAAGAATATCGAAATGACTGCAATTGGCGTGTGTGCCTCCTTGGCCGCGTTAATTATTCAAGCCTCAGTGACCGATCGCAAACTTGCCCTCGAGAAACTCGGGCGCCAATCTCGTCAAGATATGTCCACCGGCTTGTTAAATGACCGGGGCTTACATGCGGAGTTGACCGAGCGCCTAGGGCGACCGAACCGGCCAGCCTATGGCCTCATTGGGCTGCATCTGACGAATTTTGATCCGCTCAACGATTTATGTGGTGCCACAACTGCCTTACAGCTTGAACAAAGCGCGGCCGCCTTGCTTCAAACTCACGCCAGCGGGAAGATAGCCGCGCGCATGTCTGCCGGTCGCTTCGCGGCTTTGATTGAGGCGGATTCTCTCGCTCAGGTGCGTCAAATTGCAAGAGCCGTATATAGCCAACTTTCTGGGCAATTGTTTCGAACCGAGAATGGCAGCATTCGTTTGCAGGTGTCCGTTGCCGGTCTTCTCATCGAAGACAAAACCGCCGTCAATAGCGAAGACTGTGTCTTCTCCTTGGGCGACGCACAGGCCATTGCGGCGAGTGTTCGCGACCCACAAATCTTTGTTGAACCGCTCTCGCAGACGATGATCGACGCACGTCGGGCCTACCAAACCAAGATTGAGCAATTGCGGGAAGCGATCCGTGAGCACCGTTTCAAAGTGCATGCTCAACCCATCATGGACCCGGATGCTCCGCCTGGCATGGTGAGCTACGAGGCCCTGATTCGTCTGCTAGATAAAGACGGCACCCTGGTACGACCGCCACAATTTTTGGCCTTGGCCGTACAAACGCAAATGACTCCGATCATGGATCGCGGCATGATTACTAAAGTTTTTTCCTGGCTGGGTAACAATCCGGAGGCCTTGGCGCGCACCTACAAATGCAGCATCAATCTTTCTGGGCTCACCATGTCCGATGGCACTATCGCCTCGCATATTCGGGAACAAAGGATTCTGCACAGTATCCCCCCGGAGAAAGTTATCTTTGAGATTACCGAATCCGAGGCCATTCGAAACCCCAGCGCGGCTTCTCGTTTGGTTGACGAACTCAAAGCGATGGGTTTTGGGATCGCGCTGGATGATTTTGGGACAGGACTGGCCACCTTTGAATATTTAAAACGCTTCCCGATTGATTACCTCAAAATTGATGGCTCGTTTATCCGTAACCTCACCTCGAACGCCATTGACGAAGAAATTGTCATTTCAACCATCCGCGTGGCCAAACGGCTCAATGTTCGAACCATCGCCGAGCATGTGCATAACGAGGAAATTTATGATCGTCTTATCGAGCTTGGAGTCACTCGCATCCAAGGTAATCACACCGGCGAAGCAATTCCCCTGGAAGACATCTTTACAACACCACAGTTTGTGCGTGGGCCCCTGAACTCAAACCTTGCGACACCAAGTACAGAACCCTCAACTATATTAAGCTCCGACCTGAGCACTTAGAGGGTCTAGCGCTTGTCGTTGAGGCTCCAATCGTAGTCAAGGTGGGCAATACCGAGCTTGCCATCCTTAATTTGCTGGCGCACGGTTGCATCATCACTGAGTGACTCTGCGTAACGAGCAAAAAACACCTCCCGGCTGGAAATACCTTTGTAGCCCTTGTCAAAATCGCCCTTGTACCAGTCGAATATCTTCGAAACTTCCAGCTTGGTGTTGGAAGTATTTACGCGGTTGCGAGTGCGATCACGCAAAAAGCGCTTGACTGAATCGTCCAGTTGCGTTTCCAACTTAACGGCTGTAAACGCCTCCGGTCGCAGGGCCGGACAACCAATCGAGGCGCATACGACCGCCATGTGAATGCGTGGTTCATCAAAAGCACCAGGGGCACGAATCATGTCATGCTCAACATTATCCAGCGTGCGCTCTTCGCCTAAAAGCTTGAAGAATTTTTTGGACCACGGTTTTTGGACGAGGCTGCCGAGATCCCGAATCGATTTCAAGTCGGGATATTTGGTGAGTATCAGCTCAATCGTGTAGGCGTTGTAAGCATTGATCAAAAAGGCCAGTCTCTCGTCCTTTTTGAAACCATCGTATTGGGCCTTGGTCACGGCGCTGAACTCTTCCAACACCTTAGTGAAGGCGGCACGATCCGCCAAAAATCCTTTATAGCTGACCGACGAAGCGACCCCGGCAGGGTTCCAGCTCACATGCTTTTTGAGTAGCGCATCCCAAGCTGCGTAACTCTGATCGGACTGAGCGAGCACGGGCGACGAGAAGGTCATCAAGCCGAAGTTGAGTGCGGCCGAAGTTACCAAAATAGTCTTTAAAAAATTGCGTTTCATGATCTTTCCTGAATCAAATTTAATTCTTAACGATTGAATGGAGCGCTAAGCGCGACCCCAGGCGTGAAATTTTTCTACCCAGGCCAGAAGTTTTTGAGGTGCGTGGGCCTTTTGCCACTCGCCCGCAGCGTACTTATTGGATTCTGCAAGGGTCGGGTAAATATGAATGGTTCCGAGGATCTTTTTCAGGCCGAGACCATGCTTCATGGCCGAGACGTATTCGGCGATCAAATCGCCGGCATGCTCACCCACAATCGTGGCACCGAGAATTTTGTCCTTGCCAGGCACGGTGAGGACTTTGACAAATCCGTAATCTGAGCCATCCGCGATGGCTCGGTCAAGATCATCAATATGGTAGATAGTTGATTCGTAGGCAATACCTTTGGCCCGAGCATCTTGTTCGTTGAGTCCAACTCGTGCAACCTCTGGTTCTGTGAAGGTGCACCATGGAATGACCCGATAGTCGACCTTAAACTTTTTGAACTTTCCAAAGAGAGCGTTCACCGCCGCATACCACGCCATGTGAGCCGCCGTATGAGTGAATTGATAGGGGCCAGCGGCGTCTCCCGCGACAAAAATATTGGGGTAATTGGTTTCAAGAAATTCATTGACTTCGATTGTCTTTGTCTTAGCCAGGGGGATTTTAAGATCTTCCAATCCAAACCCACTCACCCGTGCCGAGCGTCCCACGGCGCACAATACGGCATCAAAACCAATCTCTACACGCTCAAGCGCGCCATTGGCCCCAGTACGCTCAGCGATCAACGTTTTTTCGCCGTTATTGAGTTTGAATTCGACGGCCTTGAACCCAACTTTGACGTCGATGCCTTCGGCCAAAAATCGTTTCAGAACCTCGTCGGAAACATCGCTATCTTCACGGATCATCAGGCGCGGCGCCATTTCTACCTGAGTGACCTTAGAACCCAAACGATTGAACGCCTGAGCCAGCTCACAGCCAATAGGACCGCCACCGAGCACCAAAAGCCGCTTCGGTTGCTCACGCAGTCCCCAAAGCGTGTCGGACGTGTAATAACCGACTTGGTCAATTCCGGGAATAGGCGGCACAAAAGGACGAGCGCCGGTTGCGATTACGATGTTCTTGGTGGTCAAGACTTGAGTTTTACCAGTGGGGCGTCCCTGCTCATCAAGCAATTTAATCTCCACCTCCCAGGGCGATTTAATTTTCGCTTCGCCGCGTAGACAGTCAACCCCAAGGCTGGTGAAACGCTCTACGGAGTCATGCGGCGCAATCTTTTGAATCACCTTCTGAACCCGTTCCATTACCTGGGCAAACTCGAACTTGACATCGATCCTTTCGAGACCATAGTGCTCAGCGTGCTTGGCCTGTTCAACCAATTTGGCCGATTTGATCAGGGCTTTAGACGGCACGCAGCCAGTATTCAAACAATCGCCGCCCATTTCATGTTTTTCGACGAGAGTCACCTTGGCCTTGACCGCAGCAGCTATTAAAGAGGTCACCAAACCCGCACTTCCGCCGCCAATGACGACGATGTTGCGATCAAAACTTGAGGGCTTTTTCCAAGCCGCGTAAATTTTCCGGGATTTAAGGATGTCAATAATTTTCTTGGCAATCAATGGAGCGAGCCCAAGCAACACAAAGGAGATCAGTAACCCGGGATTTAAAATCCCTTTCAATGACGACAAGCCAGCCAATTGTGTGCCGACATTGACATAAATGATGGTCCCGAGCAGCATGCCCACTTGACTGACCCAATAGAAGGTCGTCGTTTTCATCGACGTCAAACCCATGATCAAGTTGACGATGAAGAACGGAAAAGCCGGAATAAGACGCAGACTAAACAAATAAAATGCGCCCTCTTTGCTCACTCCCTCATCGATTGCGGCAAGCTTGTCGCCAAACTTTGCCTTGATCGAATCGCGCAAGATAAAACGCGAGGCGAGAAACGCGAGCGTTGCACCGACGCTGCTCGCGAAAGAGACAATGATCGTGCCCCAAAACAGTCCGAAAATCGCACCGCCCAGTAAAGTGAGTAGGAGCGCCCCAGGCAAGGATAGACCGGCGACGGCGACATAAACCAGGAAGAAGGCAAAGGCGATTTTGAAGGGATTAGCCTGGAACTGGTCGACTAAGCCTTGGCGCTGGGCTTTAACGGCTTCCAGGGTGAAATACTGGTGCAAATCAAAAAAGAAAAAGGCTATAACGGCCAATACGATAACGATCAGTAGCAAAAGCTTATTGCGATTCATTGTTGACTCCTTGGACCTCATTCGGCTAAGCGGTTGACTCTCGGCCTGAGATTATGTTTATTTGCTACTTCTTACAGCGTTCCCTGGCTATTCTATTCTTGCAGGCCAAGCATTACCGAGAGCTTACGCTTTGATCGGCGATTTCGCCTCTCTGACGGATATCTTGTTGATCTCATTTTGATCACGCACCATCCTTTTCGTACATTTCTGCGCAATCACTTTTGGACTAAGCCTTTAGCACTATCGCCAAGCGTGGAGCTTCTTTACTAGAATACGCTTTGGGCGGAGTCGAACGTGATCGCCTAAATTAGTTTTGAGAACCCGTGATTCAAACCGCCAGTCAGCTTCGCCATGATCTAATGCAGCCCGCCAGCGTAGCAGTGCTGATGCTGGAGGAGTTGAGACGGCGCAATCAGGACGAATCACTTCTAATTCCGCTGGAGTTGTTAGCTCAAGCCCTGAGCGATCTCGCAAAAAAAATTGAAGGGCTTGAATAGGTATGGTTAAAAAACAAGCGTCGCTCGTTCACCAAAAGCTCAGATCGGTCCTGTTAGCTTGGGGGTTATTGACAAGCGTTTACCTTGGTTTAACCGGATGTATCGGTGAAAGCCGACTGTCCGATCCTTTCGGCTCGCCGCAACATCGTCACGGAACACCTGGTCTCAAATTAGGTGAAACGCCTAAGGTGGGCACCGTCGTTGAGGTCAAGGTCACCAAGGTGTTTGACGGGGACACCTTCGAGTTTCAGCATGAGGGCCAGCAGTACAGCGTTCGACTTTCAGGCATCGACGCTCCAGAGCGATCACAGGATTTCTCTGACCAGGCCCGACAAGCCCTGCGCCAATGGACCGCCAACCAGTTGGTCAGGATTGATGTCCTCAAAATCGACAACTATAAACGCCTAGTGAGCAAAGTTCAGCTTGAATCCGGTCAGTATTCTGGTGACGTTTCCTTACGCCTTCTCGAACAAGGTTTAGCCTGGCATTTCAAGCGCTACGTCAAAGATCAAGCCGTAGAGGATCGACAGATCTACGCCCTTGCAGAGGAAAAAGCGCGCTCCGCAAACCTCGGGCTATGGGCCAATCCAAGCCCTCTCGCGCCGTGGATATTTAGAGAGCAACAGCGGGCAGTCAAAACGAGAGGTTTGGTACCTGGTTAGCTCATGCGCGGTTGAGTGCTTGAACAGACTAAGCTTTCATCATCCTCTGCCTGACCGTTTCGTACATCACGACCCCCGTGGCCACGGACACATTCAAGCTCGAAACGGAACCCAGCATAGGAATTTTCACCAATTCGTCGCAACGTTCACGCGTGAGTCGGCGCATGCCGCTCCCCTCGGCACCAAGAACCCAGGCCACCGAATTCGCAAGCTCCACTTCGTAGAGACTTTTCTCAGCTTCATCGGCCGCGCCATAACACCAGATGCCAGCCTCCTGGATGTCGTCCAATGCACGCCCAAGATTCGTCACCATGATGTAGGGCAGGCTATCGGCCGCACCACTCGAAGTTTGAATGGCCATCTCGGTCAAAGCACAGGCATGATCTTTCGGAGCGATCACAGCTTGGGCACCTGCACCGTCTGCGGCGCGCATACAAGCTCCAAGATTACGAGGGTCAGTGACGCCGTCCAACACCAGTAAGAGACTCGGCTTGTCGCGCAGGTCATCGAGCAGGTCTGGCAGGCTCAGGCTTGCCGCAGCGATCTCAACCTTGGCCACAACGCCCTGATGTTTGCGGCCAGGGCATATCTTGTCAATCCGAGCACTGGGAACCAGCATCACATGCATGCTTAATTCCTTGCAAAGTTTGATGACATCTTTCGCCCTTGGGTCCGTACGCGCCTCATCGAGATATAGCTCCAACACGGAACTTGGACTACGCCTTAAGCGCGACATGACTGAATGAAAACCGAAAATTTGCATCTTGCTCTACTTTTTGCGGCGACGTTTGGTACTTTTTGAAGGTCCGTTGGAGGAGCCTTTTATAGTAGCCTTAAGCGCCGATTTTTTGATGGGTTTAACGGAGAGTGACTTTCTATTGGTCGACGCTGTTAAGGCCTCAGTCTCCTCGTCAGCTTTGACACTGGATTGACCACCACCCAATAAACTTGCCTTCTGAACCTTGGAAGGTTTTGGCTTGGCAGCCGTCTTCAAGGCCCCACGATGATTGGGAAAGCCTTGATCCCGAGCAACTTCACGAGTCACCGCCTGGATGACTCCTTTTTGGGTCGCTCGTTGCACGAGTCGAAACTCAATACGGCGAGTTTCGAGGTCAACCCTTTGCACTTGAATCTCAATGGGATCGGTTAAGCGGTATCGCTGACCCGTTCGCTCACCGCGCAATTCGTGGGAAGTATCGCTGTACTGAAAATACTCGCTACCTAACTCAGATACGTGTACCAAGCCTTCCACGTAAAGCTGATCCAAGGTGACAAACAAGCCGAAAGCAGCAACGCCGGTCACTTTGCCCGCATACTGCTCACCGACCCGTTCACGCATAAACTGACATTTCAGCCAGGCCTCAACATCGCGCGAGGCTTCGTCGGCACGTCGTTCGTGGCCGGAACATTGCACTCCCCAGGCACGCCACGCATTGATATCGTGGCCTTTCTTAGGTGGCAGGCTACGCTGGCCCTCAGCTAAACTGGGGTCGTAAGGGTGATACTTCTTGCCATGCAAAATGGCCTTGATCGCTCGGTGGGTCAAGAGATCAGGATAGCGCCGAATCGGTGAGGTGAAATGCGCGTAATGGGCGTAAGCTAAGCCAAAATGCCCGCTATTGTCTGGCGTATAAATCGCCTGCTGCATGGAACGAAGCATCATGGTTTGGATCAAACTAGCATCCGGGCGGGCGCGCACAGGTTCGGTCAGGCGTGCATAGTCCAAGGGAGAAGGATCATCGCCTCCTCCCAAACCAAGCCCAAGCGATTTCAAGAAGGTCCTAAGCTTCACAAGCTTTTCTGGTGTCGGTCCTTCATGCACCCGGTATAGGCCAGGATGCTCATTTCGGTGCAGGTAATCGGCAGCGCACACGTTGGCAGCCAACATGGCCTCTTCGATCAGCTTGTGAGCGTCATTGCGCATTGAAGGAATGATCTTTTCAATACGGCCCGCTTGATCGCACACAATTTTAGTTTCAACCGTATCGAAATCTAAGGCACCACGAATCTCTCTGGCCTTGCTTAGTGTCCTGAAGAGGTCATGCAAGTGAAGAAGATGGGGTTTGATCTCAGGTAATTTAGGAGCAGCAGGATCGTTTGAAAGGCTCGCCCAAACTTGGTTATAGGTCAGGCGAGCGGCAGAATGAATCACCGCTTCAAAAAATTGATATGCGCTGGTCGCTCCGGACGCGTCGATCACCATATCGCAGACCAGGACTAGCCGATCAACCTGCGGGTTGAGCGAGCATAGGCCATTCGACAACACTTCAGGCAACATTGGAATGACGCGACGGGGAAAGTACACAGAGGTTGAGCGAGCGCCAGCATCGTCATCAATTGCGGTACCGGTCTGCACGTAATGTGCGACGTCGGCAATCGCGACCAGAAGTCTATAGCCCTCGGTTTTCTTTCGTCCTACCGTGGTAGAGATGGGTTCACAGTACACAGCGTCATCAAAGTCGCGGGCATCTTCGCCATCAATGGTCACAAAGGCGACATCACGCAGATCGACTCGGTGCTTCAGGTCAGTCGGCTTGAGCAGGGTGGTGAATTTTTCGGCCTCGGCTTTTGCAGCATCCGAAAACTCGTGCGGTACGTTAAATTTGCGAACCGCAATTTCAATCTCCATACCGGGGTCATCAATCCCACCCAGCACTTCAACGACACGCCCAAGGGGTTGATTATGGCCAGAGGGGGGGTCCGTGATCTCGCAAGAGACCACCTGACCATGCTCGGCCCCAGCGCTGTCGCCCGGCGCGATAAGAATGTCGTGCTTAATGCGCTGATCCTCTGGCGCGACGATCGTGATGCCACGCTCGTTCAGGAATCGGCCCACAATTTTACGATTGATCCGCTCGGTCACCTCAATAATGCGACCCTCGGGTCGACCTCGCGAGTCCTCACCAATATGTTTCACCAGAACTCGATCACCATGCATCACTTTCTGCATTTCGCGAGTGGACAGGAATAAATCTTGCCCACCGTGATCGGGAATGAGAAAGCCGAAGCCATCGCGATGGCCTTGAACGCGCCCGGCAATGAGCTCTAATTTACTGGCCAGAAGCAGAACGCCTTTACGATTTGGCATAAGCTGTCCGTCGCGCTCCATGGCATTGACGCGGCGGTTAAGAACCTCGTATTGCTCGCCACTTAGCCCGAAGTGTTCGCCCAGCTGGACAGGACTGAGCGGCAAAGCGGCCGCACGCAGCACTTCGAGAATCTCTTCTCGGCCAGGTGGATTCCAGCGTTTTTGGTTCATTGAAGAAACGGTACCCGGTTATTTGACTTTTTTGATAGGAGCATTAAACTTCGCGCCTCGGTGAATGGTTCGCACATGCCCAGATGGCGAAATTGGTAGACGCACTAGGTTCAGGTCCTAGCGGTGGCAACACTGTGGAGGTTCGAGTCCTCTTCTGGGCACCATGGCATCCGAGAAAGACACACCTTCATTGACCATATCGAGCCCTTAGGGCAGAAGGTCCGATATTGTCATATTCTTCGAAGGGTTGGTGAATCCAAGGGTTGCTTGGCAAATGCTCCAGGTAAAAATCTGGCTCAGCCACTGAAGCTCCTTTGCGCCAAATCACCGCAGATTTCATTTGCTTCAACTGGCTATAGCGCGCCTGCATAGCGGGTAGCACCTCGACCAAGGTTGCACCAGAGTCCACGAGATCGTCTACCAATAACCAGTTAGGCCCCGGTAAAGCTGTGGCTGAGGCCAGGGCGTCGCCGATAATCAATTTGCTCTGCATTGTGCCAGCCTCTTCCCGATAGGAACTGGTGAATAGCACGCCAAGAGGCTTATCGAACAAACGTGAAAAAACGTCTCCAATGCGCAATCCTCCACGGGCGAGGCAAACAACCGCATCAAAATGCCAACCTGAATCATAAACTTTGAGGGCAAGTTTTTCAACGGAGCGGTGGTACTCGTCCCAGGACACGTAGAGATCTTTCACTTCAAACTCCTAGCGCTCATATAGTAAAATTTGAATCGATTGGAAAGGCGACAAGTCCATCCTAGACCACCATAGGATCATGCAAAACAATGGTCTCACTTCGATCTGGCCCGGTCGAAACGATATCAATGCGGCAACCCGCCACTTGCTCGAGACGATTCAAGTAACTTCGAGCATTGGCAGGAAGGCGCGCAAAGTCAGTCACCCCAAACGTGGTTTCGGTCCAGCCCGGCATTTCTTCGAAGATCGGCTTGCAGCGAGTTGCCGAGTCAGCGCCGGTCGGTAGCATGTCGATACGCTTGCCATCAAGCTCATAGGCCACACACAACTTCACCAGCGCTAAGCCGTCAAGCACGTCTAACTTCATCATGGCAAGGCCATTGACCCCATTGATCTGAATACTTCGGCGCAGGGCCGGCCCATCAAACCAACCCACTCGACGAGCTCGACCCGTAACCGCCCCAAACTCTTTTCCGACTTTCGCAATTTGAGCGCCGACCTCATCGAAAAGCTCCGTCGGAAACGGACCCGACCCAACACGAGTCGTATAGGCCTTCACAATGCCCAGCACATAGTGCAATTGCTGGGGAGCCACGCCGCTGCCTGCGGCGGCTGCACCTGATACACAATTGGAGCTCGTGACAAACGGATAGGTGCCATGATCAACATCCAACAAGGCTCCCTGGGCGCCTTCAAAGAGAATCGATTCGCCGCGCGCGATAAAGCTTGCCAATTCAGTCGAGACATCGGTCATCATCGGCTTGATTTTCTCGCCCCGCAAAAGCGTGGCCTCATAGACTTCGTTGACCGAAATCGCAGGTGCCTTCAAATATTGAGTCAACACAAAATTGTGAAAATCCAAAACCTCTTCGAGCTTGTTACGGAAACCGGCCGGATTGAATAAATCACCAAGTCGAATAGCGCGACGCGCGACTTTATCTTCATAGGCGGGCCCAATACCGCGGCCGGTTGTGCCGATCTTTGCTTCGCCACGCTTGGCCTCTCGGGCCTGATCGAGGGCCACATGATAGGGGAGGATGAGTGGGCAAGACTCTGAAATCCGCAGGCGCGGGCGAACCGACACACCGACGCCCTCAAGTTCCTCGATTTCGCTCAGCAGTGCTTCCGGAGAGAGTACGACACCATTACCAATGAAGCAGGTGACTTCCGGGCGCATCATACCGGAAGGTATCAAGCGCAGCACTTGCTTTTTGCCGTTGATGATCAGAGTATGGCCCGCGTCGGGGCCGATTTGGGGAAGGCCGTTGAGTGCATTATCTCGGGCCGTCAGGGTATAGCTTCCATTGGCCGCCAAGATCACGATATCGTCCTGAGCGTTGCTATTGGCAATATTG
>JANOPA010000006.1:0-2425 GCA_031421635.1 Betaproteobacteria bacterium | reverse complement strand
GTGACCGACAATGGTCGCGGCATCCCCACCGGCCTGAAGATGGATGACAAGCACGAGCCCAAACGCTCCGCTGCTGAGATCGCGTTGACCGAACTCCATGCCGGTGGCAAGTTCAACCAGAACAGCTACAAAGTCTCGGGTGGCCTACACGGCGTGGGGGTGTCTTGCGTGAATGGCCTCTCGAAATGGTTACGCATGGTCGTCAAGCGCGACGGCAAGGTGTACACCATGAATTTTGAGAAAGGTATTCCTCAAAACCGCGTGATTGAACTGATCGACGGCGTTGAAGTCTCGCCCATGCAAGTGACCGGCACCACCGACAAGCGTGGCACCGAAATTCACTTCATGCCCGATGAAGAAATCTTCACCGGTATTGAATTTCATTACGACATTCTCGCCAAGCGCCTGCGCGAACTCAGTTTCCTGAACAACGGCGTGAAGATCAAACTGGTCGATCAGCGCAACGGCAAAGAAGAAGACTTCGCCTTTGCGGGCGGCATCAAAGGCTTCGTGGAATACATCAACAAAGCCAAGAGTGTCATTCATCCCAATATTTTCTACGCCACTGGCTCCAAACTCAATGATGCTGGCTTAGAGATTACGGTGGAAGTCGCCATGCAATGGAGCGACACCTACAACGAGCAAGTGCTGTGTTTCACCAATAACATCCCTCAGCGCGACGGGGGCACGCACCTCACCGGCATGCGCGCTGCGATGACCCGCGTCATCAACAAATACATCGAAGTAAGCGAAGCCGCTAAAAAAGCCAAGGTCGAAACCACCGGTGACGACATGCGTGAGGGACTGGCCTGCGTGCTCTCCGTCAAAGTGCCCGAGCCCAAGTTCTCCTCGCAAACCAAAGATAAATTGGTGTCCAGCGAAGTACGCGCACCGGTCGAAGAAATTGTCGCCAAGGCCCTTGAGGACTTTCTGCAAGAGCGTCCCGCCGATGCAAAAATTATCGTCGGCAAAATCATCGATGCCGCCAGAGCCCGCGAGGCCGCCCGCAAAGCCCGCGACATGACCCGCCGCAAAGGCCTGTTAGATGGCGTAGGCCTACCCGGCAAACTCGCCGACTGCCAAGAAAAAGACCCCGCCAAATGCGAGATCTTCATCGTCGAGGGAGACTCCGCCGGAGGCTCCGCCAAGCAGGGCCGCGACCGTAAGTTTCAAGCCATCCTGCCGCTACGCGGCAAAGTGCTCAACGTTGAAAAAGCCCGATTCGACAAGCTCATCACCAGCGAGCAAATCGCGACCTTCATCACGGCCCTGGGCACCAGCATCGGCCCAGAATTCAACGCCGACAAAATCCGCTATCACCGCATCATCCTCATGACCGATGCCGACGTCGACGGAAGCCACATCAGAACGCTACTCCTCACGCTCCTGTTCCGCCAAATGCCCGAACTGATTGAGCGCGGCTATGTGTACATCGCCCAGCCACCGCTTTATAAAGTGAAGCACGGCAAAGACGAGCGTTATCTTAAAGACGACCAAGAGCTCAACCAGTACATGCTGCGCCTGGCCCTGAATACCGCACAGCTCGTCCCCGGCACCGATGCCATGCCCATCGTCGGCGAAGCCCTGGGTGAGCTGGCCAGAAAGTTCCTGATCGCCGAAGCCGTGATCGAGCGCCTCACAAGGATGATCGAACCCGATGCCATGCGCGCAATACTGGACGGTGTCACCATCGACCTCAGCAATGAAGCCACCAGCACCACCAGTGCCGCCGCCCTGCACGAAGGCATGAAAAAAATGACCGGCGTGGCCTCGCAAACACCCGTCGTCACCGTGCAGTACGACGATGCCAAAGAACTCTGGCGCCTACAAATCTCCCGCCACATCCACGGCAACTACAAGTTCACCTTCATTGATGCCGACTTTTTAATGTCGGCGGACTACAAGGCCTTGCGAGAGTCGGCCGATACCACCCTAGGCCTACTCGGCGCAGGTGCCGAGATCCGTCGCGGCGAAGGCGATAAAGCTAAATCACAAAGCGTGAGCAACTTCCGCACAGCCATGCGTTGGCTACTGGCCGATGCCGAGCGTGGTGTGGGCCGCCAGCGTTACAAGGGGTTGGGCGAGATGAATGCTTCGCAGCTTTGGGATACTACGATGGACTCATCGGTGCGCACCTTGCTCAAGGTTCAGATTGAGGATGCGATTGCTGCGGATCAGATCTTTACTACTTTGATGGGGGATGATGTTGAGCCTAGGAGGGCGTTTATTGAGCAGAATGCTTTGGTGGCGAGACTGGATATTTAGTCAGCTAGATCACGGCGATGCTCGAAGGCCAGCAGATCGACTACAAATCATTGCGTTTGGTGTTGGGCAAGAGCGCAAATTTTGACGAACTCGCTAAAGACTGCGTTTGCTTCGCTAACGGTGTTGGCGGCTCAATAATTCTTGGAGTTGAAGACGGTCA
>JANOPA010000005.1:0-6299 GCA_031421635.1 Betaproteobacteria bacterium | reverse complement strand
CCAAGACGGAAAGGATAGCGCGATCACGCAGGCCCTTGAGGGTTGAGACATCGGGAAGCTCTAGGAGTTGGCGCACTTGAGTATCAGACAGGGCAGGGGTCTTTCCTTCGGTGGTTTCCGCGACCGGGCGGCGCACGCCTTTGACCGGATTATGAGTGACGCTGTTGCTGTCACACAAGTGTTCGAACAACGAGGAGAGGGCGGCGAGCTTGCGGCGAATCGTGGCGGGGGCCAGGGCCTGGTTTTCGAGATCCTGGCGCCAAGCCAGAACGTGGGCACGCGTGACTTGACGAAACTCCTCAGGCTGAGCAATGCCCACAAAGCTCATGAACTGCTGAAGATCAACCTGGTAGGCACGCCGGGTTTGGCCTTGAGGCAGATTGGCGAACCATTCAAGTTCAGCGGGCATGGCGGACAGCCCTTGAAACTCCGGTAAGGTCAACGCACGTCCGGATTGCTTGGCGAGGGCATTATTCATCTGTTACGCTCCAATTGGTTTAAGGCTTGACACAAGTTCAGGCATCGGCGGCGGTTATTGCTGGCTTCTTGGGCAGCCTGGTTGTTTCACTCTCTGTGTTTTTGACGGTTCACATCGACTTTAATCTGGAGGTAGTCATGGCAACTAATATGCTCAGCGTTGTAGAAAGCGTGTGGTTCGAGGTCGCGTCACTATGGGGGTGAAGACCGAAGGCTGCCCGAGGGAGAGGCGATCCACCAAGGAAGTCTGAGATCAAGAGATGACGCGCCCCCATCGTGTTAATGCTACCGATAACATATTTTATCAGTACTATAAATCAAAGCCGATCCCAGCGCTATTGGTTGGCGGTGGGCAGAAATCTTGCGTAGCGCGTCGGGACATGACCGCGCCGCACCGGACAAACGACGCGCGGCGTAGCTTGGAATTTATTCGGCACGCGTCGTCAGAGACACAACTGTTCAACTCGCAGCCTCATCCATGACTTGGAACAATTCTTGGGCGATTACAGAAACACTAAAATAGTCGTAATTTTGATGAGGCACCCAATATCTACCATGCGCCAGCCAGTGCCGGTATCCAAATGCTTTAAGCAAAGCCGTGTAGACCCGATTCGGTAATCCACCATCATTAACCCATGCTAGAAGGATGTCTCTGTCCAGTGCCGCGCTTGCCTTTTTGGATCCATAAAGCTTACGAAAGGAACGGGACAACCTCCCCTTCTTTCGACCGTAGACTCGGGTAAGGTAATCTGTGCGGAGCGACGCTTCAATCGCGGCCAAGACATTGAAGGCACTGCTTCTATCTAATTCATCTAGACTGAACTTGAGCTCAGATTCTAGATCTGACCGCGATTTTCCTAGGTACCTGTTGACGAAGCTTGGTGACGCTGTTGAAAAGAATTCATGTAATGCTTCGTAACAACATTCATGATGTTTAGCAATCTGGACCAGATCAAGGCTCCGACCAGAAAAGCTAACTCTCTCGCCCATTGGCTACCCCCAAAAGGGCGTCAAGGAACGACTCATCAGTCAAATCTGTATAAAGTATTTTTGGAGGAGGTGTAGAAAATTTCCACACCCACTCACTATCTGGCGGAACATCTGAGGCTTTCGATTTCTGACCAGGCGACAGAACCTCGACGCGTATACGAGGCTCAACGGAATTCTTGGGTACGATAACTAACCGTGCAACGCCTTTTGGCCCCTTCATATCGACCCGACCTCGCGCGCCAAAAAGCAATGTGCCAACTGGCTCTAATGTGATTTTGCTATTGCCAATCTTAATGGTGATCGACGGTGCTTGGTAATCGCCGATATTCTCCTCAACTAGCGGCACCATCTTCCGTTCAATCTGAACGCTCTTGTCCAATGTATATGGCTCGAGCCACAACACAATTTTATTGTTCAATTTTTCAAGCATATCCAGCCAATATTTCTTTTTTTCATCCCAGTTGACTGGCTCCACATTCGCCTCGGCGACTTTCTCTTCTACAAACTTCTTAAAATCATGTTTAGTCATGGGATTTCCTTGCGATAACGACGAAATGGTAAACGATTGCCTTCCGACTTCGTCCACTTGCTTTGGCATCCAAACAATCCTGAATGGAGTCCTTTGCATAGAAAGTCATTTTGGGTTCGTATACGAAACTGGTGTTGACAAAATTCAGATCGCTGTGCCTTCACTCTTTGGGCGTTAGCATCAAGTTGACTTTACCGCACAGTTTCGCTAACGATCAATGGCGTATCTCGCGAGAGCTAGCGCATCGCAGATTGCGACCATTCAGCGGCTAGGCAACTGCATTCGAGTGCCGCCGAGGCACCTAGCTGAGGCCGATAGGGGCCGGTCGGCAAACTGGCTTAAGCAAAGGTGCGCACTTGCGGCCCTTGCAGGCCCTGACCGAGGGCCTTGCCGTTATGATGATAGCAATCAGCGAGATTGGCGCGCGTTATTTTTATCAGCATAATGGGGTAGGTGTGTTTCGTAGACGCTTTCCTAAGCCAAGGTCACTGCGCCTCAGATTGACATAAGACCCGATCAACGCAGCACTCCTGTAGTGGCTATTTAGAAATGTCAGATTTTGGGATCTCGCGGTGTTCGGTCCGTTCATATACTGTTAGGCATGTTCAATTCAGACATTGAAGCAATTGAGACGCTTCGCCAGAATTTACCAAGAAGTTTGGATCACGCTGCATTATTTGCTCGGTCAGAAGTTGCTCATAAATGGAAAGCACCTTTCCGCGCGGCCATTCTGAAAGACGCGCTGCATTGGCGCCTATTTGACCTTGCGCAACAGGCGAATCAGCTAAACGAGACGAAGCAAATCTTAGGCGCCCGCATTCTTACGCGCTGTGCACTTGAAACCGTTGGAATGTTCGTCTATTTGAACGATCAACTTGATGAAGTGTTATCTGGGAAATTAGATTTTCATAAGTTTGATGCAATAACGCGACAGCTACTTTTGGGAAAGCGGCTAGATGCGGCAAAGTACAAGTCAATCAATATTCTCACGGTCTTGAAGAAAATGGATCGTCGCTATCCTGGTGTCTGGGGAATTTATGAAATGCTTTCTGAGAGTGCACATCCAAATTTCGACAGTACGTGTAATGGCTATTCCAAAATCGATTATGAAACACGCATCACGCACTATTCGGTGATGTGGGATGAGCAAACAACACTGAAACCCGCCGGAATGATTGTGGCAACAGTAATAATCTTCAAGCAGGAATACGAGCGTTGGGTTAGCCTTTTTGAAAAACTTGAGAAATGGATCATAGAAAACGATCTGCGGCTTGAGGCTACGAAAGAGGCTACTTAATTTGGGGTCTGCCCCCAAATCGGCGAAAATTTCAGAGCTATGAAAATCAACGGGTTACGTCGGGTGTCACTCGAACGGTCGTTGGCGTGGCAGGCCAATAACGGCCAGAAATCGGCGGAGATGTTGTCACATGGCCCGTCACTTGAGCAAAGTAAATTAAAGGTTTACTCGGCGTGACAATTTTTTGAAATGCCCGCCGGTTTGGGCGCGGAACCCCTACTTGCAATGGCTTTATGCGTATTTCAGTGATCGCGGACGCTGAGAACAGCGTGATCATAGACGGCGTTTCAGTCTGATCGCGGACGATCTGAGTTAGCCGTGAGTGAAGAGGTTAATGATAGCCGAATCGTCCACGATCCCGCTGAAATGGGGGTTGTTGATCATGGTTTGGGCTGCTTGCGTCGCATGGATTCTCCCTTGAGCGTGATCTTGTGGGCGGCATGAACAATGCGGTCCAGGATGGCGTCGGCAAGAGTTGGGTCATCGAGCCATTCGTGCCAGGAGCTTACCGGTAATTGGCTAGTGATGAGGGTGGCCTTGGTGCCGACGCGATCATCGAGAAGCTCTAATAGGTCGTTACGTTCAGGAGCGGTGATGGGGGCGATGGCGAAGTCGTCGATGGCCAGCAGATCGATGCGCGCCAGTTGAATCAATCGTCGGCTGAAGCTGCCGTCACCGTGGGCGACTCGCAGTTCTTCGAGGAGCCTTGGAGCACGAACATAAAGGACGGTAAACCCAGAGCGAGCAGCTTGTTGCGCCAAGGCGCAGGCAAGCCAAGTCTTGCCGACACCGGTGGAACCCGTGATCAGGACATTCTGGGCGTGGCGCAACCAGTCGCCTGAAGTGAGTTGGTTGACGAGGTTGCGATCCAGGCCGCGCGAAGCGCGCCAATCGATGTCCTCAATGCAGGCGCTGGAGGACTTGAGCTTGGCGGCCTTCAGAAGCCTGGCCAAGCGCTTGCCGTCGCGCCAATCGACTTCGCGTTGCACCAGTAAGGCGAGCCGCTCCTGGAAGCTCATCGTGGCTACTGCGGGGATGGTGGCTTGATCAGTCAGGGCTTGAATGAGACCGTCCAAGCGCAAGCTGCGCAGTTGGTCGAGGGTGTGTTCGTTGAGCAATGCAATTCTCCTTAAGGGTGTGGGTCATAAACTGTTGATGGGTCAGTGGTAATAGCTGGGTCCGCGCACATTGGCGTGCTCGGGCATGGCAGACGACGGCGATGACGTTGCGACGGTTTGCCGATCCAGGCCCGCCTTCAGAATCGAGTGGATACTTCGGTAGGTGAGCGAGCGAATCGCCAAGGCTCGAACACAGGCCGCTTCCAATCGTGGGTGTCCGTATTGGCGGCTAAGGCTGAGTAAGCCGAGGCAGGAACGGTAACCTTGCTCGGGGTGGCGACGATGCTCCATTTGCCAACGAACCACCGTGGCGCAGGCCATGCCGATTCTCTCGCCCCAGGCGATCAGCTTGGCGGGCGTCCAGTCGCGGTGAGCCCGGTGGGAGGCGGGCATATGGTCGCCAAGGGTGGTGAAGTCACCCCGCTTGGCGCTGTAGGCATGAATCGCCACTCGGCGGCGAGCGGCCAACACTTCCACCATGGTCGCGGTAATGCGTAGTTCGACTTCTGCACGCACCAAGCGGTGAGGCACACTGTAATAGTGGCCGTCGAGTTCGACGTGGTAATCGATGTTGACCCGGGCGCGCTTGAACTGGGCGATGGGCATTCTAGTGATGGGCAGTGGCTGCAGGATGGGTCGATCCAGCGCCTCGAAGGCGCTGCTTCTGCACCCCGGCAACTTCTTGAAGGCTCGGGAGTTCAGTTCCACCAGGAGTTGCGCAATGGCGGCGTTCAACTCGGCCAAGCTAAACATGCGCCTGTGGCGCAGCCGTGCCAGAATCCAGCGCTCCACCACTTGCACGCCGACTTCGACCTTGGGCTTGTCTCGAGGGTGCGCCGGTCGTGCGGGCAAGACCGTGACCCCGTAATGATCACTGAACTCTTCCACCAGGCGATTGACTTCGGGCTCGTAGCGGTCGGGCCGGGCAATGAGCGCCCGGGGTTGATCGGGCACGATCAGCTTAGGCACGCCGCCGATAAACTCCAGGGCGTTCATGATCGAGCCGACCCAATCGGCCGTCGTTTGGGTGAGCGTGGCACAGGCGTAGGTGTAATTAGAGGCTCCCAGCACCGCCACGAAGATCTGGGCCCGCTGAATCTCGCCGGTGACCGGATCAATGATCGGCATGGTCTGGCCTGCGTAGTCGACAAACAAACGCTCACCGGCCACATGAATCTGACGCATCGAACGCTTAAGCGACAGTGTCCACTCGCGATACTTCACGCAAAAGCTGGTGTACTTGTAAGCCAGCTCAGAACTCTTCTGATACTCCTCCCAGAGCAGCATCAATGTGACCCCGGGCAGCTTCATCTCCTGATGAATCCAAGCGAAGTCGGGCTCAAGCTGGCGGCTGGACCGAGGCACCGCCGGTTTGTACAGCCGCGCCTCAATCTGCTCATCGCTCAGGGTCTGCGCGAGTGCCCAATCGACACCCGCGGCTCGGGCCAAAAGAATGAACTTGCCCACCGTGGTCTTGGCCACGCCGGTGGCCAGAGCGATCTGGGAATAACTGAGTTGCGCTTCATAGTGCAGACGAAGGCATTGTCGAATCTGACGCATCGTGATCCTGAGGGTGGGCATCCTGGTCGCCTAAAAACCGGCCAGAATGCCTGAGTGCAAAACCACTCACGACAAAACCCAAATCGTCCGCGATCGCGCTGAAACAGCGTCCACGATCAGTTTGAAACGCCGTCTACGATCCTCTGAAATGACCGTCCGCGATCACGCTGAAATGCCGTCTACGATGGGCTGAAATACGCAACTTGAGAACTTCCTCGCGACCATGTCTGGTGAGACGATACTTTCTGATGTGCACTACCAAGCCATCCCTATCTATGACGCGGATTCGTTCACATGGTAGGCAAGTGCTTTCAAGGTCGGTCCCGAG
>JANOPA010000004.1:0-23171 GCA_031421635.1 Betaproteobacteria bacterium | reverse complement strand
AGCGTGCCAGGATTGCCGATGGGAAGAGCCCTATCAGACCGATCAAACCCATCGGTCTTGACCTCGCGGGATATAGATCGGCGCAGTAGCGTTGAAGATCGGGTACGCATGCGCTGGCAGGGCATGACTCCAAATCAAAATCCAGTGCCAAAGGACCCTCTCGATAGAATCGCGGTACTTGGCGCTGGCATTGCAGGGGTCACTCTGGCTCTTGAGCTTCTCAAGCGCGGACATAGCGTTGACTTGTTTGAGGCGAGTAGCGAGCTTCTTGGCCAGGGGTCGCGACAACCCCTACTTGCCACTTACCCTCAGTTCGCGAAAGATGCGAACAGCCTGAGTCTGCTGACTCAATATAGCCTGCAACTTCTGGCTGATAGCCCCTATGCCGCTTTGCTGAAAGTTCCCGGTCGCTTTCGAGCTGCACGTACTGCTCAGGAGGCATGGGAACAAGAGTCCTTAGTGGCGCAGCTTGGTCTCGACGCTAAGCTACTGCAGTTTTTAAATCCGACCCAAGCGAAGTGTCTATGGAACAGATTTGATCAAGCGGCGGGCTTGCGCGACTCTGAGACTATCCCCGCAGGTAAGCGCGGCTTGGGTGGCCTGTGGACTGCACTAGGAGCTCATCTCGAGGTGGACACATTACGCGAGCACGTTCTTCGCCTTGCTAGAAAAACACCGCAACGTTTGAACTTACGCCTTGCCCAGCACCCGGACTTGAGTTTATTAACCCGACAATTTCAGACCCTGATCGTGGCCACAGGGCAAGGCACACCGCCATTGTTCGCGGCCTACCCGCCCCATGCAGACATCGTTCTCGCTTCGTCCTGGAAAGTCTATTCTGGTAACAGCTTCACGATGACTTCGGCCGACCGTGCAGTGCCCCGCGTCGATCTGAATGCACCGTGCAGGTCGGGCCCGCATCAGCCCAAAGATCTCGCCATCCTTGGCGGCCCCGTCAGCCTTCAGTCTCAGAGTAATTCGCGCTGGCTGATCGGGTCGAGCTACTTTGATGCGAGCCAGTTCGCGCCTTCTGAGGAAGCTCAGTGGCAATCATTAATTGAGGGTGCGCGTGCGCTCACGGGCGACGCGCTGCGCTCCTTTAAAAAAATCGCTGCTTATCCCGGTAGGCGCTGCTCGGTGCGAGATCGAATGCCCTTGATCGGGCCACTACAGAATCGCTCACGCCATCAGGCCCAGCTCTATCTGGCCACTGCCTTGGGTTCGCGCGGTCTGTTGTGGGCACACCTCGCCGCACAACTCATTGCAGATCACATCGACGGTATTTCCCCACGCGTTGGATTGAAGGCGTTAAAATCTATCGATCCATTAAGATACGCAGAGCGTTCGAGAAGCGCTCACGATGATTCAACGAAAATAAGCTCATGGCCAACTCAAAATCTGCCCTAAAGTCCGCCCCGGCGCCTGCACCCAAAGTCTTTTATGATTGCAACAAATGCCCCGGCTACTGCTGTAGCTATCCACGCATTGAAGTCAAAGACAGCGATGTAGATCGATTAGCCAAACACCTTGGCATGACCAGCCAAGATGTGGCTCGCAAGTACACACGCATGTACGACAAAACCGAGCGCATTTTGCGCCAACAAAAGGATGAGGTCTACGGCACCATCTGCCGCTTTTTCGATACCACCGAGCGTCGTTGTACGGTCTACGAAGGTCGTCCGAGTGTGTGCCGTGAATACCCCAATAAATCCAAATGTGGTTATTACGAATTTATCAAGTTTGAGCGCGACCAACAAGAAGACAAGACTTACCTGCCGATGGTCCGCGCGTGAGGCAAGTGGTCGCCATGGATGCTCGGACAATCGCAGCTTTATTCGTTCCACTTAGCCACTGTCCACCTTAAAACTTTCTACATTGTCACTGTCTACTTTGTTACTCTCTACATTCTCGCTCACCGCTTTATCATTGGCGGCACTATCGCTTTGCCCGGTGGGTTCGGCCCGAGCCCAGAGCTTTCCCGACAAGCGAGTGCGAATCGTCGTGCCCTATGGTGCTTGCGGCGGTACGGATCAACTGGCTAGGTTGCTTGCCGAGCGATTGAGCAGTCGTTGGGGGAAATCAGTCACCGTTGAAAACAAAGTCGGGGCAGACGGTGTCAAAGAACTCATTCCAACCTGAGTAAGTTTCTCGCAAGATCACGATGACAAACCCCAAGAACATTACGGCGCCCAATCAAATGCTGAGTTTCCCCGTGCTTAGCCAACAAATCAGCGCGAGTGCCAAGCGAGCCAGTCTTCGTAAATGCCTGAACGACCCCACCCGACTGACCGCCGCGCCGGGTATTTTTGACATGGTGTCTGCGCGAGTCGCCAGCAGTTTCGAATTCGACTGCCTGTATATGACCGGCTTCGGCAGTGTAGCGTCAGCCTATGGCTTACCTGATGCTGGCATTGCTTCGTACACGGAAATGTTAGCGATTGTGCAGCGCCTCTGTGCCAATAGCCACCTACCCATCATTTGTGATGGCGACACGGGTTATGGGGGGCCTCTGAATGTTCACCAAGCAGTGCGTGGTTACGAAGCGGCCGGCGCCGCAGGAATTCAGTTGGAAGATCAGGAATTCCCAAAAAAATGTGGCCATACCCTGGGCAGACGGGTCATTGCCTTAGAAGATGCTCTCCTCAAGATTCGCGCCGCAGTGGCCGCGAAGCAAGACCCTAATTTTCTGATTGTGGCCCGCACCGATGCTCGCACGACACTCGGCCTGGACGCTGCTCTAGATCGTGCCCGTGCCTTTGCAGCAGCCGGGGCCGACGTGCTTTTTGTCGAGTCGCCGGAAACCGAGGCCGAAATGCGTGCCATCGGAGCCTTAGGTCACGAACTAGGAAAACCGATGTTGGTTAATTGTGTCGAAGGCGGACGCACGCCCGTCTTGCCTCGTACTCAACTTCTAGAGATCGGATATCGCTTGGCGATTTATCCCGTCACCAGCCTTCTCACCGTCGTGAAAGCGATGCAAAGCACCTACGCCGCCATGCTTCCTGGCCAGGATGGCGTCACCCTACCCTTGCCTCACGCTGAATTTAAATCACTCACCAGCTTGATGGGATTCGATTCCGTTTATGACTTTGAGCAAAGCATCTTTAAATAGTAGGTCCCCAGGAGAATCACGGTGAAAACAGCGGGTGCTGTTTTCAATTTAATCAATCGTTCGTTGCGAACCGCTCCAAAAAATGGTCCGCATCACCGAATGCCTGGGAGATCATCGTCAAGCGCTTGAAGGTATGACTCACCTTCATCTCCTGGGTCATTCCCATACCGCCGTGTAATTGAATGGCTTCCTGACCCACTTGGCGGCAGGCGTCGGCAAGCTTCACGCGAGCGGCCGCGACAGTATGGCGACGCTCACGCGCCGTGATTTCCCCACGGGAATACTGGTCAACCGCGTTTGCGGCTAAAAGGCTCAGCGAGTCGGCTTGCCGAGTCACAATGGTCATGTCGACCATGCGATGCTGTAGCACCTGGAAACTACCAATGTTCACACCGAACTGTTTGCGGTTCTTGAGGTATTCCAGAGTCATGGCATTGGCAGCATCCATCGCGCCCACACCTTCGCCGCAGAGTAAAACGCTGGCAAAATCAATCGCTTCGTCCAAAGCCTCGAAACCTTCTCCAGGTTTACCTAACAGAGCATCGGCTCCCAGTTTGACATTGTTGAACGACACGTCGGCCGAACGTTGATTATCCACAGTGCGCTCCGTTTTGAGCGAGACGCCAGGAGCAGTGGCAGCAACGACAAAAAGGCTCATTCCTTTTGGATCGGTGGACGCGCCGGAGGTTCTTGCGCTAACGACAAAATGATCGGCATGCGGACCATGGATCACCATAATCTTTTCGCCGCTCAACACGTAGCCAACGCCGTCGGCTTGGGCGGTGGCTTGAACATCAGCGATGTCGTAGCGCGACTGAGACTCTGAATAGGCTAAGGCCAATTTCATAGACCCATCCATCACCGCAGGCAGAATCATTTTCTTTTGCGCCGCGCTCCCTAGCTTTTCAACCAAGCGACCGGCCAGGGCCACACTTTGCAAATAGGGTTCAAGCAAAAGGCCCTCTCCCAAGGCCTTCATCGTGGGCAGCATGCCCATTGCACCCGCTGCAAACCCCCCGTCAGCCTCACTGAAAGGTAAGGACAGCAAGCCCATTTCAGCCATTTGACCCCACACCTGCTCACTCATACCACTCGAACTGGCGATGACTTTTTTGCGAGCCTCAAAATCGTAGTTGTCGCTGATCAGGCGCTTGACACTGTCGGCAAGAAGCGTTTGTTCTTCTGAATACTGAAAATCCATTTTTCTTCTTCCTCTTACAGACCTAAAGCCATTTTAGACATGATGTTGCGCTGAATTTCGTTCGACCCCGCGTAAATACTAGTTTTGCGGAAGTTGAAATAACGAGCACTGATACTGCCCATGAAATCGTCAAAGCCATCAAAGTTTAGTGGCTTGAAGCGAGGCGCCTGCGGGCCTGCCACCTGCATCATCATTTCGGTGATGGCCTGTTGAATTTCCGTGCCCTTGATTTTCAGCATAGACACTTCCGGGCCAATATTGCCGGTGCGGCGCAGTTCGTCGACGAAGCGCAAATTGGTAACTTCCAAGGCCATTAATTCGACTTCCACACGGCTTAACCGATCGCGGAAGCGCACGTCGTCCAACAGTGGCTTGCCACCCTTCATGGTGGTCTTGGCCATTTCCTTCAAGCGTTTGATTTCACGCTTGGAGCCGCCGATTCGACCAGTACCCAAGCGCTCATGGCCCAGCAGATACTTGGCCACCGTCCAGCCTTTGTTCTCGTCAAAAACGAGATTCTCAAGAGGAACCTTCACGTTTTCGAAAAAGACTTCGTTCACTTCATGACCTTCATCCAATAAAATTAAGGGGCGCACGGTGATGCCAGGTGTCTTCATATCAATCAACAGGAAGCTAATGCCTTCCTGGCGAATTTTGGAGCTGGAATCGGTGCGTACCAAGCAGAAAATCCAGTCACCATAATGGCCGAGTGTGGTCCAGATCTTTTGGCCATTGACGACGTAGTGATCGCCTTCGCGATCTGCACGGGTTTTGAGCGAGGCCAGATCAGAGCCAGAACCAGGCTCGGAGTAACCTTGGCACCAAAAGTCGTCGCCGTTATAAATACGAGGCAAGAAACGCTCTTTCTGAGCCGGTGTGCCAAATTTATGGAGCACGGAGGCGCACATGGTTGGTCCAAAAGGTGCAATTCCTGGGGCACCCGCGGCCGTCATTTCTTCTTCAAAAATATAGCGCTGCACTGTGGTCCAGTCTTGACCACCCCAGTCCAACGGCCAACTCGGCGCGAGCCAGCCTTTTTTGGCCAGAATCCGATGCCAACGCTGCAAGTCGTCCTTACTCAACTCTTCATAATTGAGAACCCGGGTTTGAAGGTCAACCGGCAGATTGTCTTTTAGCCAGCCGCGAACTTCGTCGCGAAAAGCTTGCTCGGCGGGTGCGTAGGCGAGATCCATGGTGGTTTATCCCAAAAATGTTATGACGTAATTCTACAAGCGATTAAATGACCAGATCCATGAGCCAATCATTTAATTTGCCCACACTCTTGCATTACGGAACATCCTGACCCAAGGGGAGTCTTCAGCCTCAGTACGACGCTTGCCATCCGTGCGTTGGTTGCCGTCAGGTCGCCAGCTCATTTGCACTGTCCGGAACACCCGCTCGGGATGAGGCATCAGGATCGTCGCGCGACCATCTTTAGTTGTAAATCCTGTCAAACCTGCTTGCGACCCATTTGGGTTGGCCGGATAAGTGTCTGCGGCCTGCCCTGAACCATTCACAAACCGAAGCGCCGCTTGCGCCTCAAGCGCATGGATCGCTTGGCTAAATTGCACTCGTCCCTCGCCATGCGCCACGGCAATCGGCATCCTGCTACCTGCCATTCCTTGGAAAAACACTGAGGGTGAGGCCAGAACTTCGACCATTGCGAAGCGCGCTTCGAACTGCTCCGAGTCGTTCCGTAAAAACGTCGGCCAGGCTTCAGCACCCGGAATGATCGCCTTCAGTTGCGACATCATCTGGCAGCCATTGCACACGCCCAGGCTAAAACTATCAGCTCGGTTAAAAAAGCTGGAAAACTGTTCGGCCAAACGCGCGTTAAACAACACTGATTTTGCCCAACCCTGACCGGCACCAAGCACGTCGCCGTACGAAAAGCCTCCGCAAGCGACCAGCCCTTTGAACTGAGCGAGGTCGTGACGGCCTTCGAACAGGTCCGTCATATGCACGTCATAGGCATCGAAGCCAGCCCGCATGAAGACGGCGGCCATTTCGAGATGGCTATTTACCCCTTGTTCGCGCAGAATCGCCACTCTTGGCTTGGCACCCTTGGCAATCATCGGCGCGGCAACATCTATTGCTGGGTCGAACGACGGCTGGAAACTCAGTTTAGTGGACAGCTTGCTGTCGTCGGCGGCGAGCAGTGCCTGGAAGGCCTCAGCGGTACGGTTTGCGTTATCGCGCAGCGTTACAATTCGATGACTCGTCTCGGCCCAAATGGCATGCAGCTTAGTGCGCTCTTGGCTGTAAATGCACTTGGCGTCGCGGTAAAACTCAATCGAGTCTTTCTTGAGATTCGGTTTGCCAATTACATGCGAGTGACGAGACATGCCGAGCTCTCGCAAGCGCGCAAGGACCGCGTCACGCTCGCTAGTCAAAACCTGAATCACGGCACCGGCCTCTTCGTTAAAAAGTGCCTTGAGCGTAATTTCATCGCGCTGTACTTGCACCTGTTCTGGCCGAATTTTGAAGTCACCCCAATCAGCAGAGTACGGGTCAATGGTCAGCAAATCTAAATTAATGGACAGACCACAATGGCTAGCAAAGGCCATTTCCGCAAGGCAGGCCAGTAGACCACCGTCGGAGCGGTCATGATAGGCCAGGAGTTTGTCCTCGTTGTTGAGCGTTTGGATGCCCGCAAAAAACTTCGAAAGTAATTCTGGGTCGTCCAAGTCCGGCGATTCATTGCCGATCTGAAGAGTCACTTGGGCCAGCGCCGAGGCACCCATGCGCTGCTTTCCTGCACCAAGATCTATCAGGATGAGGGTTGTGTCATCGATCGTGTTCAGTACGGGTGTCAAAGTTTTGCGAGCATCTTGCGCCAGAGCACAGGCCGTCACCACTAAGGAAATCGGTGCCCTCACCTCGTGGTTGACAGTAGGCGCACTTTCCCATTTGGTGCGCATCGATAAGGAATCTTTACCCACGGGAATTGAAATGCCGAGTGCCAAGCAAAGATCGCGAGCGGCTGTCACGGCATCGAAAAGATCAGCATCTTCGGAAGCTTCCCCGCAGGCTGCCATCCAATTCGCCGAGAGTTTGATACGATGAATTGAATCAATCGACGCTGCGGCCAAATTAGTAATGGACTCGGCGATGGCCATCCGCGAGGCCGCCTTGGGGTCGATGATGGCCAGGGGAGCTCGTTCACCCATAGCCAAGGCTTCACCGGCATAGCCTTCAAAATCCAGCAAGCCCACTGCGCAATCTGCTACCGGCACCTGCCAAGGCCCTACCATCGGGTCGCGCGCGCAAAGCCCGCCGACCGTGCGATCACCAATCGTGATCAAAAACTCCTTACTTGCAACTACTGGTAACCGCAGCACTCTCTCGATCATTTCCGCAAGGTCCAGGCCAACCAGCTCCACGGGTGGTAAGGCGCGTATCAATCGTAGACCTTGCCGATGCATCTTCGGCGGCTTGCCCAGTAAAACCTCCATCGGCATATCAATAGGTTGATTGCCCGGATTGGCAGGGTCCTCAAGCTTTAACATGCCGTCATCCGACACCACTCCGACCATGCCGTAGGGAGCCCGTTCGCGCTGACATATTGCGTGGAACAGCGGAACACTTCTGGGTGCCAAACACAAGACGTAGCGTTCCTGAGACTCATTGCACCAGATTTCCGCAGGCGACAACCCACCTTGCGCTATTGGTACCTGACTGAGTTGGAACACTGCCGACTTGCCCGCTCCGTCGACGATCTCTGGAAAGGCGTTCGACAGCCCGCCCGCGCCGACATCATGGATCGAAAGAATCGGGTTCTCGTCTCCCATGCGCCAACAGGCATCAATGACTTCTTGGCATCGACGCTCCATTTCGGCGTTATCGCGTTGCACAGAGTCGAAATCTAAATCGGCCGTATTGCTACCGGCTCCCATACTCGATGCAGCGCCACCGCCCAAGCCGATACGCATGCCGGGGCCACCCAACTGAATCAGCACATCACCGTTGCTAAGACTCAGTTTTTCGCTCAAGCGCCCATCGATATTGCCGACCCCGCCAGCAATCATGATCGGCTTATGGTAACCGCGGCGCAGCCCCTGAATTTCTTGCTCGTAGGTCCGGAAGTAGCCCAGCAAAGCGGGACGCCCAAATTCGTTATTGAAGGCAGCTCCACCAATGGGACCCTCCAACATGATCTGCAAGGCGGACGCGATGCGTTCAGGCTTGATGGCCTCACCCGATAAAGGTCCTTCCCACGGCTGATCGAAGCCAGGGATTCGTAAATTCGAAACACTAAAACCTGTCAAACCATACTTAGGCTTGGATCCACGCCCGGTCGCACCCTCATCTCGAATCTCACCGCCAGAACCAGTCGCCGCACCTGGATATGGGGAGATCGCGGTGGGATGGTTGTGGGTTTCCACTTTCAGCAAACTATTCAGCATCATCGGCACGCGCTGATATTGGCCTTGTGGGCCGACAGGTAGAACTTTCTCGGCGGCCTGGCCGGAAAGAATCGCTGCGTTATCAGAATAGGCAATGACGGTGTGTTCGGGCCGGGCGCGGTGGGTCTCTTTGATCATTTCAAAAAGACTGACGTTTTGCTCTTGGCCATCCACGGTCCAAGAGGCATTAAAAATCTTGTGTCGGCAATGCTCTGAATTAGCTTGCGCAAACATCATCAGCTCAACATCACTAGGGTCGCGAGCCAACTTCTGGAATGCTGCCAACAAATAATCGATTTCGTCGTCCGCCAGGGCCAAGCCGAGCAAACTGTTGGCCTTCACTAAAGCTGCCTTGCCATCGGCCAGTACGGCAATGCGTTGTAACGCTTTAGGTGGCAGCAACTGAAAGAAGTGACCTGCCTCGGGCATTTCTGCAAAAACCGATTCAGTCATTCGATCATGCAAAAGTGCCTGAATTTGGCCGAGCTGAGCGGGCGACACAGACTTGCTGCCCCCAAAAAATCCACGCTTCGGGACCAAGCGATATTCAACGAAGCGCTCCAGCCGATCCACTTCCTTGAGCCCACAGTTGCGAGCGATATCGCTTGCCTTCGAAGACCAAGGCGAGACTGTCCCAAGCCGAGGCGTCACATAGATTGACAAGCCGTCGGTCAAGACGTGAGACGTTTCGGCCTGAAGGAGTGCCGCGAGGCGCCCCAACAAGTGCTGCGCCGTGCCTTCAGCAACCCCAGTCTGATTAAGTTGCGCCCAGTAATGGTGGCGGGCATCAAGTGCGTCGATATTGGGCTCGATCGCCTGAATCTTGGCCAATAGGCTTTGACTGCGAAAAGGTGACAAGGCCTGAGTGCCAGGCAAGTGCATCACCGCACTTTGCGGCAAGCCGGAGACGCTTGTTGTTGAGTTGACCGAGGTAGTGTTGGAAGTTTCAGCTTGATTTTGGCGAGGGGTCATTTGAGAGCTTTGGCGGTAACTCTCGATTGAGAGTTTGGGCTGTAGACCCCCATTTTAAACGTTCGTCTTTTAGGTCGTCCGAAACACCCCCAACGGGGAGTTTCATGGGACACTCAAACCAGCCCAGAACCATCGAACCAGGGTTTGAATGTCGTAAATGGGTAGTTGGGTGTGCCTTCGCAAGGCTTCACGATACGGTGGCAAATTGGTGCATTCAAGAACAATTGCGCCCGTATTCAAGGGCAATTTGTGCGCAGCCAAAATAAGCTCGCGCTCAATGGCTCTGCGCCGTGCGCCTCCTGTTTCAACCTCATCTTCAAAAGCATAGCCCGTCGAGAATTTCGACGGGTTACCCAAAACTAGTTCTGCGAAAGCGCCCAGTTTGGGCATTCCTACAATCGGGGTGTTGGCGGCGCCCCCTACAGAAGTTAAATGTTCCGAGGTCAAGCGCTCGGCGTCAATGGTGATTACCCCACATATTTTGCCAGGGGGCAGAAGTGCTTGGGCCCAGGCGACTTGTAGCAAGCTGCTCAGCGCAACCGGTATGGTGAGTTTCTCCGCCAGGTGTTGTTGCAGGGGAGCCAGAAAGCCGCAAGACGTGGTAATGCCCAATGCGCCTTGGGACTGCAAACTCAGTGCCGCTTTCAGAAACGCCGGGAGCATCGTCTGGAGGCCCGTTTGTGGGTCACTACTCAAGACTCGATCCGCGAAGGCATTCGACACCCGGGCAAAACGCATCGGAACGCCTGGAAAACTATTGCGATTGCCAATGTCGCCCACGGGACGCGCAAAGGCCGTGTCCAACATCAGTACACCGACAAACCCCGCCGCCACCCTTAAAACGAGCCCGCTGAACAGGCCGCCTGATCTTTCGTATATTTGTTGACCAAGATTTTGCCCACCTTCGAGGTGCTGAAGTACGCCACAAAAGAGTGGCCCGCTTACAATTCGATGATAACTTATCAACAAGACGCGCTTTCACCAGCGATTTAAACAACTGTTAATTGAAAGGCTGTGAGGGCGGCGTACCCGTGGCTGCCACTGTGCCTCCTATAATCGCTCTCTCGGATTGCTTTCTAAAATTTGCGACCCTCTATTTGGAGAACTAATGAAATCTGTTGTACACCCCTTTTTGTTCGCTCGCCGCCAGGCAATCGCGGCCTCGCTTCTCGGCGCTCTTACTTTTGGCTTCAGTGGCGTCGCCCAAGCGCAGAGCAAGTGGGACCTGCCGGCGGCCTATGCGCCGGGCAATTTTCACACTGAAAACCTGGTGCAGTTCGCAAAAGACGTTGACAGTGCCACGGCAGGCAAACTCAAAATTACCGTACACGCTAACGCATCCCTTTTTAAGGCACCTGAGATTAAGCGTGCGGTGCAAGGTGGCCAAGCGCAATTAGGCGAAGTCTTATTGGTCAATTTTGAGAATGAGTGGCCGGGCTATGGTCTTGACGGCATTCCCTTTCTAGCGAGTGGTTACAAAGACGCCTATCGCCTTCACTTGGCCTCTAAACCAGCCCTCGACAAAAAATTAGCCGAACAAGGGATGTTCCTGCTCTATGCCGTGCCTTGGCCACCGCAAGGGCTCTACAGCAAAAAAGAAGTCACCTCGGTCGCCGATCTACGCAAAATTAAGTGGCGTGCTTACAGTCCTTCAACCGCCAAGATTGCAGAATTGATCGGTGCACAGCCCGTAACGGTTCAAGCTGCGGAGCTTTCGCAAGCGCTAGCCACTGGCTCAGTGGAGGCCTATATGTCCTCGGGTTCGACCGGATACGACACCAAGACTTACGAACACATTAAGTATTGGTATGACACTCAGGCCTGGCTCCCCAAGAACGCGGTGCTGGTTAATAAAAAAGCGTTCGAAGCACTTGACAAACCCACCCAGGACGCGGTAATGAAGGCTGGTGCCGAAGCTGAAAAACGCGGCTGGAAAATTTCTGAAGAAAAAAACGATTGGTACAAAAAGGCTTTGACCGAAAAAGGGATGAAGATTGTTGAGCCATCCGCTAAGCTGGTGCAAGACTTCCGCCAAGTCGGCAAAATTATGCTTGAGGACTGGACAAAGAAAGCGGGTCCTGACGGCAAAGCCATTCTCGACGCTTACAACAAGAAGTAAACGCGCCGTCGCATAAGTTCTGAGAATTGTTGCTTGACTCGAGCCTCAATTCAAAGAATTTGTAACTCACCACACTGACAAAGATTGACGCAGATGGACACGCCGGTAAAGAGACCGTTTCAATGGATCTTTGATGTTGCCGGCGTTATTGCGGCTTTTTTTGTCTTCGCCATTTTCGCGCTGATGCTAGGCTCAACCTTGCTGCGCGAAATGGGTTTTCGGACTGGTGGCACGGAAGACATCGTGGGTTGGCTCACAGCGGCGGCGGCCTTTTTTGGTCTCTCGCACACCTTCAAACATGGTGACTTTGTCAGGGTTACGCTCTTGCTTGAAAAGATGACACCGGTGAGGCGCAGATTCTTCGAAATTATTTCACTCGTCATGGCTAGCGCTTTCACGGCCTACATCACCGCCTCGGTGTCACGCTATGTCTACGATTCCTGGCAGTTCAATGACATGGGCACGGGCATGATCGCCCTGCCCTTATGGATTCCTCAATCGAGTTTAGTGATCGGCTCGTTCTTGCTTTTTCTCGCCTTTCTGGATGAGCTCGTTTGGGTGCTACGCGGACATCGCCCGATTTATGTGACCGCCGTTGAAGAGCGGCACGCCCGGGGCGATTTTAGTGAAGACGTTTGATGAAGAAAAGTAATGCGTGCTTCTGTAGTCTGATTACAAGCGAGCTTCCCAAATGAACGTCGTTGAAATAGGAAGCATTCTTCTGGTGCTGATGATGGCCTTGTTGTTTGGAGGTCTGTGGATTGCCATCACCTTGGCAGTCATAGGTTGGATCGGCATGGTGTTCTTCACCGACATTCCCGCCATGGTGTGGGGTAAGAATCTGGCATCTGCGCTCTGGGAAAGCAATGCCTCTTGGGAATTAGCCGCGCTCCCGATGTTCATTTGGATGGGTGAGATTCTGTTTCGCACTCGTTTGTCCGAGCAGATGTTTGAGGGTCTGGCACCCTGGCTGAATAACGTGCCCGGTCGTCTTATGCACACCACTATTCTCGGTTGCGGCATTTTCGGTTCAGTGTCAGGCTCGTCCGCAGCCACCTGCGCCACAATCGCCAAAGTCGCTCTTCCAGAGCTCTTGAAACGTGGCTACAACGAGAAGCTAGCAATTGGGGCCTTGGCCACCGCCGGCACCTTGGGGATCTTAATCCCGCCATCGATCACCATGGTGGTGTACGCGGTCGCAGCCGATGCCTCGATTATTCGAATTTTTCTGGCGGGCTTCATACCCGGCTTTTTATTGATGGCATTGTTCTCCGGGTATATCGCCTGGTGGTCGATTCGTCATAAGGACGAGATCCCTCCGCCTGAGCCCGATATCAGTTTTAAGGAGAAGCTCAAGCGCTCAGGGAGCCTGATACCTTGCACCTTGCTCATTGTATTTATTGTTTGGGTCCTAGTGGCGGGTTGGGCCACGGCAACAGAGTGCGCGGCCTACGGGGTCCTGGGCTCGTTGGCGATCGCGTTTTTTAGTAAGAGCCTGAACTGGCAAAATTTCTCGGCCAGTCTAATGGGCGCAACCCGAGTGTCTTGCATGATTATGTTCATACTTGCAGGCGCGGCGTTCTTGACGAAAACCATGGCGTTCACTGGAATTCCTCGGCTACTAGCGGAGTGGGTCAACAGCCTCGGACTCGCACCAGCGGCTTTGATCGCCGTGCTCGCGGTGCTTTACATCATTTTGGGTACGGCCCTTGACGGCATTTCCATGATCGTCCTGACCGCTGCAGTTGTGCTGCCCATGATACAAAAAGCGGGCATCGATCTCGTGTGGTTTGGAATCTTTGTGGTGCTTTTGGTCGAAATTGCAGAGGTCACACCACCTGTGGGATTCAACCTCTTTGTATTGCAAAACATGACCGGCAAAGATGCCAATCTAATCGCTAAAGCTGCACTCCCCTTTTTCGGCTGCCTTGTTCTTTGTATCGCCCTAATTACAGTTTTTCCAGAGCTGGTAACGTGGTTTCCAGACTACGTGATGGGTAAAGAAAAATAGCACTGTAGTTCCATTACCCTAACTCAGGCGTGCTTGAAGGCCGTACACTTAGGGTCGTGAATCCCCTCTATAGCTCCGAACAGGTTCGCCGCATCGAAGCCTCCTGCTTAAGGCAAGTGGCCGTCGGCGGCTTGATCGAGCGCGCGGCTCTAGCGCTTACCAACGCTTCGGTGCAAATGCTGGCGACCATGCCAAGCTATAGCAGAGTCGTTGCACTTCTTGGCCAAGGTAATAACGGACAGGACGCGCTTCAGTGTAGCCGACGACTCATTGACCAGGGCATGGTCGTCCAAACGTTCAACCTCGCTCAGATTGAAGCGTTTGATACCGATTCTTTAACCTTCACGGAATGGTTGGCCTTGCTTGACGAACGCTGCCTCGTCATTGATGGACTTTTTGGCATCGGTCTCAACCGACCCATTAGTGACCACTTGATCAAGATTTTCGAGGCGATCAATTTGCGAGCCTGCAAAGTGATCGCGGTCGATGTCCCCTCAGGGCTAAACTCCAGTACCGGCAATATTCAGGGCGCCGCCTTGCGCGCGGATCTCACAGTAAGCATGCTGGTCGATAAAACTGGCTTGCACACTGGTGATGCCGCAGCCTACGTCGGTATGGTGCAAATCGAAACACTAGACTACGCACTGACCTCCACACAGGAATCAGTACGGCCAGCCGCGCAACTCCTAAACAAAGCTTGGCTCAAAGCGCAAATTCCGTATCGATCGCGTATAGCCCATAAGGGTACCCAGGGTTCAGTGTTGATCGTCGGCGGCGCGCCTGACCTGCGTGGCGCCGCCCTGCTATCTGCACTTGGCGCTCAGGCCGGAGGCGCTGGCAAAGTCTTCGTACAATTTTTAAGAGCCGAGCCGAGCGAAACTTTCGCACTCGCGATGGTTCACCCAAGCCTGATGCTTTTCCAATCACGGGGCGCATGGGAGTTCGAGCTTAGGAACATTGATACGGTCGTTATCGGTTGCGGTCTCGGGCAGTCGTCGCAGGCGTGCGACCTGCTTCTCAATATTGCGAAGGCCTGCGACGTTTTAGGAAAGCCTTTGGTGCTCGATGCCGATGCGCTCAACCTCATCGCCCAGAACGACAACGTTTTCGACGCTTTTTTTTCGAGATCAGCACTCAAACTCCGTCCTTGGGTGATGACCCCTCACCCACTGGAAGGCGCTCGGCTCACGGGACTCACGACCGCCGACATTCAAGCCGACCGAATCTCAGCGACCCAGGCGATGGCTGAGAAATTTCAGTTAGCAGTAGCGCTCAAGGGACCAGGTACGGTTGTTGCCTGCCCAGCACGTTCGAACCCTTTATCCATTCCTTCGCCTACTCAGGAACTCACAACAACAGCAATTGCACCATTCGGCAGCCCAGCACTCGCGGTGGGCGGAACCGGTGATGTATTAGCGGGATTAATCGGCAGTCTCTTAGCTCAAGGTTTCAGTCATCAGCTATCTGCCCAGATGGGAACAACCATTCATGCCTTGGCGGGGACTCTGTGGAGCGAGACTCGACCGAAATCTTACGGTTTAAAAGCTGAAGAGCTTCCTGAAAACATCGTTACCATCATGAATTCATTATGAATACTCAATACTCCAATTCGCTTCAAGCCGTCAAAACGCTCGCCTCACTCAAACCGATTCGAAGTATCTCGAGCTTGTTGAAGGAAGAAGATCGTCTCGAGCGCTTCGCCCTGAGCACCTCGGGGCTTTATTTGGATTTGAGCCGAACTCCGGTGAATCGTGATGATTGGTCCAGCCTGCTCGCTTTGGCGCGCAGCGCCGACCTCGAACGCAAACGAGACGCTATGTTTGAAGGCCAGGTAATGAACCCGACCGAGGGACGCAGGGTCTGGCACAGCTTATTGCGCGCTAGCGCCCCACCATCAAAAGAAGTGAATGGCCGTCAAGAAATTTCGAGCGAAGCCGCTGAGGCATTTAAGGAAGTTCAGGAAACCTTGCAGAGAATGCGGACCTTTTGCGAGCAATTTCACAAGGAAGGAAAAATCACCGACATCGTCCACGTCGGCATCGGTGGCTCCTATCTTGGCCCCGAGCTGATCTATCAGGCACTTCGCAAGCAAACCCAGACGGCGACCGACGGCAAGGCACTTCAAGTTCATTTTGTCGCCAATGTTGACCCGTACGCCTGGGATCGCTTGGCTAGCAACCTTGATCCGTCGACGACCTTGGTCATCCTCGCGTCAAAATCATGGACAACGCCTGAAACTACTTTGAATTCACAAACCCTACGTCAATGGTTTGAAAAGTCTGGCCTATCGAGCGAAGAGATCTCTAAGCACTGGGTGGCCGTTACGGCCAAGCCCGAGCTTGCCCAAAAGACGGGAGTGCATCCCGAACAAATTTTCCCGTTCGCCGACTGGGTCGGGGGGCGTTTTTCAGTCTGGTCTGCTATAGGATTACCGATCATGCTGGCCTGTGGAACCAAGGCCTTTGACGATATTCTTGCAGGTGCGAGAGCCATGGATGAACATTTTCGGGATGCACCACTCGAAAGAAATGCACCGGTCATGATGGCCTTGCTTTGTCTTTGGCATCAGTTGCATCTTGGTTCGCAAAGTGAAGCCGTAATTCCCTATTCGCAAAGACTGGCTCGCTTGCCTGCATTTTTGCAACAACTACAAATGGAAAGTAACGGCAAGAGGGTGGACTTGAAGGGGCACCCGATTCAACTGCCAAGTGCACCCGTGGTATGGGGCGAGCCTGGAACGGATTCGCAACATTCTTTTTTCCAAGCCTTGCACCATTCGCCACAAGCACAGGCCATTGATTTCGTTTTGGTGCGAGAGCATCTGGGCGATCCGCGCTCTCTTTTCCTGCAAGCCAACGCCTTGGCTCAAATTGAGGCTTTGAGTTTAGGGCATCCTTCGGATGACCCGCATCGACACTATCCGGGCAACCGACCCTGCCTGGTGATTGTCCTGGAGAGACTCGACGCTAAATGTTTAGGTGCGCTGCTCGCGCTGTACGAGCACAAGACAGCCGCACTTGGATGGATTCTCAATATTAATTCTTTTGACCAGTTTGGCGTCGAGCTAGGCAAGGGCATTGCCAAGCAGTTCGAACCGCTGTTACAAAATACTGAGCTAACCTTGCCCGAATCTTTGAATCGGTCAACTCAAAGCCTCGTCCAAAAGCTCAGAATTTGAACGAAGGAGGCTCAGCCTACCCCACCAATTTCCCGGCCTGAATTAGTATTTGTCGCTCGCAGCGCTCTGCGAGGGCGGGGTCGTGGGTGACCAAGATCAACGTGGTACCTGCGCGCTCCTTCAATTCAAACAACAAATCAATCACACGCCGGGCCGTTTGAGTGTCCAAGCTTCCGGTCGGTTCGTCAGCGAATAGTAACGCCGGTTGCGCACAAAAAGCGCGTGCAATGGCCACTCGCTGCTGTTCACCTCCGGATAAGGTTCGCGGATAGTGGTTGAGGCGATCACCAAGACCGACCTTTTCGAGCCAGCCTTTAGCAAGCTGAGTCGCGTTCGATTTACCCGCAAGTTCAGCAGGTAACATGACATTTTCGAGGGCGGTCATTTGCGCCAAGAGCTGGAAAGACTGAAAGACGAATCCTAAATGTCCCGCACGCCAAGCGGCTCTCTCGTCCTCATCGAGAGTAAAGAGGTCACGACCAAGCGCTAAAACCTGACCGCTCGAAGGTGTATCCAAACCGGCAATGAGACCAAGCAAGGTAGACTTTCCCGATCCCGAGGCCCCAACGATGGCGAGCGAATGTCCTTTCTCCAGGGTAAAACTAACATCGTCCAGAATATTGAGCCAACCATCGGCATCTCTCACTCGTTTAGCAAGATTCTTAACTTCAATCGCCAACATGCAGAATTCTGACTTTCAATTGAGAAAACGAGCCACGAGTTTAGCGCTAACTGCGGGTCTCTTCGCAATTTGTACTCGCGTAGCGTGGGGGCAATCGGCTCAAGCCAAGGCAAGCGTGCCTTCGGGTAACCAAAAAAATGTCGAGCAAACCGTCAAAATCTTGATTCTCGGTGACAGTCTTTCGGCTGAATATGGATTGAAGCGAGGCACAGGATGGGTGTCTCACTTGCAAAGCGTGCTCGTCGACCAAATCAAGAGCGATTCGGTGAAGACAGACTCTGCAAAGACTGATTCAGTAAAAACTGATTCACCAAGGCCAGGGCGCGCGGCAACCACTCCTCGAAATTATCTTATTCAAAATGCCAGTATCAGCGGCGAAACAAGCGCCGGCGGCCGATCACGTTTGCCCGACCTACTCTCCAAAGTTCAGCCCAATATCGTCATTGTTGAGTTGGGAGGCAACGATGCGCTGCGCGGGCTCGACCTGGCCATGACGGAATCCAACCTCCGCGAGATCACGCAGAAAGCACAAAAGACTGGCGCTCGAGTGCTCCTACTCGGCATGCAGATTCCACCTAATTTTGGCAAGGCTTATGCGGATAAATTCGCAGCGGTGTTTAGCAAGATCGCCCAGTCAGAGCGAACCGAGTTTGTCCCGTTTTTATTAGAGGGAATCGCCGATGACCTCAAGTACTTCCAGGCGGATCGTATTCATCCGACCGAGGCAGCTCAGGAGAGAATCATGAGAAATGTTCTAAAAGGTCTTAAGGCTCTTCTCTAAGACTGTCCGGAAGCATACCTATGCAGGAGCCTAGTTGGTCGCGGGTTTTTTAGGAGCCGCTTGCCGAGGTGCAGGTTTGGCTTTCTCAGCGGGAGTCGTTGAGACCGGGGCCACGCCTGCAGCAGGGGGGGATACGGCTTGAGAGGCGGGTGTGGAGCCGCCCTGCACGCCTAACTGACCGCCTGTACCCAAGCCACCCTGAACTTCCTGCGCCTTGTAGCTTCGAAGGGTCACCACCATTTGGTTATAGGAATCCATAAACGCGGCCACAATTAACTTACCCTCCGGCGTGTTCGTATAGCCGCCAAGGCCACCAGCACCGCTTCCCCCGAACAGGCCTCCGAACAGATTGAAGTCAGTGTTCTTGGAGCTGCCTTCAGCCGCTGAGAGTTGAACGCTTGAGCGATTGTCTACGAGAAGAAGCATGGTATTAGCCTCGCTGAACTTTACTCCACCGGCAAGCGCACCACCTAGTGAGCCTCCGAGTCGGCCAGCCAAGAAGCCACCAACCCCACCAGTGCCTTTTTGCGAAAAGGTAATGGTAGGACTCATTGTGTAGTCGGCAGCGGCCATTTGGCCTTTGCCCATATTGCTTCCAGCGCGCATTTCGCCGGACGACGCCAGGGCGCGTTCTTGCAGCATATTACCCATGGCACGGCCACGTTCAACCACCACGAAGCAGTTTGATTGCTGCACCAGCATTCGTAGTACGGGAACCGTCGATTGAAGCTTGTATTGTGAAAGCGCCTGGTACCAAGCGGCGCCCTGGTCCTCAACAACAGCCAGTGTGCCTAGGGATTGGCCACATTTCTCGAGCTTACTACTGGCGTTATTGGTCGTAGAGCCGCCGGCTGCGCCGGTCGCGGCCGTCTTCGCGCCCGCATCACCAACTGTTGGAGCAGTCTGCAAACAGGCAGATAAGGCCAAGGTGGAGGCCAAAAGGCTGACAGTTGTTAGGTGATTCATGACCCGAACTCCTTGCGTTTAAACACTATGAGAACGAGTTTATCAGATGGTGCGACTGACCGGAATCGAACCGGTATGCCCCTTATTCAGGAAAGCGGCGGATTTTAAGTCCGCTGTGTCTACCTATTTCACCACAGTCGCAAGGCAGTTTCATTTCGAAGCCGCGATTGTACATTTTCGCGGCAAACTCACCTAAGCGGCTAACCAAGGCGATAATTTTATGTTTTCAAAAAGACCTTTTTCACGGATATATTCGATGACTTCAACCAAACCCTCTTTGCTTTTTAAATTGGTAAAGACAAAGGGCCGATCGCCGCGCTGTTGCTTTGCATCGGCTCTCATCACTTCCAAATCGGCGCCGACGTGAGGTGCGAGATCAATTTTGTTTATAAGCAGCAAATCTGAGCGTGTAATTCCTGGCCCACCCTTTCTAGGAATTTTCTCACCGCCTGCCACGTCGATCACGTAAATTGTGAGGTCCGACAGCTCGGGCGAGAAGGTTGCCGCAAGATTGTCGCCCCCCGATTCGATAAAGACAATATCAGCCTCTGGAAATTTTCCGAGCATTTGATCAACCGCATCAAGGTTAATCGAAGCATCTTCTCGAATGGCCGTATGGGGGCAGCCACCCGTTTCAACACCCATGATGCGTTCTGGCTCTAGCGCACCGGCGACTGTTAAAAGCCGTTGATCTTCTTTGGTGTAGATGTCGTTGGTGACCACCACTAGATCATAGCGCGCACGCATGGCCTTGCACAGCATTTCCGTAAGAGTTGTCTTGCCCGAACCGACCGGGCCGCCAATGCCCACTCTTAAGGCAGGAAGTTTCTTGGTACGCATAATTTTCCTATAGATCAAAGTCGAGTTGCATTCACGAGCGGAACAGTCGGCTGTATTGACGCTCATGTCGCATCATTAGAAGCGAGGCCATCGGCGCACAAGTCCAGGGCTCTAAAGGAGGTTGCTGGCCGCTCAAGGGTCTAAGGGCGAGCAATAGCCGCTGCCCACTACTTTGGCCTAATGGCACTAATTTAACCGCCGCCTGCACTTGATTTTCCAGCCAACTGAACGCCCAAGCGAAACGAGTCATCTCCATGTTAAGACCCTGGCTAAATCCAACGCCCGCGAAGGCGGTCGCTGAGGCAATGTTTCCCTCCTGAATTGCGCGCAAAGCAGAAAAAAGCTGACCCACTAAGTGGCCTGGGGCCACACTATGCAGCCAGCGACATAGCGATGCCCCGAGTTGGCGAGTTTCCAGGCGACCTTCTGCACTATCCCGACTCGAGACAAAGCTTTGATCGATCCTGCTGAGCTCGGATAAATTGCCCCATTTATGTTCGACATTGCTCGCCTTTTGTACGCTCCGCAATTCTTCCACCAGCCCCTCGATTTCCTTAAAGGCAGCCTGAAGACTATAGAGCTCACGAGGAAGGAAGCTTTGCTGAAATTGACTCCTAATCCAATTTCCGGCGGTGGTTTCGTCAACCACTACCCTGGCATTAACCGCAGCCTCCAAACCCTGAGAGTAGCTAAAAGCGCCAATCGGCAGGGCGGGCGAAGCAAGTTGCAAAATTGCAGCGAGCTGGCCGCAGTTCGGTCGGTCCATGACTTTTTCAGGACAGGGAGCCAGACCCTTGAATTCGCTAATGGTTATGCCCCGAAGCGTAGGCCCCCCACTCGGGCTCGAAAGGGCCGAAACGCCGATTGACTTTAAGACCCATGGCGACCAGCATATCGGCTAAGACGTAGTCGTACTCGAGCTTGAGAAGGCCGGGAGAGAGCTCAAGCGCAACATGACGATTACCCAAATGATAGGCCGCTTTAATAAGAGCTAACTGAGGCAGGGCCAATGGAGACTTGTCCTCAGGCGCAACGCTGACCTCCAGCAAGTCTTCATCGGCGGCCAGTACTTTAAGTGCCCGACCCTCGCCAAGCACCCATGTACCACCTCGAAGAACTGTACCCCGCGGCAGCACAATACCAGCGCTGAAGTCGTTCTCATGCGCGACATTTGGGTCGCCTTCGACCAGAGAACGGCAGGCAATTTTCAGTCGGCTACGCGAGCGTTCACCAAAAGCGAGCTCCACGCTATAGCGGGCCCATTCAGAGCCCGGAACACTTGCACACACGGACGAAAATATCGCCAATCCGGCAAGCTCTGGCGGGCGCTCAGCATCAAAGTCGGGAAGTTTTGATCGACCCACGATTTAATTGTTTTTCATGGGAGGCTAGAACAGAAAATAGCGTTGCGACATGGGAAGTTCGCTCGCCGGCTCACATGCGAGCAAAACGCCGTCAGCATGCACCCGATAGTTTTGTGGATCTACGCTAATGACCGGTAAGTAGTCGTTGTGGATCATGTGCTTTTTGCGTAATTTGCGAATGCCTTTGACGGCAACTGCACGTCGTTGTAAGCCCAACTTCTGCGGCACCTTGGCTTTCAAAGCGGCCTGCGAAACAAAGGTCACACAGCTTGAAGCGATACCCCTACCGAAGGCTGCAAACATGGGCCGAAAATGGACCGGCTGCGGGGTTGGGATAGAAGCATTCGGATCTCCCATCGCGGCGGCAATGATGCTGCCACCCTTGACAATCATGGCAGGCTTGACCCCGAAGAAGGCTGGTTTCCAAAGCACCAGATCGGCCAATTTTCCCACCTCAACCGAACCGACCTCGTGGGAGATTCCATGCGCAATGGACGGGTTGATCGTGTACTTTGCGATGTAGCGTTTGATGCGAAAATTATCGCCCAATTGAGGCGCGCCTTGGACCGGCTGCAAAGCACCACGTTGTATTTTCATCTTGTGAGCGGTTTGCCAGGTACGCATCACCACCTCACCCACTCGACCCATAGCCTGAGAATCGGAGGACATCATCGAAATCGCACCGAGATCATGCAGGATGTCTTCGGCCGCAATCGTTTCGCGACGAATGCGGCTCTCAGCAAAAGCAACGTCTTCCGCAATGCTAGGGTCCAGGTGATGACACACCATCAGCATGTCGAGGTGCTCATCAAGCGTATTCACCGTGAACGGTCGGGTGGGATTGGTAGAGGATGGCAGGACATTGGCTTCGCCCACGACTTTCAAGATATCCGGCGCATGGCCACCACCCGCGCCTTCGGTATGGAAGCTGTGAATCGTACGATTCTTAAAGGCCTTGATCGTCGCTTCCACAAAGCCGGATTCATTCAACGTATCGGTGTGAATCGCCACCTGAATATCCATCTTTTCTGCAACGGCCAAACAATTGTCAATCGCCGCCGGCGTCGTTCCCCAATCCTCATGGAGTTTGAGTCCAATCGCACCCGCATTGACTTGTTCGATCAAAGCAACCGGCAAGCTCGCGTTACCCTTGCCCATAAAGCCCAAGTTCATAGGCAGGCCTTCGGCCGATTCAAGCATTCTTGCAATATGCCAGGGCCCAGGCGTGCAGGTAGTTGCATTGGTGCCGGTCGCGGGCCCAGTTCCGCCACCAATCATGGTGGTGACCCCCGACATTAAAGCTTCATCAATTTGCTGAGGGCAAATGAAATGAATATGAGTATCCACGCCCCCTGCTGTGACGATCATGCCTTCGCCCGCAATGGCTTCAGTACTCGGTCCGATGACAATGTTCACTCCGGGTTGGACGTCGGGATTGCCCGCTTTGCCGATTGCAAAAATGCGACCGTCCTTCAAACCAATATCGGCCTTGACAATGCCCCAGTGGTCAATGATCAAAGCATTGGTGATGACCGTATC
>JANOPA010000003.1:0-1727 GCA_031421635.1 Betaproteobacteria bacterium | reverse complement strand
TACTCACCGCCTGGAGAATCCGGGGAAGATTCCGTTAGAACTCATTGAAGTGCAAAGCGGGTCTTATTTGGGCGAGGACGATATTGTGCGGTTTGACGACAAGTATGGACGGTAGTCTTGCGACATGTGACTAATGTTCCGGCGACCGCGGACAACCTCGTGCCGAGCACCAGCGTTGAAAAATCGAGCTACGTCGAGTAGACAATAATTGCGTGTCCTACACTTTTATTCGACCTACTACCCTGACACATTTGGAGGAGCAGAACAAGCGATCTTTCAAATTTGCGAATCCGTCAGGATTCACGGAATTGAATCGACGGTACTCGCAATTTCGCACTCGCCCAATCGAGAATCGATCAGTCTTTCGAACCACAAGGTTGTTCAAACTCAACTCAACCTGGAGTTGGCATCAACTAGGTTCTCCTGGAATGCAATCATTCAATTTATTCGGCTGTCGAAAGCACACGATCTTGTAAATTTTCACTTTCCGTGGCCTTTCGCTGACTTATGCCAACTAATAAGTCGATCTCGCACGCCTTACGTCATCACCTATCACTCTGATATCGTTAAACAGCAACTGCTCGCTAAACTGTATTCCCCACTCATGCATCATTTCTTAGACGGTGCGAAAGTAGTTATTGCAACCTCTGAACAATATGCGAGGTCAAGCGAGGTTCTGCAAAAATACTCGAAAAAAATCTCCGTAGTACCCCTGGCACTAGACCCGAAAATCTTCGCAAAACCGTCTTTAAACGGTATAGAGATATGGCGGAAAAAGCTTCCAAAGAGGTTCTATCTTTTCATTGGTGTTTTGCGGTATTACAAGGGCTTGCATTTACTCATCGAAGCTGCTAGAGGAGCGTCCTTTGAAATCATCATTGCAGGGTCGGGTCCACTAGAGGCTCAGCTAAAGACTCTGGCCATTGGATTACAGAATGTCCGATTCGTAGGAAAAATCAGCGAAGACGATAAGGCCGCATTATTGCAGTTGGCTTATGGCTACACATTCCCGTCGCACTTGCGTTCAGAAGCCTTTGGCATGAGCTTGCTAGAGGCGTCCGCTTACAGCCTACCAATGGTGACGCTCGAAATTGACACGGGATCATCTCTCATTAATCAAAATGGGGTAACCGGTCTGGTCGTGAGCAAATACGATCAAGATTCTGAAGAATCGACGATAAAAGCACTTAGACTCGCTCTCCTCAAGATATGGATGTCTCCGGACCTCGCTGCAGCAATGGGCCGACAAGCCAAGCATCGGTTCGACACTCTCTTTCGGTCGGAAATCATGGGGGAGAGGTACACCGAAATCTACCGCGGAGTGATGGCTGGCGATAAGTCACGAATCTAATTTCCTCGTAAATCACCTTGAAAATGCGGAATTACGTTTCAACCCCACTTCAAATTTGAAACCAAATGATGATCTTTTCGAGCAAATAAGATATCACATTGCCCCATTGCGCCATCAAGTGGGCGTCTAAGATAATCAACAAATTCGTAGGGAACAAAGTTTCGTTCAGACATGTAGGCTATCGTCTGATCAAGTGATCTCATGTCTTCGCAGAACGCGAAGAACTGGCATTCCATCAAAATAAGGTCAGCATGAAGCATTGCAACTTGGCCGCCATCTAAAACGCGCTTTTCAAAACCCTGCACATCAATCTTGATGAAGGACGGTTTTGGGGTGCCTTCATTAATCAGGCTATCGAGTCGATGCACTGGCAAGG
>JANOPA010000002.1:0-2656 GCA_031421635.1 Betaproteobacteria bacterium | reverse complement strand
CGCCGTAACTCATCGCGCCACTCATGTCTAGTCTTGGATTTTCCTGCTGAACAACCTCACTCGCCGAAGGTGCGTTAGGTGGTGGCTTGTTAAGGGTGGTCATAGCGGCCTTGCAGGTTTCATGGAATAGAAACCATAGCATCGGGAAATTGCTTGTGGTGTCGGTTATTGGCGACACGGTGACAATCGTGCATCCTGGCAGTTTGCACTTCCTTTGATTAGTGGTCCACAGAAATCAGGGCGCGACTGAGCCCGGCAATCCAAAGTAGTTGGATCACGAATTGGGTGAAGAAGGCAAACCTGAACTGTCCTGCGCGATTGCTGGTGGAGATCAAGTGTGTGGTCGATTGTCCGATCCTTGCGGCTATCGCCCAAGGAGCCAACGGGTCCGTGATCGCAGTGTTTGCGGTGATGGCGGCAAGAATCACTAAGCTCGCGAATACCGGCAGATTTTTATAACAATTGGCGTGAGCGCGGCATAACCTAAAGCTCGGTGATCGGCTCTTGCTTGCCTATTAAAACTTGAATGATGCCAAATTTGATGACTTGTAAACCAAATTATATGTAGAGGCTTTTGAGGTGTCCGAGTGCTAAAACGGGGCTTTAAATTGGCCTCCCTCTGTTGAAACCCTACTACAAAGCTCAATATAGAACGACGAAAGCAGCCTGTAAGCGCTCGTGACATACTGCGTCGGTCAAACTTAGAGGGTGAGGTTTTGAAGGAGTTTCCAGCATTAAGTAACCCACCGATTAGGGAGGCCCTGATCGATGTTCAATTTTCTCCAGAAGTCAGCTTTGAGGAGCTTGAGACTAAGTTCCGAGTTGTCGCAACCCGGTACGGTGCTTTACAGGCTATAGATGTCGTTGACGTTTCAATTGAGTCTAATGAAAGCGGAGCGACAACTCATTCGTCTCCCGTAAAACTTGGCTATCGCGCGGTTTCAAACGATGGCTTGTTTGTTTTGCAAATTCGAAAAGACCGCATATCGATAAGTCGATTGCGTCCTTATGAGGGCTGGTCAACACTGCTCAACGAGTTTAATCTGGCGTGGAAGGCTTTTCAATTAAGCCTGGGCAATAGGAAGCTTACTCGAATTGCCGTCAGATATATTAATGAAATCACACTACCCCATGGGAAAAGCGTTGAGACTGAGGACTATCTGCCCTATGGTCCAAAAGTCCCGCCATCCCCACCGGTGCTTTTGTATTCTTTCTTTTCTAGAAACGAAATATTAAACTTGGAACAAGATTATTTCGTGATTGTCAATCAGGCGCTAGTTAAAGCTTCGGCCAATTCAATGGGTACCGTTCAGACAGAAAGACTGCTCTTGGACATAGACACCTTCACCCCTGCATTTGCGAATTCAAAGTCCTTTGATGAGTCAACACTTCAAGCGCGGCTTACTGCTCTGCGAGGGGTTAAGAATCAAGTTTTTTACGACCACACCACTGTTTTGTCTAGAGGAGAATCAATTTGAGTAGTTTACTTTCCCCGACTCAAACACATTCCGCGAATGTCTCGGTTGGGACGCCAATCAGTCCGGAAGGCAAAGAAGTTGAAAAAATATATAGAGCATTTCGACATCACGCTTTTCGCCGAAATGAAAGTGAACTTTTGCAACCGTTGTATGAATTGGCACTATCTAATAGTGCCGACGTAAATAACGCCCCAGCATATCGATACGCTCAGCTGGTTCTCCTTGAGCTAAAGACTTCTTCGCTACCCGATACTAGTCTTGATGAAGACAATGAAATTCGGTTCGATTGGGAAAGCGCAACGGGGGCTTTTGTAACTATTACCGTGGGGAGCAGTGGCCAAGTTGCGTACGCCGCATCGAGAAGTTTGACTGAGAAGGTACGAGGCCTTGTTTCGGTCAAGGAGTCCGTACCCCGCTCGCTACAAGCTATCGTAAAAGAATATTTATAAGCACTTTAATGCCGAATGATTTACTGCAAGAGGAATTAGGTCGGTTCGTAATCGAAAGCGACAGATTGACGGCAGAAAACCGCGTGAAACCCAAAGCGTTTGAACCCTCCTACGGTGGCGCACCGACTCAACTTGAAGTTTCGGTTTGTCGGACTCGGGAGATCGCGGACTCACGGTTGCGCCATTTGGGACAGACGAAATTACCGAAACCAGCAAAAGCCGTGATCATTATTAGATGGCACGAATTGACGCCTATTGCAGGACTCCAAGCGTTTAGCGATCCCGTAGAGGACTTCCCCGAGCATGCTGTGATCGTCGGGTGGGACGCTAACGATAAATCGCAACGCTTAGAGCAACAACAACAGTTAGCTCTCCAGATCAAGCCTTCCGATGTTGTGATTTTTGACTGAGAATCGGAAACTCTTTTCGCGTTAATCGAAGCGCTTACCTCCGACATCAGTAAAAATAAAAATACTAGAAAATCGAAGTGAGCTTTAAATAACCTTCGCCTCCCGCCGACTATTTCCTACTCTTCGCCACCAAAGAAAAGGGCCAACCCTCACGGGTTGGCCCTAACTCATTGATATATGGTGGCCTGGGGCGGAATTGAACCACCGACACAAGGATTTTCAATCCTCTGCTCTACCAACTGAGCTACCAGGCCATATTCTTTTATTGTTTTGAATAGCCCTCGATTATAGCGGATTTAACGAGATTACAGGTTTTGGG
>JANOPA010000001.1:0-117319 GCA_031421635.1 Betaproteobacteria bacterium | reverse complement strand
AAAAGACAGGAATACTAGGAGTCAGCCCAGAAAATACTGTTGTTGGAGACGACGATACTAGTGCGGGTATGGATCCTGTCACTGGTATCAGCGGCGTTATGACAGGGACGCTAGGAGTCAGCCCAGGAGACACCATCGCTGGCAATGACGGTACAGGTACAGGTACGGGTACGGGTACGGGTACCGACGCTTCCAGCCGAGGCTGATCCTTGATCGCTGTCGTCACGTCGTTGGAACTCTTTATCGACGCATCGCTCGCGGCCATTAAAGCCGGTTTCGGTGTTTGATAAAACCACGTCACTCCGAACGCAATGCCCCCGACGATAAGCGCAAGCCCAGCGAGCAAAGTCCGGTTCGTTGGGCGCGTTGCATTTTGCATGGTAGCGAGGCTGCCTGCGTCTATGATGGTCTCGGACGCCTTGAGTGATGTAAGTGCGGGCGGTATTGTTTGAGCGCGTTGGCCCGATTGAAATTGCTGGGTCGTCGAGTCAATGACGGACGTCGGCGCAGTCGCTTCATTGCGCTCAAGGCCTATGGCCAGCCGAAAATGCTCAGCGCTTTGCAGGCGCTCCTCAGGCCGAACTTTCAGTGCCGCATCAATTCCACCTAAGAATTGATCAGAATATTTTCCATGAAGTGTCACACGTAGCGACGGCAAAGAATCTGTGACGACCCGTGATACGGACGCAACTGGCGCTGCACCTGTCAATGCGTAGTAGAGCACCCCCGCCAAAGCATAGACATCGGTCCAGGCGCCTTGACGCATTCCGGGTATATCGGCATATTGTTCTATCGGTGCATATCCCGGCTTCAGAATCGCCGTCAGCGATTGCGTCATATCGCCGATCACTCGCCGCGCCGCCCCAAAATCAAGCAGGATCGGTCGACCATCACCAAGCAGCATGATGTTGTCTGGAGCGATGTCGCGGTGAAAGCATTGACGAGCATGGATTAAATCCATCGCATCCAGAATAGGTCGTAACAATGTCTTAAGCCACGCTTCTTCAGGCGGCGTGGCGCGATTTTTAAGCCATTGCTTAAGCGTCTCCCCTTGGTAGTAGGGCATCACCATGTAAGCGGTGCCATTCGCTTCAAAAAACCGATAGACCTTCACGACCGTAGGATGGTCAAACTGGCGCAGGAGTCTGGCCTCATTAATGAAGCTATTCAGCCCCGCTGTAAAGGCCTCCTGATACCGCTCAGACTTTACCGAAACGGTCTGCCCGGCAAGCCGCGCTGCAACGCTAGAAGGCATGTACTCTTTGATGGCCACTTGGTTATCCAGCATGGCATCGTGAGCGAGATACACTATCGAAAAACCACCCTGACCAATCGTACCCAGAAGCGTGAACTCCTCCAGTCGATGGCCCTTGGGTAAAGCGTTGTCGGAAATTTCAGGGTCAAGCGACATCGTCAGATGGGGCTGCCAACCCGAGTACTTCCACCGGCCATACTAACCGGACCCGAGACGCCCAGCGGGTCGAATTGACCGGCATCTAAAAACCTCGTCCGCTTAGGTCGGGCATCGGAGCACTCATTTTCACCACCATGTTCGACTGACCCCTTTGTCGACGACAAGCTGGGGGAAGTAGTATCAGTGCCGACCATTTCTGGAATCATTGTCGCTCCCTCGTGAGTTACGTCGGCCTCGCGTTTCGCCAGTGATAAATGTTACTCCTGGGAGTGCCTGCTGGCTATCAGAATTCGTCTAGATTTCGTGCTTGGGGAGTCGACCAGCACGACTGCGGGCCCCTTTGTTAGTCAGGTGAAAAACGATGTGAATAGCCAAAATCGGTACTCCCTCAACCATGACCACTTCGCGAGGCTCTACACTGTGGATTCGACAACGCTCAGACTTGGGCAATTCATGCTTACCGAAGACCAGATTTAGCGGCATCTTCGCAACGGCTACATTGTGCCAAGTTTCATGGTGGCGCAGACCACGCTTGAAGAGGTCAAAGCTTTGCACGCCATGCTCATTGGGCACGAGCCGCACCGATGAAGTCTCTACAATGGGTATCAGCGAACATACTCAGCGTGAGGTGTATCTCATGCGGGGGGTGGACATTCATGGCGGCAATCAATTACTGAGACTCTGATACAACGCAGTCGCCGCGTCCTTGCCAGGTGTGGTCTAACATCTACTTTTCATTAAACTAACCGAGAGACATCATGCAAGTTTTTCACGCCCGAAGCGATGGCAAACCATCGGAATTACGCACTGAGACCTTCACCGGCACGGTCTGGGCCGACCCGATCATGCCGGCGAGAGACGGTGTGATGATCGGCAACGTTTTTTTCTCGCCGAGCAGTCGCACCCATTGGCACTCGCACGAGCGAGGACAGGTGTTGACGGTGATCGCAGGTTCTGGTTGGATTTGCAAGGACGGAGAGAAGCCGCAAAGGATCATTACCGGTGACATTGTCTGGATTGCCCCCAATGAGCGACACTGGCATGGCGCAGACACGAGCACCTACATGATTCATACGGCGACTTCTCTGGGTACGACGAACTGGGCCGAAGCCGTTTCTGAAGCGGATTACTTACCGGCCTAGGCGCTCACCACAGTCCCGCTTCGCATAAAGGAGGCCATTAGTGCAATTTGGCACGAGAGCATGGGTGCCCCAAAATGTAACTGACATCCTCTGGCTTGTGCAGCCATCAGTAAAGGAGTCTCCTTAGGTTGCATGATGACCTCGGCCACGATCTGTCGAGCCTGCAGGCTTTCAAAATTCAGTGGAGGCGCATCACCAGCCTGCAATCCTAAAGAGGTCGCGTTAACGACCAGATCGTGACCTGATAGGTCCTCCGTGCCAATCCTCAATTCGAGTGCCGGATAGATAGTCCGTATGCGTTCAATCAATTGTCGTACTTTCTCCGTGGTGCGATTGGCAATGGTGAGTCGGCTGACCCCAGCTCTGGCCAGAGCAAAAGCGATCGCGCTAGCTGCCCCACCCGCCCCAGCGAGATAGACCCGGCGACCCAATGGTTCAATACCCTCCTGGCGCAAGCCCGCAACGAATCCCTCACCATCCAGCATAGTGCCAATCATTCGACCATCCACGGTTCGGTGAACGACATTGACTGCGCCTATGAGCTTCGCATCAGGGGAAACCTCATCGCACAACGCCAGCATCGCTGACTTATGGGGCACGGTGACTACAAACCCGAAAAAGTTCTCTGTTCTGCGCAGACCTTGAACCACTTCCGCCAAGTGAGCCGAGCTGACATGAATGGGAACCATTACGCCGTCGAAACCCTCAGCCTCAAAGATCCGGTTAATACCCTGAGGGGTTTTGACATGGTGGATGGGGTCGGCAAGAATTCCGAACAGTTTGGTGCTTCCAGTAATTTCGCGCATGAATTCGGCCGGTCGATCAGGAGGCTCAATAATGTCATCTCCAAAGTGGAGCTCTTGTTGAGGATACCGTGGCATTTATTGTGACGTCTTGGGCAGCACCAAATCTATTTGTCTCTTAATGCGAGCCACCTCGTCCGGTGCGCCCGCCAGCTCGGCACGTTTGAGCTGCACCGACAACCAAGCGAGCAAGGGGCGGCTCCATCCTTGAGCCGATGCTGTCTCAGTGGCTAGGGCGATGACGGCTGGATCAGCCAAACTCATTTTGAACAAAACACCCGCGGCCACGAGTCGCGAAAGAGGATTGGAGATCGCCTGAATGGCCTGGGCACCGCCTTTGATAACGTCGCGTTGTCCGGCCGGTAAATTCTGCGCATCCTCAGGCTTCAGACGCCCGGCCAGAAAGTCGCCATAGCTACGCTCAGCACGACCGGCATCCGCCGCGATCTTGTCAAACCCCTCGCAAGCCTCAAGGACGAGGCTGGCCACCCGAGTGGCGCAGCGCAGCAATTCCACTCGTCCAATCAGGTCGGCCTTACCGGTGCGCGCAATGTCGCTGCGCGCGCGCGCAAATTCGACCTGCTCAATCCGGCTTCGTCCGGTCAAATACGCTTCGGTCGCCCGCTCCGTGGCTCCCACCACACTGGCTTGCCAGTCTGGTGGCGTGGGTCCACTGGCGCAACCCACAAATGCCACTGATATAAGCATCACCGAGTAAGTAAGCATCTGCTTCATGGCAATTTCAATTCGTTTTTTCTTGCAAAGGGCCATTTACGATTGATCTCTTGCACCAAGTGATCAACCGTACGCAGACTGCTCTCGACTTCGCCGCGCAGAACCGATAGATCGGTGCTCGCGTCCTTAACATTAGCACCGACGGCTTGAGCTTCCACCAAAACCGCATCGACCTTCTTTAGGCTGTTTCGGGCATCGGCTAACAAGCCATTAAGTTGCACTACCGTGGCTTGTGAGTCCTTGAGCACTCCACTTGGCCCGAAGACCTGCTTGTCGGCGTTGGTGACCAGAGTATCGGCGTTCGTGATCAAAGAGTCCGTTTTGCCGACTACACCATCTGCCTTGAGGACAAATCGATCAAGACGGGTGAGCAAGGCGTTGGTGCGGTCCAGCGTAGCGACGATCTTCTTAGAGTCGACCTCGTTACCAAACAATAATCCGAGGCCCCCACTTGTCCCGTTGAGCTTTTCAGTGGCGGTTTGAACATTGCGAAGGCTTGCTGACATCGCGGCGTCCGGGCCAGTCAAGGCCGTAATGTTGGCCACCAACTCGCGAACACTGGATACCATGAGTGGAATTTCTGCCTTGGCATCGCCGCGCAATACTTTTTTAACGGCACCATCGGGCAAAGGTGGGTCCGTCAAAATGCCACTAAACGCACGGATTCGAGTACCTCCAACAAATCCGCTCTCCATGGTGAAGAGGCTACTGGTCCGTAACCAATGAGCGTCCTTTAAAGGCACGTCGACCAAGATACGGGCATTCCCGTCGCTGGACAGTTCAATCCGGCCAACTCGACCGATCGGAAAGCCCGAAAAGGTCAAATCCATTCCCACCACAATACCTTCGGAATCGTCGGCGACCAACACTAACTTCTGTGTTCTCTCAAACACTCCTCGCGCCACCAGCACATAGGCAACCGCACCAGCGATCAGCAAAAGCAATAACAACAGCAGCAGACGCGCTTTTAGTTCAAGGTGAGCAACCGGTTTTGGGGGAGTGTTCGCTGGGTCCATAAAGTGCCTTATATCCAGGACTTCAATAGTAATTGCCAACGAGGGAGAGCACCTCGATCAACAAGATCACCGTGAACAGCCGGGCCAATACCTTGATCTCGGCGTTCGTGCCGCTCGGGTCACTTGGGTCGGTTCGTGGCCTGAAGACGATAGGGATCACGGAGACCGCCAAGCTGAAGAAAAGGGTCTTCAGACAAAACACTAGGGCGACCACCGGATTAAAGACCTGGCCTACCGAACGAGTGTACCCAGGATAGCCCCAGGTGTGAAATCCATAGACACTCAGATAGGCGAGAACCAGAGCTACAAAACCGCTCAAAGCCGCCAACAGCAATACTGAAAACACACCTGCCATCACACGCGGGAGTAACTCGTCCCGCGTCGGGTCCCCACCGGCCCGCCACTGGACTGCAAACTCGCCGCGCTCTCTCATGTCGCGCACCAACTTACCCTCGGGCATGGTGTAACGCACCGCGACGATCAAGGCGACTGACAAAGGTAACAACTCCAGCACCAGGGTTCGTATCAACAACTCGAGCGCGTATTGCGACAAACCGTAAGTGAGCGCGGTAGTCACTACGATCCGAGTGACAATCATGCTGACTAAGGCCGAGATCAGTATATAACTGGTCAGAAGGGGCGCCGTCGCTTCATACAGTTTGAGTGCCATCACCTTGCGCTGCGAAGCGCGGTAACTTGATGGCGAAAACGCAAGCACCATCAGTTGGGCGCCGATGAACACGATTTGCCACCACCCAAGCAGCCACTCTCCCCAGCTTTGCAGCCAGCGATGGGTAATTTCAACAAACGGCGAAAGGGTTCTCATAGACCCATCATACGCAATCGGGGTCGGCGCATTCTCCAGTGCCGCTTTCCCAGAAAGCTTGCCGATGGTCACAAGGCAAGCTACTCACCCAAAATTAATTTGCTCGACACCATCGGCGCCCAGACGCCGCATTAGGACTCGGCAGTAAACCCGACCCGCTTAACCAAAGGCCCCCAACGATCAAATTCCTCGCGCTGCGATTTGGCCATCGCTTCAGGCGTCGAACTCATAGCAATCAGGCCCTGGGTGGCGAGGCCGTCAATGGATGACTTTTCCTTGAGGGCCGCGCTAATGGCGGCGTTGGCCGCAGCGACCACGCTGCCAGGCGTTTTAGCCGGCGCGTAGAAGCCGAACCATTCGTCCGTCGTGAGCTGCGGAAAACCTTGCTCCGCGAAGGTTGGGATCTCAGGAGTGAAGGGCGTACGATTGGCGCCTGAGGTGGCCAGAATACGAATCTTGCCCGCCTTATGATTGACCAAAAAGTCGCCGGTAGGAGTGAACATAGAGGCCAACTGGCCGCCAATCATGTCTGCGACGCCGGGCACTGAACCGCGATAAGCGACATGGCGTAATTCGGTATTTGTTTGCAGGCCAAGCAAGGCGCCCAAAAAGTGAGGCGTCGAACCGGCGGCGGGTGAGCCATAGTTCGCGTCTTTGACATTGGCCTTCGCCCAGGCGACATAATCGGCGACCGTCTTAACAGTGGTCGGCACCAACGGACCTACCGCAAGTCCATGGGTCATGACGGCGGCAATCGAAACCGGTACGAAGTCCTTCACGGGGTCATAGCTTAGCTTGCTATAAATGTGCGGGTAAATCGACATGCATGAATACGGCGTGAGCAATAAAACCGAGCCATCGGCAGGGGCGGCTTTAACTGTTTCGCAGGCAATCCGCCCGCCCGCACCAGGCTTATTTTCGACGATGCCTACCGCCTTAGTGTAGGGAGTCCCCGCAAGTTTTTCAGCAACTCGGCGGCTGGTGGCGTCGGCAGTGCCGCCCGCAGGAAAGCCATTGACGATTTTGACTTGCTCCAAGGCCTGTGCCAGGGCATTCTGAGCACCTAGAGCGATTGCAGCAAAAGTACTGTAGACAGCAGCAGATGTGCCAAGCATGCCCAGGTTTTTAATAGTATCGCGACGCGTAGTCATAATAAGCTCCGTGTTGTTTGTGAATTCTCGCGCCTAAGAATTCTTTTGGAAGGAATGCTCGCTTCGATCCGCGGGCGACTCCTAACTTGGTGTGAAGTATAAATTAATCCAGACCGCCATTGTCGTCATATCACTCAGTGCTGCATGCGTTTTAAACCAGCATTATTGCCCGCGAGAGGTATCCTGGAAATTAAATTCGCCGCGACCGAGGCGATCTCTTCCATGACTTTAAAACTGACTTTAAAACTGTTTACCAAGCCGAGAGATGGGCGTAAAATAACTTCGCTACTTTGCTGCCCCTAGCTGAATTTGGAGGTCACATGAACCACTTTTTTCCGCACTATTTTCCGCACTATTTATTGCCAGCTTGTGCGGCGATTTTTGTAACGGCTAGTGCCGCACAATACAAGCCCCTTGAGGGAGTTCCAGAAAAGCTCGGTACCGTCGATTTTTCCGTGTCCTGCACTGCCGAAGCACAGCGTCACTTCACCCGGGGCGTATCGCTCTATCATTCTTATTACTGGCCCGAGGCTAGGAAGGCCTTCAACGCGGCCGCCCAAACAGATCCCGGCTGTGCGATGGCTTATTGGGGCCAGGCCATCGTCTTGATGGGCAATGCGTTTGCCTGGCCTTTGAGCGGCAACGCGCTGAAAGACGGATTAGCAGCGGTAGAGCGTGCCAAAATGATCGGGACGAAAACTGCGCGTGAACGTGACTATATATCCAGCGCGGAAGCGTTTTTTAAGGACTCCGACAAGGTTCCGGCGCGTACCCGCCAGCTTGCCTATCAGTTAGCGCTTGAAAAAATGACGCGCGATTATCCTCAGGATATTGAAGCGAGAATTTTCCATGATCACGTGCTATCAGCAAACTATGATCCGAACGACAAACAGTTCACCAATCAGCTCAAGGCAGCCGAAGATCTTGAAAAACTATTTGTCGCACTTCCCGATCATCCAGGCGTGGCTCACTACCTGATTCATAGTTACGATTTCCCACCACTGGCTCAACGCGGCCTTAAAGCAGCGTACCGGTATCGAGATATTGCCCCCTCTGCTCCGCACGCGCTTCACATGCCTTCACATACCTTTACACGGCTTGGGCTTTGGCTGGATTCGATCGCATCCAATACAGCGGTCATCCAATCGACGAAGGATCTCAATTCGACCCTGCACTCGCTCGATTACATGGCGTATGCCCATCTTCAGCTAGGACAGGATCGCGAAGCGCTAAGGGTACTGGCCGATATTCGTGCACTCACGAAACCAGATGCAGAGGGTCTTGCCCCCGCGTTTGCGCTTGCAGCCATTCCAGCGCGGCTTGCGGTCGAACGAGCGCAATGGAGCGAGGCCGCAAAACTTGAGCTGAAGCCAGATGATCTCGACTTTGCCTGGTCGCAATTTCCTCAGGCTCAGGCTGTCCATTTGTTCGCTCGCGGCTTGGGCGCGGCTCGCTCCGGCGATCCAGCACTAGCCCGCAAGCAAATAGTGCAACTCGCCAAACTTAGGCAAGACATGCTTGAGGCCAAGCTTCGTTATTGGGCCGACCAAGCCGACATTCAAGCGAAGGTTTTGGATGCTTGGGCTATGCTGGGAGAAGGCAAGACTGAAGCGGCACTTATTGCGATGAAGGCTGCGGCCGAACACGAGGACAGTACGGAGAAAAGTGCAGTCTCTCCGGGTCCCATTAAACCTGCGCGCGAGTTGCTGGGAGAAATGTTATTTGAAACGGGCCAACATGCCGCCGCGCTCACTGAGTTTGAAGCGGCCATGAAGAAGGAGCCCAATCGCTTCCGCGCTTTGAACGGCGCGGCTCGTTCGGCTGAAGCTCTTGGCGACCTAAGCATGGCCCGCAAATATTATGGCCAAATGCAAAAGCTTTGGGCTAACGCCGACCCCGATCAGTCCGAGTTGTTGCGAATGAAATCCTACCTCGCCAAAAACTGATTGGAGAGCTGGTGTGCCCGGCCTCCTAGGAGTATTTGCGCAATTCAAGTTTTCCGATTTGAGCACGATGAACCTCATCAGGACCATCGGCGAGTCGCAGCACCCGTGACATGGCATAGGCTCGGGCCAAGGTGAAGTCGTTGCTGGTGCCACCACCACCATGAGCCTGAATTGACCAGTCGATCACCTTGCTGGCCATATTGGGCACGGCAACTTTGATCATCGCAATATCGGCTTTTGCAACCTTATTTCCGACGGTATCCATACGATGAGCCGCCTGTAAGGTCAAGAGTCGTGCTTGATCGATGAGAATACGAGATTCGGCAATGCGCTCCACAGTCACTCCTTGCTGAGCAATCGTTTTGCCAAAGGCTACGCGCGATAGACTCCGGCGACACATCTCTTCAAGTGCCCGCTCGGCGAGTCCGATTTGACGCATGCAATGGTGTATGCGGCCGGGTCCGAGGCGGCCTTGTGCGATCTCAAAGCCGCGTCCTTCGCCTAGCAGCAAGAACGAGGCTGGTACTCGAACATTCTCAAACAAAACCTCCGAGGCTCGATCAGGTACGCCGTAGTAGCCAAACACGGGTATGGGACGAACCACTTTCACACCAGGTGTTTTCATTGGCACCAGAATCATCGACTGCTGGAGGTGGCGATCCGGGTTCGTTGGATCGGTCTTGCCCATAAAGATTGCAATTTCACAGCGCGGATCGGTCGCGTTGGTGGTGTACCACTTGTGTCCATTGATCACATATTCGTCGCCATCACGAACGATTGATGACTCGATGTTGGTGGCGTCGCTGGAAGCGACCCTTGGCTCCGTCATCGCAAAGCAGGAACGGATTTGTCCGTTCAGCAAAGGCGTCAACCAACGACTCTGCTGCTCAGGAGTCGCGTATCTCGCCAGTACCTCCATATTGCCAGTATCGGGTGCGGAGCAGTTGAAGACCTCTGGGGCCAAAAACGAATGGCCCATAACTTCACACAGAGGAGCGTACTCCAGGTTCGTTAACCCGGCCCCATGCTCAGACTGCGGAAGAAAAAGATTCCACAGCCCCTGCGCCTGCGCTAACGGCTTGAGCGCTTCAATGGTTGGGTAAACCTTCCACGGCCCCAGTGTTTCAGCCTCCTCATAAAAATGCTTTTCATTAGGGTAGATATGGTCATCCATGAACGCGCCTAGCCGTCGCTGCAAATCCTGGACTTTAGAGGAGAGATCAAAAGACATGGCGTAAGTGAATTGCCTTGATGACCGTCAACGATATTCGTTCATAATGACACCGGCAAGCTTGACCGATCCAGCCGACATTGTCGCGATCAACTCTTGAAGACCCAAGAGCTTGCTGTTGCGATGCCTTGCCACACAAAGCGCCGCACCGCATTTCAACGCAAGCGCCGAAGCGTCCGACCCGTAACTTCCTGCGGGCGTGTCGACGATCACATAATCGAACTGGTTCACCAACTCTCTAATCAACACTGAAAATGTCGGGCGCTCAATTAACTCAAGTGGGTTTGGAGGTACCGGGCCGCCCGGCAACAAAAACAGGCTCGGTAAGTTTGGGACATTGCAAATCGCTTGTTGATTACCGCGACCAGACAATAGTCCCGACAAGCCCGTGGAGTTGGGAACCCTGAAAACCTCATGCTGCCTTGGCCCCCGCATATCGGCGTCGATTAGCAACGTACGGCCTCCCAATTGCGAGAGAACCGTCGCTAAGTTCGCGGAGAAGTACGTTTTGCCATCCCCTGAATTAGCGCTAATAATGGCCAACGCCGGCTTGTCCGCAGGGTCCTGGAAAACTCTCATCATGAGCTGCCCACGAATCGCCCGAAAGGATTCGGCCTGCTTGGAGAATGGCTGCTCAGCCGACACGACCTCTGGTCGAGGCGCCTGACGATCCGCCGGAGCATAGGGGTAATGAAATTGCTTGGCTAGGGCGTACAACACATTTTCGCGGGTTGCTAAGCCAAGCGCAACGGCCGCCTCCCCAAAGCGCAAGCCAGAAACGGACTGATGAGCTACGATCTGGTTAATATGTTCAGTGGTTAGCGAGCCTTCTTTGGCAATGAGCTCGCCAATAGGTTGGCTAACAAGCGTTTCACTACCCACAGCCTCCGGGGCCGGAATCCAAGATGTTTCCAAAATAGAGCCTCAGTTCTGGTTCAAGGCCGGTACGCGTCGCAAAAGACGCGACTGCTGAGCTGACGGCAGCTCGGGCCGACCCCAGAATGATCTGTAGGGCGAAGGTAGCGTTCCAATGACAGGCAATCCGATATAGGCGGAGATATCTTCAGCACTATGTACCCGACGATCAAAAAACTCTTGCAAAAAGGCGGCAAAAACCCCAAACAGGCCCAAGGCCAAGAGCAAAATTTTCCAGTAACTTCGGATCATGATGTCTTTCTTACTCTCGTCGGGGACTTCTGCACGGCTCAGCAAGGTGGCAGTAGGCAAATTATTGTGCATTTCCAGAGAGGCTTGAGAATAACGGTTCTGTACATAATCGTAAGTGCGCTGTTCGGCGTCAATTTCTTTTTGCAATGTGGAAAGCCCATTCTTCGAGACGCCCTTCGCAAATACTTTTTCTCTCTGTAGCTCAATCGCTTTACGCAATTCCGCTTCGCGTCGTTTGCTGATTGCTTTGGACTCGCCTTGGGACGCAGTAGCACCGACCTGCTCTTTCACCAACTTATCCTTCAGCGCGGCCAACGCACTTCGAACTTCGATGACCTGGGGATGGTTGTCATCATATCGACTCTTCAACTCGGCAAGCTGCGAATCCTTGCGCATGAGCTCCTGCCGAATGGAGGCAACCACAGGACTATTCACCATCGGTTCGCTAGACTCTTGGACGAGCGCGAGACGGCTTGTCGAATCACGCAAGGTAGCTTGCGTGCGCAGCAGTTGCTCCTCCATCTGGTTAAGCTTCGCCACTTCCAGGTCTTGCTTCTCACCGATTGGCAATACATCCACCGTTTTTTGAAAAGCAGTGAGCTTGCCCTGCGCCTTTTCCACGCTCTCGCGAATTGCCTTGGCTCTTTCGTTGAAAAACGCCGAATATTTTTCGGCGCGCTCAATTCGCAACGCTAACGAGGTTTCGACAAAAGCAGCGGCAAAGGCATTTGCAATCGCGGCAGATAACTCCGCATCAGGATTGGTAAAGCTAATTTTCATGACGCTCGCGCCGAGACTGACGTCGACGGCAAGATTTTTTTGAATGAGCAAGCGGACCCACCTCTTGAACCCGACCGTCGAGAACGTGTGCAAATACTGGCTTTTAAGCGATGGATGATCATCCAGTTTGAGACTATCGATAACCTTGGAAAGTACTCTTTGACTCTTGACAACTTCGGCCTCGGTAGCGAATAGGCTAGGCGAGGCATTGGTTTGAGCCCCGCTCACGAGGTCGGCCCGCATATCCACGAGCACCGAAGACGTTGCCGTGTAAATGCTCGGAAAATAAACGGCAAATAGGCCAACAACGACAGCGGCCACCAGGCTGGCGACCAAGCTGGTCTTCCAGCGCGACTGCATCACTCTAAAGGCAAAGGTGGGGGTGATCTGGAACATTTAGAAAAGACTTTCACGAACAAAAATTTGATCGTCTGGCAGAACAACATCGCTCATTTTCGGTGTGAATTCCATCATCTCACCGTTGCTATTTCTGCGCAACAACCGTACCCCTGCTTCCTTGGCTTGCAGGGTATAACTCGCGCCGAGGGTGAAGCTTCCGCCCTTCGCGATAGCCTGGCCGACCGTCATTTGACGATCAATTGGGTAACTTCCGGGACGACCTACCGAGCCGGAGATGTAGAACAAGGTTTGCCGCCCGACATACACCGAATCCCCAGCTTGCATCGAGATATCGAGTTCAGCTTTGCCATCGATATAGATACTTCCTAGGTCGACGTTAATATGTTCGAGCGCCCCACTACTGGTTTTGCGGGAAACCACGACAAGTTCCGATCCACCGGGGGCAATACCACCCAGCTGCGCGAGTAACTCAGACAGACGTAACCCCGGCATCTCAAGCGGGTAGCGCCCTGGTTTGACCACATTGCCTAAAACCGAAACCAGTTGACTTCGATAGGCGGTAACCGTCATCAACACCTGGGCCTTGCTAATGTAACCACCGGCTTTGAGCAGACGTGAGAGCTCGGCTTCGGCCTGAGCAATGGATAAACCTGCGATTTTGATCGAACCGATGAGAGGAAAGTTGACAAGCCCTTGCTCGGAAATTCGTGCTTCGGTGGTGAGCTCTGGGCTCATGAAGACCGAAATCTTGACGCTGTCCCCTCCACCTAGACGGTAGTCGGGCACAGCCTGCGCAAAGGCCGACCCAATCAGCGCAAATACTAAGCAAAGCCCCAAAATCATCCCCGGAAGCAGGTAGGCCCCCGCGTGGTCGAGAAATGTTAGTGAACGCTTCAAAGTGATCGTTTTTAAACTACAAGAGGTAGCTGCAAACATGAATCGCTCGTAACCTCCGTGATTGTCTTGCAAGTGATTCTAATGCTTTGCATTCGATAAAGCATCACCCGAAAAGAGGAGGTCTTTCAAATATATTTGACCTTGGGTTCAAAGCACTGTTGAGCGGTCCACTCATCCTGTCTCGACGCTCCCGGAATACCAAATATTCCTACTTGGAGGGTTGAGCCACCCTACTAGGCCAACGGCCTGCACCGCCGGCTCCATGTCACTCAGGTCTTAAGCGGCCTTTTCGTTCACAACCCAGGCCAACTCTAGGTCCGCACGTCACTGATCGTCTGTAAATCCAAGGAATTGAGCCACCTCAGCGATCGGCCTACGCCGCGAGACGACCTGGTTGGCCGGAAAGGCAAAATCTGGGAAGCCGATCGCTACACAGGTTTGAATAATCTGCGTGTCCGGAATACCTGTGTGCTCACGCACCACAGGTGATTGCATTATCCCTTGGCTATTGATCACGCAACCTAGCCCTCGCGACCATGCCGCCAATACCAAACTATTGACCACGGCACCGGTATCGAATTGTGCAATGTCACCATGCTGCAAGGCCTTGTCATAAGTCATCACGACACAGGCAGGTGCATCGAACTGACGGAAGCCGCGCAGCACCCAGTCTTGCCGTTTTTCTTGGTCATGACGCTCGATACCCATTGCCTCAAATAATTGCACGGCGATATCGATTTGACGCTGCCGGTGAACCCCTTCATAGCCGCCATGGGAGCGAATTTCCCGTGACGGTGGCACGCCTGCGATATTGCGTTCGGTGTTTCCCTTGCGGATGCGATCAAGAGGCTCTCCTGTAACGACCCAGAAATGCCAGGGCTGGGTATTCATGGACGAAGGTGATCGGATGGCGAGTGCGATGATTTCCTCGAGGAGCTTGCGAGGCACAGGGTCAGGTTTATAGCCGCGAATGCTGCGGCGCTCATTAAGGACGGTATCGAAATCCACGTAACGTTTCTCCAGGGGATATTTGAGCGTGCAAAAAGCTGTGGTGTCGGTGATCGAAAAAATTATGCTTTGTCCGCCAAAGTAACACCTTTCCATCGCCTCGCCACGTAGCGTGCCGTCTTTTCCTCCACGGCCGGGAGATTGTCGTGCAGCCGATTGAGTAAGCCAATCAGCACTTCCCGCTCCTCGGGCAAAAGGACCGCCAGGAAGGCGCGTTCGCGCTCAAGCGCAAGCCCGATAATGTCGTCGTGCAGGCGACGACCTTTGGATGTGAGGTGAGCCAACTTAGCACGCCCATCGACCTCGTCGGCGGTTACGCTAATGATGCCTTGATTCTGCATGCGTTTAAAGCAGCGGCTCACTGAGGCTTTATCCATACCAATGACACGACAGATCTTTTGCGCGGAAATCGGGCTTTCGATGGCTAGCAGCACCAGACAGCGCCAAGTCTCAATTCCGACTCCGAACAGCTTAAGGTAGTTTGACGACGCACCGCTTGAGAGCTTATTAGCAATCCAGGTAAAGAGCGCCGGTGTGTAGCGACCTAAGTTGAGGCGTTTTGCTTGCTGCACACTGACGACCTTACGAGTCTTGATCTTGCTGTAGAAGCATTTGGATCATCGCGCAATGAAGCGCAGCGGCAACGTAGCTAAGGCCCGCAAGGTATTGTTTAGACGACGGGTGTGTGGACCGGCCACTTCAATGCGCTTGACCCGTTCCGATAGTGCGGTTAGGACCACCTCTCCTTCGAGCCGGGCGACCATTTGACCAACACAGCCGTGAATCCCGGTCCCTAAGCCCACATGCCCGATCGGACGTCGCTCGATATTGAAGCGATGCGGCTCAGGCCATTTTCGCTTGTCGCGATTGGCGGCGCCCAAAAAACATAGCACCTTGGTGTTTTTGGGGATTTCATGGCCGGCAATTTCGGTGTCTTCGCCGGCCGTACGGAAGAAAGTTTGTGCGGTGGCCTCATAACGTAAGCCTTCCTCAAAGGCGAGACGGGCTAGGGCCGGACTGGCATGTAACTTGGCGTACTCATCGGGATGGTGCGCTAGGCAAAAGAGCACATTACCTAAACCATTGATGGTGGTGTCCACACCTGCGGACAAAAACGAGCGCACCAGAAGCGGCGCCATCTCGGCGGTGATTTCACCACGGTCCACTGCCTGATAGATTTGGTCTCCAAATCCATCAGGGCGAAGGTTCTCGCGTTGGCATTGGCGCATGATCCATTCGGTCACCGGCTTCACGCGCGTAGTTGCCCTCGCGAGCAGCTCGTTACGCGGGCCCATGGAGTTAAAAATCATATCGCCGTAAATCAGAAGGTTCTCTCGTTCCTCCGCGCCCACCCCAACCGCATCCGGAAAAACCTTCAACGGATAAGGTTGGGCTAGATCTCGAATGCCATCGACGACACCCTGAGTCCGGGATTTTTCAATACAAGCCTCCACCATTTTTTCGGCCTCCTCCTTGAAGGTGGCACGAATTTGCGTGACCGCTTTCGGGCTTAAAATGCGGGTCAAGACGGATCGGGTTTGGGTATGCAAGGGAGGGTCGGCTTCAAGAATCAAACTCTTGGGACGAAACGGCGCTTCGAGATTGAAGTTGCTCAGGCCCACCCCGGCACCTGAGATAAAGCTCGTATGGTTTTGCAACACTGCCTGCACTTGCTCATGACGAGCCAGGGCCACCAAGCTTGGGTAGGGCGTGAGCCTCACAACCGGCCCGGCCTCTCGCACGGCCTCGTGCATTGGGTAGGGGTCGATCAAATGCTCCTCTGCGTAAGGATCAAAGTTAAGCTGTGGAATCGCTTCAAAAATTCTGTGGGGCGTTTGAATGGATACATTCATGAAGAACTCCTTGAAACAGAGCGGGGCGAGAGAAGAGGTGCCGCTAGATTATGCAACTATAGTTGACATGTCAACCAATCATGGCCTATGATCAAAATTCCAAAGGGGAGCATGGCAATGAACAAACGAGAATTCCTAAAGTCTAGTAGCCCTTTGCCCTTGTTGGCGCTATCCGGCCTAGCTGCGGGTCTGAGCGGCCGGGCGCAAGCGCAGAGCTTCCCGAGCAAAACACTTCGCTTCGTTGTACCCTACCCGGCTGGCGGCGCAACCGACGCTACCGCGCGACTGATCGGAGAAAGGCTCTCGAAGGTGGTCGGGCAAAACGTCATTGTTGATAACAAGGTCGGAGCCTCAGGAGCCATAGGATGCGCAGAAGTGGCACGTGCTCCCGCCGATGGCCACACGCTTCTTTATAGCCTAAACGATCCCCTCATCAATAACACGGTACTGATTAAGAATCTTCCATACGACCCGCAAAAGGATTTTCGCTTTGTAGCGCAAATTCTGCGCAGCCCGGCACTCTTTTCGGTCAATGCATCCGTAGGCATCAAAACCTACGAGGAGTTTCTCAAATGGTCGCAAACTAACAAAAAGGGCCTGACCTATGGCAGCTGGGGTATTGGCAGCTTAGGGCATCTTGCTGGTGAAACGCTGGCTCAGAATCTCAAGATCGAGGCCGTCCATGTCCCTCAGCGCGGCGAAGCCCCGGTGATTCAGGACCTCCTCGCGAATACGGTGGTCGGCGGCTTTACCTCGGCGGGCACCGCAAGACCACACGTTCTTGCCGGCAAGATTGTGCCTCTGGCAATGATGGGCCGCACTCGATCCAGCGCTCTTCCCAATGTGCCCACCTTCAAGGAACTGGGCGTGTCCGATCCCTTCTTTGATCGAAGTGTGTGGATGTCCTTTCTGGTACCCGCTAAAACACCGGACGCGATCGTACAGCGACTGAGCACCGAGATTCAGGCTATCGCCAATAGTGCCGAAGTCTTAGGTGCCATTAAAGAGCGTGGCCTGGAGCCTATGATCAATGGACCGATTCAGGCGCTGGCCGATTACAACGAAGAGTTCCCTGTAATCACCAAGCGCTTGCGCGACCTAGGTATTGAGCCAAGTTAAAAGTGCCAATTTCGTAAGACTAATTAGCGAGAACGAGCGCTCGGAACCTTATTGAAAGGCATGCCTCGGTCGGCTCGCAGATCGGGCGGCAGGCCCAACACCCTTTCGCCGATGATGTTTCGCAAAATTTCGTCGGTCCCACCTTCAATACGCACACCAGGAGAGCGCAGAAGCATCGCCTGGAAACGCCCACCTGCTTGCGCCAACGGAGTGTCGACCGCGACACCGGCCTGGCCCTGGAGGTCGAGCGCAAACATCGCGATCTCTTGAACCATTTGGCCGGCTACTAATTTGCCAATGGAGTTTTCCGGGCCCGGTATCTGTCCTTTCGAGAGCGCTGAAATGCTGCGATAGCTCGTGTATTTTAGTCCGCTGGCCCGTACCGCCCATTGAGCGAGCTTGGAGCGCACGGCGGGATTGTTGATCGCCGGTCCTTGGTCGGTTTCGAATTGGGCGCAAAACTCGAGAAGCTCCGGGAAGCCAGTTGAGACGCTGCCTCCAATCGACATACGCTCATTCATCAACGTCGTTAGTGAAACCTTCCAGCCATTGCCGACCGCACCCAAGCGCTGATCATCCGGCACTCTTAAATCGGTGAAATATACTTCGTTGAACTGGGATTGACCGCTGGCTTGCTTGATGGGTCGCACCTCAATGCCAGCGCTTTTCATGTCGATGAAGAACATCGTCAATCCGTCGTGCTTGGCGACGTTAGGATCGGTACGGGTGAGCAAAATTCCGAAGTCGGAATATTGCGCGCCACTGGTCCAAATCTTCTGGCCATTGATGACCCAATCGTCGTCGTCGCGTTCGGCTCGAGTACGCAACCCGGCCAGGTCTGAGCCCGCAACCGGCTCGGAAAACAACTGACACCAAACCTCCTGTCCCGAGGCTAAGGGCGGCAGATAACGTAGTTTATGTTGATCGCTGGCAAAGCTCATCAGCGTGGGGGCGCACATACCCTGACCAATGCCAAAGGCTGCGCACAACTTCGAGTACACGCCTTCCTCCTGCTGAAATATGACCCGCTGAATGGGTGTCGCTCCCCGTCCGCCGTACTCCTTGGGCCAATGCAAGCAGGCCCAACCCCCCTCCTTTTTCTGCAACTGCCAAGCCTTGCCTGCCGCTAGTTGTTCATGACCAGGCAAGGCTTGTTGACCCAGGCCGGTGGATTTCAAACGCTCAAGTAGATGCTTAGGCGCATTAGCCTGAATCCAGGTGCGCGCTTCGGACCGGAACTCGGCTTCTTTGGGTGTGTCGTTGAAATTCATGCTGTCGCCTCCGAGGTGTTTTTGGCAGCGCTTGGTGCGGGTACTGTGCTCGGTCTCAAGCGCTCGATCAGTCGATCCTCCCAGCTTGATAGTGAACCAATCGTAAGTGCCAAGAGATTGGCGCGCCGATAGTACAAATGACAGTCGAACTCCCAGGTGAAGCCCATCCCGCCGTGCACCTGAATATTATTGCGCGAGCAGTGCTGAAAGGCTTGCGTGGCGCTGATTCTAGCTGTGGCGGCAGCAATCGGAAGCTCAAGCGACGCCGTAGAAAGCGCCCAGGCTGCGTAATAGCAGTTGGAGCGCGCCAGTGTGGCGGAAACATACATATCGGCCAGCATGTGTTTGATCGCTTGCAAGGACCCAATCGGTCGTCCAAAGGCGAAGCGCTCCAGCGCGTAGTCACGGCCCATCTCCAGGGCTCGGTCGGCGCCGCCCAGTTGCTCGAAGGCAATCAAGACGGCGGCGCGGTCATAGACCTGATCGAGAATCGATGCGCCGCCACCTGCAGGGCCAAGTCGTTCAGCACGGGCATCCTTGAACTCCAAGTTGGCGTGACTACGCGTCGGGTCAATGGTATCGATAGGCTTTTTGTTCACACCCAAGCCGTTCATATCGACCAAGAACAAGGAGATTGTCGAAGGCTGCTGGCCACTTACGCCATGAACAGATGGCGTCGGCACGCTAGCATCCGAAGCGGCCACGATCACAAAATCGGCAATATCTCCGTCTGCAACGGCCACCTTAGTTCCGGTCACCGTAAAGCCTGTTTCTTTTTGAGTCGCCACCGCTTTGATGGACTGCAGGCTTGCCAGTCCAGTGCCCTCGGCAAGCGCAAGCGTTGCAATCGCGTCTCCCGTGGCAAGAGCGGGCAAATATTTTTGCTTTTGCTGTGGGCTGCCAGCCAACAAGAGACACTCTGCAGCCAGGGCGATGGTGGAGCTGAAGGGCACTGGTGCCAGCGCGCGACCCAATTCTTCGGCAATGACACAGGCCTCAAGATAGCCGACGCCCAAGCCGCCGTATTCTTCGGGGATCGAAGCACCCAAATAGCCAAGCTCGCCCAGGCCTTTCCAAAGTGATTTGTCGTAGGACTCCGGACCGTCCAAAATTGCACGCACCGCATTTCGATCGCAATGATCGACAAGGTAGCGACGTACATGCTCCTTGAGCTCGTTTTGTTCGAGAGAAAAATCAAATTCCATGACAGCATCCTTGCAAGGAGCAAATGACAGGAGTGAAAAACTTGACCGCGAGCGGAAGCCGCACATCGACCATTCAGTCTGTGCGTTGAAGTATCACATTACTCGCCCATTTGGCATCAGGGTCGTTTCAGTCTCTTGTAGATCTGACACGACTCATCAAGATAGGCGGTTTCGAGTGTTCTCGCTTACCATTGAGAAGGGTGAGACCCTGGCGGCATCGATACCCTGAGTCCACTCGACCCGATCGGCCATTGTGCAAAGCGCGCGGCATGGCGCATGGCGACTAGCTTGCCGAAGCCGCTGTCGCTGGTTTCGGTATATCCCTCGACATTTGGTTTAGCTGCGCTCAGGCCGTTACTCACCCGTCCGAGTGAACGCAGCCAAAGCCCCGTCCTGGCAAGTGAAACTTGCACATGCCAACTACCTCCTTCCAAGGCCTGTCGACGAAGCGCCACTTGCGCACCAAAGGCCATCAAAAAGCCCGTGGCGTAGTCAAGGATCTGCACCGGCATGGCCCGCGGTTGCGCTTCGCTGGCGCCCTGCGCTTCAGCCTGGTTAAAACCCGTCGCAGTTTGAACCAAAGAATCAAAGCCGCGCCGATCAGACCAGGGACCTTCGTTGCCATAGGCGCTCAGCGAAACGTAGACGATACCGGGTCGATGGCGGGCCACATTCACTGGGTCGAAGCCTAGTCGAGCAAGCGCACCGGGGCGATATCCTTGAACAAATACATGGGCGTCTTGGAGAAGATGATGAAGTGCTGCAACCCCCTGTGGCGCATGAAGATCGATGTGCGCAGAGCGTTTGCCGCGACTAGTATCGGCAATGGAGGCTATGTTTGGCAGGTTGGGCGAATTGACCAGCATGACATCCGCACCGTACTGGGCCAGAGTTCGACCACAAACGGGACCCGCGAGAATTCTCGTCAAGTCAAGCGCCCGAAGGCCTTCAAGGGGACGGCTCTGTGAGGCGGGGACAGCGCTGTGCAAATCCGGCCATTTCAAGGGATCGGCATCCGCTATCCTTTCAATTCGTACGAGCGGTTGAGCGCGTACAAAGCGAGCGTGCGGATGGGCATCCCATTCCTCAAAGCTTCTCACGGCGGCAACCACCAGTCCGGCCTCGGCGCCAGCGTCTTCAAAGTCGTACGCATTCCAAGTCCTGAGTGCCTGCGCGACCGCTTCTCTGGGCGTCCCAGGGCCCTGGGGTAGCCCAAGCAATTTCAACACACCGTCGCGATGATGGGTAAAATTAGTATGGAGTCTCACCCATCCGTCTTGCCCCTCGGGGCCGCAGGAATACAAACCGGCGACGGGATCCCAGACCTGCGGCGTTATTCCGTCCAGGCTGAAAAAGCCCGTGCACTCCAAAGCGGCTTCTCGCATGTCGACGCTCACCGAGCGAAAAGGCCCGCCGCGCTGATGGCTGATCAGCGCAGCCGACAGAGCTGCTGCCGCGATACTGCTTTGCGCCGCATTCCCGATGGCAAAAGAAGAGGGCATCACCGGATCCACTCCTGTGAGTGTCAAATGGTTCAATGCGTCGTCAGGCATCCCTGTGTCTTGCCAGAGACTTTCGAGAGTATGTCTTGCGTTCATAGGATTCAGGCTCATAGTATTTGGCGGCACTGTCTGTGGGGTCACGGACTTTGGGGGCGTTTTATTTGGATAGCTTGGGCATCCATGAATAAGGCATTGAATCCTTGCCCAAAGTTGCCGTCAATCTTGATCGGCCTAATCAATACTTGCGGGGATATGATGCGCATTCACAGACGGTTCTCATGAGGGAGAGTTGAAGTGTCAGAAGTATGGATGAGCGCCAGCGAAGCCGCCCGACAATTGAAAGTGAGGCTGCCGACTTTGTATGCCTACGTGAGTCGGGGCCTGCTTCAATCGGAGCGTGCCGCGGGTTCGCGCAACAAACGTTATCGGCGTAGCGATGTTGAAAAGTTGGTGAAGCGCCAGGCGACACTGCGAAGCCCTAAGGGCGCTGTTCAAGCAAGCCTGCACTGGGGTTTGCCGGTCTTGCAGTCGGCGCTGACCACCATTAAGGACGGCCACTTGTACTACCAAGGGCGCAATGCAATCGCACTCTCGGAGACGGACTCGTTGGAGGAAGTTGCGGCGAACTTTTGGTGTTGCGAGGCTCAAGAACTGTTCCAACTTCAAGTCAGTGAACCCAGCGTGGAGCAACTTCGCAAGCTCAAGCTTTCAGGCGAGAATCCTAGCCCTCAGCGCAGTTTAAATGCCTTCATGTCGCTAGTAACTCAGGAGTATCCCTTCGCGCAAACCAGCAAGTCTCTTGCCCCGCAAGGCGCTCAACTGTTGCACTTGATGCGTGCGGCCACGACTCTTCTGAGCTGTCCGAGCGCCCTAGCTCATCAGCCCATGCACCTCCAGTTGCAAAGAGTTTGGAAGCTCAGTCAAGCTCAGGGCGAGCTGATTCGAAGGGCCTTAGTCTTGTGCGCCGATCATGAACTTAATGTCTCCAGCTTTACGACCCGTTGCGTGGCATCCTCTGGAGCAAGGCTGGATGCCTGCGTTATTGCCGGACTGGCCGCTTTGACAGGTGCACGGCATGGAGGCATTACCGCAATCATTGAAGATCACTGGGAGCGTTGGATGTCCCTACCTTCAGTAACGATGTCGAGTCGCTCGCGAGTTCTCGAATTTCTGGAGCAGCCCGAGGACGGCCCGGCCCCATTGGGTTTGGGCTTTGGGCACCCCTTGTATCCCCTTGGAGACCCTAGGGCAAAAGCGATCCTTTCCTGTTTGCCTGCGGATTCTCAGCAAGCAAGACTGGAAGCGCAAGTATATTCAGCTAGCGGCTTATTTCCCAGCCTAGATTTCGCCTTGGTGGCGTTGCGTAGGCACCTTGCTCTTCCCCTGGGCGCTGCCTTCGCACTTTTTGCGATTGGACGGGTTGTCGGTTGGATCGCACATGCTATCGAGCAAAAAAAGCAGGGCAACCTGATTCGACCTCGTGCTGACTATGTGGGCCCGATTCCGGGCGAAGCTTTTGCGACGACGGATCGAGACCCTGCGCAGCGGCGGATCGTCCGGTTTCGCTAATCTGCTTTTTTTGGAGTGAGTAGAATGGCTTTCTCAAATCTACAGTCAGAGAGTTCGCATGAGCGCGGCGCACCATCCCCATCTAGACCCGACGCTTGCCCAGCTTGGTCAGGGCTTTGTCTGGCAAGACATTTCGGTTGGACAGCGTTGGCGAACCTTTCGCCGCACAGTCACAGAAGCCGACCTAGTCAATTTCATCAATGCCACCGGCATGCTTGAGGCGATCTTTATTGAAGACGGCTTCGCGGGTAGTGCGATTCAAGGTCGCCCAGTCCCTGGCGCGATGACCTATTGTCTGATTGAAGGCTTCATCTTGCAATCGATGATCCAAGGGACCGGTTTAGCCATGCTCGAATTGGAGCAAAAGATCCATGCGCCCGTGATCGTTGGCGATACCATTGGAGCCACAGTTGAAATTACCGGCGTCAAGCCTACCTCTCGAAGTGGTCGGGCTGTGGTGGATTCCAAGATTGAAGTGTTCAACCAACGTGGGACCAAGGTGATGACCTACAAGGCCCTCCGCCTGCTAGCGGGGCGGGCTGAAGCCAGCGAAAATCAGTAGCGCTAAGACGGAAACTTCAAGTTGGCAGCACGATGGCAGCGTGTAACGGCCACATGCATAGACGTCAAAACCGAGTGTTCAACATCACCCGCAGCACAGGCCAGCAAAGTTTCTTGAAGAATTTTGTCGGCCTCATCCAAACGCTGCGCAACTGACGATTTGTCCTCGTCTTGGGCGATTAAATCGCCTAGAAGGAGTACTTTTCGCAAATCGCTTACCGAACGGTCTCGAGACAAGCTCTTGTCATGGGCCAAGAGCGTGGTGAACAAAGAACCCAGCCCCCCAAGAATGGCTAAAGCAATATAGAAATGATTGGTATACCGGTCCAAAAACTCCTGGTAGGTGCCGTCCGTCTGTTGCACCGTCCCGGGATGGACCGGTAGTGTTGGATTGGTACGGGCGGGGGTAACAATAGAGACGAGCTCCGGTGTCTCAATCTGCTTTTTATCGCGCAAAGCAAGCAGAGCCTTGGTCAAGGTCACCGCCGCCGCAACACTGACCTTCTCACTTGCGATTAGACGGTTGGTCAGTGCAATGGTATCAAGATCTTCGTCAGGCTTGACCGGGTTTCCACTCAAATACCCCTTACTCACCTCCCCTGCCTCAATGCCCCGAATTTTTCCCGCAAGGGCAGAAACATCGTCGAAAGGGATCAGTATCAGTTGCGGTCCCCAGGCCCCGCGGAGTGCTTCAATTGATCTGGCCGCAGGACGACTACCAAAGGCGTTGATGGCAAAAAGAGCATCGATCTTCCCTGCTTTCACCGTTTTCACAAGGTCTCCAGGGGCCAGAAAAACAAAGCTATAGTCTTGTTCCTTGAGCCCCCAGTGCAACAATACCTGAGCCGCAAACACCCGATTAAGGTTTGGCGCGGCCGCGATGCCGATACGTTTGCCACGCAAATCAGCTAGCTTTTCAATGCGATTGCCTTGCTTGGTTACCAGCATCGGAAAAAATCGACGTAGCTCCATAACGCTCGAAGCCCCGCTCGCCACAGGAATATCAGAGCGAATAACGGCAAGATCGGCATCACCTCGATCTAGTGATTGAGCGCTCTCTTCAGGACCAGGCGTTATGAGCAAGGTTAGTCGCACATCCGCGCGTTCTTTGGCGAGTACATCAATCAAGGCTTGTACAACCTTAGGTTCGTCAAACTCATTTTGACTCACGGCAACCACCAGACGATTCGGTTGCGACCACCACCAAACCGAGGCAAGCGCTCCGCAAATAAGCGCAAACGCGGCCCAAGGAAGCGCACGTCTGCTCATAAAACGTCCCCACCGACGCAGGAGAGATGCGCGGCGAACGGCTTGTGGCGCTTGCGGATCCATGGCTAGCATTTTTACCTTTCCATTTGGAAACATCAAGTCCGATGCTCTGTTCGTTGGCGCACTGACAAGCGGACGCAAGCCCAGGAATGAGTATCGCCTCTTGCTTTTTCTTTACGACACTCAATATTGGCTTTAACATAGCGAGAGGTCAGGCCGCCGGTTTGCCAAGTACAACTGAAAGACAAATAGGAGCGCTTTCTTGTTTCTGAAAACGTCGGCAAAGCAATTTGAACGGCTAGTCAGGAAGAGCAGCCAATCATGATAGAGCCACAGTCCTCCGCGAAGGTCGCGCCAAAGTCATTCTCAATGATTCGGGAATTTCACCTAGCGGATTGGTTTACGCTCGCCAATGCCGTTTGCGGTGTAGGCGCATTGTTTTCAACCATCAGCTATATAGAAACCGCAGACGTCAGGCACGTTTACTTTGCTTGCCTGTTGGTTCTTGCGGCCTTAGTCTTTGACGTTTTGGATGGCCGTATCGCTAGATGGCGTACCACCTCTTCGGCTTTGGGCAGAGAGCTCGATTCACTTGCCGACGTCATTTCCTTTGGCGTCGCGCCCGCGATAATCGCTTACGCCTGTGGCATGCAAGGGCTTTATGATCGGATCGTTTTGGCTTATTTCGTGGCCTGCGGTGTGTCCAGACTCGCCCGCTACAACGTTACGGCAGAGTCGCTTTCGGAAGGGACAAACAAGGTAAAGTATTTTGAAGGAACGCCCATACCCACCTCAGTACTCTTAGTCATAATGATGGCTTATGCGGCTTGGTCTGGAGCTTTGCGAGAACATTTGTGGCTCGGTGAAATCACGTTCATGAACTTTAAACTCCACCCCTTGGTTCTGATCTTCGCGCTATCGGGTTCTTTGATGATTAGCAGAATACGAATACCAAAGCTATAGGCGTTCAGCGTGTCGAATGGAAACCGACTCCCGCCATCGCTCGTCGTGGATCCCATTTCGCCTACAGCCTTTAGGAAGTTACATTCTATGACCTCATTAAGGTCCTTATGTTGGTTCGCGCACAGCGTCCTGATGTTTTTTATAGGGATGGGAGTTTGTAGCTCACCGTCGGCGCAAAACGCCGACGCCATTCTGGCCATCCATTCAAAACTGCGCGACAGTCTCACGACAAACCATTTCCAGGCTCCGCTCTCTCTGGATTCTACGCAAACACCAGATAGCTTGAAGGGTGATGTCTACGCGCAAATAGATCATCCCTTCACCGAACTAAAGTCGGCACTGATGGTGTCGGAGGGATGGTGTGAATTATTAATGCTCCATTTGAACGTCAAATCCTGTTCGGCGAAAGGCAAACAGCCGCACGAGGTTCTCAGTCTGGTCATCGGACGCAAGACAGAGCGTCAACTCTCTGATGGCTACAAGCTCGACTTCAACTTCGCTACCCACACTACTAGCGACGATTACCTGCGCGTAGAAATGTTCAGCTCTCTCGGGCCATTCAATACCCGTGACTACCATCTAGTCCTTGAAGCAGTCGCATTAGGGTCAAACACAAGTTTCATTCACTTTTCCTACAAATACTCCTACGGTCTCATGGCGCGCATGGCTATGCAGAGCTATTTGTTGACGCTTGGTCGGGACAAGATTGGCTTCAGCATTATTGGTAAGAAAGCCGACGGGTCTCCAACCTTTATTGCCGGAGTACGAGGTGCGATTGAGCGCAACGCAATGCGTTACTACCTCGCCATACAGTCCTACCTCGATTCTCTTGCAACTACCCCAGACGCCCGCCTCGAAAAGCGCCTGAATGACTGGTTTTCATCGACAGAGATTTATGCAGCCCAACTGCATGAACTTGCGCGCGGCGAGTACCTCAGTATCAAACGTCGAGAATTCCAGCACCTACGCACTTTGTCGCCGCCCAAGGATTCCAACGGCCAGCGCAAGCACACCACGCCGAGTACAAACGACCCCAAATAAATTAGGCCTTACGACTTATCTCAAATCAGTCGATAAGTTAACGAGCTTTGGTACATTCTCCGCTAGACTCTGCGCAATAAAAGAGGTCAGTTTGAAAACCATTGCCAAATCCGCAGCGCTCATTTTTGCTTTACTCGTTTGTTTTTGGGTTTCGATGATATTTTTCGGGCGAGGCTCGGCGATGGGATTCGACGGACTTCTAACTTGGATCTTTGTCGGTGGGCTATTCTGGTTCGTGAACCGTGGATTGAGATCAAGGGTGTTAGCCCTCGAGCAACGCCTCGCAACGCTTGAAGGGAACTTGGCCGCAGGACTGACCGCCCCACTAGTTCGACCGCCATTGACTGAAGCGAGCGTTGCTCCCGACCTTCGAAATGAAGTTCCAGAAATCGACCGCCAGACCGTCGCCAGTCCAGTAGATGTGAGCAGTGCCGATTTGGGTGAGGCGCTTGCGCAAAATGCCGCCGTGAGCGCCAAGGCTTCCGCCGATGTACCCGGGAATTTGTCATCGCTTGAACTTGAGGCGTTGATGGTTGCTGAGGCAAAGGCCTTTCAGACTAGCCAGCAACAGATCAAGACTCCGCCCGGACCGACCTTCGTCGATCACATCAAGAACTGGTTGTTCGGTGGTAATACGGTCGCGCGCTTTGGGCTCATTATCCTTTTTCTGGGGCTTAGTTTTCTCGCTAAGTACGCGGTCGACAATGATCTTTTCCCAATCGAAGCTCGCTTGGCAGTGATCGGCATCATCGCCTTCGCCTTGCTGATTTTCGGCTGGCGGCTAAGGCATTCCCGAACGTCGTACGGGCTGCTTTTGCAAGGGGGCGCAGTCGCAGCGCTTTATCTTGAAATTTATACCGCGTTCAAGTTCTATCATCTCATCTCGAGCCCGGTAGCCTTTGCACTCATGATTCTGGTCTGTGCCCTGGCCACTATCCTCGCCCTACGTCAAAACGCCTTGGCTATGGTAGTCGCAGCTACGGTCGGCGGTTTTGCCACACCGATTTTGGCCTCGACGGGGAGTGGCAATCACATTGCACTATTTAGTATCTATGCGGTGTTGAATCTCAGCATTTTCTATATCGCTCGCTTGAAACACTGGCGCCTGCTTTATCTACTAGGGTTTGTGCTGACGTTCGGCGTGACCGGTTTCTGGGTGATGGATCGCTATCGTCCCGACATGCTGCAGTCGACTATCGGCTTTGTCATCCTTTTCATTGCTCTTTACTCTCTGATCCCGGTCATGGATGCGCGCCGTTCCACGCCTAACTTGAAGCATTATGTGGATGGATCTCTTGTCTTTGGCGTGCCAACAGTAGGTTTCGGAATCTTGTCCAAGATTCTCAATCACCTTGAGTACGGTATTGCCTTTGCTGCGCTTGGTTTGGGGGCTTGGTACATCGGCTTGGCGGCTCTGGGCTTGAAAAAGCAAGTAAAGCAGGCCGAGAGCCTCGACCCAGGCTCGGCAAACGTTCGTGGGCTACGCGCTGCGCTGGTGTCTTATGTTGCACTCGGCGCAGGCTTCGCGAGCTTGGCGATTCCCCTGGCCTTAGAGCCAAGATTAGCCGGAATTGCCTGGGCCGTCGAAGGCGCTGCATTGATTTGGCTCGGCATGCGAACCCATCAGGCACTCACGCGCTTTGCGGGTGTGGCTTTGCAGGTTTTCGGTTTGATCATCTTTTTCTCGCGCGGCCTTCCGGCTTTCGACGCTCGTCCATTTTGGAATCCGTTTTGGCTGGGCGCAACCATGCTCGCTGTGTCGGGATATTGGTCCGGCTGGTTTTTTCATCGATGGAAGCCCGATCCCGAGGTCTTGGTGGGCGCTTCGCTTTTTGCAAAAACCTGGGCACCCCTAGAAGCACTCTTGGCACCTCTCTTCGCCTTGGTCGCAGCCGCCCTGGTGATATTCAGTAATACCCTTGAACTCGATCACCTCGTCAAAGAAGGGCGAACTTTTTTCGCAAGTGTGCTGGGCTTATGGACAGCTCTCGCTGCGGCTCACGCCTACTTTGGGCGCAAGCTGCGTTGGGCCATTTTGCTGTGGATTTCACTCCTCTTGCTGCCCACTCTGGTCTTGATGGACCTCCTCCAGTGGATCGATTTGAAAGCAAGCTTTGCGGACTATCGCCTAATGGTGTGGCCACTTAGCATGGTAGCCATGACCTGGATTCTTTACCAACAAGGCCTTCAAGTCGAGCACTTAGGCCATGGCACCAAAACAGACAGCCCGCGGCAGGCACGAACCTCGCGCCTTTGGGTATTCGCTTTTTCCGCTCTGGCGTGGGTCGTTTCCACTCTACTCTTGCAATTTGCTCAATGGCGAACTTTGTTATTTGCCCAAGATCAAGCATGGGGCATCGCCGCAGTGGGGGCAGTGCTATCTTTGTTGCTGGGCCTGATGTGGCGACTTGACTGGTCGAAACGAATTCGCGGCAACTCAATGATGGGCGGCTTTCAACTGAGCAGTTTAAAGACCCAGGCTCCGATGGGTTTAGCCTGGCTGCTGGGTCTTTGGTTTGTATTTGCCTGCACCTCAGACTACAGTGGACTGGCCATCAAACCCTTCCTGCCCTTGCTCAATCCGGTAGATTTATCGACAAGCTTGGCGCTGCTGAGCTTAATCGCTTACAGTCGTTCCGAATCGTTTGCACGGGTTCAAGTCAGGGGCGAGGCCATCGCCCAACGTCATATACAAATCGCGCTTGCGGCCGCGGCGTTCCTGTGGCTCAACACTTTACTGATGCGCGCCTTGAGCCACTACCTCGACCTGCCTTACCGAATGTCGGCCATGTTGGGCTCGTCGAATGCCCAGACCTCTTTTTCCTTATTGTGGGCGGTCACCGCCACAGCCATCATGTTCTTTTCAACGCGGCGGCTATGGCGCTCCGGTTGGCTCGTGGGAGCAGGACTACTAGCGGTGGTGGTCATCAAACTCTTTCTGATTGATCTTTCTGCAATTTCGGCCTTGACCCGTATCATCTCCTTCGTAGGTGTGGGCCTCTTGATGCTGTTGATTGGATATCTATCGCCCTTGCCACCTGCCGCAGAAAAAAGATCGCTTGCTCTTTAAATTCTCGATTACAACTTGCGCCACTACACCATGCCTTGCCTATGAAATTTCGACTCCCGTGTAATACCGTTCGCTATGTTGGCGCGTGGGTGCTGTGTGCACAGCTTTCTACTGTGCAAGCTCTGACTCGGGACGACTATGCGCTCGAAGTACCGGTGCGAACTACTGACAACCAAGCCTTAATCTCGGTAGACCTGCCCTTCGAGGTCTACAGCGCGTCCCGTAAACCCTCGCTGGGCGACCTACGCGTCGTGAACAGTGCCGGAGAGGCCGTACCTTTTGCCCTCGGACTAGCCCCGGTCGGAACCACTCAGGGTGCCAGCAAGTCCCTGGCTCTCCTGCCATTCTATGCCGCAAGCTCGGCGTCTGCGACGAGCACAGACGGTGTCACCTTAACCAAGCTTGGAGACCAGTTGAGTCTGGTGATCAGTCCCAAAGCCTCAAAAAGTTCGCCAGGACAAGTGCTGAGAGCCTACTATGCAGACCTCAGAGAGTTGGCCGAAGGTGCGAAGGCTCCGATGGTTCAATCGCTGAGTCTTAATCTTCAGGCTGGCGCCGAGCTAAGCGCCGCACTGATGGTCGAGGCGAGCGATGACTTAAAAACTTGGCGCACGGTTGCTCAGGCTGCCCCGGTATTTCGTTTGAGCCGAAATGGCCAGATATTAAGCAATACGCTGATCGAATTCGGGCCCACGCCAATTCGTTATCTGCGCCTGAGCTCACCCAATGGCGGCGAGCCGATTGTCTTGGTCGACATCTCAGTCCAGCTTGCCAGCAGGGTGGCAGCGCGTCCGTTGCAGTGGGTGGTCTTGGCCGGCGTTGCCGCGTCGGCAATCAACAAAGAGGCCAAGGCACCCAAAAATACCTTTGACTACGATGCGGGAGTGGGTTTGCCGATCTCTCGAATTAATATGAATTTTGCCGACCCAAATACTCTCGCACCATTGAAGCTCTTCGCCCGACGAGCGACAGATCAAGCCTGGGAAAGCCTGCAAAGCGAAACCATGTATCGCATGAACCTGGCGGCCGGCGAGGCGCTCAACGCGGACGCAATATTGCGTTCCTCAACCGCAAGTTATCGTTACTGGCAGGTGCAGATCGACGAACGTGCCGGAGAATTCGCCAGCAAAATTCCAAAGTTACGTCTAGGCTTTGCACCGGCCCGCTTGGTTTTTACCGCGCGCGGTAGCCCGCCATTTGCCGTACTCATTGGCAATGCCCAGGCCGAACCTCTTGCCTTGGGCATGGATAGCTTAGTACCGGGAAACCAGGATGGTGCCGGCCTGGCAAGCGCCCTCACAACTCTCGACCTGACTCAGGCCGTGCGACGGGATGGCATGGGGCCCAAAGTGATTGATCGCTCGGGAGAACAACGCAAGCAGTGGATTCTTTGGGGCTTGTTGATTGCGGGGGTCGGGACGCTAGCAGTGTTTGCACTGAAGTTATTGAAGGAACCCAGCAAAGCGACGTCTTAATACTCTCTCGAATTTTGCCCCGACTCTCTTAGCGCTGGACTTTTTCGATCGCCTCGACAATTTCTGTGTGGCCTTGTTGCTGCGCCGCGCTGAGTGTGCTATCACCGTCTCGGTCCACCGTGTCGGTACGCGCCTTGGCACGCAAAAGATGGTTGACACAAGCAACATGACCGGCGCTCGCGGCATAGATCAGTGCATCGGTTCCATTGGCATTCACCGTGCTGACCCGGGCGCCTTCGTTAATGAGGCGCAGCACCTCCTCGCAGTTTCCATTACCAGCGTTTTGCATCAAGGGTGTCACGCCTAAGTCGCTCGTTACATTCGGTAAAGTAGGCACAGCAGTTACGTCGGACACTGGAGGAAGGGTGATCGACGATTGAGACACCGCTTCGCTGACCTCTGGTGTATCGAAGAACGGGCTCTTCGAATAAACGACATTCAAGGCCACGGCGCCAATACACTGCAATATGATCGCAGACCAAAATACCGAAGAGGGCTTCATAGAGTTGATTTTATCTGGTATCGGCCCACCGTCTAAGTCTTCTTTGCGTACCCCGAACACCAGCCCGCCGCTAAAACCGGTTTAGGCATGCGCGGACAAGGACCCGCGGCGATTCCTGGGGAACCCTTAAAATTCGAGCAACTGGCGCAATTTTGGCCGAGCGCGTAGGCCGGATACTTGGCCGCATCCACAGTAGCCGCATCTCGCTTATAACCCAAGGCCTCAGCCTTAGGATCTTTCTCATCGGTGACCGGACCGGCCATCGCCAAGACGAGGGGAGCACGCAGCAAAGCGGTTAGACCGACAATAGAACGAATGACAAAAATACGGCGATCTGTTTTCATAAGGCCTTCATGCGAAGAAGCGAAATAGGAATAGCAGCGAACTTATCGCAAAAATTATGACAAGACCCGAGATGCGGGAATGACACGCGGGATCTTAATCGACCGTTACGCCCGCGCTCTTGACTAGCTTCACCCAGAACTTGGCATCCTCCACCAAGAAGCTCGCAAACTGCTCGGGCGACTTGGACACATCAGCATCGGTTCCTTCGCGAGCCAGAGCCGCTTTTAGCTTCGGATCAGCCATCGCAATTTGAGCCGCCTCGAAAAGCTTCTTAATGATCGGTGCCGGTGTATTGGTCGGCACAAATAGGCCGTACCAAAACTCGATGGCGTAATCCGGAAGGCCGGCTTCACGCGTGCCTGGAATACCGGGCAACAAGGGAGAGCCTTCGCGCAAGGTCACCGCAAGGCCCTTGAGTCGCCCAGCTTGAATCATCGGCAGAACGGAAGGTGGCGTGCCAAATGTAAGTTGAGTATCACCGGCGATTACCGATTGAATCGCCGGACCCCCACCCTTAAAAGGGATGTGCACCATCTCCACACCGGTGACTTGAGAAAATAGCGCCGCCCCGAGATGCGGTGCCGAGCCATTACCCGAGGTTGCATAATTCAGAACACCTGGCTGGCGCTTGGCCCGAGTAATCAGATCTTGCAAAGAGTTAATTCCCAAGCCAGTGTTTGCGGCAATCACAAGCGGCGATGCGGTGATCTTGCTGATCGGACTTAAATCCTTTGCGGAGTAACCGATCTTAGGGTTTAGGGCCGGACTCACCGAAATGCTACTTGGGCTTGCAATCAGAATGGTGTAGCCGTCGGGTGCGGATTTAGCCACGATATTAGCGGCAATGCTAGAGCCCCCACCGGCCTTGTTTTCTACGACGATAGTCTGCCCAAGAGCGCGGCCAAATGCCTCGCTCATCGTGCGCGCCACATAGTCGGCCGCGCCCCCTGGCGCAAATCCGACTACCAGCTTCACTGGCTTGTTGGGGTAAGCTTGAGCCATCGCCAAGGCGCTTGAACAACAAAGCGCGATAGCCGTTAAATTAATCGTCAAGAAACTTTTCATTGAGTGCATTTCATTACTCCTAAGCCCGCCGTACTACTGCGCAATATCGACGACGATCTTGCCGTTCTGTTGGTCGCTCTCCATCAGCGTTTTAGCCTGCGGCAATTCTGCAAACGCGAAGCTGCGATATATTAGGGGGCGAATTCGGCCGTCACTCAAGGCAGGTAAGACTTGCTCTCTGAATTGGCCAATGCCCTCAGCGCGCTGTGCCGGTGTTCGCATCTTGTTCGAGACACCAAAAATGCACAAACGCTTAGCGTGCAGTGTGCCCAAATCCACTGGCGCACTCAGTTGACCATCCACATAGCCGACGATCCCCATTCGCCCCTGGAAGGCAAGGCATCGCAGGCTCTCCGCAAAAACGCTTCCGCCCACGGTGTTCACCACCAGATTCACTCCCTGCCCACCGGTCGCCTTGAGCACTGCCTCATAGTAATCGGGCTTACGGGTGTGAATGCCAACATCCAATCCCAGGGAGCCGAGCAGGTTCAGCTTGTCCTGTGATCCTGAGGTGCCGATCACCTTCGCCCCGAGTACCTTGCCCATCTGCAAACAGGCGACACCCACGCCGGACGAGACGCCATTCACGAGTAACCATTGGCCCGCTTGCAAGTGCCCCTGAGACACCAAAAGATCGAAGCCCACCAAAAACGTGAGGGGGATCGCTGCGGCCTCCCTCATGCTCAGTGAGGCCGAGACTGGAAGGACTTCACGGGTGTCCATCAGCGCATACTCCGAAAACGCGCCTGGGCATCGGCCCATGACTTTGTCGCCAACCGCAAGCGTGGAAACACCAGCCCCCAAGGCCACTATTTCACCCGCGCCCTCCATGCCGGCGGGTTTAGCGCTACCTGAGGCGGTCAAACCATGGCCCACAATCAGTTCACCACGATTTAGTCCAGCCGCATGCATTTTGACGAGAACCTGTCCTGGACCGGGTTCAGGTCTGGCAACCTCGCGCAACTCCAAGTGCGACTCTTGCTCGCCACTGACTAAACAATACGACTTCATTGTCTACATCCTCATGTCATTTACGTTGTTTAAATTGCATCCCAGCGGAGTTGATGGCACCGCTCATAAGTGCCAACTGGCACGGCCCCTAGAACACGCCGCTCGATCTCAGACGTGCAAAATCTTGCGGATCAATGCCCAACTGCCCCAAAACCTCTTCGGTATGCTCGCCACGCTTGGGGGTAGCCCTAGCGATATGACTCGGCGTACGCTGTAATTGCATTGGTTGGCCCACCATACGTTGCCTGCCATGATGCGGCGAGACCACCTCTTGAACCATACCGAGATGTTGCACCTGGGCTTCCTCAAACACAGCGTCCATGCTGTTGATCAGACCACAGGCGACACCTCCCGCATTCAATCTTTCGATCCAGTAGGCACAGTCTTGTTCGGCTAAGCGAGCATTAATTTCGGCGTTCAAGGCATCGCGATTCACCGAGCGGCCGCGCTTATCGATGTAACGTGAGTCCTTGACCCATTGCGGTGCGCTAAGAATGTCACAGAAGCGCTCCCATATTTTTGATCCGAACACCGCAATATTCATGTAACCATCGCGCGCTTTGTAAACTCCCGTGGGAATACTGGTCGGATGAAAATTACCAGCCTGGCTGGCGACTTCTCCATCGATTAGCCAGCGAGAAGTTTGGAAGTCCATCATGTACACCATCGACTGTAACAAGGAGGTCTGCACCCATTGCCCTTGTCCGGACTTTTGTCGTTCGATCAGTGCCACCAAGATGCCTTGGGCGGCAAAGATGCCCGCGCACAAATCAGCGATTGGAATTCCTACCCGCATAGGTTCGCCACCGGCTTGTCCGGTGACCGACATCAATCCGCCCATACCTTGCGCGATTTGATCAAAGCCTGGACGCTGGACCAGCGGGCCAGTCTGACCAAAGCCAGAAATGCTCGCATAAACCAACCCTGAGTTCTCGGCCTTTAGGCTTTCGTAATCGATGCCCAAACGAAATTTCACGTCGGGTCGAAAATTTTCCACGACGACATCGGCTCCGGCCATCAGGCGCTTGAGTAAAGCAATGCCTTCCGGCTCCTTAAGATTAAGGGTGATGGATCGTTTGTTGCGATGCGTGTACTGATAATCTGAGCCTTCTTGCCCACCGAGCGTGTCGTCACCGCGCAAATGTTCGGGCATTTGAACTTGCACAACATCGGCCCCCCAATCGGCAAGCTGGCGACAACAAGTCGGTCCAGCACGCACCTGGGTCAGATCGATCACACGGACATGCGATAACGCTTCAGAGGCTGGAAGGTGAGGCATGGGGAATCCGGGTAAAAGTAGAATTAAGAAACGGCAAAGGGCTCGCAGTGTGACTTGGTTTACGGCAAAAACCCAGCTCTATTTCGTTTTTTCGAAAAGCTTAGTGAGCGCCGCTTTGCGTACGAGCGGTTAAACAAGTTAGTTTAGACTTGACGCTATGGAAGCCTCAATTCGCCAATACCTTCTGATATTTTTAGGCATAGCCCTAACAACATCGCTCCTCGAGGGCATCGTACTCACGTTAATGCGCAAAAATTACAACTGGCGCGCCACGGCAGCCTCCCTGTTTATCGTGGTGGGACGTCGTTTTGTGGAGGTTACACCGCTAGCCTTCGCTCTGCCTGGGGGACTCTGGCTTTACGAACATCGCCTGTTCAATTTTGAGATGAACCAATGGTGGTACTGGGCCCTACTTTTTCTTGGCCTGGAATTTTTCTACTACTGGTACCACCGTTCAGCGCATCGCATGCGATGGTTTTGGGCCTCGCACTCGGTGCACCATAGCCCAAACGAGTTTAACTTTAGCGCCGCTTACAGATTGTCCTGGACTTCGCGCTTGACCATGGCGCTGATTTTCTTTTTACCGTTGACCTGGATTGGATTTTTGCCGCAGGCGATTGTGGCTGCCTATGCCGTTAACCTTCTCTACCAATTTTGGATTCATGCAGAGTGGATTCCAAAACTTGGGCCTTTGGAGGGAATTCTAAACACGCCTTCCGCGCATCGCGTCCACCATGCTGCGAATCTTGGCTACCTTGACTCGAATTACGGTGGCGTGCTCATGGTCTTTGATCGGCTCTTTGGTACCTATCGTCCCGAACGCGAAGGCGTGGAAATTCGTTACGGCTTTGTCGAGCCCCTTCTGTCCAACAATCCTCTCAAAATTTTGTTCATGCCCTGGTTCGCCCTGTTCGGGGACCTAAAGAAAGCCAAGAGCTTTGGCGAAGCCCTGAAGTATCTCTATAAGCCGCCGGGTTGGTCGCCAGAAGGTGCCGGAAAAACAACCGAGCAATTGCGTGCTCGGGCCGAGATGTAACTATGCTCAGCCTTGCTTCTCAAATTACCGCGGAAAAGAATCTACACGACATCATCTCGCTGGCGATTGAATACCAACCTGCGCAGGCCGCGCTGGTCGTCTCGGATGGGCAGTGTGAACTCGCCGTCGCGCTGACCCAAGCCTACAAGAAGTGCCTACCCGAGGCACGCTTTATCGACTTTGACTCGGTCTCTTCAGACGAGATTCTAGCGGCCATCGATCTGCTGTCTGCGGGCGATTTAGTGGTATTAGTTCAAACCACAAGCTTTCGATTGGAAGCGTTTCGTATTCGCATTGAGCTTTTCAAACGCGCATTAAAGGTGATCGAGCACCCGCATTTGTCGAGCATGCCGGGTGCAGAGGGACTCTTATATATTGACTCGCTGGCCTATGACCCGGCTTATTTTCGAAGTGTCGGTCACGCACTGAAAGCGCGCATCGATTGCGCTCAATCGGCGATCATCGACAGTGGTGGTGAACAACTGATTTTCAGCGCGCCCTTGGAGCCCGCAAAATTGAACGTGGGTGATTACCGTGGCATGACCAATGTGGGCGGGCAGTTTCCAGTGGGGGAAGTGTTCACAGAGTCCCAGGATTTGGAGTCGGTGAATGGTCGAGTGCGTATCTTTATTTTCGGGGACACCTCCTTTAAAGTCAATCGGCCAGAAAAGCCCATCACGCTCACAATTACCGAAGGCCGGGTAACAGCGGTCACGGATTCCACACCCGAGTTCGACACCGTACTGGCTAATATTCGCGCGGATGAAGGCGAGGTTTGGATACGAGAATTAGGCTTTGGATTAAACCGCGCTTTCAACGCCGAGCGCATCGTGAGTGATATTGGTACCTTCGAGCGCATGTGCGGCATTCACCTTTCTCTTGGTGCTAAACATGGACTCTTCACAAAGCCGCAGATTCGTCGCGCTGCAGCGAAACATCATGTCGATGTCTTTGCCATTACCGAAGCCGTGTATCTCGACGGGCATTCTGTCTATCAAAACGGTGCTTGGCAGCCCTTTTAGTCGAAAGCGCCATTCTGGGAGAGCCACGCCAGGCTACATCAAGTCTTGCTTGGACCTAACTCAGACCGCCTTGCAGAGTCTTCTCGAACTCGTTAATTGAAATTATCCGCCCAGCCTCGGTATGCCAAAGTATACATTTCAAGGCACTCGGGATTTGCGATACTCGCAAACGGGTTACATCGGCAAAGAGACTTTCATACTCCTTGTGACAATCGTAGAGACAGTAATTTGGAATTCGAGCAGAGAGGTGATGAATATGATGATAAGCAATATTGGCTGTCATCCAATTCATCCATGCCGGTAAAAGCAAGTAGCTTGTGCCTTCCATGGCGGCCTGGTTGTAATTCCAGTCTTCGTCACCACGGGCATAAGAATGCTCAAAATTATGTTGCAAAGTGAAGAGCAAAATACTTCCGCCACCCGAAATTGCGCCGCTCACGAAGTAACATAGAAAGAACAAAACTGGGCCCATCGCCCAAGCCATCAGCCACCAAAGGCTTAGCAGCACTACATTGTTCCAGAACATGTGCCAATACTCTTGCGGCGAAGCCCAAAGTGTCGTTTTGTAATTTACTGCAATGCTCTTGAGGGACGCCGTGGGTTGAGTAATTTTCTGTTTGATCAAGTGCGTGACGAGGCTTAATGTCCCCTTCGCCCAGGTGATGCGCGGCGTTAAAAGCAAATACATTAAACCAGCAACCGGGGCTAGCCAGATGCTGCGACCATTGCGATAGCTGCGCTGCTGCTCCGCACTCATTTGAGCGTACTTACCCACCGAAATAATGTTTAGAGGCCCTTGGTACTTGGACCAGTTGCCATTGGTCGAATGATGATAATGGTGTCGCTGAGCCCAAACATATTGGGGCATGCCTGTGAGTAGACCAAACACGAACCCGAAGCTTCTATTTAATGCTGGGCGACGAAACAGACTACTGTGCCCGCACTCATGCATCATGATGAAGACACGCAATTGCAAAAAGGTAATCATCACCACTAAGCCCGCTGTTAACCAATATGACACTTGAGGACTCAACGCCACGGCGATCCATAATGCGACGAGAGGTACCAAAGTCGTGGTTACTTGAATCAAGCCTTTTAGGTCGCTCGGCCTTACATGACGATCAATCATGGTTCGTTTTAGTTTTTCTAGGTTGGCTAAATTGGACACGGAGGAAAAATCTTTAATTCGATACAAGGCATGGGGCTAACCCACTACGAACTACGACTCAGAAACGCTTGGCAAGTCTTCTGGACAAATTGGCGGAGCTCCCATTATCGGGCAAATGCCTGTAACCCTTCGCTCACGACTAATGCAGTGACCTAATTGGCTATCGCGCCTCAATTTCTTTTTCGAGTTTGCGGTACTGATCGACCCGAATTCCGCCTATGGCGACAGCGTGTTTCGCCGCTTCCAAAGCCTCTTGGCGTCGGCCCATCTCGAATAGCACCTGGGCAAGGTTGTTCCACGCATCACCGTCTCGTGGGTAGGCCAGTGTTGCATTTCGATAAGCCATAGCGGCACGATTAAGTTGGCCGAGCGCATAGGCGCTATTTCCCGCGCCAATCAAAGCGATGCGATGACTAGGCCAGCGAATAAGCGCACTCGCATAAGCCGTTTGCGCGGCGAGTGGGTTGCCGCGCTCAAGCGCGGCGACACTCGCAACATAGGGGTCGGCAAGCGCCGTAGCAGGCAATTGGCTTGGCGGCAGCGCGACCATCGCCCAGCGCTTGGCCCGAGCCCAAGTGCGCTCGAAAGTACTCAAGGACAAGAGTAGATCAGCGCTCCGGCCAGAATGCAGCGTGACAGTATTTTTAGACCGATCAAAACCAATGACGACCGCGTAGTGCCACAGGGGGGACCAGGTGAAAGCCAGGTTCTGTAGCACCAAGACAGGATGTCCGGCGCTCACTTCTTGCAGCACGGCGCGAAGACTTGGCGTAAGCACATAAGCAGGCAGGCCATTGCGCCTACTCGCTGCGAGCAATTCAATCTGCAGGGAGCCCTGGCGGGCCGGAAGATAAACCAGGTCGACCCAGTAGGACAAAGTGTGCTGCACTCCAGCATGCTGTGCCACCATTGACAAGGCCGCGGGCCCGCACTGATAGTCTTCTTGCGCAACAAACGCAACCCCTGGAATATGCGACTGAGAAGGCAACTCTGAAGGCCATTGATCGATCAGCCTCGCGAGTTCCGGCGTCGCCGTAACACAGCCTGCCAAGCCAAGTACCGAGCTAATCAAAAAGGTTCGACGCACGACCGCCAACGTTCAGCAATGCCTAATAGCGCGTCAAGAGGGGACGCCGAATAAGTTGACCTTTTCTTATCGTATCGGCCTAGTGAACGGAAATACTTTCGTCCAACCCAAGATATCAGTAATTAACAATACGATAAACACCGTAAAAATTACTCCGATAACATCACCCCCAGCGGGTGCTCGATCCACCCGCCCGACCAACGCAGCCACCTCAGAATCCGTCAAAATGCCCACTCGTTCGCGTGCCGCAGCGACGTCTACGCCCTGCTTTATCAAGCCTTGACGCACATCCTCACGGGCCAAAAATTGATCGAGTTTGTCCCGGTTAGTGCTTGCCGTGACCGTGGACTGAGCTTCCTCGGTGCCGACGATCTCGGCTCGAGCCAGGCCCTGAGCGCCGAAGGACGTGATGCACACCGTGAGTGCTGTTGCGATGAAGCGTTTGAAAGCATCGTTCATGAGCGGGATCTCCAAAGAGGTTCTCGGGCCGAATAAGCCCGATTAATTGAAGACCCATAGTACGCCAGCCAATTCCGCACTTGCCTACCGCCCGTCGGAGAATTTGCGTATTGCGCCAAGGCCAAAGTCACGCTCAAACCTGTCGAAGCGCAAGTCGTGTATCAACACACTACATTACAATCTGCGGGTGAACACTTCCTCCGCTTCGCCGTCCCGTCAGTCATCAAGCCCCTCTGCATTTGCCCTACTCCTGCCCTTCGCGCTTGCCTACGGAATTTCCTATTTTTTCCGCAATGTCAACGCGGTTGCTGGACCCACTTTGGCGCGGGAATTCGCGCTTGGGCCGCAGGGGCTGGGCTTTTTGACCAGCAGTTATTTTTTTGGTTTCTCGGCCGCTCAAATTCCGCTGGGCATCCTTCTTGATCGGTTTGGCCCTCCAAAAGTCGGCGCCGGCATGGCGTTAACGTCTGGTATTGGAGCAATCATCTTTGGGCTGGCAGCCAGTACTTTTGAATTAAGCCTTGGCCGGGCATTGATTGGCATGGGTGCCAGTGCTGGGCTAATGGGTGCCATGTCTGCCGTGCATCTGATCGTCGGTCGCGATCGCGCCGCGACGGTGACCGGCTGGATCATGATCTCAGGAGGTATTGGTGCCATGTTTGCCAGCACTCCTGCTCAGTGGGCCCTGGACACTTATGGTTGGCGCGCAATTTTTTTAACGTTGGCCGGAGCCTGCGGCTTGATGGCTTTATGGCTCGGCTCCAAGTCGCGTCATATGAAGCCCGCCGCTTCGGGGCAAACCTTGACTGAACTCTTAGCCGGCGTGCGCGAAGTATTTTCGGCGCGACGTTTCTGGCAAGTGGGCAGCGTCATTGGTTTAACCCTTGGAACCTTCCTTGCCTTTCAGTCCCTCTGGGCCGCAACCTGGCTGCGTGACGTGGCGGGTTATAGTGATCGCACGGCTATTAGCAATGTACTTTTGGCTCTGAATTTCGGGATGGCTCTGGGATTCATTGGTTCGGGCATGATCGGCGATTGGTTGGCCGAGCGCGGTGTCGACAGGATCACTACCTTGATGGCCTTTGTCGTGATCTCGCTGCTATCGCAGGCCTATATCATGCTCTTCCCGTCGATAGGACCTCATTGGGCCTGGGGCGTCTATGCGGCATCGGCCAATGCGGTGGTGTTTGGATATGCGCTGCTGGCCAGCACTTTCAAAGGGACATTGACCGGCCGCGTTAACACGGCCATCAACTTGTTAAGTTTCGGTTTGGCATTTGTACTTCAAGCCTTGATCGGTACATGGCTCAACACCTATCCACTGAAATCTGGAAAATACAACCCTACTGGCTACTACAGTGCATGGATCACGCTTTGGATCCTACAAGCTTGCGTCCTCGCAATTCTTACGGTGTACGGACGTAAAACTTTAAAGCGCACGGCCTTTTAGCGCAAACAATGCCTCAAGACATGTCTCAGGACATGGCCCAAGAACTGCCGCGGACCCGTCCAGGCACAGGTCGACTACATGCAAATGTGTGGCCGTAAGCATCGAAGCCAAGTCCAAAACCCTTGCTTGTCGCATTCCCTTACAACGAATCGGCATCAAAACGCATCGTTAAGGCAACCCAGCGCGCTTGCCTCTTCCTTTCTGGCTCGTACTTTGCAAAAGTCGTGAACGAAGTCATACCTTCAGCGTGACCGATTGGGCGTCAGTCCGGAACGACAACAATTGTCACGGAATTCTGTGAAAAATCGCATGTCACGGAACTTAACATCTGGTTAACAATTGTGTCTTGAAAATGAATTAGTTTCACTCTCGAGAAAAAATATTCTTTGTTTTCAATGGGTTAAGTCTCCTGGCACGGCCTGTGCGATGTCTGTCACTACACTTCAAAAGGATTCCAAAATGACTAAGCTCTCCACTTACAAAACTCAATTGATCGCCGCCTCCTTAATGTCCTTGGCGGCCGTTTCCAGTGCGAACGCCGCCATCACTTTCTCCGCCAACAATTTTGGCGGTGGCGACAACGTGATCTTCAACGGCTGCTCCCCCACTCCAGTGGTTGGCGGCCCCGCGACTCTCGTCTCCGGTTGTCTGCAAAACTCTCACCCTACGGTCATCGACTTTTACGGCGCCGGTGAAAACCTCACAATCGCTGGTGGACAAGCCACACTCGATGCGCAAGACGGCTTCTTTACCTCAGGCAACATCAAGCTTCACGATCCAAGTATGGCAATCTCCGCCATCGGCTTCCGCGTAAATTCAAGAGAGGTAAACGACAACAACGGCGTAATGAGTTTTCGGGTGGATTACCTAGATACACTCACTTCAACGACCGGAAGTGTGAATAGCGGAAACTTTAACTTGAGTGACAACGGCCTCAATCAATTTAGCATCATCGCCGACAACGGCTGGTTGATGACCAACGTCTTCTTTCAAGACAACGCTCGCAACGGAATCGAAGACATCCGTCAAATTCGTTTTCAAGCCGCAGATCGTCCAAGCCAAGTGCCTCTGCCAGGTTCTGCCGCCTTGCTGATTCTGGGTGCCGCAGCACTTCGCGTGATGCGTCGTAAGGATTAATAGTCCACTTTGCTCTACGTTCGACATCTAGCCTCAACCCGGCCATCGGCCAGCTTGAGGTTAGACACCAGCAAAGTGCGGTCCACCTAAGTGTCTTTAACTGATCAAACCGCCGTCCACTAAATACCCTGCGCCGGTCACAAACGACGCGTCGTCGGAGCACAGAAAAGCCATGACCGCTGCGACTTCCTCGGGATGGCCATAGCGCCCTAAGGGGATACGCATCTCTGCGCGATCACGGTAATGCTGCGGGTTGTTTGGACTGAAGCCTTCCCCTAGCTGCTGACCCATGGCAGTCTCAATGGGCGCTGGGCACACGGCATTGACGCGCACCTTATTGCCTGCGAGTTCGGCCGCGGCCGAGCGAGTCATCCCCATCAATGCATGCTTGCTGGTGGAGTAGGCCAATAAGCCCGCACTGCCGCGGATCCCCGCCACCGAGGCGGTATTCACAATGGCCCCGCCGCCCCCACGAATCATTACAGGTGCGACCAATTTCATCCCCAGCCAGGCGCCCTTGACATTGACCGCCATGACCTCATCAAACATTTCATCGGGGCACTCTAGAAAGGGCAGGATCTTGCCTAAGATCCCAGCGTTATTCACAAAACAGTCGATGCGGCCATAAGTGTCGACAGCGGCTCGAACGTAACGTTCAACATCAGCGCGCTTCGTAACATCGGCGTCAATAGCCAAGGCCTTGCAACCCGAAGCCCGAATTTGGGTCGCGCAATTTTTCACCTGACTTCCGGGTAAATCGACCAGCAAAAGTTGTGCTCCTTCGCTGGCAAAACGAAGTGCGGCGGCGCGACCAATGCCCGCTGCGGCACCGGTCACGATGACCACCTTATTTTGAAATCTTGTCATGATGTGTCGCCCTTTCTGAAGCCGTAATTGCGGCAGTAACTTCGCCAGTAACTACGGCACCAACTAAGGCAATAACTCACGGCGGAGTTCGGCGCCACAAAGGGCGACAGCCGTGTTGGCTTCATCCAAGACTCGACCCATCGTTATGAAGCCATGAATCTGGCGTTGAAAGCAAATATAGTTGGCTCTATTTCCTGCCTCGGTCAGCGCTTTTGCGTAGGCCATCCCTTCATCAAGTAAAGGATCGAACCCCGCGGTGAGCACGAGAGCTGGCGGCAAACCGGCCAGGCTTGGTGCAAGCAAAGGCGATGCGCGCCAGTCGAGATCCATCGCCAGATCCGTAATGTAATGATCATGAAAGTACTTCATCGTATCTGCGGTGAGCAGATAACCCTGGCCATTGCTCGCTCGTGAGGGAAAGCCTGGTCGTTGATCTGTTGCCGGATAAATCAACAACTGATAAGCAATTTTTAAATCGGCTTTGTCACGAGCAGCAATGGCCACGGTCGCCGCTAGGTTGCCACCGGCGCTATCGCCGCCGACTGCCAAGCGCGCAGCATCGATGTTTAGATTTTTTGCCTCGCGCGCCACCCAATAGGTTGCCGCGAGGCAATCATCGAAAGCGGCCGGAAAGCGAGCCTCAGGCGCAAGTCGGTAATCCACCGCAATAACGCTGCAACCCGAGGCATTGCATAGTTGCCGACACAAGACATCATGGGTATCCAAGTCCCCAATCACCCAGCCGCCGCCGTGGTAGTACACCAAGACGGGAAGCACGGCGTTGGCCGCACTTGCGGCGGGCCGGTAATGCCGTAAGGCGATCGCTCCATGAGGCCCCTCTGCTTTCATGTCCTCGACCAAGGCCACTGCGGGAGTGGCGGGCTGGCTGAACGTGCGCCGTTCCAAATAGAACTTGCGCGCCATGTCAGGCGGCAAGGTGTGAGTAGGGGACATTTTGCTGTCTTCGATGAGCTTCAGCAAAGCTCGGGCTTGAGGATGTAACACTGGTGAGAACTCCAATAAATGTGAAACGCGGCTCTAGGCCGCCCTAAGGTTGGGATAGCGAAGACCTTCGACGAACACCTGCGTCGTTTTAGAGGGTGCCGGCGTAATCATGGTCACGATAATAATCACCAAGAAGCCAATCGGCACCCCGAACAGACCTGCCGAGATCGGTAGAATGTCCCACCACAAATCGCTTGCATGCACCGGCACGCTTTTTGAAATGCCAAAGAACACTTCGCGCAACCAAGGTTGCGTTTTAGCCATGTAAAAAATTGTGGTGAGGAAGCCCGCCAACATGCCCAAGGTTGCAGCGATGCCGGTCGTCCGTTTCCAGAAAATTCCAAGCACGAGTGCCGGGAAGAATCCGGCTGCTGCCAAGGAGAATGCTGCGGAAACCAAAAACAAGATGTCTGCTGGCTTTTGCGCTGCCACCAATGCCGCCAGGACCGCAACAATCAACAACAAGACTTTCGAAATGACCACGCGCCGAGCAGTTGGAGCATTAGGATCGATCATTTTGTAATAGAGGTCATGAGACAGCGCGTTGGCGATGGTGAGCAAGAGTCCGTCAGCGGTGGACAACGCCGCTGCCAAGCCACCCGCCGCTACCATGCCCGACACGACATACGGTAGTCCCGCAATCTCAGGCGTGGCCAAGACCACAATGTCCTGACCAATCGCAATTTCCGCCAACTGCACGATACCGTCCTTATTGATGTCCGTTAAAGAAAGAAGCGTTGGGTCAACCTTCGTCCAGGCTTGGACCCAAGCAGGCAAGCTAGCGAAGGATGATCCGACCACGTCGTTGTAGACCACGAACTTCACTAGCACTGCCAAAGCCGGCGCTGTAAAGTACAACAAGAAGATAAAGAACAGTGACCAAGTTACCGAGCTTCTAGCATCCCTTACCGAAGGGGTGGTGTAGTAGCGCATCAGGATGTGTGGCAAAGCAGCCGTACCCACCATGAGACAGAACACGAGGGCTAAGAAGTTCTTACGAGCGATATCACGACCCTTCTCATCGTTCGCGGGGAATGCCTCCCCGTGACGTAGAGGTGGACCGGAGCGGGCTTTAAGACTCGATTCCCTACCCCATGCGGCCTTGGCAACAGCTTCATCCTTTGGATACTTGCTCAAAGCCTCTTCCGCAGCCCTTACTTTCGCGGTATCGGGAGAAGGGTCTGCCTTCGCATCGGTCACAGCAGTTTCAAGTGCAAACTTACCATCGGCAAAGGCTTTTGGCACATCCCTCAACTTTGCAGCAGCAGCGTCGGCACGATCCGAGAAGATCTTACGTACTTCGAGTTCTTTCGGATCTTTGAGAAGCTTGTCTTCCAAAGCAGTGACTTTTTGAAGTTGAGAGCCATAGATCAGTTGAGGGATAGGTATACCGGTTTGTTTCACCGAGAGCCAAATGACAGGGATTAGGTAGGCAATAATCAAGATGATGTACTGCGCAACCTGAGTCCATGTTACGGCTTTCATGCCGCCCAGGAAGGAGCAGACCAAGATGCCGGTCAGGCCTAAGAAAATGCCGACCGTTAAGTCCACACCGGTCAATCGAGTGGTAATTAAGCCGACGCCGTAAATCTGCGCAACAACATAAGTGAAGGAGCAAATAATGGCAATGACAATACCCACGAAACGAGGCACATTACCGCCGTAGCGCGCACCGAGAAAATCCGGGATTGTGAACTGACCGAATTTACGAAGGAATGGAGCCAAAAAGAGGGCCACAAGCACATAGCCACCGGTCCAGCCCATAATAAAGGCCAAGCCAGAATAGCCCTGCAAATAAAGACCTCCAGCCATGCCGATGAAAGACGCCGCCGACATCCAGTCTGCGCCCGTGGCCATGCCGTTGAACATGGCGGGAACTCGGCGGCCCGCAACATAGTATTCGTCTGCATCGCTGGTACGGCTCATCACCCCAATACCGGCGTAAAGCAGAATGGTCGCCGCCATGAACACGTAACCCATGGTGACCCTTGGCAGGCCCATTTGCTCGAGTACACCCAAGATAAGTACGAAGGCAATAAAGCCCCCCGTGTACCAGGTGTAGACCTTTTTTAGCTGTGAAACGAAGGACTTTTGAGATTGAACGGGAGATTTCATTCGATCTCCTCTTCATCAACGCCATATTCTTTGTCCAAATTATTCATATACCAAGCGTAGTACATGATGATTAAACAGTAGATGATTAATGAGCCTTGTGCGCCCATATAGAATGAAAACGGCCATCCAAAAAAATCAAAATTGAGCTCGCGGGCGTAGTAGCTAATGACATAGGTCACTACAAACCAAACTACCATCAAGATGGCTGTGATACGCAAAGTCTTTTTCCAGTATTCCTGGTGCCTTGCAGACAGTGGCATTTTGTCTCCAAATTCCCGTTAAAGAGGACAGAGTCCCACGATAGATTAAAACTTTGCCGAATTCGGAATCAGTCCGGTTTCGCGCTCAAGTTGCCAGGCTACTTCAGGTTCAAACGCCGCGAGTCGTCGAATGACCTTAGCAACGCGATCTTTTTCATCGAGGCGATGATAGGCATGAGCCAGTTGGTACCAACCATAAGGGCTCATCGGTTGCAGTTCAGTGTTTTTTATGAGTACCGGAACCGCCTCTTCAACGCGACCGAGCTTGATCAAGGAAAGTGCTTTGCCGTAAAAAGCGCGATCAGACTTTTCATCGCGCGTTATCGCCTGATCGAAGGAGTGCAAGGCAAGCTCATGCTGGTCGCTCTCTTGCTGTAAGAAGCCGAGATTGAACCAGTTAAAAGAAAGCTGTGGTGCTTGCTTGACGAGCTGTTCCAAAATGCTCATCGCCTTGGCTTTGTGTCCCTGTTCAGCGTGTAAATGAGCAAGGGCACTCAAGGCTTGGGTGTCACCTGGCCTGATCTCGAGAATCCGCGCCCAACAAGAAATTGCAATCTCAGGTTTCTTAAACAATAGGGCCGCGATGGCGATTTGCTTTTGGTACCACACCGAGAAGAAACTCACTGAAGTAGTTCCTTAGGTTTTCATGATGCGCGGCAAAAAGACCGCAAAGCAGGCGCAAATCCAGAGAAGAAGAAAAAAGGCCACCACCGGTACATGCTGATCGGACACTTTTGCAGGCGTAATATGCCGCACCACCATGGTCACCGGGCGGGTCAAAAAGCGCAACAAACCGTAGACTGCATTGGTCTGATGGCGTCCAAAACTCAGCATGTAAACAGCGCCTTGGCCGAGCAGCAACAAAGCGGCAAAGGCGCAAAGCGTGTAGACATAGCTCAGGAAGATACCCATGACAGGGTTCGTCCTTAGAGGTTTTCCTTCAACTGCTCAAGAATCGCGGGATTTTCGAGAGTGGATATGTCTTGGGTAATCTCCTCTCCTTTGGCAATCGAGCGTAAGAGACGGCGCATGATTTTCCCAGAACGCGTCTTCGGCAAGTTATCGCCGAAGCGAATATCTTTAGGCTTAGCAATCGGGCCAATTTCTTTGGCGACCCAATTTCGCAAATCCATCGCGATTTTGCGACCTTCCTCGCCGCTTGGGCGCGGGCCTTTCAGCACTACAAAAGCGGATACCGCTTCACCGGTTGTATCGTCAGGGCGACCCACTACGGCAGCTTCCGCGACCAGAGGGTTTGACACCAGTGCCGACTCAATCTCCATCGTTCCCAAGCGATGCCCCGATACATTGAGCACATCATCAATGCGCCCCATGATCCAGTAATAGCCGTCCAAATCGCGATGTGCACCGTCGCCTGCGAGATAGTAACGACCTTGGAAATCTTCGGGATAATAAGCTTGCTTATAGCGCTCCGGATCGCCCCATATGGTACGAATCATGGACGGCCAAGGCTTCTTGATCACCAAGAAGCCACCCTTGCCATTTTCCACATCGTGGCCCGCTTCATCAACGATTGCTGCCGCCACACCTGGAAAATTCATGGTGCACGAACCCGGCTTGAGGTTGTGAACGCCGGGCAAGGGCGTGATCATGTGGCCACCGGTTTCCGTTTGCCACCAGGTATCCACGATTGGACAACGTGCACTTCCGATATTATTGTAGTACCACATCCAGGCTTCGGGATTGATCGGCTCGCCGACCGAGCCCAATAGGCGCAGGCTGCTCAAATCGTACTTTTTTGGAGCAAAATCGGGCGCTGTATCGGCCGCTTTAATCAGAGAGCGAATCGCCGTAGGTGCCGTGTAAAAAATACTGACCTTATGGCGTTGAATCATCTCCCAAAAGCGGCCGGCATTCGGGAAGGTGGGCACTCCTTCAAAAATAATTTCGGTGCCCCCGCAAGCCAAGGGACCATAGGCAACATAGGTGTGCCCGGTCACCCAGCCCACATCGGCCGTACACCAAAATATATCGGTCGGCTTGAGGTCGAAGGTCCACTTCATGGTCAGCATGGCGTGCAGCAGGTAACCCGCGCTGGAGTGCTGAACACCCTTTGGCTTGCCTGTCGACCCTGAGGTATAGAGGATGAATAGCGGATGCTCGGCCCCCACGGGCTCTGGCACGCACGTCTCTGCTTGACCCGTCTCGATCTGGTGCATCCACAGATCTCGGCCTTCGTGCCAGGCGACCTCAGCGCCAGTGCGGCGATAGACCACCACATGGCGAACTGCCTCGCAGCCACCCATCGCAATCGCTTCGTCAACTGCCGCTTTTAGCGGCAGGGCCTTACCCGCTCGAAATTGACCATCTGCCGCAAGCACCAGGGTTGCGCCGGCGTCGACAATCCGCTCGTGCACCGACTTTGCGGAAAAGCCCCCGAAAACGACCGAATGGGTTAGACCAAGACGCGCGCAAGCCTGCATCGCGACAACGGCCTCGATGGACATCGGCATATAAATGATGGCGCGCTCGCCTTTCTTATAACCTAAGGCCTTCAGCGCGTTTGCGAATCGGCATACACGGTGATACAGCTCTTTGTAGGTGACGGTGGTGATGACACCATCGTCGGCCTCAAAGATAATCGCCGTCTTGTTCTCGGTGGGCGTATTTAAGTGACGATCCAGGCAATTGTAGGAGACGTTCAGCTCGCCGTCTTCAAACCATTTGAAGAACGGCGCATTACTGTCGTCCAAGCCTTTCGTAAATGGTTTGTTCCAAACCAAATGTTCACGTGCGAGACGGCTCCAAAATGCAGAATGATCCTGCTCAGCTTCTGCACAGAGCGCTTGGTATTGCGCGGGTCCAGAAATGGTCGCTTGCTTAACAAAGGCCTCGGACGGTGCGAACAAACGGTTTTCGTTCATCACCGATTCAATCTGCGTCGACATTTAGTCTCCTTCTTTATCCCTCATAATATCGCCTAGGCTGATGAACTTACCGGAATATTATTTTGACTCCACAGGTTAAGTGAAAGTCCTTACAGAAATCTTACAAATTTTCAAAGAGACCGTGTCACCAGAGGGGAATGCTGGCGAGTATTGATGCGACGCAGCATGCGGCCTCGCGAGCCGCCTCAGGCCACAAGGCATTAAGCTGAAAGCAGCCCGATTACGCCAAGGCGGTCGTAGTCGAATTTTCCAAAGCTTTGTTTTGATCGGCCGAAATCAAGCTCAATACGTCACTCAAACTTCTTTCTGCCCAAGCATTTTCAATCTGGCAAGTCCCCGCCGCCTGATGACCACCGCCAGCATATTTCAAGCATAAGTCCCCAACGTTTAGTGGCGATGAGCGATCAAGAATCGATTTGCCCATGGCGAAAACGGTATTTTGTTTGCGTAGCCCCCAAAGTACATGGATTGACAAGGTGCACTGAGGGAACAATGCATAAATTAAGAAACGGTTGGCCGCATAGATGATGTCTTCGTCGCGCAGGTCCAAAACTACGGTCGGCCCATGACTGGTCGAGCAGCGACGTATTTGCGCCTCAGCGAGTGCACGGTGTTCCGCAAATAGGTCGCTCCTTTCCTTCACGTCCGGCAGCGCCAAAATCTGTTCGATGCTCATCGTCTGACAGCAATCGATTAACTCCATCATTAGTTGGTAGTTCGAAACCCGAAAATCCCGAAAACGGCCAAGGCCAGTACGGGCATCCATCAAGTAATTAAGCAAGGTCCATTGCTTGGGCTGCAAAATGTCATCCAAGGAGTACTGGGCACTGTCGGCTTGATCAACCGCAGCCATCATGTCATCCGAGATGGTCGGGAATCGCTTTTTGCCGCCATAGTAGTCAAATACAACCCTGGCGGCCGAAGGGGCCGAGGGATCAATAATGTGATTGGCCCGCTCCCCTGTATTACGGATCGTCTCGGACAGGTGATGATCAAACGCTAGATGAGCCGCTGCCACATAGGGCAGGTTGGTCGTGATGTCGTTATCAGTGATGGCAATCTTGCCGTCCTGCATGTCCTTGGGATGAACGAAAAGAATCTCTTTGATGAGTCCAAGCTCTTTCAGTAGGACGGCACACACCAGTCCATCAAAATCAGAGCGCGTAACAAGGCGGAAGGTTTGCGTGTTCATAAGGTTCCCCTGGGATGATTCGGCAGACGAGCTGAGCGGAAGACCTTAAAATGACTCAAACCCGGCCCAATTACTCGCTGCAATGAGTATCCCTAGATTAAAGATCGGCTCAGCATCTCGCGTCGATCTTGAACTGCTGGACGGCAGCCCTCACTGGCGCAACGGCTCACCCTGCGGTCAAGCTTTGTTATGCGCCGTACAGTGCCCGCGCTTCAAGACATCACGCTTACCCAGGAATGGCACCGGACAGGACGAGCGCCTGGATGGCTTTTTCATCGAGACCCGCCTCGCGAAGCACCTCAAGGGTATGCTCTCCGAGCCCTGGCGGTGGGCGACGATAGCTCACCTTTGTTTTGGAAAAGCGCATGGGATTGGCAACCCCTGGGGCGTCCACGCCGAGCGGATGAGGCACGGCAATGCGGGTTTTCAGATGCTGAACCTGGGGGTGCTCAAGCGCTTGCGCATAATTGTTGATAGGCCCAGCGGGCACACCAGCCGCCAATAGGATGGCATCCCATTCGGCGCGTGAGCGCTTGACCATCACCTGTCCGAACAATGCATTCAAGGTTTCTTGATTGGCGACTCGCGCTGCATTCGTCACGAAGCGCGAGTCGGTCGCCCATTCTGGATGCCCCAGAGCAATACAAAATGCAACGAACTGGCCCTGGTTGGCACTGGCCACGATAATCGGGCCATCCGAGCAAGGAAAAACGCCATAAGGCATGATCACCGGCGATACATTACCTGTGCGCACCGGCACCTTGCCGCCAATCATATAACTGCCTAGCGAGCCGGAACTCATCGCCATTACAGATCCGAGTAGCGACACGTCAATGTGCTGGCCCTCTCCAGTCATGTCGCGGTGATGCAAGGCGGCCAGTATAGAAACCGTCGCATACATTCCTGTAAACAAATCAACGATAGAAACGCCGATACGTTGCGGCCCACCACCGGGAAGATCATCGCGCTCGCCTGTCACACTCATCAAGCCACCAATGCCCTGAAACAAATAGTCGTAGCCTGGTCGCTCAGCATATGGACCATCTTGACCAAAGCCGGTCACCGAACAATAAATGAGCTTTGGATTCACTTTCGACAACGCCGCATAGTCCAAGCCATAACGGGCCAAATCGCCCACCTTGAAATTCTCAATGCAAATATCGGCATCTTCGGCAAGCTTGCGGATCAGCGCCTGCCCTTCCGGCCTGGTCATGTCGATCGCCACCGAACGCTTGTTACGATTGAAAGACATATAGTAGGCGGACTCACGGGTGTCCTTGCCGTCGGCGTCTTTGAAAAACGGGGGGCCCCAGTGGCGCGACTCATCACCCGTCACCGGCCGTTCAATTTTGACAATATCGGCGCCCAAGTCACCGAGGTTTTGCATGCACCAAGGTGCGGCTAGTACGCGTGACAAATCGAGCACTCGTATACCCCGCAGGGGCCCACTGATCTCAGAAGAGTCTTGCGAGGAGGTAGGGCTCATGGTCATGGCTTCACTTTAAATGATTCTGCTTTAAGCTTCAGTTCGATTTCGACGTGGGCAGGCCTCAGCGCGGTGCCATTCGGATCGCGCCGTCAAGTCGGACGCTCTCACCGTTGAAGTACCCATTAGTGATCATATGCTCGACCAGAGAAGCGTACTCCTCGGGACTGCCAAAGCGCTTAGGGAACGGCACTGACGCCGCCAGGCTCACTTTGACATGCTCCGGTGCCCGATTCATCAGCGGCGTATCAAAGATGCCAGGCAGAATGGTGTTGATCCGAATGCCGTCGTTTCCAAAATCTCGCGCGATAGGAAGGGTCATACCTACGATGCCAGCTTTAGCAGCCGCGTAAGCAGCTTGCCCCATTTGCCCGTCCTGCGCCGCAACCGACGCAGTGTTTATCACCACACCGCGATCACCTGAACTTAGCATCGGCAAAAGCAACATGCCCGCAGTCGATTTCGCGATACACCGAAAGGTACCGATCAAATTAATCTGAATAATGCGATCAAAGTCTTCAAGCGGGTAATGGCGAATTTCACCGGTGCCTTTATCGCGACTTGCCGTCTTGCCCGATTTGCCCAGACCGGCACAATTGACGAGGATGCGTTCTTGCCCATGAGCTTCACGTGCCTTGGCGAAGGCTTGATCTACCTCACTGTCGCTACGCACATCCACTTTGCAAAAGGTGCCTCCGATCTCACTGGCCAAGGCCGCTCCAAGCTCCTCGTTCAAATCGAACAGTGCAACTTTCACGCCCTGAGAAGCCAGCTTGCGCGCAGTGGCTGCCCCGAGTCCAGAGGCGCCTCCGGTGATGACGGCGGCAAGCGAAGAGTCTAGTTTCATGATACGGATCCTTGTGTAGAGTATCGCGGTCGAGCAACGGAAGAGCCAAGGGTGGTGAGTAACCTCATAAAATCAAGCCACTGGCTCGCTCAACTTTTCCTCTCAGGATTATGACCCCAACGCTCATTGATGTGCCCGTGCTGTTTCAATGGAACGCCTACCTACAATAGACTTTCGTTACGCTACCATCGGTCCTAACCTTGAGGGAACTAATGTGAATATTGTTGCTCGCCTTCTCTTCGCCGTCGGCTTGGTTGTGCTCCTGCCCGCTCCAGCCAACGCGCAAAATTATCCGAGCAAACCCATTCGAATAGTCATCCCCTTCGTACCGGCCGGCCCTGCGGACATGATCGGCAGACTCGCGGGACAAAAGCTGTCCGAGATTCTTGGCCAGCCCGTCTTGATCGACAACCGCGGCGGAGCCGGTGGGAACCTAGGTGCAGCCGTCGTTGCAAAGTCGGCGCCGGACGGCTACACCTTTCTGCTGACAACTTCAGCCTTTGCGGTGAATGTCACTTTATCGCCCAAAAGTGGTTACGATGCCGAGCGCGATTTTGTTCCGGTGGGAGTCGTCGCCAAACAAGCCAATCTTATTTTTGTGAATCCCAGCCTTCCGGCTAAAACGCTGGCTGAACTACTGGTGTTAGCGAAGTCCGGCAAACTTTCCTTCGCGAGTCCAGGTAGCGGCACCACCCCGCACCTCACGGCCGAGAATCTCTTTAATCTCAGCGCCAAACTCGACATGCCTGCAATCCACTATCGGGGCGCCGCACCAGCCATTGCGGCCGTGGTCGGAGGGGAGCTTCAGGTGGGTGCTGGTGCGCTCTCAACCCCGTTGCCTTTTATTAAGAGTGGGCGATTGCGGCCCCTAGCGATCTCGAGCGCCAAACGGGTTGCAGCCTTACCGGATGTGCCAACCTTCGAAGAGGCTGGCTTTCCAGGCAGCAGTGATGACACTTGGATAGGTATCTTCGCGCCAACCGGCACACCTACTGCGATCATTCAAAGAATTAATGACGCAATCAATCAAATGTTACAGAGTCCCGATGTTCGCGAGCGCCTGAGCGCTATGGCCTTCGAACCGGTTGGCGGCACCTCGCAACAGTTTGGCGACTACGTAAAAACAGAAATCGTCAAATGGGGTAAGGTTGTGCGTGAAGGCAATATTAAACCGGACTAACGAGAGAGCTTCAACTCAGATGAAGCGCGTACTCGGCTTCATGCCCAGATAGTATTGCCCGGCAGTTTGTAGATGCATTGGGTTTGATTGAATTTGCTGTGCGACGGCATGCATGTCGCGTAAGCGACGCTCAAACGGATTCGCCGCAAAAATTGCGGTTGCCCCAGCGTCAGCATAAACATCCTCGACCACTCGCGAAGCTTCCCGGATGGCATAGGTCGAGGCGAGACGCATGTTCACACGGTGCTCGAACGAATGGCTACCGTGGGAAAGACAACCTTCCCAGGACTCCTGTAGTGACTGCATCATCCAGGCGTTCATTGAGGCCAGCCTGGCCTGCGATATCGCAACTCGCTCTTGAATCACGGCATTGTCACGCAGAAGCACGCTGCCCCCCGCCGGTGATTTTTGATTTGCGAGTTCCACGAAAGAATTCAGCATGGCCCGCGCCAAGCCGAGCGCGACGGCAGAGAAACCTGCCTGATAGACCACGGTCGGTGAAAACCGATAGAGCGACCCGCGCTCGCGCCGTTCGGGCTCTTCCTGGATCACGGCATCTTCGGGGCGCTGCTGATCGCCGCCCACGGCCCGCGCCACGACACTATGTTTTGCGGGGACGAATAGGTCTGTGACCGCATAGGTATCGCTGCCCGTGCCGCGCAAGCCAATCACGTTCCATTGATCATCAGTGATCGTGACCGCAGCGCGTGGAAATAGCGCGGTTCGTTCCAAAGGGGAACCATCCGCTCGCTTCATTGGAGCACCTTGCCCATCAACGACTTGGCAATGTCCTCCAAGCCAGCTCGCGTGTCGACTACCGCTTCCAAAGCCCCAGACACCGTTGACCTCCCATCCGCCATCTACGGCTTTCGCACGGCAAGATCCGGCAGGGAAACCCCAGGCAAGAACGGCGCGATCCTCAGCAAACAACTCGTGGGCTGCGGCGGGTTCCATATATGCAGCCGACATTGCACAGCCATTGCTCTGGGCCACGCTCCATGCAGCACTTGCATCGCCTTCAGCTAAAGCAAGAATGACTTGAAAAAACGTGGGCAGATCGAGCTCGGCGCCGCCCAGGGAGCGGGGCAGGAACATTCTAAAAAGCTTGGCCTCAAACAGCGCGTTGAGAATCTCTTTCGGGAGCGACTTGGTCGCGTCAATCGTTGCTCCGGCCGCATTGAGCTTCGGCGTAAGCGCGCGTGCCATGAGCACCCAATCATGATCAATCGAAAGGCTACGTTGAATAGAATTGTCTTTGGCGTTCATGTGGATTCCGGTCGACAGAGGGTGCGAACTTCGATGGCTCCTGCTTCCAAGCCAAGTGGCAAGGAAGATGGTAGTTCGAAAACACGAACCAGGCATTCAACAAGCTTCAATAGCGAGTCAGTATGAGACCATTCTTACCAGTGCCGGTTATGATTACTGGACAGAAATTTATAAATCTTCAGCTTCTCCGTCAAAAGATCTGAGCCTCTGTTCCAGAAAGCGAGTGCCTATGAGCGAAACTTCACCGCAGACCTTGCCTCCCATTCGTCGTATTGTGACCGAGGACGACGCTCAGGGTCGCTCAAGAATCATCGAAGACGCGCCCGCGAGCGCGATCCGGACTGTGCCCGAACGACCCAACTATCGAGCAGTGAACATCTGGCGTACCGAATCGACGCCCGCGCATATTGGCGCACCGGACACGATCTCCGAACACAAAGGAATTTTGCCACCAAAAAATGGGGGCTCAGTCCTGCGTATCATCGACTACCCGCCAGAAGCTACGGACCCCGTCGAGCGTTATCGTCAGATTGCCGCAACCTTCGGTGGAATATTCGCGGATGCCGATCATGACAAACGTGTCGGCGCGCACCCCGGCATGCACCGTACCGACACGGTTGATTACGCGATCATTCTCGAAGGCGAAATTTGGGCGGTTATGGATGAGAACGAAACCCTAATGCGGGCGGGCGACGTACTGGTACAAAGAGGCACCAACCACGCCTGGGCGAACCGATCCAACAAAACGGCCAGAATTTGTTTTGTTCTTATGGACGGTCGTCGCTAAGGTTTGTGAAACAATCCGCGCCAACTAGCAAACAGCACTGGTTTTTTGCATGGCCTGCAACGCCGGAAGAATTAAGGCGTTGTCAGGAAATATCGAAAAAACATGGCTGGCTTACTGACGAAACGAGTGGAAAAAGAAGGAATGGCGGCTCTTTTAGACCACCTTTAGGCGATGCTAACGGGCCATCCTTGGTTTTTCACCATGTGTACTGTGCTGACCGACTAACGGTCTAACTTTTCAGGACGAACGTAGACGACATCTGCTCGTGGCTGGTGTACTGAAGCAACATGCCATCAGAACGGCGCTCTAGGAACGCTCACGCTTGCACGCTAGGGCCGACAAGACTAGAGCAAGCGTACTCGAACGGTCTTGCCCTTGATTTTCGCCGCAGCCAAATGTGCCTGGGCAAGTCTTCCAAGGTCACGGCGCACGGCGACATAAGTTGAGAATTCCGCGATGGAAATTTTGCCGACGCAATCACCCGCGATGCCCCCCTCGCCGGTTAAGGCGCCCAGGACATCACCCGCCCTAATTTTCTCGCGGCGCTCGACTTGAATTTGCAGCGTCGCCATCGGTGGCAAAAGCGCTGATTGCACCTCGCCTGCCTTCGGAGCGAGGCTAGACAGCTCAAACCACTGCGCCGAACGCGACTGCATTTTTTCAATATGAGAGAGGTAAACCATCTCCTTTGGGCTGACCAAACTTAAGGCCATACCTTCATGGTCGCTCCGACCCGTGCGTCCAATACGGTGAATATGCAACTCCGGATCGGGCGTCACGTCGACATTAATCACCGCTTCGAGCTGAGAAATATCAAGACCGCGAGCGGCAATATCGGTAGCCACCAAGACGGAGCAGCTTCGGTTCGCGAACTGCACCAAGACCTGATCGCGCTCACGCTGCTCGAGCTCGCCGTGCAAGGTCAGCGCGCTAAACCCCTCAGCCTGCAAAGCATCGACCAAGCGCTTACACTGATGTTTGGTATTGCAAAACGCTAAGGTGCTGACCGGGCGGTAATGCCTCAGCAGCATCGCTACAGCAGCCATTCTTTGGCTATCTTCAATCTCATAAAAGCGCTGTTGAATCTTACCGCCGTCATGCTGCGATTGAACCGTGATGCGTGCAGGCTCCTTTAAAAAGCGCGCGCTCAGCTTGGCAATGCCTTCGGGATAGGTTGCCGAAAACAACAGGGTTTGGCGCGAATCCGGGGTATGGCTGGCGACATAAAAAATACTGTCATAAAAGCCCATGTCCAACATGCGGTCCGCCTCATCCAGAACCAACGTATTGACAGCATCCAGATTAAGATCGCCGCGATCGATCAGGTCCATGATGCGGCCAGGTGTGCCCACAGCAATATGTGCACCAAAACCGAGACTATTACGTTGCCCGCCCATTTTGACCCCACCGGTCAAGGTCAGGATTTTGATATTTTCTTCCGCGCGAGCCAGTCGACGAATCTCTTGGGTGACCTGATCGGCCAATTCGCGCGTTGGGCAAAGCACCAGCGCCTGCACCTCGAAACGCGAAGAATCAAGTTTCGCCAACAGGGGAATCGCAAACGAGGCGGTTTTTCCACTGCCAGTTTTTGCCTGGGCAATCAAATCACGACCAGCGAGCGCTACCGGCAGGCTGGCCGCCTGAATCGCGGTCATTGTGGTGTATTTCAGTCGGTCTAGATTGGCCAGCATCGCCTCTGAGAGGGCGAGCGTGCGAAAGCTTTCGCCTTTGGCCGATTCAGCAGGCTCAGGGGCCAAGCTCGTGCTTGGAAGGGATTCGGACGGGTCAGTAATCTTGCTCATGGGGCGAATGGTATGCCAAACCGTCGTTAGCCCACTAAAGTAAACTGCAGTCCCCTCTGCGCCTTGCCACATTGGCAAACCGTCACCGATGAAAAACCATAGAACCATTTCCGCACAAGAACTACTTTTCTCCCAAGGGTTTGGCTCTCGCCATGAATGTACAGGCGCGATTTTGGCGGGTCATTTACGATTCAACCAGCAAATCGTCACCGACCCTTTTCTGGATCTGGAGGTGTTCGAAGGGGCGCCGTATGCTGTCGTCGACAAGCCCTGGGCCTTCTATACCCGCGCCTACCTGGTGTTGCATAAACCTGCCGGTTATGAATGCTCGACCAAACCAAAACACCACCCGAGCGCGTACTCGCTGTTGCCAACTCCGCTACGGGTGCGTGATGTGCAGGCGGTGGGTCGATTAGATGAAGACACCACCGGTTTGTTATTGTTTAGCGATGACGGTCAATTCATTCACCGCGTCACATCGCCGAAGCACAAGGCTGCCAAAATTTACCGGACAACCCTGAAGCATCCTGGGACCGCTCAGCAAATCGAGGCTCTCATGAAAGGCGTAGTACTGAATGACTCGCCCAAACCCGTCGCGGCGCTCGGTGCACGCCTCATCGACGAGTTAACGCTCGAGCTCACGCTGAGCGAGGGCAAGTATCATCAAGTGAAACGGATGCTGGCCGCGGTGGGTAATCGCGTTGAGGCTCTGCATCGCAGCGCCATTGGCACACATCAGCTTCGAGCAGATTGCGCAGAGGGTCAGTGGTATTGGCTTAGCGACGAGGAGCTTGCTCAAATTGGTTGGGGTGCCAAGCCTCTTATCGACGCAGCGGCGGTCAAGCCGTCCTCTACCTAATCGCCGTGCTCCAACTACTTGGTGGACTTCACACTCACTTGCTGCGGCAAGCTAGTCGCGTCCCAACCTCCACCAAGCGCCTTGTAAAAACTCACCACCGCGACCAACTGGGCGCGCTGCACATCGAGCAGCGTCGATTCGGCCTGGGCCAAATCACGTTGCGCGCTGAGTACCTCCAAGTAATTGGAATAGCCCCCCTTATATCGGATGTCGGCCAGACGCAAGCTGGCCCGCAGGGCATCCAGCCTTTTGTTCGAGATGGAGGTGAGCTCTCTCCCCGCTTCCATATTATTTAAAGCGTCTGCAACATCTCGAAAAGCGCTTTGTACCGCTTGCGTGTATTGCGCCAAAGCCTGACGTTGCCGCGCGTTTGCGGCAGCCATGGTGGCATCGATCGCACCCGCTCGAAACACTGGCTGCGTTAAATTGCCAATCATGTTCCAAAACATCGAGGCCGGACTCAGTAAATTGCCGAGCTCTCTTGACTGCTGCCCAAGCCCTGCCGTCAACGTGACCTTTGGAAAGTAGGCGGTGCGCGCTTGAGCAATATCAGCTTGTGCGGCGATCATGGCCTGCTCCGCGCTGATCAAATCTGGACGACGATTCAAGAGGTCGGACGGCAGGCCCGACGCCTGTGCATTCAGCGCCAATTGAGCGGAATATAGAGCGAGCAAAACGGTGCCACGGGTAATGCTGGGGTTTAAAATTTGAGCGGGTCTACGCCCCAGCAGCAAGGCTAAGGCACTCTCGGCGTTGCGTTGACTTTGACGCACTGTTCTCACCGTAGCTTCTGCACTGATCGCCTCAGCCTGGGCCTGTCTCAGATCCAACTCACCGATGACTCCACCCTGCAATCTGCGCTCCTGAAGCTTAAGGGTTTCCTGGCGGTTAGCGAGCGTGCGCTCAGCCAAGAGGAGCTGGGCATCAAGCGTCCGCAAGGCGAAATAACTTTGCGCGACATTGGCATACAGGGTCGTAAGCACGGTGCCGCGCGCCGCGCCCTGACTCAATAAGCGGGCTCGCGCGGCGTCGTCGGCACGAGCATATCTCCCCCAAAAGTCAATCTCATAACTGGCGCTCAAGCCAAACTGCCGGTCGTTGCTACTCGTACGACTGCCCGGAGGAAAGGTTGCTGAGTTTTCACTCAAGCCACGCGTGCTGGCCCCAACGTTGAGATCCACCGAAGGGAAAAAATTAGTTTGATTGAGCGCGCCTACGGTACGCGCCTCTTCGATGCGCGCACTGGCCAAGACCAAATCTTGACTTTGGCTTGCGGCCTCTTGCAGGAGCGCGTCGAGTACCGGATCCTGAAAGCTCTTCCACCAACCGAGCCAATCGATCGGCGTAGCACTACCTGCCACACTCATCGCAGGAAATTCGTTGGGCTCTACGAGGACCGGACGTTGATACGGTGGAATAGGCGCGGGGATTTTGTTCGCACACGCCGAGAGTCCTAGCGCACACACCAAGGCTAAGACCGTCATGGGTTTAATATGCCGGTATCGCTTGATGTGATACAAGGGCAGTTCCAGCACGAGCTTAAACATGAACCGCCCCCGATTGCTTTAACAACTTATCGGGGCGCTTGAAGTCCTCTGGTCTGCTCCGAAAGTTCCAATCGTTGACCAGCTTGAAGAACAAGGGCACGAGGAAAATTGCTAGAAAAGTGGCTGCCAACATTCCCCCCAACACGCCAGTGCCAATGGACTGACGTGCAGCAGCACCCGCACCAGTTGAAAATGCCAAAGGTAGTACGCCGAGAATAAACGCAAGCGAGGTCATCAAAATGGGACGAAAGCGCAGGCGGGCAGCTTCCATCGCGGCAGCCACCGGCGACATGCCTTCATGCACTTTCATACTTGCGAACTCTACAATGAGAATCGCGTTTTTTGCGGAGAGCCCTAGCAAGGTGACGAGCCCAATTTGGAAATACACGTCGTTTGTGAAGTTCCTAAGGTAGACCGCTAGTAATGCTCCGAAAATCCCGAAGGGTAAGGCCAGCAACACCGAAAACGGTAGCGACCATCGTTCGTATTGCGCGGCCAAGATCAAGAAGATCATCAGGAATCCAGCGCCGAGCGCCAAGCCACCCGCACTGCTACTACGCTTTTGCTGGAAGGCGCCTCCGCCCCAGTCGTAGCCAACGTCCAAGGGTAGTACTTGCCCGGCCACGCGCTCCATTGCGGCAATGGCCTGACCCGAACTAAAGCCCGGCTTAGGCTCGCCCAAGATTTGTATAGAAGGAAGCGCATTGAAATGCTGCACCGAATCTGGCCCGGCCACAAAACTCACTTCGGAGACGGTGCGAATCTGAATCATCTGACCAGTTTTTGAACGCACATAAAGCGCGCCGATATCATCAGGCTTGGATCGATACTGCCCTTCTGCTTGCATCAACACCTGGTAAATGCGACCGCTCTTGTTAAAGTCGTTGACATAGTAGCTTCCCAGGGTCGCCGCCAAAGTATTGTAGATATCACCTACGGCAATGCCCATGGCGCGCGCTTTTTCAGTATCCACACTCACAAAAATTTGCGGAGAATTGGCCTGCCAAAGGCTCTTCACTCCTTGCAGCTCGGGCTGCTTATTGGCCTCGGCGAGTAAGCCCGGCAGGAGTTGTGCCAATCGACGGACACCGCCATCTCCTTTGTTTTGGAGGTAGAACTCGAAGCCACCGGTTTGCCCAAGTCCTTGAATAGCGGGCGGCGCAAAAGCGAGGGGCAGCCCCTCCTTAATGCCACCCGTTTTCATATAAGTCTCCGTCACTAATTGTTTGGCGGTTTGATCGCGCTCAGCCCAGGGACGCAGCGGAAAAAACATGGTCGCAGCGGACGACTTGAGACCACCCCCTCCCAGGAAATTGAGACCCACCAAACTAAACACAGAATCGATGTTTTTGTTCGGTGACATGGCCGCTTCAACCTTTTTCACCACCGCATTAGTTCGTTCAAGCGACGAGCCTTCAGGCAGAATGACGGCACCAATGTAGTAGCCCTGATCTTCGTCGGGAACCAACGCGCTCGGAACATTCTTGTACAAGACACCGGTTAATATTCCCATACCGACAAAGAGTAGAAGTCCAATAAAACCGCGCTTCAAAAAGAAAGCTACTCCCTGCGTGTAACGGTGAGTCACTCGCTCGAAGCCGCTATTAAACTTCCTAAAAATCCAGGCGCGATTTTCAGCGCCTGGCTTCAAAAGTACGGCGCACAATGCTGGTGTCAGGGTGAGGGCGACGAGACCTGACAAGACGACGGCAATGGAAATCGTAACCGAGAATTGTCGGTAGAGTTCGCCCGCCAGTCCGCCCAGAAAGGCGACCGGAATGAATGCGGCGCACAAGACCAGCACAATCGCAATGACGGGTCCTGTCACCTCTTGCATCGCCTTCACTGCAGCGTCATGCGGACTAAGGCCCTCTTCATGCATCAGACGCTCGACGTTCTCGAGCACCACAATTGCATCGTCCACCACAATACCGATGGCAAGAACCATCCCGAAAAGAGTCAGCGTATTAATGCTGTAACCCAGCAAGTGTAGGCCAGCCATCGTGCCTATCAGGGACACAGGAACGGCCAATACGGGAATGATCGTGGCCCGCCAACTCTGCAAAAACACATACACCACAATGAACACCAAGATCATGGCCTCCGCTAAAGTTTTGAGCACTTCGCGGATCGACTCGGCTACGAAAGGTGTGGTGTCATAGGGCGTGGAATAGGTCATGCCGGGCGGGAACTTGGTCTTTAGCTCAATCAGTGTTTTCTCAACCGCCGCCCGAGTTTCGAGCGCGTTGGCACCGGTTTGCAAAAATACCCCGATCGGTACAGTGGGGTGCCCATTCACTCGGCCGTAAAAGTTGTAATCCTTCGAACCCAATTCAATACGAGCGACATCCTTGAGCCGTGTGATCGCGCCTTTGTCGCCGCTGCGCACCACAATGTCAGCGAACTGCTCCGGCTCCAAAAGCCGCCCTTTGGCGGTTACGGTCAAGGTGAGTTCTTCGCTGTTATTGGGCGGAGAGCCGATTTTTCCCGCAGCGTATTGAGCGTTTTGCTCGGTCACCGCCGCCGTAATATCAGCTACCGTTACCCCCAGTTGCGCCATCCGATCCGGGCGCAACCAAAGGCGCATGGCATAGTCCTTGGCGCCAAAGATCTGCACATTGGTGGTCCCCGGCACCCGCTTTACTGCATCAACAATATTTTGAGTCGCGTAATTCGAGATGAAGAGCGCGTCATAGCGGTCATCAGGCGAATAGAATGCCGCGACCACCAGAAAATTTGCCGAGCTTTTGGAAACGGTAAGGCCTTGGCGTTGTACTTCTTGAGGCAGTTTAGAGAGCACTTGGTTTACGCGATTGTTAACGTTCACCGCCGCAATATCCAGATTCGTGCCAACATCAAACGTCACGTTGATGGTTACAGTGCCATCACCGGACGAGGTCGAATCCATATAAAGCATTTTCTCAACGCCGTTGATGGATTGCTCAATGGGCGCAGCCACTGTGGTCTCGAGCACTTCAGCGGAGGCGCCCGGATAGATTGCTCGCACATTCACCACCGGCGGCGAGATTTCAGGATAGCGTGAGATCGGCAGGATTCGCATGGCCGCAAGACCGGCAAGCACCAGTAAGAGCGACAAGACGGTCGCAAAGATTGGACGCTCGATAAAGAATTTGGAGAACATCTTGAACTCGCTTCTCTACTTCGAGGGAGCGGACGTGTTGCCCGCGGGAGCTGTAGGGGCAGCGGGACTTGCTGGCGCTGGTGGCGCTAGTGGCGCTAGTGGCGCTAGTGGCGCTGCTAGTGGCGCTGCTAGTGGCGCTGCTGGTGGCGCTGCTGGTGGTGCTGGTGCTGGCGTGGATGCGGTTGCCGGCGCCATTGCAGGTGAGCCTGGTGAAGGAGGGGGTGGCGACCCTGACGATGCCGCGCCTTTAGGTGCGCTTGCCGCACCAGCGCTCGCAACATACGGCACAGGTTTCACGGTCATGCCCGGCGTATTCGCCTTTATGAAGCCTTCCACCAATACTCGCTCGCCGTTTTGCAGGCCCTTACTGACAATCCATTGACCTTGTGTCCAGCCGTCCAATTCCACCGGTCTGGGGGCCAGCTTATTATCCGGCGACACCACGAAAACAATCTTTCCGAAGGGGCTGTCGATGACTGCACGTTGGGGCACGGTGAGTACATTGTTGCGACTTGCACCGCCGAGCTTCACCCGCACAAACTGGCCCGGCCGAAGGTTGCCCTCCGGGTTGGGGATCTCCGCGCGGGCTTCGATATTGCCAGTCTGAGCGTTCACCTTTTCGCTCGCAAAGTTAAGCTTGCCCATGCGCGGAAAGGTACTCCCATCGGCCAGCTTGAGCTGTACGGTAAATCCGAGGCTGCCATTACTCGCGCGCTTGCCGGGGACCGTGAGTTGCCCATCAGTCACCTGCTTATTAAGCTTTAGAAAATCACTTTCAGAGACACTAAAGTTTACGTAAATGGGATTGGTTTGGACGATCGTGGTGAGCAGGCTATCTGCCGCCGTGACCAAGCTTCCATCAGACTTACTGACCGCCCCAGTCACGCCGGTGATTGGTGCCAATACCTTGGTATAACTCAAATTGAGTCGTGCTTCTGCCGCTTGCGCCCGCGACTGTTTTAGAGTGGCCTCGGCCAGCTCAAGGGCAGACCGACTGTCGTCAAACTCTTTCTGGCTGATCGCTTTTTCAGCGATAAGAGGCACCAGGCGAGCGTTGTCGCGCTTGGCTTGATTGAGCTTAGCATCGGCAAGGGCCACCGCAGCTTCGGCCGAAGTCAACTGGGCTTGAAAGGTGGCTGGGTCAATCTGAAACATCGGACTGCCCGATTTAACACTGGCCCCTTCTTCATACAAGCGACGCTGCAAAATACCCGCTACCCGCGCCCTGACCTCAGTTTCACGCGAGCCTGCTGTTTGTCCTGCATACTCATACTCCACGGGCTGAGCGGCGGCCTGCACCGTGATCACTGACACCTCTGGTGCAGGCATAGTCCCAGGAGGGCCCCCTGCGCCACCCGCTTTTGGGGGCGGTGATTTGTCGCAAGCGCCCAGTGCCAGTACGGTCAGCCCTACGAGCAAAAACCGTGCGGGCGAAACGCTGGTCAACAGAGGAGAAAACCGAAAGATTGGAGGAAAGAAGTTGGCTACCATGGTGAACACTTATCTCTTGGGTTGTGACTTCATGTTAACCCAGAGAGCGGAGCCCATGCTACAAGCTAGGGCTATAAGCGCGCCACGAACAGCACTGAAAAGGAGGCGATCTCTACCACTGAGCTTTCACACCCAGCCAAAAGCTACGCGGTGCGCCAGGGGCCAAAAAGCTTGTGCTCTGCAAAGGGAAGTCACCGTTGGCATTGGCCCCAAAGGGCCGCACTTGGAAATTGCCATTGGCGCTAAAGCCCATCGGTCCCAGTTGAGCAGCGCTCGCATAGCGCCGATCCAAGACATTGTTGAGATGGGCGACGACTTGCCACCGTTTCGAGGGCTGGAAGCGGGCCTGCAAATTCAACACGGCATAGCCACCCGTTTTACCGGCTCCCAGGTAGTAAGGCGCACTAGCTTGGTGCTGATTGTTTTCGTTGCCTCTCGCGAAGACCCCCGAGACCGCATTCACGTTTCCGCCGAAGGACCATTCCGGGCTCCATTGGTAGTCGGCATGTATTTTGAACAGATGCTTTGGAATGAGTGGAATCTGGTCGCCTGCCTTAATGTCGATCGTCCCTTCTAAACCAGGAGTTCCAGCCAGAGCGGCCGTGTTGGTACTGTTGCCCGCGCCGAGCACGGTCTCTGGAGTTTGGTAGGTCGCACTCAAGTAGGTGTAGTGGGAGCCAAAGGTCCAAGACCCCGAACGGCCATTCAAACCAAGCTCAACACCTTGCCGCATAGTTTTGCCGAAATTTTTAAAGTAGCCAAATCCCGAAGTGTTATCGGCTACGAAAAGAATATCGTTGAAGTTCTCTGCCCGGAACACACCAACATTCCATTGCATGGCTTGGCCTAGCCGTCCGCGCAAACCAGCCTCCCAGCTTTTGGTGATCACCTGATCTAAGGGAGGGTCGCCCGCCATTGCGTTGGGTAGCTTACAGGGATTATTGGGATTGGCGCAACCCAGCTCGACCGATGTCGGCGCGCGACTGCCTTCGCTATATCCCACATAGGCATTCCACTGTTTGGAGGCTACATAGCTTAGGCCTAAGGCAGGATTGAAGCGGCTGAAGGAATGATCGCCATCGAGCGAATTTAGGCCTCCGCCAGGGTTAATCATGTCGCTATTGCGTACCCGCGTGTGGTTCAACCGACCCGAGGCCGTCACATGCCAGGTGTTGGCAATAGAAAGGCTATTCATCGCATAAATACTGTAGGTGCGTACGCTACCTTCAAGATCCACTCGGGTATCGAAGGGCTGACCATCAAGAACGCCGCCGCTAATGCCGCCATCCGCATAGGCGGGCAGGCCGGTAATACTTCGATCTGGATTGAGATACCCGAGTTGACTATTTTGCGTGAATTTCAAGCTGCTGGCATCGTATCCAAGGCCCAAAGTGAACTGATTGCGATGTCCGGCAAGTTTTCCATTGAGTGCAAGTTGGCCGGACATCCCCCAATTGCTTTGTTTGAGCGAGGAGGTATTTATCAGGCCATTGCACTTTTCGGCAGGCTCATCGTTCAACAGCACGTTCGCGACACAGCGCCAATAAGGAAAAGCCGTGTTGTTTGCGCTCGCGCCACTTGTTGGAACACCGGTATAACCCGCGGCTGACAATGCAGCCTGCTCAGTGACGTTGGGTTGATAGAGTGACTGGTTGAGGCTATTGCTGTTGAGATCGCCGTAGGTCGCCGAGCTTCGAATGTTCCGGTAATACGCATTACCACTCAAGGTCGCCCGATCACTTAAGCTATGCAGCGCCGCAAGATTCAAAAACAGCGATTGGTTTTTAGTGGTATCGGGTTTTGTATAGACGCTGCTGTAGTTGGCATCAAGCCAACGAAACTCTTGAAGCCCATTGCCATTTAACTCGTTGTCTGCGAACGCAAGCGTGAGTTTCAAATCGGTATTGGCGTTTGCCCAGCCTAATTTTCCGAAGACCTGCCGGACATCGGAGCCTGAGACATCACGCCAGCCACGCTCTTTGTAGAGTTGTGTTCCCAAATACCAATTCAGACCATTGTCTTTATTCGATCCACCATGTTCAAGCTCCAAAGAGCGGCGACCAAAAGCACCCAGACTGATCTGTGCGGAAGACCCTGGAAAACGTAGACCGTCCTTGGTTTGAAGAGCAATCGCCCCTCCGAGCGTATTAAGGCCAAACAGAGGATTGGAGCCTGGCATCAAGGTGACCGAGCTGATCGCAAAGCGTGGGATCAAGTCCCATGAAACGACGTCTCCAAAAGGTTGGTTCAGACGTACCCCATCGAGATACACCGATAGCCCCTGTGGCGTGCCAAGAAGTGGTGACGCCGTGTAGCCCCGAAAGTTCACATCGGCCTGAAAAGGATTGCCCTGATTCTCGTTAATATGCACCGAGCCTAGATTTCGGTTCATGAAGCTACTTAAATCGCTGCTGCCACTGCGCTCCAGATCACGCGACGACGCCGATTGCACCGCGGATGGAATTTCTTCTTTGGCCTGACTCATGCCCGGTAAGGGAGTCGTCCCAATCACGTTGACGTCGGGCAGCGATTGAGCCTGCAAAGGGGCCAGTAGGAAGCCAACGCTCACAACCAGGAATATGTACTTTGCTTGTGAGTGCCACGTTTGAGAGCGCTTAACGACTCTCATCGGGCTTCGCCTGTTGTGTAATGCCTTTTTGAATTCTCGTTCGTTTCTCATGGTTCTATTATTGAACATGCCCGGGGTGAACAAGCAGGGCGTTTCTCCCGATTCGATACACTCTCGGCTGGAGAGACCTTACGACCATGAACTTGCTTCAATCTTTACGTCCGGCCGCGCTGGGCAGTTTGACTTTGCTCCTGGCCCTCGGCCTGCAAGCCTGTAGCTCGACGAAACCGGCCGCACCGACCTCCCCTCGGCCCGCGTCAGGTCGGCCGGTCGCTTCGGCACCGCCGTCGGCGCCGGTCACCGAAACACGCAAATCGAACACGGAGTCCATTCAAGTCATTCCGATCCCCGGTGCCGAGAAAGCAGAAATTCGCCTGGGGGATAAATTTTGGTATCGTGGTGGAGAGGGTCAGGCCCGCCCCAGCACGATTCTTCGCGAAGTTTTGAATCTTCAAGGCGGACAAGTCCAGTACAAGCAATCCGACGTCGATGCCAATGGCCGACTCTCTAACAACGCTCGTGTCCGGCGCCAGAATCTGAGTAGTCTCGAACTCGACAACCCCGCCAAGGCCTCTGGCCAAGTCCGCTATGTTGATTTTCCTTTAGGCCTGGGCAAGACCTGGTCGTACCGCTACCAGCTCAAAAGCAAAAACGGTTCCCTGACGAGCTATGACATTGCGGCACGAGTTGAAAGCGAGGAAAATATCACTACTCCAGCGGGCACGTTTAAGGCGCTGCGCATTTTGCATGGTGGTCAGTGGAATATTCCCATCGTGCAAGGGGGCGAAGTGAAGGTCAGCTCGGGTAGCTTACGCTCAACGATTTGGTTCGTTCCAACCCTTGGCAACTGGGCACGCTTCGAGAGCGAGATTCTGAACAGCGACGGTAGCTTGGAGGCTAAGGTCACCCAGGAGTTGATCCGTTTTGAGCGTCAATCGACAAACTAAGCAATAGGAGACTCCTATGAACACTCTGCGCGTTTTTTCCAAACAAAGTCTCGGAGGCTGTGCGGCAGAAGGGCGTGCGCTTGCCTTCGCAATTTCGCTCGCTGGCGGCTTGGTGTTGCCATCCGTGCCTGCGGCCCAGGCAGCGGGAACGGAGTCGAACGCAGCAGTGAACACGCGCGTCAATGATTTTTCCGAGGGGAAAAAGGCGATTGATGAAAAAAGATGGGACGCCGCGATCAAGCATTTCAACCTAGTGCTGTTTAAAGACCCATTGAATGCCGATGCGCACAATTTCTTGGGGTTGGCCTATCGTTGGCAAAACCGACTCGACGACTCCCTCAAGGCTTATAAAACCGCTCTCAGAATCGACGCAACCCATCTTGGCGCGAACGAGTATTTAGGCCAGGCTTATTTGAAAATGGGCGACAAGGCTCTCGCCCAGGCGCAGCTCGGCCGACTCAAAGAAATTTGCAGCACGTGCAAAGAAACCGAATCTCTTGCCAGCGCAGTAGCCGCGAGCGACTAGCTCAAGGCAAGAGATCGGCGCGCTTTCGGATGCGCTTTTACTCCCAAAGCACCGGTGACTTCGAGCGCGACCAAGCTTCGAAATGGTCTCCGTAGGCCTCTTCAATTTTGTTGCGTTTAATCTTGAAGGTAGGAGTGACGAAGCCATTCTCAACGGTCCAGCCCGATTTCACAACGATGATGCGATCCATCTGCTCGTGAGGATCTAACTTCTCATTGATGGTCTTCATATGCTGAGCCAAAGCGCTGGTCAATGCATCCTTGGCATTCTTGGAATCTTTCACTCCAGCTTCTGAAAGCATGACCAAGCCTAGCGGTTGGCCCAAATTGGCCCCCACCACGGCACAAGCTTCAATGGCAGGATGCATGACCAAAGAATCTTCAATCGGAGCTGGAGCCACATACTTGCCCTTCGACGTCTTGAACAGATCTTTGACTCGCCCAGTGATCTTAAGATTTCCTTCAGTATCCAAGGCTCCCTTATCGCCTGTACGTAGCCAGCCGTCTTCGGTCATCGCGGCCTTGGTCAACTCAGGCTCTTTATAGTAGCCAAGCATCACACAAGGCCCGCGCATTTGAATTTCACCGGTATCAGGATCGATACGTGACTCCACTCCGGGATAGGTCTTGCCAACCGTGCCGGGGCGTAAAGTGCCGACGAAAGTAGCATGGGAGATGGCGCCGTTCTCGGTCATGCCATAGCCTTCGATGATGGGCAGGCCAAGCTTGTCATACCAACGTAGCAGCGCGGGCGGCATGGGCGCAGCCCCGCCCGCAGCCACCAAGACTTGATCTAGCCCAAGACCACTCAGGATTTTCTTTTTAATAATGCCGCGCAAAATCGGAATTTTGAGCAAGCGATCCATTTTCTCGGCGGGCATCTTTGCTTGCACGCCTTGCTGGAACTTGACCCATAGGCGCGGGACCGAGAAAAACAATTGCGGCCGAGCCCGCTGAATGTCTTTGACAAACGTATCAAGGCTTTCAGCGAAGAAAATATGTCCACCGATCAGGAACGACATATGCTCCACACAAATGCGCTCAGCGACATGCGCCAGAGGCAGATAGGAAAGCATTCGAGCTCCATCGGGGAGCGTTAAACGCTCCTTGCCCGACTTAGTACCCCAACCCAAAGTCTTGAAGGAATGCATCACCCCTTTGGGCATGCCAGTGGTGCCCGATGTATAGATAATGGTCGATAGTTCGTCCATTTCACCTGTCGGCGAGCCAACCAGCGGCGCCGTTTTGGACACGATATCGCCCCACAGGGGATAGGCCTTGCGAACACTTTCAGGGGACAGCTCGAAGGCGATACAGGGCAAGCCTTCTGGCACGCCGGTGCGCATCATTTCCCAATCGTCGAGCTTGCCAATGAAGCAAAGTTTGGCCTCACTGTGCGCCAAAATCTGACGCACGGTTTCGCCAGCGAGCGTTGGGTAGAGCGGCACGGAAACATAGCCAGCCATCCAAATCGCGAGGTCGGTCATCACCCACTGGGCACAATTTTTCGACATCAGCGCAATTTTTGTCCCAGCGGGCCAACCCTGCGCTTTCAGGTAAGCAGCGACTCTTGAAACTTCGTCAAGAGTTTGCGCCCAGGTGTAATCCTTGAGGATTCCGCCTCCCATAGGTTGCGACAGGTACACTTTGTCCGGCTGGGTCTTGGCCCAGTGATAAAGCAGTTGTAACGGCATGTCCTTGGCCGTGAATTGAACGGTACCAGTCATCAGGGTCTCCTCGAATAGGTTTCTAAAACGCTAGGCCACTTTGTTTCACATGGCTTTTTTGCAAGCTTATACGAGCTTCTTCTTTTTCGGTAATTATCGGTGCTAAATCTCAGAAATTCCATAAGGTTTCACGGATGTTGATCGCGGGCGGCGGCATTGCAGGCCTCGCAACCGCCTTAGCCTTGGCGAGACAAAGCATAACCTGTACGGTCTTGGAGCAAGCTCCAACTTATAGCGAAATTGGCGCAGGCATTCAACTAGGGCCAAACGCCTTGCGATCGCTCTCAGTGCTGGGGCTGCGCGAGGCGATTGAACCACTTGCCTTTTGGCCCAAAAAGATTGTCATGCGAGACGCTCTCACCGGAGCGCAACTGCATCACCTAGCGCTTGGGGAGTCTTTCGAGAAACGTTTTCGTGAGCGTTATGCCTGTCTGCATCGTGCCGATCTTCTAAAGCTTTTGCTTGATGCCTGTCGCGACCATTCAAAAATCCGCTTGTGCAACGCAACACAAATCCAAAGTATTTCCAGCGAACCCGACCTGGTCAGGGTGCGAGTGGACGATGGCCAAGATTTTGAAGCCCAAGGACTCATCGGTGCAGACGGGCTATGGTCGGTTGTGAGAAGTAATTTGCGAGGAGTTCAAGCGCCTCGTTTCTCTGGAGACATTGCCTTGAGGGCCTTGATCCCTTGTGCGCACGAGGTGCGCGATGTCGCGCTATGGCTCGGCCCCCAATTGCATGTGGTGGCCTATCCGGTGAAAGCAGGGCGCTTACTCAATTTAGTCGCCATCTGTGAGAACCCTGGAGGGCAGAACTTTCGGGGCTGGAACGAACCGGCACCGAAGGAGTGGCTCAATAAATTCCTTGGCCATCATTCGGAGCTCGATCTCTTGCTCGCCTCAGCGAGCAGTTGGACTGCATGGGCCTTGCATGATCGCGATCCGATTCAATCCTGGTCCAAAGGACGTATTGCCTTAGTGGGTGATGCAGCCCATCCCTGTCTTCAGTATTTAGCGCAGGGCGCCTGTCTTGCTTTGGAAGATGCTGTGGCCATCGCCATGCACTTGGCGCGGCTTCACAACTCCACGGGCACGAAGGAAGCCGTGAACCCCACTAGTGCGTTTACGGCGTACAGTCGGGAGCGCCAGGGCAGAGGCGCTAGGATGATACGTACGGCGCGGCGCATGGGACAGCTTTACCATGCCTCAGGCCCGCTGCGACAAGCACGAAACCTGGGCATGCGATTCACGCCGGAGTGGGTCAGTCGAGAGGCGATGGCTTGGATTTATGCGGCCTGAACCAGGTGGCCGCGATAACGCACAATCAAGCCAATGAGGGGATGGGCAATTTCCACAAAAAATTGAAAGCAACCTCCTGCTGAGCTCTCGAAAGCCCTGGCCCGAGGCCCGAGCCAAAGCGGCAATGCAATACCAAAAACAGACCATCCGCGTAAAACCAGATGAAGCTCCTGATCCTTGACAACGACGGCCATCGCATAGCATGTCGGACCAAAGCGCTCACAGATCAAAGCCTCATCGCGCCCACACCCCGCATACTGCAAGCTTGAGAAACTTTGGTCGGCAACGGTTCGCGTCCACAACTCCGCCAAGCGCCCATCCGGTAATTGTTGCTTCTGAAAGCGCACTTGTATCGCCTGATCGATACCGGCCTCGGGAAATCCAATCACCTTAGCGACTAGCTTTGCGAAAATATTCCTGCCACGTTCAACCGTACAAGTACCCTTGAACTCGCTGGGAGGGCTAGCGGCATGTAGAGCACGCACCGGATCCGGCAAATGCGTCCACGCATCGCCTAGCAAACTCTCGTAGAGTGATAGGGGTCGCCGCGCCATTTGAGCACTGGTGTGTCGGCCTCGAAAGCCCGTGAAAATCTGGCGCTTCAGAAATAAGGACTCATAGTCACTCAGCTCAATCTCTTCAAGTGCCGCACGTGCACCCAGTTGCGGCAATACACCTCGCAGCGCTCGCCGCACAATCGCCTCGACCGCCATGGCCGGTATCAAGGGCCCATCTGCCCCTTCGGCCACCATATGCCACTCGCGGACCATCGTTTGCCCAAGAGCGTCCAGCCCACTTAACTGGACAAACATGCCACCACGATGCTCGCCCCAGCGCACATTGTTACTGAACCAGTTAATCAAGCCCGCCACTGCGCTCAGGCTGGACAACAGGCGCCATCGTACCAACCAAGCCAGTGCATTGAGTAGGCGGTGCAAGACCACCGGCACGGGTGCCGCGCCCACCCAGACTTCTTGGGCTTGGGGTGCTTGCTCGGCCAGAAGGACGAGATCCGGGACATCGACGAGAGAAAAGCGCAGCCTACGCAAAGGAACTTGGCCTGGAACTGCAATCACAAAATTTCGCGATTCTGTAAAGGGGTAGGCATGCGTCCAAAGGCCCGCACGTTTGATGACCACCGCTTGGCCAGCATAGCCTGCCACGGCCTTGACCACGTTCAGGCCAACACCGGCATAGGGCGATGGCGCAATGCCTGAGCAAAGGGTGTGGACCGCCTTGAACCCAATGCCTTCTTCCTCTTTGCTTAAGCGTCTCACCACAGCAGCACTCAGCACCGGGAAACTGGACACGCCCGAGAGCACAAAGACTCCTGCGCTTTTTGCTGCTGGATCAAATTGAGCCACGCCTTTGACAAAGGACGAGCCGTCCGCCAAATCAAGATAGTGAATACGCAACGCAATACAGGCCTCAATGACCTGATAGCCTTGGTCGCCATAGGCTTGAAACGGACCGCTTGCATCGACCACCCAATCGGGTGCGATGTCACGCAATTGCTCAACGATCTCGGTCGCCCGGTCGAAGCGAAGCGGGTGCAATTCGGCGCAAGCATCGGCGTGCAGAGCACAGCATTTTTTTGCCTGCCCGAGAGATCTCCCTGCAACCACGAGACTAAGCCCGGATTCACTTTTTAGAAGTTCGACGATGCGGCTACCGAATGAACCATAGCCGCCAATCAAAAGAATCTTCATTCGCAACGCTGCGCAACAATCATCCCAGAAACCGATCGGCGTGGCCAGGCTCGGACAAGTAGCAGACCTCGCGGCGGCCAAACCAGCGCAAGCGATTGCGCGCGACTAAAGAATACAAACGGTCGCGCAGTGAGAGCGGTAGCACTTTAAGAAGTCCCAGCATCGACCAGGGAAAGCCAAGGCCTCGAAACATTTTAAGACTGCCCTCACTCTTAAACCAAGCATGGCCGTTTTCTAACAAAATATTGGTCTCGTAGTGTACGGGGTCTAGTCCGAAATGACGGTACAAGGCGCTTCCAAGAGCGCTCTGCGCGGGAAGGAGACGATACTTCGCTTTTGTATCGCGGCGCAGGATAAAGCGAGCGAAGCCCGAACACATGACGCAGTGGCCATCGAAAATGATGATGGGGCGATCATCCGGGAAAGGAGGTACTGTAGGGTCGAGTCGATAGCTGAAGGCGGTCATGAGTGAAATACTAAAGCAGCCATTCTAGAGCAGATTTCTCGCCAGTCTCGCTGACCACCTTGTGCCGACCAAGCTTCTAGCGCTTATCAAAAGGCTGGGAATCGCGGAGAATGGCGCACGGTTTCAATTCAACACTCTTTCAAAATGAACACAAGGAAAAACCATGGCACGAGTACGCTGCATCACTGAAATGGGTATGGGCGTTGATGTCCATGGCCGCGATTCCACCAAGGCGGCGCGCCGCGCAGTATCGGACGCGATTCGTCACAGCAGCATTGGGTTCTTTCGCATGGTCGATAAGACCGCCCAAGACATGTTCGTCGACGTGACCATCGCCGTGCCCTATCCTGAAGACGTCGACACCAAAGCCGTGGCGGCCGAATTACCCTACGGTACGGTGACCGTGACCGCGATCAAGGGCGGCCTTGAGATTCCTTCAGATCGCGGCGCAGACTCGATCATCATCGCTAATGCCGCGGTCATGGTCAGCCTTGATGATGGCAAGGCCTCATGACCAACGATGCTGGCTATCCAGTAACTATTATTAGAGACTCACATTTGCCTTTATAGCTTCGGCGTCCGAAGCGGTCTCGGACTTGCTGCGAAACAGGCGCCTCAACCGATGTTCCACATCATCTACGAAGGTATACACCACGGGTATCACCAACAAGCTGAGAAAGGTGGAGGTAATCAAGCCGCCTATCACCGCCACCGCCATCGGCGAGCGAAAGCTCGGGTCGACACCAATGCCCAAGGCAATCGGCAACATCCCTGCGCCCATCGCGATGGTAGTCATGATGATCGGCCTGGCCCGCTTGCTGCAAGCGTCCACCAAGGCATCGAAACGGGACAGTCCGCGGTCGCGGCGCGCCATGATGGCGTACTCGACCAGGAGGATCGAGTTCTTGGTCGCCACGCCCATGAGCATTATCAAACCAATCAATGAAGGCATGGAGAAGGCTTTGTGCGCCACCAGAAGCGCCACAAAGGCGCCCCCTAAAGACAGGGGCAGGGCTGCGAGTATCGTCACCGGTTGGACAAAGTCTTTGAACAGCAACACTAAAACAGCGTAGATACAAAATACGCCAATCAGCATGGCGAGGCCAAAGCTCTCGAACAGCTCACTCATTGCTTCGACATCGCCCAGTTCAGCGCGCCTCACGGAAGGCGGCAGCGACTTGATCGCGGGCAGGGCATCGACCTTAGCCAGTACTTCGCCGAGCTGCAAACCATTAAGTTCGATTTCCATTTGCACGTTACGACTGCGGTCATAGCGATCAATCTGGGCCGGTCCACTATCCACGCTCAAGCTCGCTACGCTTCCGAGCATGACGTTACCAGTACCGTTATTGATTCCCGGGCGCCCAGGCACGGCCAAGCGCTCGATCATGCTCAGGTCTTCCCGCGCCGACTTTGGTAGCCGGACGACAATAGGAATTTGTCGCTGTGGCAAATTTAATTTAGCCAGGCCTTGATCATAGTCACCGGTCGTGGCGATTCTCAAGGTGTCGGCAATGGCGCTGGTCGTAACTCCGAGATCCGCAGCCTTCGCCGAGTCGGGATGAATAATCAACTCGGGCCTTTGCAGGCTAGCGCTGGAGATGATGTTACCCACCCCCGGAATGCCGCGCATTTCACGCTCAACTTGTTGAGCGGTTTTGAGGAGCAGAGGGCCATCATCACTGGCAAAGGCAACAATCAGTTTTTCGCCTGCACCCCCATATCCCACGGTCATACGGACGGCGGGCAGGGCGGCCAGCGCATCGCGCAGTTTCGATTCGATCACCTGTTTGCTGTAGGTACGGTCATCGCGATGGGTAAGCTTCAGCTGCATGCTGGCTTTACGCGCCTCGGGTGCGCCGCCGGGTGCGAAGGGGTCGCTTCCCGCGGTGCCACCACCGATGGTGGTGTACACCAACTTCACGTCGGGGTTAGCGGCAACAATTTTTCGGGCAGCCTCGGCGACATCACGCGTTTGTTCGAAAGTTGAGCCGGGCGGCAATTCCAAGCTCACTTGTGTTTGTGCCGCATCATCCGGGGGAATAAAGCCTTGAGGCAACAAGGGCACCAAGGCAATGGATCCCGCAAAAAACCCCGCCGCTAAAAACGCCGTGATCCAGCGATGGTGTAGGCACCAGTGCACCATGCGAAGATAATTACGCATGATCCAACCGTCATCCTCTTTGTGAGGCTTAGGCTTGAGCAGGTAGGCGGCCATCATCGGAGTGAGAAGACGGGCCACGACCAAGCTCATCGTGACCGCAATCGCAGCAGTCCACCCAAATTGTTTGAAGAACTTGCCGGGAACACCAGCCATAAAGGCCGTAGGCAGAAACACCGCCACCAGTGTAAAAGTTGTGGCAATCACGGCCAAACCAATCTCCTCAACCGCTTCCTTCGCCGCCACAATCGGCGACTTACCCTCGCGCAAGTGACGCACAATATTTTCGATTTCGACAATCGCATCGTCGACCAAGATGCCCACCACCAAGGCCAGTGACAGCAAGGTGACGACATTCAAGGAAAAATCGAGATAGTGCATACCGATGAAGGTCGGCAAAACTGACAGAGGCAAGGCAGTCGCCGAAACAAAAGTTGCCCGCCAATCACGCAGGAACAGCCAGACCACAATGACGGCGAGAATCGCCCCCTCAAATAGCAAGATCATCGAGCCCTCGAAGCCTTCGCGAACGATATCAACGAAGTTAAACGACTCCACAAACTCGACGCCCACATGACTTTTCTTGAAGTCTCCCAATGCCTTGGTCACCCCCTCGGCAACTTCGAGCTCGCTGGCGCCGCGGCCACGAATAATTTCAAAGCCAACCACCGGCTTACCATTCAGGTAAGCCGCCGAGCGTCGCTCAGCGACGGTATCTTGCACGCTTGCGATGCGGTCGAGACGAACCTTGCGTCCATCGTTCAGTGGAATTTCCAGTTGCGCTAGTTCTGCGGCGCTGCCGACGGTGTTAATGGTGCGTAAGCTTTGCTCGCCACCACCAATATCGACCCGGCCACCGGAGGCCTCGCCTTGCACTCGCTTGAGTTGCCGGGAAATCTCGGCTACCGTCGTGTTCAGTGCGGCTAGCTTGGCGGGATCCAGCTCCACTCTGACCTCACGGCTCACCCCGCCCACTCGCGCAACCCGACCCACGCCTTTGACTGACAGAATGGCCTTACTCACCTCGTTATCCACTAGCCATGACAGGGCCTCTTCATCAAGGCGAGATGAGCTGACGGAATAACTCAGAATCGCCGCGCCGGCCAAATCTACTTTGGAGATAATCGGGTCCTTTAGGTCGGTCGGCAGGTCAGAGCGCACTCGGCTGACCGCATCACGCACATCATTGGTCGCGTCGGCGATGGACTTCTCAAGTTTGAACTCGGCCGTAACGCTCACCACACCATCTTGAATGCGGGTGTAGATGTGCTTGATCATCGACAGCGTGGCGATCGAGTTCTCCAGCTTTCTGGCAACTTCGCTCTCCAGTTGCGCGGGCGCGGCCCCCGGCATATTGGCCGTCACCGTGACGGTCGGTAAATCGATATCTGGGAAGTTCTGAACCTTCATGGCCTTAAAGCTCATCCAACCCAAGCCAGTCAACAGGATGAACAACAGGATCGACGGAATTGGATTTCGTATCGACCAAGTGGAAAAATTAAAGGTTTCAGACATGGAGCGTCCTCAGTGACTTCGATGCAATTACTTCAATTCTTCAATCAGGATTTACTGTGGCTTGGCGCTGTCTTGCACACGCACTAAGTCGCCATCATTCAGAAATCCCACACCGTTGACCACGAACTTAGCGGAAGTTTCGAGTCCCTTGGCAATCTCAATGCGGTCACCCACGCGCTGTCCGGTGTCGACCTTGACCATCTTCACTCGGTCAGCGCTTTCCATCACGAACAAATAGCTAAATCCGTCTCGACGCAGAAGCGCCGACTGAGGTACCGTTAAGGCCGTGCTGCGACCCAGTTCAAACAGACCCTTGACCAACATGCCAGACTTCAATGGCGCACCATTTGGGAGGTCAACATAAATGAGTGCGTTGCGGGTTTGCGAATCTACAGTTGGCGCAATCATTCGGATTTTGCCACGTACCTGGCTCAAATCAGGGGCATCGACCAGCACCGATTGGCCTACTTTTATTTGGCTCAATTCTGAGGCGGTGATCTCGCCACGCCATTCCAGCCGACCCTGACGAATCAAACGAAACAACTCTTGACCGGGTTGCACCACCGCACCCAAAGTAGCCGCGCGAGCCGAAATCACGCCGGCATCGGAGGCGAGCACTTTGGTATGGCTCAACCTCAGCTCCTCGGCTTTGATGCGTGAGCGAGCCGCATCCAGGCGTGCCTGCGCCGTCTTTTCGGCGGTTAAAAACTGGGCAATCTGCTGGGCGCTAATGGCGCCGGTTTGATCGAGCTGTCGACCACGCTCTGCATTCAGCTTGGCATCGGCGAGATTGGCTTCAGCCTCAGCCAACTGGGCTTTAAAATTGATCAAATCAATCTGAACACTGGTCGGGGACAGGGTCGCCAAGACTTGCCCCTTACGTACAACGTCGCCGACATTGACGTTGACTTCCGTGAGTTTCAAACCGCCCACCTCGGCACCCACGCTGGCTTCCTGCCAGGGGGCGACCAAGCCGTTGGCGCTCAAGCCTTGACTGAATTCCATGCTCTTGGCAACTGCGATGGTCACGGTCATGGCCGGTTTGCCGCTGTCTTTGCCGCTGTCTTTGCTTGTCTCTTTGCCGGTATTTTTGACAGCGTCTTTGGCCGCTACTACGTTGCCTTCTTTAACCGCAGGGTCAGCCGCCTTGTCCTTATTGCCACAGGAGGCAAGCGAAAGCGCGCTTGCAAGCAGAGCAGCGAGGACCATCATGCTTGATGCTAAAGGTTGTGGGTCGGAGTTCTTCATGTGTAGATACCGCTAGTTTTTAGTTGCTTCGGGTTTGGACACAATGGCTCGTGCAATTTGGGTCTGACCATCCCAGCCGCCACCAAGGGATTTGTAAAGCGCGATCCACTGCAAGTTGCGATCGCGGCGAAGTTGAATCAGACTGAGTTGGGCCGCGATGGTCTGTCTGCGTGCATCCTGAAGTTCGATGAGATTGCCGACCCCGACCCGGTAGCGTGTTTGAGCGGCCGCCAAATACGCTTGAAAGTCTTTGATCGCCGCTTCGGCCAGGTCTTGTTTTTGCGTAGCCGCGTCGAGCCTCAGCATAGCCTCCTCGGCCTCTCTCACGGCCATGCGCGCTTTGAATTGGTACTGCGCGCTAAGCTCGCTGAATCGCGCCATGGCGGCTTCAGCATTCGCTTTGCGCCGCCCCGCATCGAAGATCGGTAAGTTCAAAGCGGGTCCGAAGCCCCAGGCGACTCCGCTACCTGTCTCGCCGCCATTCAGTCCGCCAAAGCGCAGGGTGCCCCAACCGATGTTGCCGGTGAAAGTCAGTCTAGGTTTTCGGTTGGCCTCGGCAACTCCGACTTCTGCAGCTAGGGCGGCCAACTCGCGCTCAAGAGAGGCGAGGTCGGCTCTTTGTGCAAGCGTCTGAGCGGGAAGTAAAGTGATGGTAAAAGGCGGGGCGCTAGCGAGCTGCGAGCCCGGTGACTTAACGAACAGCTCAAGTAGGCTCGATTCTTTGGTCGCGGTGAGAAAGCCAAGCGCCTTTAGAAGCAGCTTGCAATCACCCTGCTGGGAAATTACTTGGTTACGACTATTGGCCAAGTTAGCGCGCAGGAGTGCTGCATCGGCCGGGGCGGTGAGCCCAGCCTTTACTTTTTGCTCGGTCAAGCCCAGCGTGCTTATTAGCGCGGCGACGTCTTCCTCTAAAGCGGTGATCGACTCCAGGCACTGGTGATAACTAAGGTAGTTCGTCGCAACTTCGCTTGACAGGCTCACTCGAGCGTCATGCCAATCAAGCTGCCGCGCATCGAATCGCATCGCAGCGGCCTCTCGACCGCGTGCAATGGCGCCAAACAAATCGATCTCCCAACTGGCGTCCAGGCTCGTGGAGAATTGCGTTCGTGGTGCGCCGAAAGGTGGCACGCCGAGTGCGGATCGTCTAAGGCTATTGTTGAGTTCCACGCTGGGTTGAGCGCTAGCGCCTGCTACCTGCAATTGTGCGCGAGCCTGATCGATTTTAGCGGCAGCCTGAGCCAGGCTTGCGCTTTCCGTTTGCGCGAGCGCCTGCAGCTTGGTTAAGACCGGGTCGTTCCACTGCGCCCACCAATTCGTGAGCTGCCCAAGATCTCCGCCATGCGGCATTGGAGCCTGCCAAGCAGGTTCCAGCTTTTGAGCCACCGCTTCAACAGTGGCCTTGGTGCCGGGGATTTGCGGGGCCGCACATCCATAAAGCAATTCGACCACGAGCGCGCTAAACAATAACGGCGCTAGGTTAGGGGACGCCTGTTTGGAAAATAAGTTGATGAGTTTCATGCCTTGCCTCATACGGTGGCTATTTCCTGATGATCACGCCGGGTTTTTTCAGAGAGAACAATTCCGCACGCCGCGCGCACTAGGGATTCAACAAGATCGTCAATAGCGCGTGGGCCTTGAATCAGTTCTGGCGCGAAGGCTTCCACAAAATCACTTTGAACGTAGAAATCCATGGCGAGACCAAACATCATGAAAGCAATTCTTTGGATGGCTGGGTCTGCTCGCGCACCCTGACTCTGGCTCTTTGCATCAATCTCCAGATAAATTCGGCCGAGAACCACCAAATGAATAGGCAGAGCCACCTCCTGAATGAAAGTGGCCAGCATGCCACTCGGCTCCACCAGCTCGCGGTGATGCATCCTCATGACTTGGCGCGCACGCTCTTCATTTTGAGTCAAGGCAGACAGCAAGTTTCGATAAAAAGCCCGGGCAAATTCGTCGAAGCTCAAGCTCGAATTATTCATACCTTCTGCTGCTGCGAGCAGCTCCTTCACGGGAGTGGAGAAAACCTCGCGATAAAGGCCAGACTTGTCACCGAAGTGATAGGAGATCGCTGCCACGTTGCATTTGGCATGATCAGCCAGCTCGCGGACGGACACCGCTTTGAAGCCTTTTTCGCTGAAAAGCCGGAGAGCTGCATCGATCAAGCGCTGACGAGTGGCTGCGCCGCGTTGTTCACGTTGGTCTGTACGGCATTCGCCAAGATTCTTCAAACTATTAACTCAAACGTTCGTTTCAATAGGTTGAAATCCTATCAAACATAGGTTTGAATTGCAGGAAGGCCCTACCAGGCGTATGGAATCATTTAAGTTCGGGGTAGGCGTCGCAAGAAGCCAAGCGCGCACCGTTAAGGCTGACAAACCCAGGCAAGTTGCGCAACGCCGCTGCGCGGAGCCTGGACGCCATCTGCGGCCACCGCAGCCCGACGGTCGGAGCAACCGCTTACTTTCAGAGCTTCAGGATCTTGAGCGCGCGGGTCGAGTTTGATGGTTCGATGTCCAGACAAAGGATCCGGTGCCGACGATTTGTCGTCATCGTCATGAGAATCAGAAGATTTTTTGGGAGCCTTATCGGATGTAAGTGCGGACTTACGAAAAACCGGAGCCCAGTAATACGTGGGATCAAAACAGCTAATGGTCCAGAGCTTTGGTGCGTTCTCTGGTCCCGCGGCGGGAGTTTGAGAAGCGACCTGATCAATCAGCACACGCAATGTTCCATCGACAAACTCGACTGATGGAGGTGCCCTAAGCGCGAGTTTCTGGCTTTGGCCGTCAGCCTTCAAATCAAACAACCATTGGTAGCGCGCGAACTGTGCACGGACCGACTCCGCAAGCAACTCCATGCGCTTGGGATCAATGTTTTTGGAATCTCTTGCACGGACTTGGCCGAGCGCCTGTACCGAATGTGGCTTGTCCAGCCACAGTTCAGACCTCATGGACTGGAAGCGGCCTCCCTCTAATCGAACTTCGGCACGACACTCCACCGTCCCTTCAGGATGAGCTTGGGCCAACGCTGTCGCTAGCCCCAAGCCCAACGAAGTGGCGAATCGAAGCCACCTTCGACTCACCCCCCCGACCAGGATAAATCCGCCAAAATAGCAACCCGGATTCACCGCAGTACCCTCTGAACCTAAGCAACCTTAGCGAATCGCAACCGGATTGATGATGGCCTGAACCGCACCGGTAATCCGGCTGTGGCCCAATACAAACATGAACTCATAGGCCTTGTCCTTAGCAAGCCCAGAGGTATCCATATTCTCAAGGATGTACACACCGTTTCTGGCCAATAAGATCTGGTGAACTTCAAACACACCGACACCCGGTTCAAAAGGAATCGCCTCTACGGCCCAGGTATCCGCGCCGACCGCAATCACACCCTTAGAAACCAAATACTCGGCGCCGCCTTTCCCCAAACCGGGTTCACCGGCCATAAAACGAGCATTGTCTTTGCCGACCAGATCTTGCCAACCGGTATGGAACAGAACGACATCGCCAGCCTTAATGGAGATGCCTTGCTTTGCGGATTGCTCGTCGATTTCTTTCTTGTTGAAGGCGGTGCCGGCAGGTACCATTGCAACACCATAGTAAGCCGCCATGTCTAACATCACACCACGCGTTGCAAAGGCTGGCAACTTTTCGATACCCAGTTTTTTCAGACCATCGGCCTGAGCAAATTCGGAAGTTTTATTGCAGTTGTAATGAATGCCGTCGATACCGATATGCCCCAGACCGTCGAGCTGGGAGCCGACCGCCACATAGCCCATGATGATGTCATCGTTATACGTAGTCTTGGTGGGGCCAAGAGATCCGCCATGGGCTTGGCCGGGCTGCTGGATCAAAAGGGTAAAGGAGCGGGTACCAAAGGCTGGCGTTTTTGAATTGGTTTCAACGCCTAGTTGATAGGTTTTTCCGGTCTTGACGAGCTTGGCCGCATCGGCCGTCATTTGCGGCGTGAGAATGTTGTAGGCGCCCTTCTCATCATTCGGCCCCCACTTCGATTTACACCAATCGGCCTGCGCCATGGCGTTCGTTGCAAAGCCCAAGGCCAAGGTCGCTGTCGTTGCCAACACTTGCCGTTTTAATGCGCGTGAAATCATGGTTACTCCTCGTTGTATGAATACAGAGCCTCTTTCTTTTGTGAGTGCTCATGGGAACGAGGACTCTAGGCTAAAAAGTGTCTCTTGCGTGAAAAGTGGATTCAAAAATGGATCGTGTTGCGCTAATCAAACGTGAGGTATTCTTTGCGAGCACCCAGTAGTCTGCGCGAACCTGAGGCAGTCAACGGAAAGGTCATTTCAAATTTTGGCTAAAACAAACACAAGCCTGAGTGCAAAGCATCAGACTACGCGCCTGCGTCTTTCAAGCCACGGAGTATTCATGAAACAAGTTCGTCAAGTTCACCTCAAGGCCTTGAGCCTGAGTTCCACCCTTAGATTGTCGCAACGGGTTGCTACCACTACAGCAAGCCTCGCTGCAGCCTTCGCTTTATGTGTCAGCGCCCCGGTCAGCGCTCAAGAAACCTTCAAGATTGGCTTCGTGAGCTTCCTCTCCGGCCAGGCTGCAGAAAGCTTTGGCGTACCTGCTATCAACGGCGCAAAGCTTTTGGTGGAGGCTTTCAACAAAGGCCAAGCCCCGGCACCGTATAACAAAATCGGCTTTGGCGGCATGAAGATCGAAGCGGTCTACGTGGACGAAAATGGTGGCGCGACCAAGCAAGTGCAAGAATTGCGTAATTTATATGACCGCGAGAAGGTTGATGCGGTGGTCGGCTATGTAGGCTCAGGTGATTGTCTGGCTGTTGCTCCGGTCGCCGAAGAACTCAAAAAGTTTCTGATTCTCTATGATTGCGGCACACCGCGAATTTTTGAAGATGGTAAGTACAACTATGTGTTCCGCACGGCTGCCCATGCTGCGATGGATAACGTCGCCTTAGTACGCTATCTGAAAGCACGTAATGTCAAAATTGATCGCTTTAACTCGATCCATCAAGACTACGCTTGGGGACAAGACAGCAAGAAAGATTTCAATTTGTCCATGGCGCAAATCTATAAAGATGCGAAGCATGATGTCGACATGTTGCCCAAGTTTGGCGCTGGACAGTACGGCACTGAAATTTCCGCCTTGTTGAATAAGCCCGCCGATATCATTCACTCTAGCCTTTGGGGTGGCGACTTGCAAGCCTACATCTTGCAGGCCAACGCGCGCGGTTTGTTCCAAAAGCAAATTCCGGTGTTCTCCGCTGCCGACCATGTGCTTCCCGGCCTGGGCGAGAAAATGCCGAATGGCGCCATTCTTGGTGCGCGCGGTGCTTATGGTTTGATGTCTCCCAAGTCGGCCTTGAACGATTGGTGGTTTGACGCGTATCAGAAAGCCTACAACGTTTACCCTGTGCAAGCCCCGTATCGTATGGTTCAAGCGATGTTGGGTCTGAAGGCCGCGGCCGAAAAAGCCATGGCCGCGAATGGTGGCAAGAAGCCCACACCCGAGCAACTGGCCGCCGCCTTAAAAGGCAGTAGCTGGATGACTCCGGCCGGTGAAATCAAGATGGCGCTCGGCAACGGCCATCAGGCGATTCAGGATACGGCCATTGGCAAAACCCGTTGGGATGCAGCCAAGAAAATGGTGGTGATCGAAGATATTCAGCGCTTCAACGCCGAATGTGTCAACCCGCCAGCAGGAATGCTTAGTGAAGACTGGATCAAAGCAGGCTTTCTCGGCTCGAAGTGTAATTAGTCACCTTAGCTTTTAGCCCGAGCGTCAGCTTGGCGTAACGCTCAAATGATCTCAACCGATGCCCCACCGTGGTGGGGCATCTAGGTTTCCGAACCCCTTGTTTAATACCGCCTTAAGTCCTCACTTTGAGTGGATATTCAGTGCGGCTGTTTTAAGGTTTTATCTTGCTCGCAACGATTTTATTTGATGGCATCACCTACGCCTCCTGGCTCTTTATCGTGGCTCTTGGCCTCACCCTGGTCTTCGGTGTGCTTAAGATTCTCAACATTGCCCACGGAAGTTTTTATGCTGTAGGTGCGTATGCTGGCGCGAGCCTCGTCGCTTGGCTCGCCACCATGAAATTCTCGCCCGCTCTGAGCGTCGTCGCCTTGGTGGCCGCTGCAGTCGGCGTCGCAGCCTTACTCGCCCCGCTGACCGAAAAGGGTTTGCTGCGCATGTTCTATGGACGCGACGAGGTGTTGTTGGTGCTAGTCACCTACGCCATGTTCCTAATGCTCGAAGACATCACCAAACTTATCTGGGGCGTCAATCCCTACTACGCCTCCGAGGTGTATCAAGCCTTCGGCAATATCCAATTGGGCAATTTGAGCTATGTTGGCTATGACGTGATGCTGGTCGGCATGGCGATTATCTGCGGCGGTATTACCTGGTGGGTGCTCAACCGTACACGTCAAGGCAAGATCGTTACGGCCGTGATTCACAGCCCCGAGGTGGCCTCCAGCATGGGCGTCAATGTGTCACGCATTTACACCTGGGCGTTTATGGCCGGTGTGTTTCTAGCTGCATTAGGCGGCGCACTGACGGCACCCATGATCTCGGTACAACCGGGCTTGAGCGTTGGCGTGATTATCGTCAGTTTCGCGGTGGTCATCATTGGGGGCTTGGGCAGTATTGAAGGCGCCGCAATTGGTGCAATAGTTGTCGGCCTAGCGCGTGCAGCCTCAGTGCATCTCTGGCCGCCAGCCGAATTGTTCAGTATCTATGTCGTGATGGCCATCATCCTCGTGTTCAAACCCGAAGGTTTGTTTCAGCGTATTCAAGCGCGCAAGATTTAAAGAACAAGGAGCATCAATTGTTCGCATCCTCTTCGAAGCGGGTACTCAGCATCAGCCTCATATCTATGGTGGGGCTGATCATCGCTGGTTTTATCGCTCCAAAATGGCTGGTGTCGCTCGGCACCATGGCCCTGGCCAATGGCTTGGTGTCGCTCGGCATTTTAATCATGATGCGTTGTGGTGTGGTCCCGTTTGGGCAAGGCCTGGTGTTTGCTGCCGGTGGGTATGCCGCGGCCCTACTCTTTAATAAGGCTGGCATTACCGACATTCTGGGTTTGTCTGTGCTGAGCGGCATAGCGGCCTTTTTGATCGCGGCACCGTTCGCTCCCTTACTGGCCCGCTATCGCGGCATCTTCTTTGCGATGCTCACCTTGGCCCTGTCCATGGTGTTTTACGGCATGCTCATGAAGACGGAGGTCCTGGGTGGCTCGGATGGCTTCAATGTTACCCGTGCCTCGTTGTTTGGCCGCAAGGCCTCGGACCAGTATTCACAATTGCTGCTTTGGTGCGTGACCGTCGGCGTGAGCTGTGTTTTAGCGGGCCTCGTAAGAGTGTACTGCGACTCCACGCGAGGTTTGCTCTCCATGGCGGTACGCGAAAATGAATTGCGCGTAGAGTACCTTGGCACATCGGTGCCCAATTTGATTGCCTGGAATTATGCGATAGCCGCGTTTTTGGGTGGTGTCGGCGGAGCGCTCAGTGTTTTGGCGTTGGGCCACATCGACCCACAATTCAGTTACTGGACGACCTCTGGCGAATTTGTGTTCGTGGCGATTCTGGCAGGGCACCATAGCGTTGTTGCAGTGCTCGCGGCCTCCTTTATTCTGGAGCTTGTCCGATCCTTTTCGAGCGCCTATTTTCCCAACACTTGGCAGTTTGCACTCGGACTCTTCTTACTGTTGGTGATTCGCTTTATTCCCGACGGACTCGGCTCCTTGCAAGGCCGCTTTGGCTTCGGTCAGCCTCCTAAGGCTGCAATTGTAAAACAGGCTGCCTGAGATGAGCACTCCTGTCCTCTCAGCACAAAAGCTTGAGCGTAAATTCGGAGCCGTCGTAGCCGCCGAGAATGTCAATATCGATGTTGCCTCCGGTGAAAGGTTATGCCTTATCGGTAGCAATGGCGCAGGTAAGACCACCTTTGTCAACATGATTACGGGCTACATGAAACCTAGCTCCGGTCAAATTTTTCTGGGCGACGAGAACATCACGGCACTCAGCCCTCGCGAGATCACTCGCAAAGGCGTCGCGCGTTCTTTTCAGATCCCGCAACTTTGTCTGCACATGACCGTGCTCGACAATATGCTCACCGCCCTCCATTGCAATCGCGGCCATCGTCATTTTCTTCGCACCGCGCGCGATTCAGCGTCTTTGGACCAATGCCATCAACTCCTATCGGGTTTTCGGCTTGATGAACATCATGCGCGTCCAGTGCTCGAGTTGCCTGGCGGCGTGCGCAAGCTCCTAGACATTGCCATGGCGCTGACCGGCCACCCACGGCTGCTCCTTCTCGACGAGCCGACCAGCGGCGTCAGTGCCGATGAGAAGTTCCAGGCAATGGACACGGTCATGCAAGCCATTGAGGCCCACGGGCAGCAATCCCCAGTCGCCGTGGTGTTTATTGAACATGACATGGACATTGTGCAACGTTACGCCTCACGAGTGGCTGCTTTTTATAGCGGTCGCATCATCGCTGACGGACAAGCCAGCGATGTCTTGGTCGACCCCGAGGTGCGTCGCTATGTCACCGGTCACGGCGGCACCGCCCATGGCAAGGCGCAAACCCAATCCCAAGCGAATACGCAATTGCATATGCAGTCGGATGGCCAAGATCAATCAAAGGCCAACCTAGGCGACGCGCAAGGAGCGGGGGCATGATTCACCTAAGTGCTGCTAACGTGGCCATTCAAAATGTCGAAGTCTTACGCAACTTCAGTATCGATCTCAAGCCCGGCACCATGGTCGGCCTTATTGGTCGCAACGGAGCGGGCAAGACCACGGTGATGCGCACCATCATGGGCCATTTGCCGCTACGCGCTGGCTCGCTCACGTTCGGCGAGCTTGATCTCAACAAGGCCACACCTCACGAACGCGCCAAGCTCGGCATTGGTTACATGCCTGAGGATCGTGGCTTAGTGCCCGAACTCACTGTGGAGGAAAACATCTGCATTCCGCTTTGGGTCTCCCCAAAATTGCAGGTCGAGGAGCGTCTGAATTTTGTTTACGGTGTTTTACCGGAGCTACTTGAGATGAAACATCGCAAGGCTCTTCTTTTGTCGGGAGGCCAACAGAAGCTCGTGGCAATGGCGCGGGCGCTTACCATAGGCACCAAAGTCCTGCTCTTGGACGAGCCCTTTGAGGGCGTTGCTCCCGCCTTGTCGGAGCGTTTGTCGGAAGTGGTCGGCGGACTGAGAGGCTTGGGCCTCTCCGTGTTGATCAGTCAATCCGACTTGAATCACTCACAAAGCTTGCTCGATGCCGAAGTAATTATTGAGCGCGGCGGCAACTTAATGGTCTGATCGTTTTGGCCTTTGAAAGTCGCGGCGCAGAGCGCTGCTCTAAACTAAACCGGTTCGCCTGTTTCTTTAGACTACGCATTCCATAGCACCCGGCCTAATTCGGAAATGTCATAGCCTGACAGGCTGCGCGCGTAGTCACTAAAGGCTTTTGAGCGCGCGAACTCAAACAATCTTTGCAACGGCGGCTCAAAGAATGCCCGCCGTGACACGATCAAGTCGAGCCGCTCATGCGCCAACGGGATGAAACTGAGATGGAATTGTCGCGCCACTGAGCGCACGGCCAGGCCCACATCGGCCTTGTCATCGAGAATTGCGGCGGCGATATCACTTTCGCTTAGCGCCGTCTGTTTAACGAGTTTGAGCTCCTTCAAAACCATTGCTTCGGCACCTAAGAGCTCCAGCAGCAATAGGTAGCTGCCGGCTTGCGGTTGTCGCAGCATCAGGCGCGCCTTGGTACGTCGTACATCTTGCAGAGTTTGAAGCTTGAGCGGATTTCCGGTGGCGACCACCAAGCCTTGCTCGCGCTGAGCCCAGGCCACCAAGGCAACATCTCTTTGTCCAAGCTTTTCCTGACTGACACTGATGTTACGCGCCGATCCTTCGCTGGCTGGCAAGTGAATAGCGGCAACGCATGCATCCCCACTCACCATGCGGTCGAGACCGTCAAGGCTCCCATAACACAGGGTCGCCAGCCCGCAACGTGATTCCCGCACTGCCCAATCGAGGAGAGGGTCGTGACTACCGGCAAGCACGGCAGGGCCGTGGGGAAAGGGGATAGTCGTGCGGCCGCTGGTCTTGTCACGCACCCAAGCATCGATTTGTTCACGAGGAAACAACAACTTGCCCGAAACGCGGGAGATTGGGATAGCTGAGCGGCTCACCAAGTCGTAAATTTTGCGCTCTTTCAGGCGTAGGTACTCAGCGACCTCTTTGGTGCTCATGAGATCCCGCACAATCACTCCGCACTTGCATACATGTGTCATATTATGCATGCATTACGGACAACTGGATAAAAGACAGTATTTCTGAAATTGCCCCCTATACTGCGCGCATGCACGAACTGTCCCAAGGTCTGGCGCAAGCGCTAAGGCTTGTGGCCGGGCTCGATTCCCCATTGTTTGCCATTGTTTGGCTGAGCCTGAAGGTCAGCAGTGTCGCTGTGGTTTGCGCGGCCTTGATCGCTTTGCCCTGCGGTGCTTGGCTTGCCGTGAGCCGGTTCCCGGGGCGAAATATAATTTTGGCGATGATCAATGGGCTGATGGGACTTCCTCCCGTCGTCGTTGGCCTACTCGTTTATCTGATGCTGTCTCGAGCTGGACCACTCGGGCCCTTGGGATTATTGTTTACTCCAAGTGCGATGATGCTTGCGCAAACCGTGTTGGTCTTGCCGATTATTTGCGCGCTTACCGTGCAAGTAATTCAAGATGCATGGGGCGAGTATCGCGAGCAAATGCTGTCGCTGCGGGCCACGCCCTGGCAAAGCGTGCGTGCCTTACTTTGGGACACGCGTTTCAGTCTAATGACGACCGTCTTGGCGGGCTTTGGTCGCGCCATTGCTGAAGTCGGGGCTGTCATGATCGTGGGTGGCAACATTGATGGCGTTACACGCCTGATGACCACAGCGATCGCCCTTGAAACCAGCAAGGGTGACCTTCCCCTAGCGCTCGCCCTCGGCATGGTCTTGATTGCCCTAGTGATCGCGATCAATGGCCTAGCCCAGGGCTTGAAAACGACCGCAATGAATCACTATGGTTAGCGCTCAGGTCATGGATGCCTCCACGCCTGTAGCGCTGACTCGAAACGCCCCCAGTGCGCCATTGCCATTAAAACTAGAAGGCCTGTCCTATCAAATGGGTGAGAAGGTTCTGATTGACCAGATATCTCTATCGATCAAGGCTGGTTCGCGCCATTTGATTCTGGGTCCTAATGGTGCGGGCAAGAGCCTCTTGCTGCGCTTAATGCACGGCTTGCTCACACCGACTCGCGGGCAGTTGTTCTGGGCCGACGATCACCAACAGGCTCGGCAAGCGATGGTGTTTCAAAGACCCGTCCTGCTCCGCCGCAGCGCACGCGACAACATTGTCTTTGCCTTAGAGCTTGCCAAAGTGAAGGGCGACCTCCCCCACCTTGCGAATCAGGCCTTGGATCGAGTCGGCCTTAGCGCCTTAGCAGATCGGCCTGCCCGGCTTTGCTCCATCGGAGAGCAACAACGACTTGCGCTGGCCCGCGCCTGGGCAGTTGAACCCGAGCTGCTCTTTTTGGACGAGCCGAGTGCCAGCCTGGACCCTAGCGCTACTCGCCATATTGAAGCCATCATCAATGCCATGCATGCCAATGGCACCACCATTGTGATGGCAAGCCACGACCTCGGGCAAGCGCGTCGGCTTGCAGATCACGTGTTTTTCCTACATCAGGGACGCTTAATCGAAGATCTTCCCGCATCCGAATTTTTTACCCTACCCAGATCGCCGCTGACTCAGGCGTTTTTAAACGGAGAACTTCTGTGGGAATCCAATTGACCAACCGAAGACATTGCCTCATTGCCGCTGCCACATGCTTTAGCCTCGCATTGCTCGGAGCGCCCGAGCTTCGCGCGCAAGATAAATTCATCATTGTGGCCTCCACGACTTCCACTGAAGACTCTGGGCTATTCAAACACCTTCTGCCAATCTTCAAAGCAAAAACCGGCATCGAAGTGCGCGTCGTGGCTCAGGGCACTGGACAGGCTCTAGCAAGCGCTCGTAGGGGCGATGCCGATGTCGTCTTTGTGCATGACCGAGTGGCCGAGCAAAAGTTTGCAGATGAAGGCTTTGGCGTAGGCCGTCGGGAGGTAATGTATAACGATTTTGTCGTGATCGGGCCGAAGTCTGATCCGGCCAAGGTCGCACAGAGTAAGGACGTGCTGGACGCCTTGAGAAAGATCGCTGCCAGCGCCTCGCCGTTTACCTCACGCGGTGACAAGAGTGGCACCCATGCGGCCGAACTTCGTTACTGGATGCAGGCGCAAGTGGATCCTCTCCAGGGCAAGGGCACTTGGTACCGCGAAACCGGTTCCGGGATGGGCCCTACCTTGAATACGGCCAGCGCCATGAACGCCTACGCCTTCACGGATCGCGGTACCTGGCTGAGCTTTAAAAATCGCGGTGAACTCAACCTTCTTGTCGAAGGCGATCAGCGCTTGTTCAATCAGTACGGTGTCATGCTGGTCAACCCCGCCAAGCATGCCCATGTCAAAGCCGCGCTCGGCCAAGCCTTTATCGATTGGATCACCTCAAGCGAAGGCCAAGCCGCCATTGCGAGCTACAAAATCGAAGGTCAACAGCTTTTCTTCCCGAACTTCGTGGCACTCAAGAAAGCGGCTTAATCTACAAAACGGAATAACCGTTCTTTGGAAAATCAATAGCTCCCGATATAGTCTTTCTTGCCAACTTCAACACCGTTATGACGAAGGATTGAATAGGCCGTTGTGACGTGAAAGAAAAAGTGCGGCAGGCCATAGTTCAGTAGGTAGGACTGGCCCGTGAAGCGCTTCTCTTTAGGTGTACCGGCCTGGGTCACGATCTCGCGGCTGGCTGCAGCATCAAATTGCGCGCTGCTCAAGCTTGCGATGAAGCTGAGTATGCTATCAATGCGCTTGTTGAGATCGGCAAATGTTTGCTCGGTATCCTCGGTCTTAGGCACCTCGACACCCGCGAGACGAGCGGATACGCTTTTAGCAAAGTCCGTTGCCACCTGAACTTGGCGCAGCAAGCTGAACATATCAGGAAAAAGCCGCGCTTGAAGGTAGGCATTGGGATCAATTTTCTTTTCATTCGCATTCGCTTCAGCCTTACTCAACACGGTCTTGAGTCCGCCTAACATTTGCGTGAATACTGGGATTGAGCTTAAATAAATAGCGCTTGGGGCTTGGGACATGTTGAGTACTTTCGGATTCTGGGAGGGAAAAGCGGCATTGTAGGCGATGGGATGATAGGCTTGTGCAATCACTTTTTTCAACTTTAAGATATTTCGCCTCTAGCAGCATGACTGAACCAAAAATCATCGACCAAAAGCTCTTCGACACGCTCAGCGCGCAGGCGAATGCCTCGCCGCGCAAACGCAAAAATCTGAATTTTCATGACGCAGATACCGCGATCAGCCATCGCCTGTTAAATGCTTTGGAGATGGGCTCCTATATTCAGCCCCATCGCCATCCTGATCCGAATAAGGAAGAGACCTTGATTGTCGTCCGCGGGAAGCTGGGTGCGATCTGTTTTGATGAACTTGGAACGGTCACCCACCGAGTGGTGATCGAAGCAAACGGTGAAAACGTAGGCCTGAATACGCCGAGCGGAGTATTTCATAGCTTCGTTGCGCTCGCCCCAAACAGCGTGATTTTCGAAGCCAAGGCGGGTCCCTATACTCCTTTAGGCGAACAGGAGAAAGCCACTTGGGCACCGGCTGAGAATTCGCCGCAAGCTCAGGAATATTTTGAGAAAATGCTGGCTTTGTTCTCATAAGCATCATAGCTCGCCACGCAGGGCGTCAGCCGTTAATTCAAAAACGCCGCGAAGCTGATCGATAATCGTCGACGAAGACCAAGGAAACATCAATGCAAACTCCCCTCCTGTTTACTCCAATTCAACTTCGTGGCCTTCAGCTACGCAATAGGATTGTGGTCGCACCGATGCATCAGTACGCTGCCCTCAAGGGCTTCCCGACCGATTGGCATGTGATGAATGCAGGTCGCTACGCGGCCGGAGGCGCGGGGCTGGTCATGCTCGAATCGACCAAGGTTGAGCGGCGTGGCTGCGGCACAGTGGGCGATCTAGGCATTTGGAACGATGCCTTTATCCCGCACCTCAAACGCCTGGCCGATTTGGTGAAAAGCGGCGGTGCCGCGGTGGGCGTTCAACTGGGTCACTCGGGTCGAAAGTCGCGCACCGGTCGACCCTGGGAGGGCGGCAAACCTTTGCAACGAAGTGCCGAGATCGACGACTGGGAAGCCTGGGAGATTGTCGCACCGAGCACTCTTGCTGCGGATGCCAATTCACCCGTGCCGCGCGCACTTAGCACCAGTGAAGTTGGAGAAGTCGTTCAAGCCTTCGGTCACGCTGCAGCGCGTGCTCAGGCGGCGGGCTTTGACACCATCGAGATTCACGGTGCGCACGGGTTTTTAATTCATGAATTCCTCTCGCCGCAAGCCAATCAGCGCAGTGATCAATATGGCGGTAGTGAGGCCAATCGCCGCCGCTTTGCGCTTGAAGTTGCGCGGTGCGTGCGCAGTCATTGGCCAAGCGACAAGCCTCTATTTATGCGTCTTTCAGTGGACGACGATGCGGGCTGGACCCCGGCCAACAGCGTGATTCTCGCGCGCGAGCTGAAGGACTGCGGGGTAGATGTGATCGACTGCAGCGCGGGCGGCATTTTGGCACGGCCGGTAAGCAGTACACCGATCGGTTACGGATACCAAGTACCGTTCTCACGCATGATCCGCGAACAAGCTGGCGTGCTCAGCATGGCGGTTGGCCTCATCGTTCATCACGACCAAGCCGAGAGTATTTTGCAAGAAGGCGGCGCCGATCTCGTAGCCCTCGCACGCGAAATGCTCTACAACCCGAATTGGGCTTTGGACGCAGCCCGCAAGATGGGTGTCGATCCCGATTTCTCAAGCGTGCCTCCCGCCTATGGCTGGTGGATGCAAAAGCGTGCGCAAGCCATGCCTGCACTGGTGACATCGACCGGCCATTCCGGTGCAAATTCATGACTTGGTCTATTCTGGCGCGTGACACGGGGGGTCGCTTCGGCATCGCCATTGCCAGTCGCTTTTTCGCGGTCGGCTCACTGTGCGCGCACACCAGGCGTGCCGTCGGGGCCTTATCGACCCAAGCCCTAATGAATCCGCTTTATGGGCCCAAAGGTGTTGCAGCCTTAGCGCAAGGTCAATCAGCTCAAGAGGTCGTCGATACGCTTATTGCCGACGATAGTGGGCGAGCACAAAGGCAAGTGCATATCCTCCCGGCCGTAGGACCGGCAGCGTCTTACACCGGCACCGAGTGCGTCGCATGGTGCGGCCAACTTCAAGGTGAAGACTTTAGCGTTGCCGGCAATATGCTGGCTGGGCCGCAGGTTATCGAAGCCACGGCAAACGCTTATCGCGCTAGCGTCGGCCAACCCCTGGCCGAAAGACTCCTAGCGGCCATGCAGGCAGGTGAGCAAGCAGGCGGCGACAAGCGCGGTAAGCAAGCGGCAGCGCTGCGTATTCAAGGCGATGAAGATTATCTTGAACTCGACCTTCGGGTCGACGATCACATTGAGCCGCTCACAGAGTTGCACCGGCTTTACGACAAAAGTCTGGAACGCTTTCAACCCTTTGTCTCGGCCTTGGCCGGGCGACACAATCCGGTCGGCATCACGGATCGCAGCGAGATTGAAGCGCGAGTCGTTCAATTTCATGCTGAGCTTGCGGCCCGGCAAAGAGCCAACAGGCCATGACGACCCGTCTGGGACAGGGTCAAGAAAACTCTCGCCTTGAGGCCAGTTTGCTGGAGGTTCGTAACCTCCAAACCCAGTTCAGCACCGATGAGGGAGCATTCAACGCGGTCGACGGCGTCAGCTTTTCAGTGCGCCCCGCTCGAACCTTGGCCATCGTCGGCGAATCAGGCTGTGGCAAGAGTGTGACAGCTTTATCAATCATGGGGTTGGTTCCCGACCCACCCGGAAAAATCCTGGGTGGCTCAGTGGTTTTTGAAGGTCAAGAACTGATTGGCGCCTCCACCCAGGCCATGCAAGATCTGCGCGGCAATGGCATGGCCATGATTTTCCAAGAGCCCATGTCGTCCCTGAACCCAGTATTTACGATTGGAGAACAAATCGTTGAGGGTTTGCTCAGGCATCGCGACATCACGCGTGCGCAGGCGACCGAGCGCGCCCTTGAGATGCTGCGCAAGGTACGCATCCCCGCGCCCGAGCAACGTTTTCACGAATACCCGCACCAGCTCTCGGGGGGTATGCGCCAGAGAGTCATGATCGCCATGGCACTGGCCTGCGAGCCGCGCCTGCTCATCGCCGACGAGCCCACTACCGCGCTCGACGTGACTATCCAAGCCCAAATTCTGGATCTCATGCGATCGCTGCAGGATGAGACTGGCGCCGCCATCATTTTGATCACCCATGACCTTGGCGTGGTTGCCGAGGTGGCCGACGAGGTGGTAGTCATGTATGCCGGCAAAGTGGTTGAGCAAGCTTCGGTGAAAACTCTTTTCGACGAGCCTCAGCACCCCTATACCGTCGGCTTGCTCGGCTCCATTCCAAGAATGGACAGCGAGCGCTCGCGGCTTGCCTCAATCAGCGGGCAAGTGCCGAGCCCCTTCGCGCGCAGCGTCGGCTGTAGTTTTGCACAACGCTGTCCTTTTGCAGATCGGCAATGTCAGACCAGCAGTCCACCCTTGAAAGAGCTCGGCGAGCATCACTCCTCAGCCTGCTGGAAGGCCCCACTCGATCCCGAAGTCCTCCTCGCCAAGTCCATTACGGCAAGCTCGGTATGATCGCACCATGCCCGCCATGAATAGCCTACGTCGAGACGCCGCTCACCCGAAGTCGGATCACCAGAATAACGCAAGCCAGCCGCTCCTCAAGATCAGCGGCTTGGTCAAACACTTTCCAGTGCGGCGTGGTGTTTTCGGTCGGGTGAGCGGTGCGGTGCGCGCTGTGGACGGAGTCGACTTTTCAATTGAGGCGGGTGAAACCCTGGGTGTTGTAGGTGAGTCCGGATGCGGCAAATCTACTCTGGGTCGGCTTGCTATCCGCTTGATCGAGCCGACCTCGGGTTCCATTCACTTTGAAGGCCAAGATTTATTCGCCCTAAGTCCTACCGTCCTAAGGGCGCAGCGGCGCTCCATGCAAATTATTTTTCAGGACCCTTTTTCTTCGCTCAACCCGCGCATGACCGTGGCCCAGACTTTGGCTGAGCCCCTTAAATTGCACAGTCTTCATGTCGGCCGCGAGCCAGAAAGGGTCCGGGAACTCTTGCATTTAGTAGGCTTGGCTCCCGAACATGGTCAGCGCTACCCGCACGAGTTCTCGGGCGGGCAGCGACAGCGCATCGGTATCGCACGGGCCCTGGCGGTCGAGCCACAACTGATCGTTTGCGACGAAGCCGTCTCTGCCCTGGATGTCTCCGTGCAAGCACAAGTGGTCAACCTCCTGCAAGACTTGCAGCGCCAATTCGGACTCGCCTACATCTTCATCGCACATGATTTGTCCGTCGTCAAACACATTGCCACGCGTATCGCGGTGATGTATCTCGGGCGCATCGTGGAAATCGGCGACAAGCATGCGTTGTTTTCAGCACCGCGCCATCCCTACACTCAGGCCCTCCTGTGCGCGATTCCCTTGCCTGAGCCCGGTGCCAGGCGTGTTCAGGCTCTCCTCACTGGGGATGTGCCCAGCCCAGTGAGTCCGCCAAGCGGCTGCCATTTTCATACGCGCTGCCCTCATGTACAAGCCCTATGCACAAGCGCTGTACCGCCGCTTGAAGAACACTCTGGCCATAGTGTCGCCTGTCATTTTTGGCGCGAGATCGAAGGCATGAGTTTGGCACCCATATCGTTTACAAGGCCTCCGCAGTCGGCCTCGCGTCAGCGCCTAGAACGTCTTCAGTCGGCCTTTATTTCAAACACTTCCCCTTAGGAAAACCGTACCATGACCCGAGTAGAGCACCTATCAACGGCCAACCCGAAAACCGCTCAGCCCAAAGCGCTGCGCGGCGCGCGTGTCACGAAGTTTGCAAGCCTTGCCCTGCTTGCAGGTGCCACTTGTTTTGCCGTACAAGCACAAACCTTGCGCGTCGGTCTCGCTGAAGATCCAGATGCTCTCGACCCCAGCCTGGCACGCAGCTTTGTCGGTCGTATCGTGTTCTCCGCTCTGTGCGACAAGCTGTTTGATATTGACGAAAAACTCACGATCGTGCCGCAGCTTGCGACTTCATACGAATGGTCCGCTGACAACAAAACGCTCACGATGAGGTTGCGTCAAGGCGTTGTCTTTCATGACGGGGAAAAGTTCGATGCCGCCGCAGTCAAGTACAACATCGAACGCCATAAAACTATTCCCGGCTCCAACCGCCGAGGAGAGCTGGCACCGGTCGCCAGTGTCGATGTGGTTGACCCGTCTACCGTCAAACTTAATCTCTCGGCTCCCTTCTCCCCGCTGTTAGCTCAGTTGGCCGACCGAGCCGGGATGATGGTGTCGCCTAAGGCCGCACAAGCCGCCGGCGACAAATTCAGCAGCAACCCGGCTTGCTCTGGGCCGTTCAAATTTGTGGAACGAATTGCCCAGGACCGAATCGTCCTGGAGCGCTTCCCCCAGTACTGGAACAAGTCTGCGATAAATTTCGACAAGGTTATCTACACCCCCATACCCGATGCCACAGTGCGTCTCGCGAATTTGAAGTCGGGCCAGTTGGATTTCATCGAACGCGTAGCTTCAAGTGATATCGGCAAAATCTTGAGCGACAGGAAGCTCAAGACCTCACGCATTACCGAGATCGGCTATCAAGGGATCACCATCAATGTGGGCAAAAGTGAGCAGGCCAAAAAGAATCCACTAGGTCGTGATGCACGGGTTCGCGAAGCCTTCGAGTTGTCGCTTGATCGCCAGGGTTTAGCTCAGGTGGTGATGGACAATGAAGCGCAGATCGGCAATCAATGGGTTGCCCCGAGCAACGCCTACTATGCCAAGAATATGCCCCTGCCTAAGCGCGACATCGCCAAGGCAAAGGCTTTGCTCAAGGAAGCCGGAGTCACTAATCCGAGCTTCACTTTATTGACGCCGACGACCTCCGATGCACAGCGCCTTGCACTGGTCATCCAAGCTATGTCGCGCGAGGCCGGTTTCGATGTCAAGATTCAAGCGGCTGAATTCGCCACCTCGTTAAACATGGCCGACAAAGGCGAGTTCGATGCCTATGCCCTGGCATGGAGTGGTCGCGCCGACCCTGACGGCAATTTGTTTAGCTTCCACGCCTGCAAGCAGCCCTTAAACTATTCAGGCTACTGCGATGCTCAGATCGACACTCTGATTAATCAGTCGCGCGCCTTGCGTGATCCAAATGACCGTAAAAAAATCTTCGAGCAAATTGCCGCGCAAGTACTCAAAGAGCGTCCGGTGATTTATCTTTACCATCGCAATTGGTTATGGGCCTACAACAGCAAACTCACCGGTGTGCGTAACATCCCTGATGGCCTGCTGCGGGTTACCGGCTTAAAGATGGCACCGTAGTCTAGCTCCATGCTCGAATACCTCCTCAAGCGTCTATTGACGCTCATCCCGACGCTAGTCTTAGTGTCCATGCTGATCTTCGGTTTGCAGCAACTGCTGCCTGGAGATCCAGCCAAGATACTTGCGGGGGAGGAGCAAGACCCCACCGTGGTCGCCTATTTAAGAGAAAAGCTTAACTTAGACAAGCCCTTGCCGGTGCGCTATGCGTATTGGGTCGGAGGGGTACTGCGTGGAGACCTTGGCGAATCAGTACGCAGCCAAGAGCCGGTTACCCGACTCATCCTGCAAAAGCTTCCCGTCACTTTGGAGCTGGCGATGATGGCCTTTGTCATCGCCCTATTGGTCGGTATTCCAGCCGGTATTGTTTCCGCGGTGGGACGAGGTACCGCCTGGGACTACGGCGCCAATCTATTCGCTCTATGGGGCCTATCAACCCCCAATTTTTGGCTTGGCATTCTGCTGATCCTTTTGTTCTCGGTCGAACTAGGGTGGTTACCGGCCTCGGGTTATGTCAGCCCCTTTGAAGATCTCTGGGGCAATTTATCTGCGATGATCATGCCAGCCTTTGTGCTCGGCAATGCCATCGCAGCCATCCTTATGCGTCATACCCGCAGTGCCATGCTGCAGGTACTTTCTGCGGATTACGTTCGCACCGCCCGCGCCAAAGGTTTGAATGAGCGCACGGTCGTACTCAAGCACGCACTTCGCAACGCCTTAACGCCGATCATCACGCTGGGCGCACTGGAGCTTGGTACGCTTCTTTCGGGCGCGGTACTCACTGAACAAGTTTTCACGATCCCCGGATTTGGAAAGTTGATCGTTGACTCGGTATTTAATCGTGATTACGCGGTCGTGCAAGGTGTGGTGCTGGTCACCGCGACCGCCTATATGAGCCTGAACCTCCTTGCAGACTTGGCCTACTTTTTGGTCAATCCGCGCTTGCGGAAGTAGGCTCCTTTGAGCACACTCGTCGACACGTCCTCGCCTGTCCCTGCACAAGCACCCGCAGGCCCCTGGCAACGGGCATGGCGGCGTTTTCGCCGCCGTCCAAGTGCCATGCTTGGCTTGATCATCGTCCTAGCCTTTATTGCCTTAGCGGTCTTTGCACCCTGGATCGCGCCTCAAGACCCGATTGCTACTAGCTGGGGCGCAATTCGAAAAGCACCGAGCGCCGAACACTGGTTTGGCACGGACGAAATTGGCCGCGATGTGTTGTCGCGAGTGATTTGGGGAACCCGCGCGTCCCTCCTTGCAGGCGTGATATCGGTCTCCATCTCACTCATGATCGGCATCCCGATTGGTTTGGTCGCAGGTTTTTTCGGAGGCTTCATTGACGGCGCAATCTCTCGCGTGACGGACGCTTTCCTGGCCTGCCCTTTTCTCATCTTAGCGATTGCGCTTGCCGCCTTTCTGGGCCCTAGCCTCACCAATGCCATGATCGCCATCGGTATCTCCGCCGCGCCAATCTTTGTGCGGCTGACCCGAGCCCAGGTGCTCAATACCAAGGAGGAAGACTATATCGAGGCCGCGCGCGCCGTCGGGAATTCGCCGTTACGAATCGCACTGCGCCATATTCTCCCCAATATCACGGCTCCCCTCATGGTGCAGGCCACCTTGGCCATTGCCGCCGCCGTGATCGCCGAAGCCAGTCTCTCCTTCCTAGGGCTAGGTCAACAGCCGCCCGCCCCAAGCTGGGGAAGCATGCTCAATACCGCCAAAAACTATATCGACAACGCGCCGTGGATGGCGATCTGGCCAGGGTTGTCAATTTTTTTACTGGTCTTGTCCTTTAATATCCTGGGTGACGGACTGCGCGATGCGCTGGATCCACGCCAGCGTTAATTCACGAAACGCTTCAAAGGATTCACCCGGCCAAGTTTTGCTCGGAATTCCAAGTACGAAGCTCGTATGGACGGGCTTCGTCGCCAGTTGTGAGCAGGGTCGCAAGCCTTAATATACGGGATCATCAAAGACAGGCGGCTCAAACCAATTCGTCAGCGAGATTCCACCATCAATCACAATTTCGGCGCCGGTGACATAGCCAGAAATCTTGTTCGACAAGACGGCCAGGGCCATGGCGGCAAGATCATCACTATTGCCAACCCTCCCCAGGGGAATATGGCGCGCCAACTTCGGATCTGCCACGAAGCCACCGGCAGCGATGGCACCGGGCACCAGTGCGTTGACCCGAATTTGGTAGCGGCCCAGCGACTTCGCAAACTCTTTCACCATCATCGCCATCGCCGCCTTGGAGCTACTATAGTGCGGTAAGTTGCGCGGCGTTTGTGCGTGCAGCGAGGTCAGGAAAAGTAAGCTCCCGGGCATCTTGGCCGAGATTAGAGACTTTGAAATCTCTCGCCCCAAATGAAACCCGGCATCCACGTTGACCGCGCGCATGCGTACCCAGGTGTCATCGAGAACCGCGAGCACATGATCGGCTTCGCGCCGTGGTGGGGCAGCGCTATGAACGAAATGAGTGATGTTGCCTAGGACGAGTCGGGCATCCCGCAACAGTCGATCACATTCGCTGCGCTCAGCGAGATCACCGACCCAGGCCGTAGCCAGAGTGGGATTGGCGCATCCGCTAATCGCTGCGGTGACCGTATCGGGCTGAATATCAGCAAACACCGTAGGTACACCTTCGGCCACCAGAGACTGTGCGATCGCTCGCCCAATGCCGTTGCCCGCGCCGGTGACAAGTGCCCGGTCCGTCTCAGGGTTAAAAGCTTCACTAAATATGGACATCACAGTTCTTCACTTTTCGTCTCACCTTAATCAAGCTTCACACCGGTGCTTGCCACAACCTTGGCCCATTTCTGAAGCTCACTCGCGATGAATTTTGAGAACTCCTCCGAGGTGTTGCCTACTGGCTCAGCCCCCTGCTCCAGGAACAGTTTCTCAACCTCAGGCTGACGCAAAATCGCCGTGATGTGACGTTGCAAAAGCTCGGTGATTGCTTTTGAGGTAGCCGCAGGCGCAAGTAGACCGAACCAGGCAGAGGACTCATAGCCAGGCACTCCGGACTCCGCAAGCGTCGGAATTTCCGGTGCGCTAGGCCAACGTTTGGCGGTGGTTACGGCAAGGGCACGAATCTTGCCCCCACGAATTTGGTTAATGGATGAAGGCAGGTTATCAAAACCAATTTGAATTTGCCCGCCCATCAGATCAATCAGCATCGGCCCGCCCCCCTTGTACGGGACATGCAGCATATCGACCTGGCTCATGGACTTCATCAATTCACCACTCATATGCGGTGAGCCACCTTGACTCGTAGAACCAAAATTAATTGTGCCGGGCTTGGCTTTTGCATAGGCCAGCAACTCCGCGACCGAGCGAAAGGGCGCGTTGATGTTCGCTACCAAAACATTAGGCGTCAGTGCCACCAAGGTCACAGGAGCGAAATCTTTCAAGGCATCGTATGGCGCAGGCTTTTGCATCATCGGCAAAATGCCGTGCGAGGCAATCGTGCCGAATACCAAGGTGTAGCCGTCGGCAGGTGATTTGGACACCGCAGAAGAACCAATCACACCGCCAGCACCAGCACGGTTTTCAATGACCACGGGCTGTCGAAGTTTTTCCGCGAGGCGAGGGGCGAGGGTGCGCGCCAAGAGATCGGTCGTGCCGCCGGGCGGATAGGGCACGACAATTTTGATAGGCCGATCCGGGAAGTCCGCCAACACGGGAAGCGCGGCCAAGCTCGCCATCAAGGTGAGCGCCACTTTTACAAAACCGAGAGACTTCATTGATTTACTTCCTTCACTTTCCATAGTCGTAAAGAGGCTTGCCTTTATCGACGATGTGCACTGTGAAAAGTTTTAAAGGAGTGTCGCTCACAACCTTAAAGCCACCATGTTTTATATCGCGCAAATTCAGTAGCGAAGCCCCGGTTGGCAAGGGCATCGGATCCTTGCCCGGAGATTGTACTGACGCACCCTGCACCACATAAGCGGCCTCAATGCCGTGGTGAATGTGAAGATCAATTGCCTCGCCAGTTTTGTATTCACTCGTCGAAACAATCACTTCCATGCCGGACGCGCCGCTCAAGTCGGCCCGCTTTTGTTCCACGCGTTGCGCGGAGTCGTTCAAGGTTTGAGCGACCAGGCCGGTGGCAACGCCCACGGCAAAAATGCCGATCCCGGCCAGCGAGTGCATCCATTTAATGGTTTTCATATCAGTATCCTTGAAGGTGGGAGTTCACCCAAGCAAGTATGCGCGTCAAGCTTTTCAGAGGTCAAGTCATTGGAGGCGAGCAATAGCTTGCGAACTGGACTATGAAACGCTGCAGACGGAGTCTTTGAGTAGCAATAAGCTTCAATAATTGACCGCTTGGCGCGCCGTTTCGTACTGTCGTAGTCGTTGGCAAGTGGGATCGTTTTTTCGGTGCGGCTCGGCGCAATATTGATTCTGGCAATAACCGCGCGACAGGAAATTTGAACGCTCGGAACATAGCGCTTCGACATTCGCTTTAATCTCGCGGGTTTTGCCTTCGGTGATCATGGCCTGTTTTGCCGACGGTGCGCTCACTTGGGGTTCAGCCCGTGCAATCGGCTTCGCTTGCTCTGTTGTTTGAAGGCGCGGCGACGCGTCGGACCAAACTGCTTGAGGCATTGGGTACGCTTTCGCAAGCTCAGGCTTTGTGGCGGTTGCGCTGGGCGTGCTTGCTTTAGCCACTTGGCGTCGTTTCTCTTTAAGCGCTTGCTCTTGAGCCAACTGCTCCTTTGATTTTTCTACATTCGTTGCGAGCTTGTCGGTGGCAGGCCTTTTCACTTCCACTTTAGCCTCTGCCTTCGCCGCGAATTTTGGCGGTTTCGCGCTAGGCTCTAGAGTCGACGGCTGATCTCCAATGCGGGGCTTTGGCGGTTTTGCCTGGGGAGCAACAGCCGGGACCGTTTGTGCCGCATTCTTCGGCGCGATCACCGTCGGTGCAGCTTGAGCCGCGGCCTTCGGCGCGATAATCGTTGGTGGTGTCACGGTCGGTGCGGTGAGCGCCGGTGCAGTAACAGCAGGTGCAGTCATGGCGGGCTGAGGAACGACCAACGCTTGTGCGGGCGGTGAAAGCGCAGCAGTTGCCGGTGCAATTGGGGAGGGGACCGGCGTCTCTACGGTGGGTGTCTTAGGAGCGATTGCCGTCAAGGCAGGGATGACTGAGATGCCAGCATTATCGGTGCGCTTAGTTGCCTGCGAAGCTTCCGCACCCTCGGTATTCTTACCCACAGTGCCCGCATTAAAGGGGCGCTGACCATGCACAATCCAAGCTAAGCTGGCGGTCAGCGCAAGAATCGTAAAGCCGGCAAGACTTGCCACAGCGACGGGGCTGCGAAGCAGTTTTTTAGCCGATCCTTGAGGTTGGGGTGACTTTGGACCCTCCGCTAAAGCAACCAAACGATCCGCTAAATCGGAGTTCGCGTTCGGCCTCAGAGCTTGTACCGGCGCTAAACTTGAGATTGAAGGCTCATCTTTCGTGTCACTTGTTCCAAAACCGGAAAAGGTCGGCTCAATGTGAGCGATCACAGACCCGCAACTCGAACAAAATCGAGCATTTGAGAGATTGTCTGCGTGGCAAACTGGGCAGTATTTAATCATCCCCGTAATGATATCCAAAAATTCGACGCTAAAACCATGAAACTCGTCGCTACCGAGAAAACATGGGCCTTAAACGCCTGACATGCGACCGTTTAAATATTCACCGAGGTAACTTCTTCGGTCTTAAAGCCAGCCGGAAGCACTATTTCAAGCATCTCAATGTCTTCGCTATGACCTGTTTCGCGGTGGCGAATTTCGGGAGGTTGATAGACACAGGAGCCCGCTTCCAATCGAACCTTTCCCTGCCCTTCATATTCAAACTCTATCCAGCCCTTTAGGACGTACACGAGTTGAAACGTGGTGCCATGAAGATGGGGTTGGCTAGAGAAATCTGTACCGCTGGCCGCACGAATCACATGTGCGTCCACTCGACCTTGAGTCGCTTCTTTAATGCCTAAATCGCGATACTCGAAGAAGGAGCGAAGTCCGCGCTCAAACGTTGCCTCTTTGGCATGCGTCACCACAAAACCTTGCGTTGTCATTTTTACTCGCTTCGTTGAATGTACATCAGCGAACCTTAGCAAAAAACCTCACGCTAAGAACCTCCAAAAACCAAAACGCACGAAAAGGCTTGCTTGGCTTTCTATTCGTAGCCAAGCGCCCTCAGGCATCCAAGACACCTAAGGGGAACTGACTAGTAGCGGTATGGGTTGCCGTGGCCGCGATCCGAACCATGACCATAGTTTTGACCCGCCTGGAAACCACGATCATAGCCACCATGTTGATGGTGATGGCCATGTCCCCGTCCAGGTTGCATCACGACAGTAGGTGGTGCATACACGACAGGCTGAGGCGCGCGATAAACCGGACCCGGCATTAAAACCACCGGAGGGTAATAGGTCCTTGGGCCATGGTAGACCGGAGGTGATTGATACACCGGAGGGGCAGGATACACCACTGGTGCCTGATAGACCGGAGGCACAGGATACATAACGGGAGCCCGATAAACCGGCGGCGCAGGATACACAACCGGAGCCTGATAAACCGGAGCAGGCTGCGTATAGATGGGCTGACCGTGATGGCGCTCAGTGGCCACAACGGTGCCAAGTGCAGCACCCACGGCCGCGCCAATGATGGCGCCTTCGCGGCCACCAATCTCGCGTCCGATCAGAGTCCCAGCGCCGGCGCCGATCACGGCACCAATCACCTGGTTGCCGCCAGCCTGAACGCTCTGGATCATGCCGAAGGAAGCTAAGGCCGCTAAGGCGCTCACTTGCACGGTTTTCATCAGTTTGTTGCCCATTATCATCTCCTATGTTTTGGGGGTGTATTGCATAGACGGCTGAGGACCACCTATCGCCGACCTAAAACCTGCAAGTTTTGTAAGCAGGTGTGAGGACGGCACCGAAAGCACGGAAATCAGGCCATTTTAGGGGCCAAGGCGGCCTTTTTGGGACCTTCAGGTATAACCTGACTCTCTTTAAAACCGAGTTCACACAAGTTATGGCGATTCAATGGTTCCCCGGTCACATGCATTTGACCAAGAAGGCCATCACCGAGCGCATGAAAAGCACTGACGTGGTGATCGAGCTGCTTGATGCTCGCTTGCCCGGCTCCAGCGCTAACCCGATGTTAGCCGAGCTGACCGGCACCAAGCCCAAACTCAAGGTCCTCAATAAGCAAGATTTGGCGGACTCCGCGCGAACGGCGCTTTGGCTCGAGCACTACAACCACCAAGCGGGAACTCGTGCCCTGGGCCTGGACGCCTCGGTGATCGCACCCAGTCAAAGGCTACTGTCCGAATGTCGTTTGCTCGCACCGAATCGCGGCACGGCACTCAAACCCATGCGCGTATTGATTTGCGGCATTCCCAACGTTGGCAAATCCACCCTGATTAATACTCTGTCGGGAAAGCGCATCGCGAAAACCGGAGATGAAGCAGGCATCACCAAATTGGAGCAGCGCATAGATCTGAGCAAAGAATTCACCTTGTTCGATACACCTGGCATGCTCTGGCCCAAAATTGTAGCGCTCGAGAGTGGACATAACTTAGCTGCAAGTGGCGCCATCGGGCGCAATGCTTTCAATGAAGAAGAAGTGTCGTTTGAACTTCTGGCCTATTTAAAACTTAACTATCCCCGCTTGATCGAGCAGCGCTACAAAATTGAAGGAGTGGCGGATCTGATTGACTCTGAACTACTGGTCGCCATTGGTCGCAAACGCGGCGCCTTGCTGAAAGGCGATCGCATCAACTCACAGAAAGTCGCCGAGGCGGTCTTGCTTGACTTTCGCTCGGCGGTGTTTGGACGCATTACTCTGGAAACTCCAGAGGAATATCTGCGCTGGCAAAGTGTTGGTGAGGACAAAGAGGCCGAACGACAGCTCAGGAAGAAAAAGTAAACGCGCGCACCTACCGCAGCGTTGTTAAAGTGGTTGAAGCTCGGCGACTGCGCCCTCGGGCAATGGATATTGATCGACATTCAACGCCATACTCACCAAGGTGTAGTAGCTCATCGTGCCCATCACATCCACCACACCGGCCTCGCCGTAGTGCTTGACCAGTTCGGCGTAGGTTGAATCGGGGACCTTGCGATTCGTTTGCAACTCATGGCAAAACCCGTACACAGCGGCCACTTCGGTGGGTAACGTGGTGAGACTCTGAGGCGCTCGGCCCGCCGCGATATCTTCGACCAAGTCGCGATCCAGGCCAGCTTCGAGGGCGATTGCGCGATGAGCCCACCACACAAACTGGCTCGTCCAAGAACGCGCCACAATCAGAATCGCCAACTCATTGAGTGCCAGCGGTAAAGAGGAATGAAAACGGGTGTGGGCACCAAACTTTTGGGCCAGATCACCCAACTCAGGACTGCGCAGCAAGACATTGTAGGGGCCTTGCATGGATCCTCGCTTACCGGTCAAGACGCTTTCAACCATGCGCACTTGGGAGGGATTCATCGTGTCCCAATCGAGTGGCTTGAAGCGCTTGCCCCGGAGGGTGAGGGCGGGTCGCGCTGTACTCATTGCGTTTTACTCATTGCGTTTTACTCATTGTGTAGTGCTCATCCTTTAGGGCTCATATTGATTTCGTACTTAAACAGGCTTCGTGCCCTTGAGGGTAATCCGGTGCATGACGCGTCGAAAGCCGTGGTAATCATTGATTGGGTTATGAAGTGTGCAACGGTTGTCCCAAAAAGCAATCGCATGCGGCTCCCAGGCAAAACGACAGGTGAATTCGGGTTTGACCTGGTGCGCAAACAAGAAGTTAAGAATAGGTGCACTCTCTGCGTCGCTCATGCCCTCAATGCCCGCCGTGTGCGCCACATTCACATACAAGCATTTGCGCCCCGTTTCGGGGTGGGTGCGGACGATCGGATGCGCGGCCTGATACTGTTTTGGCGCGGCGCCAGTTCCGCCCCCGTGCAGCCCTTCCTTACCGTCAGACTTCATGCGGTCTTCGCGTGTTTTGGACACATCGGCCTTGGCGGAACTACTGATGCCCTTCAATCCCGCCAACAAGCCCTTCATGGTTTCGGAGAGGGTCTCATAGGCCATGTACTGATTGGCAAACATCGTGTCACCGCCAAAGGGCGGAACCTCTCGGGAGAGCAACATGGAGCCCATCGGCGGTACGTCAAGATAGGTGGTGTCCGAGTGCCAGATGCCACCGAAGTTCACCGTTTCGTGCTCAAGCTTTTTCACCTCAATAATATGAGGAGAGCCTTCCAGCCCTTTTACGAAAGGGTACTCAATCGGCTCTCCCATACTTTGGGCAAAAGCCAGGAACTGGGCCGGTATGAGATCTTGATCGCGCAGAAAAACCACCTGATGATCGAGTAGGGCTTGTCGAATGCCAAGAGCTCCGGCGCTCGAAAGCTCTTGCGATAGATTTATGCCTGTTATTTCAGCCCCTAGGGCCCCTGCAATTTTTCGGATCTTCATCCACTAAATTATCGCTTATAAAGCGCAAAAGTCTAAAAACTACCGTCCCCTGAACACCGCAGGCCGCTTTTCGAGAAAGGCGGCAATCCCTTCTTGGGCGTCCTCACTCGTGAAAACCCGACGCACCGCACGATCCTCCACGTTCAAGCCAGCGTCACTCAGCGCTTCGCTTGCCGCCACGACGCATTCACGGATGGCCTGAATTGCGAGGGGACTGAAGCGGGTCACCTCAGCGGCCATGGCTAAGGAATCCTCGAGCAACGATTCGGTTCGCGCCAAACGATTCACCAGGCCCATATCTCGCGCCTCACTGGCGGAAAGCACCATGCCGGTCAGCATGATTTCCAGGGCTCGAGCCTTTCCAACCAGGGGAGGCAAAAACTGCGTGCCGCCGTATGCGGGCAATAGCCCAAGTTTGATTTCAGGTAGCGAAAAAGTCGCATGATCTGCGGCAACTCGGAAAGTGCAGGCCATCGCCAACTCCATGCCTCCTCCGAAAGCCAGTCCGTTAATCGCGGCCACGCTGATGACGTTGGAGCGCGACAGTCTCACCAATAGGTCACGCGCCATCACCGTTTTGGTTTCCCGCTCGGCCTTGGACATCGCCGCAGTCTCGGCCAAATCGGTGCCCGCGCAAAACGCCTTCGGGCCTACCGCGGTGATGATCAGAATCTTTGTGCGGCCGTCGACCTTTTCATCTGTTTCAAGCTGATCCAGGCAAGCCGCGAGTCTGAGCAAAATGGGCTTGGTAATCGCGTTCAGTTTTGCCGGGCGATTTAAACGCAAAAGCAGTCCGTCGCTCAAGGTTTCAATGGCGCAGTCGGGGTCGCTTTTGGGGCTCGTGAGGTTATCCATCATCCGAGTGTAAGCCAAGCTCGCAAGGCGCGATGCCGAGCTTCTACATTTGCCTGCGTCGCCGATAGTTCGGTGGCGTGGGTCCCTAATTCAACTAAGCTTCGGGGGTTCTTATCTCGCAGGCGGGCCATCGATGCAACTTCCAGTCCAAACGATCACTTTTCGGAATCAACCCTGTGTCGAATTGCACTTGCCCAGCGGGGATCGTGTTCTTGTGGCTTTGCATGGCGGCCAGGTGCTCGCCTGGCAAACCAGTGATGCGGTGGAGCGCCTTTATTTGAGTCCAAATGCAGTCTTTGATGGACAGAACGCCACTCGAGGCGGAGTTCCGATTTGCTTTCCTCAATTTAATCAGCGAAAACTCGGCGAACAATTACTTCCCAAACACGGCTTTGCGCGATCACTGGCTTGGTCGGTGCTCGACCCAACTCGCTTGCAGGACATTGACCTGACGCACTCCGCTTCGTCAACCCGACCTTCCGTAAGCGTTGCCTTAGGCCTCACACAGGCGTCGCTTCCCCGCGAAATCCAAATGCTTTGGCCCTACAAATTCGAAGCGATTTTGCTTGTCCATCTTGAGAAGAATCAATTAAGGATTACACTTTCGGTCAGTAATCGAGACCATGAAGAATGGTCTTTTGCCGTGGCCCTGCATACTTATTTGCGGGTCTCGGAACTCGCTCAAGCCTATGTGAAGGGCTTGCGGGGTGTTCGTTATTGGGATGCGGTCAAGGACCTGAAGGCCCCCGAGACTGTGCAACAGCAAAGGTCCGAAGACTTGCATTTTGCCAGTGAGACGGATCGCGTTTATCAGGCAGCTCCCGCCTTAATTCACTTGCTCACACCCACTGGAGTGTTGGACATTGAGCAAAGTGCGACGTTCACCGAGACTGTTGTGTGGAACCCAGGCGCCGCTTTATGTGCGCAACTGACGGACATGCCGAAGGATGGCTACCGCGAAATGCTGTGCGTCGAGGCGGCGTGCATTGATCATGCGATCAACCTCAAGCCCGGCGCGAACTGGCAGGGCTCCCAAATATTGAGCGTGGGTCAACGCTAAGCTCTGATGACAGGTCCTGTCGACTGAAAGTTGACGAAGCTAGAAGCAAAAGCGCAACGTCACAGCACGCAAGCACACAAGCCATGACAAAATATAGAGCTTACGTCAAAGGATCAGCATGAGCTCTACTTCTAATCAAGGCAAAGTTGCCATCGTCACCGGCGCCGCAACAGGCATCGGCTTTGCAGCCACCAAGGCGCTCCTCGGCACAGGTTTCAAAGTGGTCATGGCCGGCCGTCGTCAAGAAGCGCTCAATGAAGCGCTCGGGCGTCTGGGTGATTTGTCAAAAAATGCCATTGCCGTATCGGCCGATGTTGGCCAGCCAGATTCAGTGAAGAATCTTTTTGCCGTGACCAAGCAAACCTATGGCCGCCTCGACGTCCTGTTTAATAATGCGGGTAGTGGCACACCGCCCGTGCCTTTGGAGGACATCACCTTTGAGCAGTGGATGGGTGCAGTGAATGCCAACCTCACGGGCGCGTTCTTGTGTACTCAAGAAGCGTTCAAAATAATGAAGGCACAAGATCCAATGGGTGGCCGCATTATCAACAATGGCTCGATCTCGGCGGATGCGCCTCGACCCTTCTCATCGCCTTACACTTCCACCAAACATGCAATTTCTGGCCTCACAAAAGCCTCGGCCTTGGATGGGCGAGCCTACAATATTTCGGTAGGTCAGATCGATATCGGCAATGCCGGCACCGAAATGACCGAGCGTATGAAAAAAGGTGTGCTGCAGCCGGATGGCACGATGCGCATTGAGCCGATCATGGACGTTGAGCACGTTGGGCAAGCCGTCCTGCAGATGGCCAGCCTGCCACTGGAGAGCAACATCTTTCACATCACTATCATGGCCACCAAGATGCCCTATATTGGGCGCGGCTAGTTCGCATGACCTTCCTCGCCCGAACCATGCCTATTCCGCCAGAGCTTCGCGACAGCCTGCAAACATCACCCGACAATATGCAGACTTTTGCAAGGCTGTGGCGCGAGCAGCCTGAATTGCTAAAGACCTTACCGGAACGTTTTACCGGTGCGCTTGAGAACATCCTGCAGAGGCTCGAGTCGGGCGCGGCATTCACAGAAGAAAGTTGCTCCTTCAGTCAAAAAGATTTGTTGGATGCGCTCGCTTCTTGGTTGGACCGGGCTGAGCAAGTTTTGGGGTAAATTGATCAAGGCAGTAAGGCGAGATGCTTCTTCGCTGCTTTACCTAAGCGTTCGTCAAAAGTGAGCAAGGGACACTTTATCTCAGCGGCAAGCCAAAGATAGGCTGCATCATAGGCTGTGAGTTGATAACGTGCGGCAAGCTCGAGCGCACCAGATGGGCTCAATGCATGGAACTGGATATCGGCGGCCTCAAACTTCAGGATGCCCTCCTTGGCTAAGTCGCCGAAGCCTTGCTGACGTTTTTTTAAGGCAACGCTCGCCATTTCGACTTCTAGCTGAAAGGGCGCATGTAAAGACTTGCCACGCATGCGAGCAAAGGCTTCAGCCTCGCCGGTCTCTCGAAAAACAAATGCCGCGAACGCGCTGCAGTCTATGACCACCGGTGGTCGGGCGAGGTATTGCGGCGGCGGTTCGGCGAGATAAAGGGTTTGAGCATCTGCGCTCATCGAACATCTCTTTCTGCCCGAATGATGTCTACCGCCAGCGCCGTTTTCACGGCCATGTCAGGAAAGGTGGCGCTCATTTCAGCGGCAATGTCCTCGACAGTCTTTGTGCCTCGTCTACGCCCGATCCTTGAACCCTTAGCCAATATCGTATCGGTATCGCGCAACTGCGCCTCGTCATGTACCACCGCCTCGACCATAGCCAGAAGCTCACCTTGTAAAGAGCGGTGATGACGGGCTGCTCGCTGACGTAAAGCTGCCGCCCAAAATTCTGGCACATCCTTAATCGATAAATTAGACATTTAAGCTCCAAAACAACTCTATGGAGTCATTTTGGAACCATGAAGCCACTAAGTCAAGGATCCCGTCAACGAGCCGCACGAATCGCTAAACGTGCGCCCACAATCATCTGATCGATCTCACCCTTGCTCACGTTCAGGGCCGGCATAAACCTAAGCAAGGAAGGGCGAGGTGAATTCAATAAAACTCCCATGCCCCCACCGATATCGATCGTGTCACGTGCCAACTCCACCACCTTGGAGCCAATTTCCTGATTGAGGTCGAGCGCGCGTAGCAAACCAATACCGCGTTCCGCACCTAGGCCGAGTTCAGTCGAAAGCGCGGTGAGCGACTCACTGAGGTACAGACCCATAGCACGCACATGAGCCAAAAACTCAGGCTTGCTGATTTCCGCCAGTACCGCTGCGCCCACTGCACACATCAAAGGGTTCCCGTTATAGGTACCGCCCTGGTCACCATGCTCAAACACACAGGCATGACTTTTTGCCAGCAGGGCGCCCAAAGGTACACCACCCCCGATACCCTTGCCCAGGGTCATAATGTCCGGCTCCACACCATAGTGTTGGTAACCAAACAAAGTGCCCAAGCGACCCATCCCAGTTTGCACCTCGTCGCAAATCAGTAGCAGGTGATGCTTGTCAGCGAGCGCCCGCATACCCTTCATGAACTCAGGCGTGGCGCAATTAACGCCACCTTCACCCTGTACGGGTTCGAGCATCAGGGCAACAGTCTTATCGGTGATAAGCGCTTCAACCGAAGCCAGGTTATTGAACTCCGCCTTCGGAAAACCAGGCACCTGAGGAGCAAACATCACATCCCAGCCCGGCTTGCCCGAGGCCGACATCGTCGCCAAAGTACGGCCATGAAAAGAGCCCACCGTGGTAATGATTTCGTAGGCGCCGGCCTTTTTCTTCTGGCCCCATTTACGCGCCAGCTTAATGGCACCCTCATTCGCTTCAGCACCGCTGTTAGTGAAGAAAACCTGCTGAAAGCAGCTCTTCATCACCAGGCCATTCGACAGGCGCAACATCGGCTCGTTATAAAACGCAGGAGAAGGCGAAATCAGTTTTGTGGCCTGAGTGCTCAACGCATCACTGACGATCTTGGGCGAATGACCGAGCGCATTGACCGCCCAGCCTTGAACAAAGTCCAGATACTTTTTGCCGTGGTTGTCCACAAGCCAAGAGCCCGACCCCTCCATAAACACGAGGTTAGGGCGGGAGGTGATGTTCATCAGAGCGGAGGTGGGTAAATCTTTAGCGTTCATTGGAGGCTCCAGAAAAGACAAGCGTAAAAAAAGCCGCGAGTGGCGCGGCTTGATTGTAAGTTTGAAAATTTATTTTTCAAATTTTGGTGCTCAAACACCTGCTTTCAACGCGCGCATTTCTCGTGTAAGGGGAATCGGCGTCGGCTGAGGAAGGTGATCATCGCACTTATTATGCATTAATTTTGGAGACAGTGCTGCGCCGTTGATCCACTCCATCCTTTCGGGCCGCGCAACTAGGCAAAAAGTCGAGATTGAGTTTTCGCTTTAATTTTCCAAAAACCGTCGGATCTCCTCCGCCAACAGCCGCTCCTTCGTCCCGAACTCAGCTTCAGCGCCGTTAACCATAAACTGGCGAGACCCACTTTGCACCAGTGCCAATTTCCTGCGGCCATTACTCTTCATGGTCGGTGCAATGTCATTTTCTGCATAGACATCCAGAATCGGGAAGCCGTAAGTTCTTGTCGTCCAAGAGTATCCCCCGGTCAGCGACATACACACCCAGGCCGACACTTGCGCCTTAGCGTGGTGTTCGTCAAGGTATTCATTGGCCATCCACGAGCCCATGGTGTGCGAAACCATGACAGATTTGTCGAACCCCGCTGCCTTCAACCATTCCAGGGATCGCCCGATACGATCCTTTGCATCGCCAAATACCTTGGGGTAATAGTCTTCGAGCTTCGCATCGCGACCCTGCACCGGGAGCTGAATTGAAAGCGTCGTGTACCCCAAATCAAACAAATGGGCACGTAAGGCGCCAATGACCCCAAAGTCAGGATGCGTACCCACACTATGCAAAAGAAGTATTGCCCGAGCAGGGCGCGAACTCTTCGCGAACAAGCCCAGAAAAGGTTTCCCGCTGGTCGCCATGATTTGAACCGCTTCGCCGACCAGCAAGCTTGGGATAATTTCTTCGGCCCATCTCTGCTCCCGTGCATAGTCCTGAGCGATTGAAGATCCACTATGACCGAGGGCCACAAGAACAGCCAAGCGAACAGCTAGGCGAGCCGCCAAGCCTCGGGCTCGGAGGCCAAATCGGGGCGAAACCAGGCGAAAAAGCGTTAGACAACTCATGTTTTAGAGCTTACACCCTAGGCGAAAAGCGGTTCAAGCCTCTTACAAACCCCATCGCCGCCAGTTTTAGTGAATAATCACGGCCCGATGAGTAAAACACCCTCCCCCCAAGAAGATTTCTGCGCGATTGACTTTGGCACGTCTAATTCGTCTCTCGCAGTGTGTATTGACAACTACCCCACCCTCATTGCCCTTGAGGGTGGGGCCCAGAACCTCCCCACCGCCCTGTTTTACCCGGCAGAGCCGGGCGAAGAGGTCAAGATCGGTCGAGCAGCCATTGCCGCCTACATGGCCTTCGACGAGGGCCGCTTGTTACGCTCTATCAAAAGCGTTCTAGGCTCGTCTTTGATGGGCTCCACTACCGAACTCGGGCCGGGCCTGATGATGAGCTATACCGAGATCATTGCCGATTTTTTATCGCGTATTAAGTTTCGTGCAGAGCGTGCCACGGGCAAATCTTTGGCCCATGCCCTGATCGGTCGTCCTGCTTTCTTTGTCGACGATGACCCGGCCAAAGACCAAGAAGCCCAGGACTCCCTAGAAGAGGCCGCCCTCCTGGCTGGCTTCAAATCCGTCGCCTTCGAATATGAACCCGTCGCTGCGGCCCTGGCTTTCGCGAGCGACAGTGACGAGAGGCCCGTGACCGAACAAATCGCGCTGGTCGCTGACATTGGCGGCGGCACCTCGGACTTTTCGGTCATTCATATCAACCATGAGGGCAGCCGCATTCTGGCCAACCACGGTGTGCATGTCGCCGGTACTGATTTTGATCGGCGCGTGTCACTGACTAGCATCATGCCCTTGTTCGGACTCGGGGCGAGCAACCCCAACGGTCGTGCTGTGCCGGGCAGCATCTACCGAGAGCTGGCGACCTGGCACATGGTGAACGCACTGTACTCACAAAAGAGCAAATCCGCGCTTTTTACGCATCGCGATATGTACGGCAGCAAGCTCTACTTCGCACGTCTGTCGAAAGTTCTCGAAGGCCGACTGGGTCATCAATTGTTGGCTCAGGCTGAGCTGGCGAAAATTCACGCCTCTGAACAAGGCCAATTCCAGATGCGCTTGGATGACGTCGAAAAAGGGCTCATCAAAGACATCACGAACACGGAAGTCGGTGATGCGATTATCACTGAGCTGCAGGCCATCGCTAAGGCGGCGCAGTTCACAATAAGCCAGGCGGGTCTGAAGCCCGAGCAGATCACGTCGCTGTTTTTTACCGGCGGCTCAACCGGCCTGAGTGCCCTGCGCGCTTGTATCGCTCAAGTAGTTCCAAACGCAAGGTCGGTCGAAGGTGAGCGTTTCGAGTCGGTCGCTTTTGGTCTAGGGATTGCTGCGGTGGAAAAATGGGCGGTGCATTAATTACACCGCCCCAACCGGAGACTCGAAACTAGAAATCAGCGCGCTGCATACGCGTCGATGATGCCCGCCTTTACGACCGCTGCGCCACCCCAGGTTGCACGATCTTGGGTGGGTCGCGTCGTGGCACTGCTTCAAGAGGAAAGACCATCGTCTGAGCGGACGTCGGCTCTTGCGAAGGCGAATCCGATTCAGTCAGCACATTGGAGTCGACCAGCAAGGCCTGGTAGCGCAAACAGGTGACGCGAAGAAACGAGGTGAAATTAGTGACCTCCCCACGATGCCGACCCACCTCTCCATGCAACTTCACGATCAGTTGATTAGTGGTCATTCCCCCAGACTCCGCCATACTCGACAGAAGCTGCCAGAACAAATTTTCTAAACGAATACCGGTGATCGCACCGTGAATTCGGACTGATCGCGAACGTGATTCGTAGAGAATCGGATCGGTCATCGCATAGACCTGACACATAAGGCTCCCCTCGTCGGACTGCAAGCAACAAACATCGCTGCTTGCACCCTAACAGACACTTAGATCGTACGTTGCTTCATTTGCTTGGCAATGAAATCGGCTTGCCGAATCGCCAGGGTCACAATCGTGAGCGTTGGATTCTCAGCGCCCCCGGTCGTGAATTGGCTACCGTCAGAAATGAACAAATTCTTAATGTCATGGGTCTGACCAAATTTGTTGCACACCCCGTCACTGGCCTTGGTACTCATTCGGCAGGTTCCCAAATTATGGGTCGAAGGATAGGGCGGCGTTCGGAACGATTTCAAAGCCCCAGCCGCCGCATACACGGCTTGGCCTTGCTTGAACCGAGATTTTCCATTAGCCCGAC